>JAYODE010000003.1:124761-131031 GCA_038106185.1 Gammaproteobacteria bacterium | reverse complement strand
CTGAACATAGAGTCCGACTGACTTGAGTAGCGCGGTCGTCGTCTCTGTTGAACAGTTTGTTGAACAGTTTGTCGAACAGTGAGCCAAACAGTTAGCCGAACAAAACTTGTGCGGCCCATAGATAGGAAGCGAATGTTCGAACTTTGCCGGGAATTGCAAGTCAGATACATGACGCGGGTTTACTCAATCGGTCATTGAATCAATATGGCGAATGTGTAAACATCCGCACGTCAATATTCTTTCATTTCTGCAGTTAGGTAGCGCTATCGCAGAAGTCACAGCAACTAAGATTAACAACTAAGATTAACAACTAAGCTCAGCAAATAAGCTCAGCAAATAAGCTCAGCAAATAAGCTCAGTAACTAAGCCGCAGCAGCAATGCAGCAATCGAGGAGAACACAAGTGCAGATCAAACAACGAGTACGGGCCATCATTCTGACAGTGTCAGCAGCAGTCATAGGGTTAGCTGCGCCGAATGTACTGGCGGAAGTCAAAATTGCTGTGGTTGACGTTCAGGCCGCTATTCTGAATTCAGAGGAAGCGAAGCGTTTGATGACTCAGATACAAAATGAGTTTAAAGACGAAGAAGAAAAAATCCGTAACATTCAGTCTGAAGCTGCTGTCCTTTATGAGCGGTTACAGAAAGATGCTGAAGTCATGAGTGAAGCAGAAAAACGTCGAGTTCAGCAGCAGATCGAGTCAAAGAATAACGATTTTGTCTATAACAGACAGAAGCTTCAGCGCCTGATCGAAGAGCGGCAGCAAGAGCTGTTTGCAGGGATCGATGCAAAGGTTCAAAAAGCCATCGAGGAACTGGTCAAAAGTGAGGACTACGATTTAATCGTCCCGCGTCAAGCCGCGCTCTATGTGGGTGAACTCTACAACATTACCCGTAAGGTAACGGAAAAACTCAACGAACTGGGTGCGAAAAAGTAAGCGCCGAACTGAGGGATGAATCCCGGCGATGACATTTTCCATCTGTCTCGGGGATCTTGCCGATAAGTATCATCTGGAGCTTATTGGTGACAGATCCATCGAAGTGAGCGGAATCGCAAATTTGCGAGACGCTCACTCGACCCAACTGTCTTTCCTGTTTAGCTCCACTTATAAGCCCTTGTTGAATGATACAGCCGCTGCTGCCGTCGTGCTGCGCAGGGCGGATGTTGCCGGCTTCGACAAACCTGCATTGATCAGTGAACAGCCCCGAATGGCCTGGGCTTTGATAGCGGAGTTATTTGATCCGACCCCCGCGCCTGATAGAAAAATCCATCCATCAGCCCTGGTACACCCCAGTGCCAGCATTGGCGAAAAGGTTACTATAGGACCCAATGTTGTACTTGAGGCGGGTTGTAACATCGGGGATGGGGTGTCGATCGGTGCAGGAACCGTCGTTGGTGAAGGAAGCACCATTGGTCAGCAAACTCGCCTGTTCGCCAATGTAACCCTCTATCACGGCGTACATCTTGGGCGCCAGTGCGTTGTTCACAGCGGTGCTGTGATCGGTGCTGACGGGTTTGGTTTTGAATTTGACAAGGCGACGGCGACGCTAAAAAAAATCCCGCAGATCTATGGTGTTAGGATCGGCGATAGGGTGGAGATTGGTGCCGGTTCCACCATCGATCGTGGAGCGCTTAACGATACGGTGATCAGTGATGGGGTTAAGCTGGATAACCAAGTCCAGGTGGGTCATGGGACTCGAATCGGGCCTAATACAGCAATCTCCGGCTGCACCGCGATTGCCGGTAGTAGTCGCATTGGGGCTTATTGTCTCATCGGTGGGGCAGTAGGCATTATCGATAACATTGAGATAGCCGATCAGGTCGAAATTACGGCTATGTCATTGGTCAGCCAATCGATTATGGCAAAAGGGCGATACTCATCGGGTACGAATCTGTTGCCGAGCAAGGAATGGAAGCGAAGTATCGTTGGATTTAAACGGCTTGATGAGATCCTCAAACGCCTTCGTCGACTGGAATTGAAAAAGCCCGGCTAGGCGCCCCCGGCTGCGCGCCCCGGGCTAGGCGCCCCCGGCTGCGCGCCCCGGGCTAGGTGCTCCCGGCTTCGGGCCCCGAGCTAGGTGTTTTCGAAGTTGAACCCAAGTGCCAGCCATACCAGCTAATGTAGGAAACAAGAGAAAGAAAATGGAAGTGACCGAAATTTGGAAGTACCTACCACACCGATACCCGTTCCTGCTGGTTGACCGAGTGCTAGAGTTTGAGGCCAACAAACGAATCGTTGCGATTAAGAATGTCACCATCAATGAGCCGCAATTTACTGGGCACTTTCCCATGACGCCGGTATTCCCAGGTGTCATGATCGTGGAAGCGCTCGCGCAGGCTTCAGGTATCCTGGCATTTAAAAGTCGAAATCGAACACTTGACGATGGTTACATCTACTATCTCGCCGGCACTGACAAGACCAAATTCAAGCATTCCGTGCTTCCCGGAGATCAGCTGCGACTCGAGGTCGAAATTGTCAACTTGCGTAATCATTGGATGAAAGCCGTAGGGCGCGCCTATGTGGGTGACAAGTTAGCCTGCTCGAGCTTTCTGACCTGTGCAGAACAGAAGGTAACCTGACCGGCAGCGATCATCAGGGTAAAGAGATGGAGAACCCGGTAAACCAATACAAGCCTCTAACCATTGCCCTGCTTGCTGGAGAGCTTTCGGGCGATAACCTGGGTGCGCCGCTGATGCGGGCGATTCGTCAGCATTATCCGGAGGTCAAGTTTGTTGGTATTGGTGGTCCAGCCATGATTGCTGCCGGACTGGAGTGTTGGACCGACATAGAAGCCTTATCTGTCAATGGTTTTGTTGAGCCCTTAAAACGCCTGCCGTCATTGTTGAAGATCCTGCTGTCAACCTCAGAGGCCATCGTAAAATTGCAGGTCGACTGTTTCATCGGCATAGATTTCAATTTTTTCAATGGTTTGCTCGAAGGCAGGCTGAAAAAAAGAGGCATCAAGACTGTGCATTATGTCTCGCCGTCCGTCTGGGCTTGGCGCAAGGGACGTATCAGCAGTATCAAGAAAAACGTCGATTTGATGCTGACCCTGTATCCGTTTGAAAACCAAATCTACGCAGAAAACCAGATTAATGCAGTGTTTGTCGGCCATCCCAGAGCTGACGAGATACCGCCAGTGCAAGACCCGCAGGCTAAATTAGCAGCTCGTGAGCAGCTAAAAATCGGTCCGCAACGCAAGGTAATAGCGCTTCTACCAGGTAGTCGAGCCAGCGAGGTCGCTTACAGCGGGCCAGACTTTTTGCAGGCGGCGCAACTGATTCGGTCACAGCTCGATGATGTAGTATTTGTGATTCCCGCCGCCAACGATCGACGTGCCTCGCAACTCCAACAGCTCGTAAGCCGATATGGGCAAGGCCTGGAGACAGTGTTGCTTGAAGGTCAGTCGGAGTTGGCGATGTTGGCCGCCGATGCGGTACTGGTGAATGCCGGCACCGCAACCCTGGAAGCCATGTTGCTGCAACGACCCATGGTCATGTCCTATCGACTTGGCGCCTTGACCCACGCCATCGTCTCGCGTTGGGTGTCGACGCCGTATTTTGCGTTGCCCAATATTCTGTCAGGCCGCGAATTGGTGCGTGAACTTATTCAGGATCAAGCGACTCCAGGGGCCTTGTGTCGAGAGACGTTAAAGCTATTCGAAGGGTCGAACCGACAAGCGCAGCTAAGGGAATTCGCCGTCATTCATCGACAATTACGCCGAAATGCCGGCGATCAGGCCGCAGCGGCAGTACTGACGCTCTGCCAGCAGCATCTGGTGCCCTAGTGTACTGGAGAGAGTATTGTGCCGGTGTTGATGAAGTAGGACGAGGGCCGCTCGCCGGTGCGGTTTATGCCGCAGCCGTCATTCTCGATCCCTTCCTGCCAATCACGGGATTACGCGACTCTAAGGCATTGACCCCCAAAAGGCGCGAAGCGTTAGATGCGCTGATTAAATCTCGAGCTGTTGCCTATGCGATAGCGTCGGCCAGCGTTGCTGAAATCGATCAGATCAATATTCTTCAAGCCAGTATGCTGGCCATGCAGCGCGCTGTCGCTGGCTTAAACTCGGTGGTGGATTTTGTGCTGGTCGATGGGAATCGCAGTCCGGCATTTCCCTGTCCCTCTGATTGGCTGGTCAAGGGCGATACGAAATTTGATGCGATCAAGGCCGCATCAATTATCGCCAAGGTGGCCCGTGATAATGAGATGTTGCGGCTTGATACGATTTACCCAGCCTATGGTTTTAGTCAACATAAGGGTTATCCAACGCCCGATCATCTGGCCGCGTTGCAGCGGCACGGACCATCAGCTGTGCACCGATTGTCTTTCGAACCTTGCAGATTAGCGGCGGCTCGCTAGTATGACAAGCCACATGAGTCTGGTGGTTGTGTTATCCATGCTCCTCGAAGCCATGGCAATGGTTGGCTGCCTGTGTGAACATGGTGCTTCCAGAATTATTTTTCATTAATCGAACGACAGGTGAACCAATGGAAGAGCAACGAGAATTCGATGTGGTGCTGTTTGGCGCAACCGGATTTACCGGCAAACTGGTCGCTGAGTATCTTGATAAAACCTATGGTGATACGGGTGAATTGCGATGGGCGCTGGCAGGTCGCAATCAGCAAAAACTGGAAGCTGTGCGGGCCAACCTCAGTGCTGACGGTGAAAAGTTGATTCCGCTTATTGTCGTTGACGGCACTGATTTGGTAGCAATGAATGCGCTGGCGGCGCGTACTCGAGTCGTCTGTACGACTGTCGGTCCCTACGCACTCTATGGCACACCCCTGGTCGCCGCCTGCGCAGAGCAGGGAACTCACTACTGCGATTTGACGGGTGAGGTGCAATGGATGCATCGCGTGATCCACGAATATCAGACACAAGCCGAGAAGTCTGGTGCTTGCATTGTGCATACCTGTGGTTTTGACAGCATACCTTCTGACTTAGGTACCTTTTTTGTGCAGGAGCAGATGCAGGCACGACATGGGGTTTATGCCAAGCAGGTCAAATACCGAGTGGTTAAGGCTGAGGGCGGTATGAGTGGCGGCACTATTGCCAGCATGATGAATATGATGGAGGAGATCAAGGCAGATCCGAGAGTCGGCGACATCGTCAAGGATCCCTACGCCTTAGACCCTTTGAATATGCCACGTGGTCCGGACGGACCGGATCAGGTGGCGGCCTTATACGACAGCCAATTCCAGCAATGGACTGCACCCTTCGTTATGGCGGCAATCAACACTCGAGTCGTACGTCGTAGCAATGCTTTGTCAGGTTACCGTTATGGACAGCAGTTTCGCTATGACGAGGCGATCCTCACCGGCGCAGGGCCGTCCGGTTACCTGAAGGCGATGGCGGTTGCGTCCGCAACGTTTTTAATGATGCTGGTTTCCGCCGTCAGCCCGTTGCGCAACCTGCTGAAGTCAGCTTTGCCAGCGCAGGGTGAGGGACCAACGCCGGAAACCATTGAGCGTGGTTCATTTGTCATTGACCTGTTGGCGCTGCACCCGACGGACAGCAGTAAAAATATGCGCGCTCGAGTCACTGCTGATCGAGATCCAGGTTACGGTGCCACTTCAAAGATGCTGGGTGAAAGCGCAGTCTGTCTGGCGAAGGATGCCTTGAGTGTCAAAGGCGGATTCTGGACGCCCTCGACCGCCATGGGTAACGCCCTGGTCAAACGCCTTCAAGAAAAGGCGGGCATGACATTCGAATTGATGGATTGAAGAGACGAAACCACTCAGGTCGCTTGGCAGCAGCCTGCGAAAGACCGCAAGAAAGAGGCGATGATGAACATTTGGGTTGACGCGGATGCCTGCCCGGTTGTGATTAAGGAAATACTCTATAGAGCCGCGGAGCGAACCGGCGTGTTGGTCACTCTTGTCGCGAATCAGGCATTGCGCACGCCATCGTTGGCTAATGTTCGGGCGATCCAGGTGATGCCGGGATTCGATGTTGCGGATAACGAAATCGTCAAGCGCATGAAAGCCGGTGACCTGATCATCACCAGCGATATTCCGCTGGCTGCAGAGGTCATAGAAAACCAAGGGCTGGCGCTCAGTCCCCGCGGTGAATTATATTCGGCCGAGGATATTAAAGCGCGGCTGAATATGCGGGATTTTCTCGATACCCTGCGGGCAAGTGGTATCAATACCGGTGGACCACCTACCCTCAATCAGCAGGATCGCCAGCAGTTCGCCAATCAGTTAGATCGATTGCTCAGGCTAGCTAGCGCATAACGGGCGCATAGCAGGCGCAAAACGAAGGCGC
>JAYODE010000003.1:105723-124661 GCA_038106185.1 Gammaproteobacteria bacterium | reverse complement strand
GCTGAAAGAACCTTATCCTTCATCCGCTTTTCAGCGCTCAGGCGTTAAGCTTGTAGAGGCCGCTCAGGCGTGAAGCTTGTAGAGGCCCAGCTTTCAGAAACTCAGCTTTCATAGACCCAGCTTTCAGGTTAGGAACTTCCAACCTCTGAGTGGAGTGTCTCGCCGCGAACAGCCGCGTTTGCACCCACAGTCTCCCGCGGATGACAACTGCGCTCCGGGTGCCAGTTACCTGACCGTGACATTCACGGCCTGAGGACCTTTTTGACCCTGCTCAATCTCAAACTCAACCTCCTGTCCGTCCAGCAGCGTTTTAAATCCGGGGGATTGAATCGCTCGAAAGTGGACAAAAACATCGGGTCCATTTTCTTGTTCGATAAAGCCGAAGCCCTTTTTCTCGTCAAACCACTTCACCCGTCCAGTCGTCTTTGCCATCGCATCTCTCCCATAGTCATTTGATCATCAGTCACTCAATCGTCGGCGTTATCCTCGTTAAGCAGTCTTCTGCCGCAGCTCTGACAGCTTTCTCGATCATCTGTCATAAGGTTAATCCCAACAGAGATACCCTTTGCTCAATAAGCGCCTGAAAAAAAGCGCTAAGCTGGTGTCTTCGATCATTGCTTAGATCATTGCTTAGATCATTGCTTAGATCATTGCTTAGATCATTGCTTAGATCACTGCTTCGAGCAGCAAGAGCACGATAAGGGTAACCGTCGGCAGAAAAATCCAGACGGGGTAAATCCAAGTGTTTGAGTTGCGGCACAATGCAAGCAATACTTACGAGCGGACCAGCTGTATTGATAGGCGCACCATTGGCATGACCTAAATCTAATCGGCGTGACCTAAACATAACGGGCGTGACCTAAAAATAAATAATCGCTGTATTCTGTACCAGCCCGAAAATTTTAGCGGCAACAATAAAATCTTGTAAAGTGCTCAAAGCAAGATCCTTGATCCTGATGCCACTCAAGGGTCCGATGCCAGCGACGGCGCGCAGGCAAGTTGCCGAAGCAGGGATCAAATGATGATCAACCTCTTTTATTTAGACAGCTTTAACCCTGTCGGCGCTGCCAGACTTCGTTTACTATATCGGTCACTATCCATCTCGCAAGCTCACCTCACGGAGTCAGATACTTCCTGATGTCCCCGAATTTTGTCCATCTGCGGTTGCACTCTGAATACTCACTCAGCGATGGTATGGTGCGCATCAAGCCGCTGATTGCCGCGGTGGCCGCTAACGGTATGCCGGCGGTGGCAATCTCCGACAGTAATAATTTATTTGGATTAGTGAAATTCTACAACGCGGCGAACAACGGCGGCGTTAAGCCGATCATTGCCTGTGACGTCTCGGTTCAGTACAGCCTTGATGACAATGGTGACGAGGGCACCGCGCCCCTGGTGCTGCTCGCTTGTAACGAGAAGGGTTACCGAAACCTGTCAGAACTCCTGTCACGAGCCTATCTTGAGGGGCAGGCCCTCGGTAAAGTCAGTCTTCGACGCGAATGGATAGCCGCGCAAAGCGATGGCCTCATCGCTTTGTCCGGGGCCCAACAGGGCGACGTAGGTCGTGCGCTGCTGGCAGGCAAATATGATGAGGCAAGGGCTAGGGCGCTAGCCTGGATGGCGATTTTCCCCAACAGTTATTACCTGGAATTACAACGCACGGGTCGAGATCGCGACGAGGAGCATGTCTATAAGGCAGTGACGCTCGCTTTGGAGTTAGACCTGCCGGTTGTTGCCACCAACGATGTGAGGTTTATCGACGAAGAAGAGTTTGATGCCCATGAAGTGCGGGTCTGTATTCATGACAGTCGTACCCTTGATGATCCGCGCCGCGAGCGCCGTTACTCGGAACAGCAGTACTTGAAATCGAGTCAGCAGATGTGCGACTTGTTTGCTGATATTCCTGAAGCGATCGAAAATACCCTTGAGATTGCTCGTCGCTGTAATGTGGATGTTGATTTGGGCAATTACTATCTGCCTGAATATCCTATTCCGCCGGGTTACACCACTGAAGAGTATTTCAGCGAGGTTTCTCGTGATGGTCTCAATCTCCGCCTGAAAAAAATCTTCGATGTCGATTCGATGGAATTCTCCGAACGGCGCAAGCCTTATGATGAGCGCCTTGAGTTTGAACTCAAAGTTATCAACGACATGGGTTTTCCTGGATACTTTCTGATCGTAATGGAGTTTATCAAGTGGAGCAAAGAAAATGGTATCCCGGTCGGTCCCGGTCGGGGCTCCGGCGCCGGCTCTCTGGTAGCCTATGCGCTGTTGATTACGGATATAGACCCGCTGGAATACGACTTACTGTTTGAACGTTTTCTGAATCCCGAGCGGGTGTCTCTGCCTGACTTCGATATCGATTTTTGTATGGATGGTCGTGATCGAGTCATTCAACACGTGACCGAGCGTTATGGTCGAAACGCCGTTTCACAGATTATTACGTTCGGTACAATGGCTGCCAAGGCGGTAGTGCGCGACGTTGCACGAGTGCAGGGTAAGGCCTACGGTCTCGCCGACAAGCTCTCTAAGCTGATTCCCTTTGATCCTGGTATGACCCTGCAAAAGGCGCTGGACGACGAGCCTTTGCTGGTTGAATTTATCAGAACCAGCGAGGAGGCCCAGGAGATTATGGATATGGCCTTCAAGCTTGAGGGCCTGACCCGAAATGTCGGCAGGCATGCCGGCGGAGTGGTCATAGCGCCCACCAAGATCAGTGATTTTTCACCCATCTATTGTGACGATACTGGCGGCAATTTCATGACGCAGTTCGACAAGGATGATGTCGAGCAGGCAGGTCTGGTGAAATTTGACTTTCTCGGTCTGAGAACCTTGACCATTCTTGATAATGCCCTCAAGAGTATCAACCAGAAGCGCGCAAGTCAGGGTCAGGAACCCCTCGATATAGAGAGTCTGAACCTGGAAGACGGTGCCATCTACGAGGACCTTAAGCAGGCGAAGACAACTGCCGTATTTCAGCTTGAGTCCCGTGGCATGAAGGACTTGATGAAAAAGGTCAAACCCAGCCGTTTTGATGACATAGTGGCGCTGGTGGCGCTATTTCGCCCCGGCCCCATGCAGTTGGCCGACGATTTTATACGTCGAAAGCACGGTATTGATGAAGTTGACTATCTGCATCCGAGTTTGAAAAAAGTGCTTGAGGGTACTTACGGTGTGATGCTCTATCAAGAGCAAGTCATGCAGATAGCGCAAATCCTGGCGGGTTACTCGCTTGCTGATGCCGACCTGCTGCGTCGAGCTATGGGTAAGAAAAAGCCCGAGGAGATGGCTAAGCAACGAGAAATATTTGTTGCCGGTGCGGCCCGAAATGGGGTCGAAGAAAGGCAAGCCGCGTATATTTTTGACATGATGGAAAAATTTGCCGGCTACGGTTTTAATAAACCGCACTCGGTGGCCTATGCCAAGATCGCGTACCAGACTGCCTGGCTGAAACACTACTATCCAGCAGACTTCATGGCGGCTGTGCTGTCTGCCGATATGCAGACCACAGACAAGGTCGTCATCAACATCGAAGAGTGTCGTGAAATGGGCATCGCCATGTCGCCACCCGACGTGAATCGAGGGGAGTTTCGTTTCGTTGCTGACGCACCCCTGTCAATTGTCTACGGGCTGGGGGCCATTAAAGGTTTGGGTGAAGGTCCGATTGAAGCACTGGTCGCGGCACGACGGGGTGGTCGTTTCACTGATGTGTATGATCTCTGTGAACGCGTGGACTCGCGCAAAATCAATAAGCGGGCGATTGAGGCGCTGATCGGTAGTGGCGCACTAGATCAGCTGGTCGATGATGACCTGGTGCCCAGCGATGCTGTCTCGCTTGACTTTAAACGCAGCCTGTTATTTTTAAACAAAGATGATGCGGTGAAGCTCGCCGAACAAAAATCCAGAAATCAAGACAGCGGTTCAGCAGATCTGTTCGGTGATGAGATGTTGGTCGACAGTGAGGGCGGTAGTCGCTATCAGAATCTCAAGCAACTGCGCTGCATGAACCTCAAGGAACGGTTAAACAGAGAACGTGACACTCTGGGCTTGTATCTAACCGGCCACCCCATTGATATGTATCGGGGCGAACTAAAGCATCTGGCAAAGACGAAAATCGTCGATTTGCGTCCTGGTAAAGATGCTCAAACAGTCGCGGGTTTGATCGTTGGCATGCGTACTATGAAAAGTCGAAAAGGCGAGACGATTGCCTTTGTCACCCTGGACGACAGGACCGGACGGATTGAAGTATCGGTGTTTGCCGACCTCTATGATGCCAATCACGGGAAACTACAAAAGGATGCCGTGATCATCGTCAAGGGCGCTGCCATGGCAGACGAATTTACCGGTGGCATGCGCATGCGAGCAAGTGAAGTGCTCGATCTGGTGGATGCCAGAGAGCGCAGCATCAAGCGTCTGCGTTTGTGCCTGAGTGGGGGCGCGTTGGAGGGTGACTTTACGACGCAACTGGCGAGTCTGCTGGCACCCTATCGCGGTAAGCCAGGTCAGGGTTGTCAGGTTGCGGTGGCGTACATTCGCCAGGATGCGCAGGCGGAGGTCATCCTCGGTGATGATTGGCGAGTCTTGCCGGCGGATGAGTTGATCCAAAACTTGCGAGATTGCTATGGCGCAGATCGAGTATCTCTGGATTACTGATGCTAGGCCGATCCTCGGCCCTCAAGTCTTATGACCGGCGATGATAGGCCGAAAACTGGCCTGCTTGACGCGAATGTGCGCGCACAATGCGCGGATCCTGTTTATCAGCGATTGGTTGTCGGCTACAGCGGTGGGGTGGACTCCCACGTCTTGCTGGCGAGTTTGTGTGAGCTTGGCCTGCGTCATAAGTTGTTGGCTTTCCATGTCAACCACGGCCTCAGTCCGCAGGCGAGCGCTTGGCAAAATCACTGTCGACAGGTCTGTGATGATCTCGGAGTAGCTTTCGCCACAGTGACGCTGCATGTGCAACGTGAAGGTAACTTGGAAGACAATGCCCGCCGTGCTCGATACGGCGCGTTTGCCCATCTGCTTGAGAAAGGCGACCTGCTACTACTGGGTCAGCATCAAGACGACCAGGTTGAAACGGCTCTCTTTCAACTTTTTCGCGGTAGCGGCCGATTCGGTTTACAGGGAATGCCGGTAAAACGCCAAATTGGTCAGGCCAGTCTGCTACGTCCGTTGTTAACAGTCAGTCGAGCCCGCATCCTTGCATACGCTCAACAGAGCGGGTTGAGTTGGATCGAGGATGAGAGCAATTTGGATCAGGCAATGTCTCGCAATTATCTGCGTCATACGCTGATCCCTCAACTGGAGCGTCGTTGGCCTTCACTCAAGTCGAGTTTGGTAACGAGTCTGCAACGTGACGCCGAGGCAATTCTGTTGCTGGAAGATGTGGCGAGAACTGACCAGGAAAGGCTACGGAACGAATGGGGCGGTATCTGCCTGAATGGTTTTTCGAGTCTGTCGCCCGCTCGGCAAAAAAATCTTCTCATAGCCTGGTTGGCTCGTTATCAACTGCCTTACCCGTCGGCAGGTTTGCTCGAGGAAGGGCTACGACTATTTCTGGCGGCAAAATCAGATACCCTGCCAGAGATGCGATGGCAAGGCGGGCTGTTCAAACGTTTTCGCCAAGGGCTCTATTTGTTGCGCGGGTTGCCGGCGATTGATCAGGGACCTTTTTATTTGAGCGGTGGTGCGCCTGTCACTGTCCAGGGTGGTGCGCTTGTTTGCACTCGTCAGCAAGGCCGAGGTTTGCGGATCAGCGACCTTGACCGACTTGAGGTTCGTGGTCGGTGCGGCGGCGAATCCTTTCAGCTGGGACGAAACCGTTCACTCAAAAAGCTGCTGCAGGAATGCCATGTCCCGACTTGGTTGCGGGATAGGCTGCCGTTAATCTATCTTGAGGGCGAGTTGATCGCTATTGCGGGCCTGCCCGACTGGCATGTTTCAAGCATGGTCAGCAGTCTGCATGAAGCCACCGGGGACCAGTGGGGCTGGGTGTTTGAGTTTGAGATTGAGGACCGATATCGTCTTTAAAACGTAGAATCAGGGCGAATTTTCGCCTTCCTCGCAATTTTCGCATTGAGCGAGAAGGTTGTCAGTGTTACCCTAGAATCCCATCTTGGTTGAGCCCTTTCAACCATCAAATTTCCGGATGGAAGGTAAATGTCTCGCTATATTTTCGTTACCGGTGGTGTCGTTTCCTCGTTGGGGAAGGGCATAGCCGCCGCCTCTCTGGGCGCGATTCTTGAAGCCCGCGGGCTGAAAATCACCATGCTCAAGCTCGACCCGTATATTAACGTCGATCCGGGTACCATGAGCCCGTTGCAGCACGGTGAGGTCTTTGTCACAGCCGATGGTACCGAGACAGACCTGGATTTGGGTCATTATGAGCGCTTCATTCGAACCACGATGGGGCGTAAAAACAATTTCACGACGGGTCAGGTCTATGCCGACGTCATCGCCAGAGAGCGAAGAGGCGACTATCTAGGCGCCACCATCCAGGTCATTCCGCACATTACCGACGAAATCAAGCGCAGGGTGATCGCTGGAGCCGAGGGTAGTGATGTTGCGATCGTTGAAATCGGTGGCACGGTCGGCGACATCGAATCCCAGCCGTTCCTGGAGGCTGCCCGGCAATTGCGGTTTGAGGTAGGGTCGGATCAGGCCATGTTCATCCATTTGACTCTGGTGCCCTATATTGCGACCGCTGGTGAAACTAAAACCAAGCCAACTCAGCATTCGGTCAAGGAAATGCGCTCTATAGGACTCCAGCCCGATGTTTTGATAGTTCGGTCTGATCATGAGATTGGCGAGTCGGCGCGAGAAAAAATTGCATTATTTACCAACGTCGAGACTCGCGCAGTCATTCCACTGATTGATTTGCCGTCCATCTATCAGATTCCTTCACTGCTCCACGCCCAGAAGCTTGACGAGATCGTAGTTCATAAGTTTCATTTGGCGTGCCCGCCTGCTGATTTGAGTGAGTGGGACCAGGTCGTCAAGGCTCAGAACAGCCCGCTGCATACCATCAACTTGTGTATGGTCGGTAAATATATGGATCTGCTTGATGCCTACAAATCTCTCAATGAGGCGGTGACGCATGCCGGCATTCACACCCAGACTCGAGTCAAGGTCTCATTTGTGGACTCGGAGGAAGTGACTCGCAAGGGCGTCGGCATTCTGGCTGGCGCTGATGCTATCCTGGTACCTGGCGGCTTTGGCTCTCGAGGTTTCGAGGGCAAGATAGCGGCGGCAAGGTATGCTCGAGAAGAAAAAATTCCGTACCTGGGCATCTGTTATGGCCTGCACGCGGCTGTTATTGATTTTGCTCGAAATGTCGTGGGCCTGGAAAATGCCAATACGACGGAAAATGACAGCGCCACGCCCTATCCTGTTATCGCCTTGATCACGGATTGGATTACCTCGGCCGGTGCAGTTGAGACCCGTACTGCACAATCTGATCTAGGGGGAACCATGCGGATGGGTGAGCAGGAATGTGTCCTGACAGCTGACTCACTGACCCATAGGATCTACGGTAAAGAGGTGATCAGCGAGCGCCATCGGCATCGATACGAGGTGAATGAAAATTATGTCGGCAAGTTAGAAGATGCCGGTTTACGGATTGCCGGGCGCTCTAAAAAGGACGATCTGGTAGAGGTCATCGAGGTGATGGATCATCCCTGGTTTGTCGCCTGCCAGTTTCATCCAGAATTTACCTCCACCCCTCGGGATGGTCACCCCTTGTTTATAGACTTCATCCGAGCCGGTTTGGCTCGACACAACCTGGCGGCTTTAAACGACAAAGCGAGCTAGCCTGTTACAACAGGTTTAAATAACAGCAATTGACCGTTAACTAGGCAGGGCAACTATCAAGATGAACTTATGTGGCTACGAAATTGGAGAAACAACGCCGTTCTTTTTGATTGCGGGCACCTGCGTCATCGAGTCAGAGCAGATGGCAATGGATACTGCAGCACAACTCAAAGAGATCTGTGCCAACCTGGGCATTCATTTGATCTACAAGTCGTCCTTTGACAAGGCGAATCGCTCGTCGCATGCCAGCTATCGAGGCCCTGGCATAGCCGCTGGACTGAAGATTTTACAAAAGGTCAAGCAAGAGCTGGACATTCCGGTGCTCACCGACGTCCATGATGGTACGCCACTGGATGAAGTCGCAGAGGTGGTATCGGTTCTGCAAACGCCGGCCTTCCTGTGTCGGCAGACCGAATTTATTCAGCGAGTAGCTGCCACAGGTCTTCCGGTCAATATTAAAAAGGGCCAGTTCCTTGCACCCTGGGATATGAAGCATGTGGTGGAGAAGGCCAAGGCCACAGGGAATGAAAATATTATGGTCTGTGAGCGAGGGGTCAGCTTTGGCTATAACAACCTGGTGTCCGATATGCGTTCTTTGGCGGTCATGAAGGCCGAGACAGGCTGCCCGGTGGTGTTCGATGCAACCCATAGCGTCCAGCTTCCCGGTGGTCAGGGTAGCTCTTCGGGTGGTCAACGGGAAATGGTGCCAGTACTGGCCCGCGCCGCGACAGCGGTCGGAGTTCATGGCTTGTTCATGGAAACCCATCCTGATCCAGACAAGGCCTTGAGCGATGGCCCTAACTCCTGGCCTTTGGGGCAAATGCAGGCTTTGTTGACCCTGTTGATGCGAGTTGACAAGGTTGTGAAATCAATCGATTGACTTAAGGTCGGCGCAATTGAGCGGCGAAGGCTGGAGCGGTCTGACAGTAAAAGGAAACTCGAAAAAGATGACTGAGATAGTAGACATTCGCGCCAGGGAAATTCTGGACTCACGGGGTAACCCAACGGTAGAGGCTGAGGTTGAACTTGAAACCGGAGTCGTTGGCTCTGCTTGCGTGCCGTCCGGTGCCTCAACCGGCTCCAGAGAAGCGCTGGAACTGCGTGACAAGGATCCGGCGCGCTATCTGGGCAAGGGCGTTTTGACTGCGGTCGCCAACGTGAATGCCGAAATTCGGCCCGCGCTGCTCGGCCTCGATGTTGAGAATCAGCGAGAGCTGGATGAAAAAATGCTGGCCCTTGACGGTACAGAAAACAAGGCAAAGCTGGGTGCTAATGCCATATTGGCAGTGTCCTTGGCCATCGCCAACGCCGCAGCGCAGGCTAAAAAGATGGCGTTGTATGAATATCTGGCAGAGTTAGACGGCAGTCCCGGACGCTACAGTATGCCAGTACCAATGATGAATATTATTAACGGTGGTGAACACGCTGATAATAACGTCGATATTCAGGAGTTTATGATTCTGCCGGTAGGCGTTGCGAACTTTTCGGAGGCCATTCGTTGTGGCGCAGAAATATTCCAAACCTTAAAGGCTATCCTCGCAGCCCGCGGTCTCAGTACTGCGGTCGGTGATGAAGGCGGGTTTGCGCCGAATCTCCCCAGCAACGAGGCGGCTCTTGAAGTGATTATGGAGGCCATTCAAAAGGCCGGCTATGTGCCAGGCAAAGATGTCTATCTGGGTCTTGATTGTGCCGCGTCAGAGTTTTATTCGAACGGCAAATATCATCTCTCTGGTGAGGGGCGAGAGTTTGACGCCGATGGCTTCAGCGATTACCTGGTAGGTTTAGCCGATCGCTACCCCATCCTCTCCATTGAGGATGGCATGGACGAGAGCGACTGGGCGGGATGGGCTCTGTTGACTCAGAAGCTCGGCAAGCGCCTGCAGTTGGTTGGTGACGATTTGTTCGTCACCAATGCTAAAATTTTGCGTCGTGGTATTGAGCAGGGCATTGGCAATTCGATTTTGATCAAGTTGAATCAAATAGGCACGCTTACTGAAACCCTTGAAGCGATCCATATGGCGAAAGCTGCCGGCTATAGTGTGGTGATTTCCCATCGCTCCGGGGAAACTGAGGACACAACCATTGCTGATTTGGCGGTAGCGACGGCGGCGGGTCAGATAAAAACAGGCTCCCTGTGTCGGTCTGACCGAGTCGCAAAATATAACCGGCTATTGCGAATCGAAGACCAGTCCCATGCGATGTTCAGGGGACTAGCGGAGTTTCAGCGATAATGAGGCGCCCTGGCCGCTGGTTGATCGCTGGCCTGGCGCTGGTAGTCGTAGCGCTGCAGATCCGGTTGTGGGTGGGCGAGGGGAGTTTGGCGCAAGTCAGTGCACTGAAGTCCCGGGTTGCGCAGATACGCATCGAAAATGGCATACGAGAACAGCGCAATAGCATTCTGCGCGCAGAGATAATTGAGCTTAAGAGTGGCCTCGAGTCCATCGAAGAAAAGGCGCGCAGCGAGTTCGGTCTGATTAAGCAGGGCGAGACCTTCTTCCTGCTCGTCGACGAGAACAAAGCACAGCGGCCATGAAGAGTTTTGCGCAGGTATCGTTCATAGTTCCGGCCGCCGGTAGAGGGCTGAGAATGGGCGCAGAGGTCAGTAAACAATATCTTCCCCTGGTGGGCAAACCCTTGTTGGCTCACACGTTGGCGCGTCTGATAGCGCTGCGTCCTCGCCAGGTTGTTCTCGTGGTAGCGAAGGGAGACGAGCGCTGGCGAACCCTAGAGGGTGTCGAGCAGTGCCTCGTCGTGCGTGGTGGTGATACCCGTGCAGCCTCGGTTTTGAATGGTCTGGCAGCGTTGAACGTGGCGCAAGAAGACTGGGTCCTGGTCCACGATGCTGCCAGGCCCTGTGTGCTAGGGGCCGACATACACAGACTCTATGAAACCATTTCAGGCACTGCTGTCGGAGGCCTGCTGGGCATTCCGGTGACTGACACGGTCAAAGAAGTTGACCATGACGTGGTCAAAGCCAGTCTCGATCGCGGGCGCTTGTGGCTAGCTCAAACGCCTCAGATGTTTCGCTTTGGTCTTCTCCATAGCGCGTTGCAGCAGGCGCTGGAGCAGAAATTGTCGATCACAGATGAGGCTTCGGCGATCGAAGCATTGGGGCTTCAACCTGTCGTAGTAGAAGGGCGGCGCGATAATATCAAAGTGACACATGCCGACGACATGTCCCTGGCAGCATTTTTCCTGGGCCAACAGGCTGGGCTTGAGCGAGGTGTTTTATGAGAATTGGCACAGGGTTTGATGCCCATCGTTTCGGCGATCCAGAGTCTGGTCAGCAGATAATGCTCGGTGGCGTCGCGGTGCCGTGGCACCGAACAGTGATAGCCCACTCGGACGGTGATGTACTCCTGCACGCCTTGTGTGATGCTATTTTGGGTGCGATGGCGCTGGGCGATATTGGCCAACATTTTCCCGATACGGATCCTGACTATTCAGGTGCAGATAGCCGCCAGTTACTTCGAGCCTGCGTGGCTAAGGTCGGTCAATTAGGCATGTCAGTGGTGAATGCTGATATGACTCTAATCGCAGAGCGACCCAAGGTTGCTGCCTATGTCAAAGAGATGGCGAAAACGATCGCATTGGATCTGGGGGTCGCCGTTGACAGAGTCAGCGTCAAAGCGACGACAACGGAGAAAATGGGTTTCATCGGTCGCGAAGAGGGTCTCGCCGCGCAAGCAGTCGTGTTGCTTGACGCCTGCGTACCTGTTCAGGCTTCGGCGTGACTCAGGATGATGCGCTGAAGGTCGCCTATGCCTATGGCCAACCATCGGGACGGGCGCGGCTGAAGCAAGAGCCCGCTGATTTTCTTGTCAGTGAGCGCCTGGGCTATGAGCCCAGCGGTGCGGGAGAGCACTGCTTCGTGCACATTCGAAAGACGAGCGCTAACACCGCTTGGGTTGCAGAAAATCTGGCGCGCTATCTGAATATCAAGGTCTTTGATGTCAATTACGCGGGTCGAAAGGACCGACACGCCGTCACGACTCAGTGGCTTAGCTGTCATTTGCCCGGCAAACAAATGCCGGATTTTTCGAGCTTTAACCTGACAGGCGTCGAGATCTTGGAGGTTCGACGGCATGTGCAGAAGCTTCGCCGCGGGTCCCATGCTGGTAATGAGTTCGAGGTGCGTCTCCGTGATCTTCAAGGGAGCAGAGCAGATATCGAGCAGCGCCTGGCTCTCATCGCCAAGCAGGGCTTTCCGAATTATTTTGGCGAACAAAGATTTGGTCGAGGTGGCAGTAATCTGAGCAACGCCGATCGGCTGTTTAAGGGTGAAACTGTCAGGCATCAACAACGAGAACTGTGTTTGTCCGCTGTACGTAGTTACATGTTTAACGCCGATCTATCGCGACGTATCAGTGCTGGTGACCTGTCGAATGTAAGCTTGCCAGAACCGAGTTGGATCTGCAGTGACACTGACGTGCGAGGCGATCGCAGCAGAACACGAAGCACAGAGCAGTCTCAGTTGCGCGGCTGGCTCTATGGAGTCGCAAGGCAAGCCACCCCAGAGCTGAAGAGTCTTGAAGCACAGTTTCCCGACTGGTGTGAAGGCTTGCGGCGGCTTGACCTGAAGGCGCAACAGCGCGATCTCTGGGTGCGCCCGGTGGCGTTTAACTGGCGCTTTGAAGGCTCAGATTTGTTATTGTCGTTTGGATTGCCCGTAGGCAGTTTTGCGACCAGTTTGATGAGAGAGATAGTGGTCTATGGAGAATAGCAATCTGCCCGACATGCGCGGAGTCGGGATGACGTCGCAACGGACACGGAGTCGTCTGGTCCAACGGCTGCGCGATCGTTCGATCACTAACGAGGAATTGCTGGATGTTGTCGCCTCGACTCCGCGCCATGTTTTTGTTGATGAGGCACTGGCTTCCAGGGCCTATGAGGACACGGCTCTGCCGATTGGTTTCAATCAGACCATCAGCCAGCCCTATATCGTTGCTCGCATGACACAAGCTCTGCTCGCTGATGGCCCCTTGGAGCGAGTTCTCGAGATTGGCACAGGGTCTGGCTATCAGACTGCAATTCTCGCGCAGCTGGTCGCAAAAGTGTACACAGTAGAGCGTATTCAGATGCTCAGCGAACGAGCCCGCGAGACTCTGAAACAAATTGGTATTCGTAACGTTCAGTTTAAATATGATGATGGCAATATTGGCTGGGCTGACAGGGGTCCATTTGATGGCATCATTGTGACAGCCTCGCCGCGAGTGATACCGCCTGGTCTGGTCGCGCAGCTGGCGATGGGTGGTCGGTTGATTTTGCCGGTTGGTACCAGCGACTCCCAGCAATTGACGATTGTTCGTATGACAGAAGAGGGGCCTCAGATTGAAAAGCTGGAGGAGGTAAAGTTTGTACCCTTGTTAGGTGGAAAAGCCTGATGTATCTATCGCCGATCAAGTTGGGCGCACCCGTAACGAGCGTCATCGAAGAATGAGAGATAACTTCAAAATTGCGCTGATTGGCCTGTTAATGGGTGCTGCGGAAGTTGTCCCCGGCGTATCCGGTGGTACTATCGCATTTATTACCGGTATCTATGAACGCCTGCTGGCTGCCCTCAAACAGTTCACTCCGAGTCTGTTGCGAGTGACGCTCGAGGCGGGTCCGGCTGCAGCCTGGCGCAGGATTGATGGGCAATTTCTGCTGCTGTTGTTTGCCGGTATGGGCGTCTCGATTATTATTTTTGCATCCGGCATCAGTTACCTTTTGCAACATCAGCCTATCGGGCTGTGGTCTTTTTTCTTCGGTCTGGTTCTTGCCTCAACCTGGGCAATAAGCCGTCAGATTGCGAGTTTCGGCGCGGGATTGCTGTTGTTGGCCGGCGCAGGCGCAGGCATCGGCATAGTGATCACCGGCATCGCCCCGATTGCTTTGCCGCCGACCCCCTTGTTTCTCTTTCTGGGGGGAGCGCTGGCGGTTTGTGCCTGGATTCTGCCAGGTATATCTGGCAGTTTTATCCTGCTGATCCTGGGTTTGTATGGCGTCGTGATTGAAGCAATAAAACAGTTGGATCTCCTAACTCTTGGTTTTGTGGCTACAGGCTGTGCGCTGGGACTGGTCAGCTTTGCGCAGGTTCTGACCCGCTTGTTCAAGCATGCAAGAGATAAGACCCTGGCGATATTGACTGGTTTTATGTTGGGCTCCCTGGTCAAGCTTTGGCCCTGGAAAGAAACCCTGGCATACCAGCTGAGTGCTGATGGACGCCAGATACCGCTGGTGCAGGAGCCGGTGTTGCCAACAACCTATGTTTTCCTCACCGGTGCGGAGCCTCAGATAGGGGTCGCGATCGCGGCGATGGTCGCAGGGCTCGTAGCGGTTGTCCTGCTAGATTGGATGTCAATAGCGAGGACGGGATGGGATGATCAACAGCGTCGCTGATGATCGATACAGGCGAATTCCGGTGGCAGCGAGGCATGCCCTGGTGCTGCTGCTATTGGTCGGCACGCTGGGGTGTTCTTTTTCAGGTGGCTATGTACCGGTTATCGGTGTCGGAGATGTGGGTGGCCGGCAGCCCAAGATCCATGTCGTGAGAGCAGGTGAAACCCTGTATGCGATTGCCTTTCGCTATGGTATCGACTACCAAGGATTGGCCAAAGCGAACCAGATCGAGGCGCCCTATACAATTTACGTCAATCAAAAAATCCGGCTTGCCAGTGTGGTGAGTGGTAGTCAGCCAGCGCCACCTGCAGCTAAACCGCAAAGTACCCGCCCCGCGGCAGTCGCGAAACCCAAACCTGTTGTTCTGACCCAGCCGCAGACTGTTACTGTCAATTGGCGTTGGCCGGTCAAGGGCGAGGTCATTAATGGCTTTTCTCTCGATGGTCGTGTGAATAAAGGTATCGACATTCGTGGCAAATTAGGGGACAAGGTGCGTTCGGCAGCGGATGGTATCGTCGTTTATGCTGGAGGAGGATTGCGCGGTTATGGCAAGTTGGTCATTGTCAAACATAACGATAATTTCCTGAGCGCCTACGGTCACAATCGCGCGATACTGGTCAAGGAAGGAGAGCAGGTAAAGAGCGGTCAAGTGCTCGCTGAAATCGGTTCGAGTGACGGGTCGCAGGAGATGTTACATTTTGAAATCCGCAAAAACGGCAAACCTGAGAATCCGCTGTTGTATTTACCGCGCTAGCGCACTAACTGTGCTTCTGTGTTATTGACCAACCTAGCTGGCTGATAAAACTTAGGAGCTGCAGACAGCCCGCCCGTCCTCGATTCAGAAGGTATCGTCTGTTTAGCGCGTAATGCCGTGTGATCAAACAATCACCATTGATGAGGGTCAAGCGTTCATCACGTTCAGCCGGTTAATGTGATGGGCCCTAAAGGATTAGGGTAAGAAGCAAAGCTGATAAACGTTTAAAGCGTGAAGTCAGCCCTCGCTTCTGTTAGCGCAGCAAGGGCAGGGATTGCCCGTGGTAGCGGTACAGCAGGTGCGATCTGTGTATCGCACCTGCTTTAACATCTGGCTCTTCAGCTGATAGCACTTCATAGGTTTGCCCCGAGGACCGCCTAATTCATGGTGTGGTGCATACTGATGTGCATGCTGATGTGCATAGTGAGGTTCATAGCGAGGTGCATAGTGAGGTGCATAGTGAGGTGCATACTGAAGTATAAGCTGAGATCAAGGTGTCGCTGCGCCAGCTTTATCAGGCGGCTTTATTAGACAGCCTTACTAAACAGCCTTACTAAACAGCCTTACTAAACAGTCTTACTAAATAGCCTTATTAAATAGACCGGCTAGACAGCTGAATAACCAGCTGTCTAGATCGGTAGCTAACAAGAGGTTAACAAGAGGTTAACAAGAGGCGATCTAGAAGCCAACTAGAAGCCAATTAGAAGCCAACGAGAAGTAGTTAGCGCTCGAGATATTCGAGTTTACCCTTCACGTCAGCCCATTTCTCCGCGTCCGGAAGGGGATCTTTGCGCTCAGTGATGTTCGGCCAGGTCGCGGATAACTCAGCATTCAATGCCAGAAAGGCTTGCTCTTCAGCAGGCAATTCATCCTCAGAAAAAATAGCATCTACTGGACATTCTGGTTCGCAGAGGGCGCAGTCTATGCACTCATCGGGATTGATGACGAGAAAGTTTGGGCCTTCGTAGAAGCAGTCGACAGGACATACCTCCACACAGTCTGTATGTTTGCATTTGATGCAGGAGTCGCTCACCACAAATGTCATTGACTGGTTCCTTTGGTTAATTGATCAATAGTTAAGAAGAATCGGCAAAGCCGCATTCTACCAACTTTTAGCCCCTTAACAATAACAGCCGAGTGAAGAATGGCGAAGAAAGGCAGGTTTCATTGCCAATCGCTCGATTACTCTCCGCCTGCTTCCAGGTTGTCTTTCATCTCGAAGAGCAGGCTTAAAGCCTCGCGAGCGGTGAGTGCGTCTACGTCAGTATCTCGCAAACGCACTTCAAGGGCCGAAGGTGGGCGGGGTGCTGGCGTGGCAAACAAGTCAGATTGAATGGGCTTGGCGCGGATCTCGCTGTCTTCCAATTGGCGCAGTTTTAACTGCGCATCCTTGATCACGGCTGTAGGCACGCCCGCAAGTTTTGCAACCTGTAAACCATAGCTCTGGCTCGCGGGTCCGTCATTGACCGCATACATGAAGATAATATCGTCGCCATATTCCTTTGCTGACAGATGCACGTTGGCTGTCGCCTCAAGCGTGTCAGCAAGACTGGTTAACTCGAAATAATGTGTGGCAAACAGCGTCAAGGCCTTGGCCTGTCGAGCAATATAGGCAGCGCACGCCCAGGCTAATGAGAGGCCGTCAAATGTCGAAGTACCCCTGCCGATTTCATCCAACAGGACTAAACTTTGCGCAGTGGCATTGTTCAGAATCATGGCGGTCTCGGTCATCTCCACCATAAAGGTTGATCGTCCACTGGCAAGGTCGTCGGAGGATCCGATACGAGTAAAAATACGGTCTATAGGGCCTATTTCGACCGCGCGAGCAGGCACATAACAACCCACATGGGCCAGCAAGGCGATTAGAGCGGTTTGACGCATGTAGGTAGACTTACCGCCCATATTGGGCCCCGTGATAATCAGCAAGCGGCGCTCGGTATTCAACACTAAGTCATTAGCAACGAAGGGCGCATCGAGTACCTGCTCGACCACCAGATGACGACCCTCCTTGATGTGAATGCCGGTTTGAGTCGACAACACGGGTCGGCTCAATGACAGGGTCAGTGCTCGTTCTGTGAAACAAGCAAGAACGTCAAGTTGGGCCAGAGCAGCCGTTGTGGATTGCAGCGGCCCCAGCTCTGCCAACAGACTGTCCAATAGGCACTCATACAGATACTTTTCTCGGGCCAGAGCACGCCCCCTGCTGCTCAGCGCCTTGTCCTCAAAGGCTTTCAACTCGGGCGTAATAAAGCGTTCGGCGTTCTTCAAAGTCTGACGACGAATATAAGTGACAGGCGCTTTTTCTGATTGCGAGCGACTGATTTCAATATAGTAACCATGAACCCGATTGAAACCGACCTTAAGGCTAGAGAGACCAGTGGCTGTTCGCTCTTCCGTTTCCAGCTTGATCAAGTAGTCAGCAGCGTTTTCACTTAGGCTGCGCAAGTCATCGAGTTCAGCGTCGTAACCGGATTTGATCACACCACCTTCACGAATGATCACCGGCGGATTGTCATTGATACCGCGTTGTAATTGGTCTGCGAGATGAGGAAACGGCGTGCAAGCAGCACGTAACTGCTGCAGTAGAGGAACATTGAAGGACTCGAGGGCATCATTCAGTGCTGGTAATACCAGCAGTGCGTCCCTGAGTCGCGCCAGATCTCGAGGCCTTGCTGAACGCAGTGCAACACGCGCCAAAATGCGCTCAATATCGCCGATGGGTTTCAGGTGGGCCTGTAGCGCCTCAAAGCGATAGCCGTTGAGCAGATATTCGACGCAATCGAGCCGGCCATTAAGCACCAGACGGTCGCGTATCGGCCGTTGTATCCAGCGATTGAGCAGGCGGCTGCCCATGGCTGTGCTGGTTCGGTCAAGGACTTGAAACAGGGTGTTCTCGCGCCCACCTTGAAGGTTGGCATCTAGCTCGAGGTTACGCCTTGAAGCACCATCAATGATCACCGCCTCATCTCGACGAAGCGTCGTCAGCCCCTGAATGTGGGGCAACGCGGTCCGTTGTGTTTCTTGAACATATCCAAGCAGACAGCCAGCTGCTGAGATGGCGGCTGGCAGATCCTGGCAGTCAAATCCGTCCAGATCGCGCGTACCGAACTGTCGAGTCAGACAGGTCGTGGCTGCCATCAGGTCAAACTCCCACACCGGGCGGCGGCGAACACCGACTCTTTGTTCTAACTCTCGCGGATACGTCTGGTCGTCACACAGAATAAGCTCGGCGGGGTTGATACGATGAATTTCGCTGCTCAAGGCATCCTCATTCGGCAGCTGAATGACCTCAAAGCGTCCGCTGGCAAGTTCCAGGCAGGCCAGGCCGAAGTGGCCATCGTATTCGTGGGCTGCAGCGATAAAGTTGTCTCGTCGAGCGTCGAGTAATGACTCCTCCGTGAGCGTCCCTGGGGTGACAATGCGGACGACTTTGCGCTCAACCGGACCCTTGCTCTCGGCAGGATCGCCAATTTGCTCACAGACAGCAACTGAGACGCCGTGACGAACAAGCTTTGCCAGATAGTTGTCGACGGCGTGATAGGGCACGCCGCACATGGGAATGGGTTTACCGTCAGAGCTGCCCCTGGCGGTCAGGGTGATGTCGAGCAATTCTGCGGCGCGTTTTGCATCGTCGAAGAAAAGCTCATAGAAGTCGCCCATGCGGTAAAACAGCAGCTCCTGTGGGTGCTCCGCCTTAATGCGCAGGAATTGCTGCATCATAGGCGTTTGGGTCGAAGCAGGACTCTTCTGAGATTGCGGCGATGATAGGGTCGACAAGTTGCATATCCTTTCGTGCGAGCCTTGGCTCGAGCATTCGCCGAGTGCGAGCGATGCAGACCTTGGATTCTACGGAAGAACTGAGCGCGCGGCAAAGGTGGCCAGTGAAATTCGGTAAAAGCGCAAAAAATACTGGAATACTGTTTTTATATACAGTATAAAGACAGGGTGAGGCGTAAGTCGGCTGACAGACAGTTTTAAGCCGAAAGCCGAAAGC
>JAYODE010000003.1:95633-105623 GCA_038106185.1 Gammaproteobacteria bacterium | reverse complement strand
TAAGCTAACAAGCTAAGCTGTACATTGAGTGATTGAAAAAACGACCGAATCAACCGTTGAAATCCAACGAATATTCAAGACAGATCGAACGAGGAACGAGTATGGCAGTCACCGATTCAAATAAAGAAAAAGCCCTGAGTGCCGCGCTCTCCCAAATTGAACGACAATTTGGTAAGGGCACGATGATGCGCATGGGCGACTCGCCGCGAGAGAAAATCCCGGCGATATCTACAGGCTCGCTAGGTCTTGACATAGCGCTTGGTATCGGGGGTTTGCCTCGAGGGCGTATCATCGAGATCTATGGGCCTGAGTCTTCGGGTAAAACGACGCTGACCCTTCAAGTGATTGCCGAAGCCCAACGCGCTGGTGGCACCTGTGCCTTTATTGATGCCGAACACGCGCTGGATCCCGAGTATGCAGAGAATCTGGGCGTTAACATTGATGACCTGCTCGTGTCTCAGCCAGACACAGGGGAACAGGCTCTGGAGGTTTGCGACATGATCGTGCGGTCCGGCGCAGTGGATGTAGTGATCATCGACTCAGTTGCGGCGCTTACACCGAAAGCCGAAATTGAAGGCGACATGGGCGATCATCACGTGGGCTTACAGGCGCGCCTCATGAGCCAGGCGTTGCGAAAAATGGCAGGTAACATCAAAAACTCAAATACATTAGTTATCTTCATCAATCAAATTCGAATGAAGATTGGCGTTATGTTCGGTAGTCCGGAAACCACCACCGGCGGTAACGCCCTTAAGTTTTATTCCTCGGTTCGACTCGACATTCGCCGTATCGGGGCAATCAAGGAAGGCGACGAAATTATCGGTAATGAGACTCGGGTTAAGGTCATCAAGAACAAGGTGGCGCCGCCTTTCAAGCAGGCAGAGTTTCAGATTCTATACGGTAAAGGTATTTACCGAATGGGCGAAGTGATTGACTTGGGCGTACAGGTAGGGCTGGTGGACAAGGCGGGTGCCTGGTACAGCTATAACGGCGAAAGAATTGGCCAGGGTAAGAAAAATTCGGCTGATTATCTCCATGCGAATCAACACCTCGCAGATGAGATTGAGAATTTAGTTCGAGAAAAGCTACTAAAATCAGGCGAAGCACCAGCAAAAGCCAGCGCTGCGATCATGGATGATCTTGACGACAATGTGACACCGATCAGCGGTGGCTGATTCTGAAGTAACTGCGGTGGACGTTCGCCGTGCCGCAATGGATCTGTTGGCGCGGCGCGAGCACTCCCGACAAGAGCTTCAACGCAAGCTCGCTCGGCGTTTCGCAGTGGACGCTGAGGTGATTTTTAGCGTCATCAATCAATTGACGCAGGAAGGACTGCAAAGCGATCAGAGGCTGGCAGAAGCCTTTTTGCGTTACCGCTCAAATCGAGGTCAGGGTCCGCTCAAAATCAAGGCGGAGATGCGTGAAAAGTGCATTGAAAGCGCTTTGATTGAGCAGATATTCGATGAAGCAAATATCGACTGGTTCGATCTCGCACTGCGAGTGCTCGAAAAGCGCTATGGCGAAGGGTCTGCAGTGGATGCATCGGAGCGGGCAAAACGTACCCGATTCCTGCAGCAGCGGGGTTTTTCTTTTGATCAAATTCAAACGGTCATGGCCTGATCTCCCGGTAGAAATAGTACAGGTAAAAGGTGTCAGCCAGCCCTGTTGGATTGCTCAATCGCAAAGGAGTGTTTGACAGTAGCACAAGAGTGCAAGCCTCATCGAAATAGAGACGTTGAAGGTAGTCGGCTCTGTGTCTAAGATAGAGATTCGTGAAGTCATCCAGGTGGGAAAATTCCGTTGGAGGCGAGCGCATGGACCTTGAGCTACTGTTCGAAGAAAGCTACGAGCGCCTGGTCGGGCACGGCATCGGTATCACGGACCGAGGACAACTGTTCTTTCGGCGTTTTTACGAGATCTTTTCAGCTTCTTCCGATGAAATCGCCCTGAAATTTGCTAATACAGATATCGACCGGCAAATCAGGATGCTACAAAAGGGTATGTTCCATCTAATCAGTTTCTACCTCGTAAAAAACGACAACGACTATCTTAAAGAGATAGCGCGCAAGCACGATCATCATCATCTTGATATCAGACCTGAGCTTTATGATCTTTGGCTCGATTCGTTGTTGCAGACTGTCGCCGAGATGGACTCGCTATTTCGGCCTGAGACAGCGCTGGCTTGGAAAATCGTAATGACGCCAGGTCTTCTTTATCTCAAGTTTCACCATTCGTTGACTTCTTCACCGTCAAGAAGCGCCTCTTAGGCATCAGACTCATCACTTTCTACAGCTTCACTTTCAACAACTTCAAGGACTCCCAATCAGCCCTAGTCTTTGGTCGCTTTTCCCTCTGACCCAGATCAAGGGCATAACCGGGCTAAGTCTCTAGACTCATAGCAGTTCGCAGCTGATCCAGTGCTACATACAGGGTCATACAGGGTCGGCTCGGCCATTTTGTATTCTTTTAACGGAGTGGTGTGCATGGAAAAGGACAAACTAGAACAACTGTGGCGAGAGTTGAAGACCGAACGAGACGAGCTGCGGCTGCAGATGCATTTGGCGAAGGCTGAATTGCGTGATGAGTGGGAGGATCTGGAGGAAGAATACGCCCATGCTCAGCAAAAATTCGATCGGTTAAAGAAAGAAACTGGCGAGTTAGCCGGTGAAGCGAAACAGGCGATGGACATAGTTGTTGATGAGATAGGTGCAGCTTATAAGCGGGTCAGACAACGCCTCAAGCAGCAGTAGCATAGCCTGTGGCAATAGCGTTTCCCGATCTGAAACTTGACGTAAAAGACTGTCGCTGGACCTGCGATTCGACGCGCCTGGGGTTTGAGACTACCGTCGAATTACATCCAGAGCATCGTATTCTTGGGCAACCGGATGCTGTTGAAGCCTTGCGCTTTGGCCTGGATAGCCGGGTTCATGGCAACAATATTTTCGTTCGAGGTTTGTCCGGATTCGGTCGCATCGAACTGATTCACGAGATGATCGAGGAAACTGCACGAGGAGCGATCAAGGTTCTCGATCATTGCTATGTGCATAACTTTGAGCAGCCAGATCAACCTAAACTGCTGAATTTGCCGACAGGCATGGGTCGGCCCTTCACGGACACTATGGATGAGTTCGCAACCTTCGTCGAGGTCGAGCTGCCAGCTTATCTGAATTCTGAGCTGGTTAAATCCAAACAAAAACACCTGGTTTCCATCACTCAGGAAGAAATTCAGCGTATTGGTAGCCCTTTTGATAAGGAGCTGCACGAGTCTGGCCTCGCCATGGTGCCTATGACGGTGGGGCAAAATATGCTACCGGTGATACTGCCGGTTATCGACAAAAAACCCGTACCCTATGATGAACTCGAGCAGATGCGCCGGGATGGTCGACTCACCGATGCGCAAATCAATGCGCTCTCAAAGAAGGTGGCCGAGTTTGAGTTGAAATTCGCTGAGCTGGGCCAAAGTATCGGTGAGGTGCAACTGCGCCATCAGCAGGCACTCGAGAACCTGATTATCGAGGAGGCTCGGCAATTTGTCGGCGCACGGGTGGCCGCTATAACGCGAACTTTCAACATTGCCGGGGTGTTGGAGTTTCTCGACCAGATAGTGACAGATCTGGTTGCGCACCGCCTTAAAGAGCCCAGTGAAGATGTGGGATTCTCTCGGCTCTACCGCGTCAATCTGGTCACAGCGCATGCCCCCGACGCAAAATTTCCTGTCATTAGTCTGACCAATCCGACCTTGACCAATCTGGTTGGCAAGATCGATCGAGAAGTCAGCGCAAATACGCTGCTGCTGCGATCGGATCACCTGATGATTAAACCCGGCGCGCTGCTTGAGGCGGACGGTGGTTATTTAATTATCGAAGCTCAGGAAATCCTGGCAGAGCCTGGTGCGTGGGCGACGTTGTTGAGAACGCTGAAAACCGGTCTGCTGGAAGTCTATAACCCCGACCCGTTTGGTCTCTGGGGTGTGCCACAATTGCGCCCGCAAGCCATAGAGATAGATGTCAAGGTTGTACTGGTGGGAGATCCAGCTCTTTATAGTTTGCTGGATGAATATGAGCCGCGTTTCCCTCAGTTGTTTAAAGTTCTGGCAGATTTCAGCGATACCCTAAACCGCGACGAAGCAGGTTATGCCGCCTATGCAAACGTGATTGCCAGGCTGGTGGACAATGATCGGCTACTGAACTTTACGGCCGCAGCGGTAGCGGGTTTGATCGAGCAGGGTGCAAGAATCTGTGCGCAACAGGGTCGACTATCCAGTCGCTTTGGGCGAATTGCAGATATAGCCCGTGAGGCGTCCTTCATCGCCAGGCGTGAGGGTGACCTGTTAGTCGATGCAAAACACGTCAAATTCAGCGTTATGCAGGGTCGCAAGCGGGCCGAAATACCGGCGAGACGATTCAAGCGACTGCTGGCAGAGGGTGGTCTGCGAATCGAGGTTGCCGGTCGCGTAGTCGGCCAGATGAACGGACTGGCGGTGACGATGGCGGGTCCTTTGATTTATGGATTTCCTACTCGAATCACAGCTTCGATCGGTCCCGGCAGTGCCGGGGCGGTCAACATCGAACGAGAATCGGAATTGTCCGGGGCGGTTCATACCAAGGGTTTTCTGATTCTCTCGGGTTTGTTGCGTTTTCTTCTCCGCCTGCAACATCCCATGGCCTTCTCTGCATCGATCGCGTTTGAGCAAACCTATGGTGGAATCGATGGAGACTCAGCATCAGGCGCTGAAATCTGCTGCCTGATCAGTGCTCTCACAGACCTGCCCATACGGCAGGATCTGGCAATGACCGGTGCAGTCGATCAAAAGGGCAACATTCTGCCGATTGGTGCTGTGAGTGAAAAGATCGAGGGTTTTTTTGAAGCCTGTCAAACTGTGGGGTTCAGTGAAACTCAAGGCGTCGTCATTCCCGCCGCCAATGCTCGAGAGTTGATGCTTCGAGACGATGTACTCGAGGCCGTAGCTGCTGGAAAATTCTCGATCTATGCGGTTTCTGACATTTACCAAGCCCTGGGTCTACTCTTGGACAGAGCCCCCGGCGATGCCCTGGACGATGAATACACAGAAGGCACTGTCCTTGCCATCGCACAGGCGCGGGCGCACGACTACTGGAAAATTGCAAAAAGCCATTCGAAATCCGATTAAAGTCGGCGAAACCTTTAGAAATAACCGTGTTTAGTCATTCCATTGTTTAGTCTTTAACGCTTTTTCTGTATCTTTACTCGTCCTGATTTTGATACGAAGTAGACTCGATGAACAGCCGCGAATTGCGTAAGGCGTTTCTGGATTATTTTGCCAGCCAAGGCCACACGATTGTTGATAGCTCCTCCCTAGTGCCTGACAACGACCCGACGCTGTTATTCACTAACTCCGGTATGGTTCAGTTCAAGGAGGCGCTCGCATTTCGCGAAAATCGCGGGTACACCCGGGCGGCAAGCTGTCAGCGCTGTATTCGAGCGGGGGGTAAACACAATGACCTCGATAATGTTGGCTATACGGCACGCCACCACACGTTTTTTGAGATGCTGGGTAATTTCAGTTTCGGCGATTACTTCAAGCAAGAGGCCATCGAGTTTGCGTGGGAGTTTCTGACCCAGGTTATTAAACTGCCACCGGAACGACTCTGGGTTACGGTGCACACAGATGATGATGAAGCAGAGGACATCTGGGTCAATCACATAGGCTTCGATCCAAAACGCATCACCCGCCTGGGAGATGACGATAATTTTTGGACCATGGGCGACACAGGACCCTGTGGTCCAAGCTCAGAGATTTTCTGGGATCATGGGCCATCGGTACCGGGTGGGCCTCCGGGTAGCCCGGGTGGGGATCTCGACCGCTATATCGAAATCTGGAATCTCGTATTTACTCAGTTCGACCGATCGAGCGACGGTACTCTGACCCCGTTACCCAAGCCTTGCGTCGATACTGGCATGGGACTCGAGCGACTGGCTGCGGTGTTACAGGATGTTCACACGAACTATGAAATCGATATGTTTCAAGCCTTGATCAAGCGTGCTGCCAGCTTGTTGAACTGCACCGACCTGCACAACCCCTCGCTGAATGTCATCGCCGATCACATTCGATCCGCTGCATTTCTGGTCGCGGATGGGGTTTTGCCGTCAAATGAGGGCCGCGGGTATGTCATGCGCCGAATCATTCGTCGAGCGCTCCGTCACGGACATAAGCTGCAGTCGACGGAGCCCTTCTTTTACCAGTTGGTAGGCTGCCTGGTGGAGCAAATGGGTGAAGCATACCCGATTTTACGGACCACTCAGGCGCAAATCGAACGGGTCTTGCTGAAAGAAGAGCAACAGTTTGAGTTGACCCTCGATCATGGTATGCGGATCCTCACTGAAGCGATCGGTACACTTAAGGGTGATGAGATTCCAGGGGAAGTGGTCTTCAAACTGTATGACACCTTTGGCTTTCCCACTGACCTGACTGCAGATATCGCCCGTGAGCGCGACCTTCGACTAGATATGCCTGGATTCGAACGCGCCATGGAAGCGCAGCGCCAGCGTGCTCGTGCAGCGAGTAAATTTGGTGCTGTCGATATCGGTCGTTATCAGCTTGATTCGACGACGACATTCGTAGGGTACAGCTCGCTGGTGGGGGACAGTAAGGTCGTGGCCCTGTTTCATGGTGAAAACGCAGTACAGTCTCTGAGCACCGGCGATCAGGGTGTTGTTGTCCTGGACAGCACGCCTTTCTACGCTGAGTCAGGCGGACAGGTGGGTGACAGTGGTCGCCTGGCAGCGAACGGATTAGTGTTTGACGTAGTAGATACGGTCAAAGCCGGTAACGCTTTTCTGCACAAGGGGGAGCTACTTGAGGGTTCTCTGAAGGTGGGTGATGTCCTGAATGCCCAGGTTGATCGTCATCAGCGAGACTCAACCAGGCTCAATCACTCGGCGACTCATCTGCTACATGCTGCGCTCAAGGAAGTCCTCGGCGCGCACGTGAACCAGCGTGGCTCACTGGTGGACGCAGAGCGTCTGCGGTTTGACTTTTCGCACTTCGAGCCATTAAGCCGAATCGAAATCCGAAAAATCGAACGAATAGTCAATGAGCAGATTCAACGTAACTCTGAGATCCAGACTGAAATCATGCCGCTCGAGGTGGCCCGAGAGAAGGGAGCAATGGCCTTGTTTGGTGAGAAATACTCTGAGCAGGTGCGCGTCTTGACCATGGGTGAAGGATTCTCTATTGAACTGTGCGGCGGTACCCATGCTAGTCGAACCGGCGATATCGGCATTTTCAGAGTCGTCTCTGAACAGGGTATCGCCTCGGGCGTGCGGCGAATCGAAGGTGTCACAGGTCTGCGCGCACTGGAGCGTATCGAGTACCTGGAAGATGCTCAAGCTGAGACAGCGGCACTGTTACGAGCTGATCCAGGCAATTTGCTGGACAAATTGCGCTCCCTATTGGACCACAATAAAAAGCTCGAGAAGGACATCTCTCAACTGTCTCTAAAGCTGGCCAGTGGTGCGGGCAGCGATATGAGCGATGCTGTGATTGAGATCCAAGGAATCAAAGTCATGGTGAAGGATTTGGACGGCGCTGATCCTAAGGCGCTGCCCGATGTTTTGGACCAGATGAAGAACAAGTTGCAATCCGGCGTCGTGGTTCTGGCCTGCGTGGCAGATGGCAAGGTGGCACTGATCGCGGGTGTGACCAAGGATCTGACAGGCCGCATCAATGCGGGTACGCTGATTAACCACGTCGCCATTCAGGTGGGCGGTAAAGGTGGCGGCAGACCTGATATGGCCAGAGCTGGTGGAACCGAACCCCAAGGTGTCACAGCGGCGCTCGCGTCAGTGCGGCCCTATTTGGAGCAAATTTTGGCGTAATCCAATTGTTTATGTCGGGTTAGCGCGGCTAAAATGGCGGGGTTTTGGACCGGTACCTCCGGTCCTTCAGGATGGGTCTCTCAACTGCCAGAGCAGCCTTCTGGGCCGTCGGCGAAGGCGACTTGAGTCCCTAGAAACTTGAGTCTGTAGAAGCTTGAGTCTGTAGAAGCTTGAGCCTGTAGAAGCTTGAGTCTGAAGAAAGATGTGTAAGTTAAATGATGTACAAACAAAAGGTCTTGCAAGCTAAAGGCTTTGTAAACTAAAGGCTTTGTAAACTCCGGGGAGTGTAAGCTACAGGTTTTAAGATAAGCAGCTTTAGAAACAACCAGCTTCGTGATCAAAAAGTTTCTAAATATCAAAGTTTGTAAAACAGTAGGTAAGGATTTAACGCCTGGTAGGAACCGCCTCGGGCACTTTTATTAACGTTTCAAGTTCGGCACCCTGTATGTCTCTAATTGTTCAAAAGTACGGTGGCACTTCGGTTGCTACCATCGCTCGTCTCGAAATCGTGGCTCAGCGAATTATCGCCACTCGCGCGCAAGGGCATGATGTGGTTGTGGTGGTATCTGCCATGGGTCATGAGACAGATCGCCTGGATGAGCTGGCCCAACAGGTAGGCATTACGCCTGAAATCCATCGAGAAGTCGATGTGCTGTTATCGACAGGCGAGCAGGTTACAACTGCGCTGCTGTCGATGGTGCTGGCTAATCAGGGTTGTGCAGCTCGGTCTTATACCGGTGGCCAGATTAAAATTCTGACAGACTCAGCCCACACTAAGGCACGTATACTGAATATCGAGTGTGAGCGCCTGCGCAGTGATCTGGATGCTAGCGTAGTCGCCGTGGTAGCGGGTTTTCAAGGGGTAGATGAGCGCGGCAATATCACAACCCTCGGGCGGGGTGGTTCAGATACCACCGCTGTGGCCCTGGCGGCCGCGTTAGGTGCAGATGAATGTCAAATCTATACGGATGTGGATGGCGTCTACACCACGGATCCACGGGTAGTGGATGATGCTCGTTGCCTGGCGCGGCTGACATTTGAAGAGATGCTGGAGCTGGCGAGTCTCGGCTCTCGAGTCCTGCATACGCGTGCGGTGGAATTTGCGAGCAAATACAAGGTACCAATTCGTGTCCTTTCGAGCTTTAACGACTCGGTAGGAACACTAATTACGAGTGAGGATGATTCAGGCATGGAACAACCGATTATTTCCGGCATCGCTTTTACGAAAGACGAGGCCAAGCTGACTGTCTTGGGTGTCAAGGATATTCCGGGCATTGCCTCGAAAATTCTAGGGCCTATCAGTGATGCGAATATTGAAGTCGATATGATAGTTCAAAATGTGGCTGCGGATAGCAGCACAGACTTCACCTTTACGGTCCGTCGTAGTGACTATGATCAGGCGTTGGTGGTGCTGCGAAGCGTGGCGACCCAGGTCGAGGCCAGAGAGGTCAATGGCGATAACCGCATTGCGAAACTGTCCCTGGTCGGTGTTGGAATGCGTTCTCATGCCGGAGTTGCGGCGAAAATGTTCAGGGTCCTGGCGGCGGAGTCTATCAATATTCAGATGATTTCCACCTCAGAAATAAAAATCTCAGTAGTCATCGATGAGAAGTACCTGGAGTTGGCAGTGCGGGCGCTCCATTCGGCGTTTGAGCTCGCTTAGGACGCAAATGAGGACGTCGGCTGCGCGTTTTGGCGGTGTGTCAAGGGGGAAAGGACCCTTCGAGCTGACATGATCAATAAATAACCGGTAAATTTTTCAATTTTGGATTAAAGTGGGGAGTGTTCGGCGATATTCATGAGATGTGTCGATTGAATAGCGGGTCAAGGTAGTGATCCTGCCTTTGGCGCAAGCCAAAAGTGGTGTTGGTAGTGGTGGCGTGAACTGGAGGTTCCGATGTTAATATTAACCCGACGAGTTGGCGAAGTTTTGATGATCGGTGACGAAGTGGTTGTCACAGTGTTAGGTGTCAAGGGTAACCAGATACGAATTGGCGTCGAAGCGCCCAAACATGTGGCCGTACACCGCGAGGAAATCTATCAGCGCATTCAGGCTGAAGGCGAAGAGCCGACGGAATAAGCATTGATAGAACAAGCATTGATAGAATAAGCAGTTACAGAACAAGCATTGAT
>JAYODE010000003.1:92750-95533 GCA_038106185.1 Gammaproteobacteria bacterium | reverse complement strand
AAGCATTGATAGAACAAGCATTGATAGAATAAGCAGTTACAGAACAAGCATTGATAGAACAAGCATCGAGAGCATGCAGCCAGCGGTTTTTCAACCGCGCCATCAGATAGCTGGATAAGGGTTCTTTATCGGATCTTTCGCTAATCCCTGAGTAGCCAGCGCTTAATAGACAGCCATTTTAGACAGCGTGTTTTAGTTAGTCCTTTTGAAGCAATGTCACCATGACTCAGCCCAGGCGTCACTGGTCTGAGCCTTAGTAAATCGGCATATTAAAAACCTAATTGCAGTCGCGTCAGCGCTGCTTTGAAAAGGCCTTCAATGCGCGTAGGTCACCTGCCGTAATAGATTGAAGTAGCCCTGCTGAAAGGCGATATCCCGATAGAAGCCTTTTTTTAGCAGAATCTTATGGAGACTGCGCAGCCGGTAAATCGGTACTGACGCGAGTAGGTGATGTTCCAGATGGTAATTGACGTGATGCGGTGCAATCAAAAATCGCTCGAGAGGATTGATATAGATTGTGCGGGTATTCTTTCTTGGATCCTTGTCAAACTGGTCCGGGACTGCCGCATGTTCGCCGATCTGTCGAATTCTAACGACCAGCATATGACTGGTCATAAAAGCGATGACCCATACCAGATAAATCCAGGCATGACCCAGTGCGGCAAGGACGGCCAGAAGCGCCAAGTTAACCCCGATACTTCTGGTCAGATACTGTCGCGCATCAGAGTCAAGTGCCTTCAGGCGGCGAACGCCTCGATAGATAGATTTTATTCGTCGCCAGCCTAATTGTCCGCTCAGGTCTCGAGTGACCTTGCGTCTTAGGCTGGTTCGGCTTATAGGATAGGCTCGATAGTTATTGAGATCCGGATCATCTTCAGTGCCGGCAGATTGGTGATGCTTCAAATGGACTTGCATATAACTCTTTCGGTCTGAGAACACCCAGTAACCTGAAAGCCATTTGCTCGAAAAGTCATTCAGACGACTCGAAGCAAAGAGCGACTGGTGTCCCGTCTCGTGAACGATAATTCCCAGGCCCAGTTGCCTGGCACCTAGTACAAACAAACTAACGATGATAGTGAGCGGGTTGGGATAATTGGCAAGCATGAGGAAGGTTAAAATGATGACCGTCCAGTCAAAGGCGACGATACTAGCACCTCGCCAATTACTGCGACGAGTCACCTGGCGAAACTCTTCTGGCGTTAAAAATTCTTTTACAGACTGCATGTCGGTACTGCTCCGGGCTTATTGAAAGGCCAATTTGGCGGTTGGAATACGTAAAGGTTTGTCATTGTCTGCTTCAGCCCACAACTCGCGACCCATGCGGTCATAATCAAGCATGATTTGCCAGAGTGCCTGGCGAGGCTTTTGATCCAAATATTCCGCCGGCAACAGCGGGTCTTTCGCGAGAATTTGAATGGTGTGACCGCCCAAGTAAAAGGTTTCTTTCATCGCGGTTTGTTTGGCTAGTCGATACAGGCTCGACATGCTCTCGCACAGTGCGTCATGAGTCTGCAGGTACGATTTGGCCAGAGCCGGTCTATCGAATTGGGTCAGCCATTGTTTTTGCCAGCGGCTATCGATACCGCCATTGCAGGCCAAGACCGTGTCGGCGCCGAGTCCCAGTTGACGTAATCTTTGACTCAGCTGAGCGAGAGACAAGGCTAAGTTGTCAGGACGTATCCAGCAATCCGCTACGACGGGGCGAAAACCGTGGCTGGACAATGCCCAATTGTGGCGGTTCTGTTCCGCCAGGTTTTTACCAGCCGAACCGAAGGCAAGGAGCCAAGTCCGCGCCCAGGGTTTGACGCGCGCTTCGCCCAGTCGCCAGGATTCGATAAAGTCACTCACCGGGTCAAGGGTGTTCGCGAGCCGATAATAGCCGCGAGCAAAGTTGACGATTGACCCCTTGGTAACCAGTCGTGAAAGGTTTACTCGCATCTGATTTTCACTGCAACCGAACATGGCACCGGTGGCCATGATATTCGACACACTGGTGCCGCGGTCTGTGTAAGTACGCAGCAGGTCAAGGATGATGTTGTTGGGTTTCATGGTCGATAATCTGGCGATGACTGTCCTTAGTCAGGAATTCTAAACCGACAGAGATAAATATTACAGTATCGGCAACATATTACGAAACTTGTAATATTGGCGGCGCGCAAAAGTGCTGAGACCTCGTCGGTTGACGGTAAATAATCGCCAAATGGACGCCAACCATGGTGGCGGGTAAGTAACGAGGAAGAAACTGCTGCCGAATTGTCGAGTTCAGCGAGAAGCAAGTTGACGAGGCCTAGCCACATCATGATAATACGCGTTCTTTGCGCTGGTAGCTCAGCTGGATAGAGTACCTGGCTACGAACCAGGCGGTCGGGGGTTCGAATCCCTCCCAGCGCGCCAAATGTGATCAAGTACGCAGGTTAGTTGCAGCGTGTTTTGAGTGGGGTGTCGCAACAGCGATTCCCTCAACTAGCAGGCGGTGCACTGCAAAAACCGGAGACACCGTCTCTTTTTGTATTGGACTCCTTGCAGGATATGGCAGCGACCTTTTGGTCTCGCTGTGGTATTCGAATCAGTTCAGGAGAGATGGCCGAGTGGCTGAAGGCGCGCCCCTGCTAAGGGCGTATACGTTAATAGCGTATCGAGGGTTCGAATCCCTCTCTCTCCGCCATAAAAAAGTTGGCGACTCAAGAATGCCGTCTCCGTTAGAAACCAGTCCAGTTTAGAAGCCTACCTTCGGCACTCCTGAAGTCTGTTCCACTGTCGCCACGCTTTACTGTCGTCCATGC
>JAYODE010000003.1:80021-92650 GCA_038106185.1 Gammaproteobacteria bacterium | reverse complement strand
AGGCAGAGGAAGGCAGAAGGTGTCTGAGTTATTTTTACAGGGATTGAATCTTGCCGTTTATGGCATGGGTACCGTTTTCGTCTTTCTGACCCTGTTGGTTGGGGCGACGACGTTGATGTCCATGATCTTGCGCTCAACGTCAATTGCGCCTGCACCAGCAATCTCGCCACCAAACTCCCCATCTCGGGCCGACCCGCAGTTATTGGCTGCGATAACTGCGGCTGTTCGCCAGTATCGAAATCGGCATTAATGATTTGGTGCTCGCCCATGGAAATCCTCCAGGGGCTGTGATATTGATAGTGAGCGGCGGATACCAAACGCCGCAGCCGCGTCAAAATCCGGTCGCTGCTAAAAAATTGTCGTCCACCATGGCGACCTAACCATACTAGTCGTCCATCACGACGACTAAACAGAATAAGGGCTTTGAACGCCATGAGCGAAAAGAAACCTCTCGGCATTACCGACGTGGTACTGCGCGATGCACACCAGTCACTGTTTGCCACTCGAATGCGCTTGGACGACATGTTACCCATTGCTGAAAAGCTTGATCAGGTGGGGTTCTGGTCCCTTGAAAGCTGGGGTGGTGCGACCTTTGACGCCTGTATCCGCTATCTGGGCGAGGACCCCTGGGAGCGCATTCGCGAGCTCAAGAAGGCCATGCCTAATACCCCTCAGCAGATGCTCTTCAGAGGGCAAAATATTCTAGGTTATCGTCACTACGCCGATGATCTGGTTGATAAGTTTGTTGAACGCGCGGCGGTCAACGGCGTCGATGTTTTTCGTATTTTTGATGCAATGAATGATCCCCGCAACCTGGAGGCGGCGATCAAGGCCGTGCTCAAACAGGGTAAGCATGCCCAAGGCACCTTGTCTTATACGGTCAGCCCCGTGCACGACGTCAAAGGCTGGGTCGAGATGGGGCAGGCGCTTGAGTCCATGGGCGCCGATTCTATCGCCATCAAGGATATGGCGGGTTTGTTAAAGCCATATGTTGCCTTTGAGCTGATTTCTGAACTCAAGAAACTAGTGAGAATACCCATTCACATGCAGTGTCACGCGACGACTGGCATGTCTACCGCGACCTACCTGAAGTCGATCGAAGCCGGTATTGATAATGTCGATACGGCCATCTCTTCAATGAGTATGACCTATGGTCACTCACCAACGGAATCGCTGGTTGCGATACTGCAAGACACAGATCGAGATACGGGTCTGAATATACATTTGCTCGAAGAGATCGCCGCCTACTTCCGTGAAGTCAGAAAGAAATATGCAAAATTTGAAGGCACGCTGCGCGGCATTGATTCTCGCATTCTGGTGGCGCAGGTGCCTGGCGGGATGCTGACTAACCTGGAAAGTCAATTACGAGAACAGAACGCTCAAGACCGTCTCGACGAGGTGCTTCTCGAAATACCGCTGGTCCGCAAGGATCTGGGTTATATCCCCCTGGTAACGCCCACCTCACAAATTGTTGGTACTCAAGCGGTATTGAATGTGCTCAGTGGTGAGCGCTATAAAAATATTACGAAAGAGACAGAGGGTGTACTCAAAGGAGAATACGGTAAAACGCCGGCGCCGGTCGACTCAGCGTTGCAGGCTCGCGTGCTCGCGGGTGGCGAGGTTATCACCTGTCGGCCGGCGGACCTGTTGCCGGCCGAGTTTGAAAAACTGAAGCAGGAGTTGCTGGGCCTGCAGGCAGAAAAAGCCCTCGTTTTTGGTGAAAATATTGATGATGACGTCCTGACCTATGCGCTGTTTCCGCAGCCAGGATTGAATTTTCTGGCAAACCGACACCATCCTGAGGCGTTCGAGCCGGCACCGGGTCTGGAACCTAAAACGGCAGCTTTGCCTGCGGCGGCTTCTGGATCCAGTGGGCAGTCGGAAACCTATTCCGTTGAGGTGGGTGGTCAGGTGTATGTTGTCAAGGTCAGCCCTGGTGGCGACATTACATCAAGCGCGCCGATTGCCGTTGATACACCGGTAGCGCCGCCGAGTCCGGGTGGTGTTGGTGTTCTCGCACCCTTATCAGGCAACATCAGTCGAGTCACGGTTGCTGTGGGCGACGACTTGAAGAGTGGTGACGTGGTGGTCGTCCTTGAGGCGATGAAGATGGAGACTGAAATCCGGGCCAGTTGTGCCGGGCGTGTTTCGCAGGTTTTAGTCAGGCAAGGGCAAGCAGTCGCTGCTGGTGATACCTTGATCACCTTCGGGTAAGAAGAACATGGATCAGCTACTCGAACTTTGGCATACCTCTGGGCTCTATCTGATGTCGGCAGACCAGGGCATTATGTTGCTGGTATCTCTGACCCTGCTTTACCTGGCTGTTGGCCGAGGATTCGAGCCACTGCTGCTGGTACCGATTGGCTTTGGCGGCCTGCTCAGTAACATACCCGGGGTCGATATTGCGGTTGGAGAAGGCGTCCTCCATCAGTTCTATGCCATGGGGATTGAAACCGGGATTTTTCCATTGTTGATCTTCATGGGCGTTGGTGCCATGACCGATTTTGGTCCGTTGCTGGCTAATCCCAAGACCCTGTGGCTGGGTGCAGCAGCGCAGTTTGGTATCTTCGCGACGCTTCTGGGTGCGCTGGGTATGACCTCGCTCGGCTGGTTCGACTTCTCTATTCAGGAGGCCGCCGCTATTGGCATCATCGGCGGTGCAGACGGACCCACGGCGATCTATGTCGCCGGTATGCTAGCACCTCATTTGCTGGGTGCCATTGCCGTGGCGGCCTATTCTTACATGGCGCTGGTGCCCTTGATTCAGCCGCCAATCATGCGTGCCTTAACGACTCAGCGAGAGCGCGAGATTGTCATGACTCAGCTTCGAGTGGTGTCTCGTCGAGAAAAGATATTTTTCCCGGTGGTCCTATTGCTACTGGTGGCGCTTTTAGTGCCCAGTGCGGCACCACTGCTGGGCATGTTCTGCTTCGGCAATTTTATGCGGGAATGTGGCGTGGTCGATCGACTCAGTGACACGACACAAAATGCCCTCATTAATGTGGTTACTATCCTGCTGGGTCTCTCAGTGGGTTCCAAATTGCGGGCAGAGCAGTTTTTGGTCGCAGAAACCCTGGGGATATTGGTGCTGGGCATGGTGGCTTTCTGTATTGGCACAGCGGCTGGCGTATTGATGGCAAAATTACTGAATTTGATATCAAAGCAGCAAATCAATCCGCTAATCGGTGCAGCGGGAGTGTCAGCGGTACCCATGGCAGCGCGGGTTGCTAACAAATTGGGTCTCGAAGCGAATCCGCACAATTTTTTGCTGATGCACGCGATGGGTCCCAACGTAGCCGGCGTAATTGGCTCGGCAGTCGCAGCGGGAGTGCTTATTCAGTTTGCCCGTTAGGTCGCTGGATGAGGTGCTGAAGCTTGGCGAGTCGCCAGGCAGCAGATGTCTCGAACCTGATGACACGGCATGTTAAGGCCGACAGAATCCTGTTACTGTAAGTGTTGCGGCTGACAACAGGGGCTTGGCAATGGTCGGCCTCCAGCAGGCTAACACTCAATTGCGAAGGCTATTAAAGCGCTGTTCGCCAGCGCTAATTAAGCTTAAGAGCATCAAACAAGAGCATCAAACAAGAGGATCTATCATGAGCATCAATGGCGATTGGAAAGTAACGATGAACTCCCCCATGGGTAAGCAGGATGCAACTCTGAGCCTTGCTGCCGATGGCGCAGCACTGTCTGGCAAAATCGTCAGTTCGCAAGGGACCCAGGATTTCAGTGGCGGAAGTGTTGAGGGTGATAATCTTTCATGGAAAGTCAAAATGACCCAGCCCATGCCCATGGAATTAGAGTTCTCAGCAATCGTCGATGGCGATGGTATCAGTGGCAACGCCAAGCTGGGAATGTTTGGTAACGCCAGCTTTTCTGGCACTCGACTCTAGCGCTATCGGTCAGGGCGGCGCCAGCCAGCCTGAGTAGATCCCAACGGCGACCTGCAACCATAAGTCGAAGGGATGGTGATCCGCGCCTATGAGGGAGACGCGTGCTTCGAGCAGGATCTTACAGATCGGTTTCAGAGGCGGTTACGCCAAAAGGGTTAGCTGACTCGAACGAGCCTCTCACCTTGACAGGCTGCATGTGACTTTGTAGTTTGGCGCACTGAGCATCAATATGCCTTGAAGACTTTTTTGCTTTTAGTGCTTTTATAAACTTGTGTAAAGACGTGCACCCTGCGGTAGAAGGGTCACCTGCGAAATTCTATACGGGTCAGTCCAACGGCTGGCCCAAGACTCAAACCGATTCCTTTGGGAATCGAAACGCAATCCAACCTGAAAAGAGAGTAAGCATGCAAGAGTATTTGAAATTTTATATCAATGGCGCATGGGTTGATCCAGCCAAACCCGCATCCCTGGATGTGATAAACCCATCAACAGAGGAAGCCTTTGCGAGAATCAGCATGGGCAGCGCAGCCGATGTCGAAAGTGCCGTTGCGGCCGCCAAAGACGCCTTTGAAAGCTATTCCCGCACGACGGTTGCTGAGCGCCTTGAGTTATTTGGTGCGATTCTGGCGGAATACACTAAGCGTTATGATGAGATCGCAGCGGCTATTTCTACTGAAATGGGCGCTCCGATTTGGCTCTCAAAGGCAGCTCAGGCAGCCACGGGACAAGCACACATCGCGACAACCATGAACATTTTGAAAAACTATGAGTGGCAAACCAAAAAGGGTGCCTATCTCTTGCGCAAAGAGCCTATCGGTGTTTGTGGCCTGATTACGCCTTGGAACTGGCCCATCAACCAGATTACCTGCAAGGTTGCGCCAGCGCTGGCCGCCGGTTGCACGATGGTGTTAAAGCCCAGTGAAGTCGCACCGGTGAATGCCATCATTTTGGCGGAGATTCTCCACTCGGCTGGCGTTCCCCAAGGTGTCTTTAACCTGGTCAATGGTGACGGTCCTGCTGTGGGTTCGGTTCTGTCGGCCCATCCGGATATCGCGATGATGTCTTTCACTGGCTCGACACGCGCAGGCATACTGGTGGCCAAGGCGGCAGCAGATACGGTCAAACGGGTCGCGCAGGAGTTGGGCGGCAAATCAGCTAATATCGTGCTTGATGATGCGGATCTGCAGAAGGCGGTGTCTGGCGGTGTCTCCCAAGTGTTCACCAACTCGGGGCAGTCTTGTAATGCCCCAACCCGCATGCTGGTGCCCAGGGCCAAGCATGGTCAAGCGCTGCAAATTGCCAAGGCAACCGCAGAAACCGTAAAGGCCGGTGACCCGTTTGAGGCAGGCACTGTCATAGGTCCTGTGGTGAGCGAGATTCAATGGGACAAGATCCAAGCCCTGATTCAAAAGGGTATAGATGAAGGCGCTACGCTGGTCACTGGTGGTACCGGACGTCCCGATGGGCTGAATGCCGGTTATTTTGTTAAGCCCACCATCTTTGGTGACGTCACAAATGATATGACCATAGCGCAAGAGGAAATATTTGGGCCGGTGCTCAGCATATTGCCTTACGACACGGAAGCCGAAGCCATCGATATAGCGAACGACTCGCCTTATGGCCTGTCCGGATATGTTCAGTCTGGCAGCGTAGAGCACGCTCTGGAGGTCGCGGCGCAGATACGGACCGGTAATGTCCATATCAACGGTTCAGGACCTGACTTCAATGCGCCTTTCGGTGGCTATAAGCAATCCGGTAACGGTCGTGAGTGGGGCGAGCTGGGCTTTGAGGAATTCCTCGAAACCAAAGCGGTGTTTGTTCCAGCCGCGTGATCAAAGCCTTCTAAGACCTGACGCCCCGTGACTCCCTCGAGCCTCGGGGCGTTTTTCATTCCGCCATTTGCCAAAAATCTTGCGTGCTTTCCTAGCGCGAGGCAAAGGTCTCCTTGATTGATATCATTGTGGCAAAGCACGAAGCCCCCTAGTCTGGTTCGCTATTCAAGTCTGCATCGATGCAGGCTGTGACCCAAGTTTGCTCCCGGAGCGGTGGATGCAAAATCCAGTCGATGCTGAATCGGCGAAAGTGCTCAGCCTTTTACGCAACGGCTCCCCAACTGGCAGTCGAGTATCGCTGTTCACTCGAGTGTTACTCGGCCTGTTGGCGGCGGTGTTATTGGCGGCGTTGGGCTATTGGTTTCTGGGTCATGGGCTATTGCAGTCGCGAGAGGTGGAAGCCAGGTATAAAACGGTGCCGGTACTACGCCAGGATCTTCGAGTTACTATCACAGCGACCGGTAAACTTGCGCCCGTTAATCAGGTCGATGTAGGCAGTGAATTATCTGGCAAGATTACGCGGGTTGAAGTTGACTTCAATGATCAAGTGCACGCTGACCAGCTGCTGGCTGTGTTGGATACGACCGAGCTTGAAGCCTCTGTCGTGCAGTACCGAGCCGCACTGCAATTGGCGCGTGCACGGGTTGATCAGGTCCAGGCAACCCTTGATGAGACAAGAGTCAAATATCGTCGACGTAGTAAATTGGTCCTGCAACAGTTGGCGTCACAAGAGGATCTGGATACCAGTGTCGCCGCTCTGGCTCGCGCCAATTCAGATCTTGCTGCAGCATCGGCCCAAGTTGAACAGAGTCTGGCAGCGCTTGATGCGGTGACCATCAAGTTGGCAAAAGCGATGATTCGTGCGCCGATCAGTGGCATTGTTTTGAGTCGAAATGTCGAGCCTGGACAGACGGTCGCAGCGGCATTCAATACCCCCGTCTTGTTCGCTTTAGCTGAGGACCTGCAACGAATGCGGTTGCATGTTGATGTTGATGAGGCAGATGTCGGCGGCCTCAAAGAGGGGCAGAGAGCAACTTTCACGGTGGATGCGTATCCCAGTCGACTCTTTGACGCGCAGGTGACACAGGTACGCTATGCGCCCCGAACGGTGGAAGGCGTGGTTACCTATGAGACGCTGCTGGATGTGTGCAATGCGGATCTCTCGCTACGGCCGGGTATGACGGCAACTGCAGAGATTCAGACAGCGCTGGTTGAGGGGGCATTGGTTGTCGCCAATGCCGCCTTGAGATTCATGCCGCCGAAAGAATCGCTTGAGGAAGAGCGCGGCGGAAGTGTCTTTTCCATGTTGGTGCCTCGTCACCTGAGTAGGCTCCGGACCGCGCAGCCCTTGGGGCAGACAGTCGATATTTGGGTGCTTGATGGAGCTGAACCCAAGGCCGTCAAGGTTGAGGTTGGTTTGACCGATGGTCGATATACGATGATTCACGCCGAGGGTATCAAAGCAGGTATCCAGGTCATTACCGGTCTGCAGAGTGACGCCTGATATGCCACCACTGATTCGAGTGAGAGGCTTGAGTAAAGTCTATGGCTCGGGTCAGTCACGACTTTCGGCGCTGGATCAAGTTGACCTTGAGATCTGTTCCGGCGAATTTGTGGCAATTATGGGACCCAGTGGTTCAGGTAAATCCACTTTTATGAACATAGTGGGTTGTCTCGATGTGCCTACCTTTGGCTCTTATCAGTTCAAGGGTGTTGAGGTCACCAGTCTCAATCACGAGCAGCTAGCCCTTCTTCGTCGTCATTATATTGGCTTTATTTTTCAGGGTTTTAATCTCTTGTCCCGTACTTCAGCCCTGGAAAATGTGGAGCTGCCATTAATCTATCGCCGAATCGGTCGAACTCGCCGGCGGCAGTTGGCGCGAGCCGCTCTGCAGACAGTCAAGCTCGAAAAATGGTCAGAGCATACCGCGAATGCGCTTTCAGTGGGTCAACAACAAAGGGTGGCCATCGCCCGCGCCATAGTGACTCGCCCAGCGCTGCTGCTGGCCGACGAGCCGACGGGCAATCTCGATTCACACACCAGTCAGGAGATTATCGCGCTCATAGATGGGCTCAATAGAGAACAAGGGATTACGGTCGTGATGGTTACCCATGATCCGGTGGTCGCCGCCTCGGCGCAACGTATGATACGTTTTGTTGATGGCCGAGTGATATTTGATCGCGTCGGTGCAACCAATTCAGGCGCTGACCCTGGTATCGGAGCGTCGGTCTGATGCTCTGGAACGGCGTTTGGCTGGCGCTGCAAGAAATTCGTCGAAACGCGCTGCGGTCGTTCCTGACAATGCTTGGGATTGTGATTGGAGTCGCCGCGGTAGTCACTATGATCACCGTAGGAGACGGTGCAACGTTGCAGGTCAGTCAGCAAATTCAGAGCTTGGGCAGCAACCTAATTATGGTAGTGCCTTCCAGGCGCATGGGGCCGGGTCACCCAGGCATCGGTGCACCAGCCTTTCGCCGAGCCGATGTCGACGCTATTCGACGAGACCTTGATGACTTGCGAGCGGCTGCCCCTTTAGCAACCTCGAGTCTCACGGCGGTGGTGGGTAACAGTCACTGGCTGAGTGCAGTGACGGGCACGGATAACGATTTTTTTGTGGTTCGAGACTGGCCGCTGGTCGAGGGTCGTACCTTCTCAAATTCTGAATTGGCATCAGGAAGTGCCGTTTGTATTATCGGCGCGACTCTGCAACGTGAGTTGTTTGGTGCTGAGAACTCGTCAGGCGCCAGATTGCGACTTGGCAAGTTGGCCTGCCGAGTTATTGGTTTGTTGGCAGTCAAGGGTCAGTCGGCGATGGGCAGTGATCAGGACAATTTGGTACTCATGCCGCTCCGAACTTTTCAGCGCCGCATCAGCGGTAATCAAGATATTGGCATGATTCAGGTATCCGCCAACAGAGCAGACGTAGTGGATGCACTGCAGACAGATCTGGAGGCCTTATTGCGGGAACGCCGACATATCTCCCTCAACGAAGATGACAATTTTACCGTGATGAGCACTCGAGAGATCAGTGACACGCTGGCAGGCACCCTGGCAATTTTGACCGCCTTGCTGGGTACCGTTGCTGCTGTTAGCTTACTGGTGGGCGGTATCGGCATTATGAACATCATGTTGGTGTCAGTCACAGAGCGGACACGAGAAATTGGCATTCGTCTGGCAATCGGTGCACTGACGCGAGATGTACTTTTGCAGTTCTTGGTGGAGGCGGTGGTCCTGTCTGCCATTGGTGGTTTGCTGGGCATTGCCCTGGCAGTCGTCGCGACCTGGGTTATCACTGATTTAATCCGAGTCCCGTTTGTTCTGAACTTCCACATCATACTACTGGGGTTCAGCTTCGCGACATGCATAGGTGTGGTGTTCGGTTTTTTTCCGGCTCGTCGTGCAGCTCGCATGGCGCCTATTGAGGCTTTGCGCCATGAGTAGCTGCATCTGAGGTCGAGACGAGCTTACCAGGTATCCACAAAGGGTCGTTTTTTACCCTGCCGAGGTGGTGCTGCCGGGGTCGATTTTAAGCCGGCCATAATCCATTGACGGGACTCAACCGGGTCAATCACATCATCAATTTCAAAGGCGGTTGCGTAATTCACCGCCTTACCATGCTGATACATCGAGGCCACGCGGGTTTCAAAAGCCTTTGCTCGCTCGTCAGGGTCGGTGATTGCCTCTAGCTCCTTGCGGTAACCCAGCTTGACCGCGCCCTCCAAGCCCATGCCGCCGAATTCCCCCGTTGGCCAGGTCACGGTGAATATCGAAGCCTTGAAGCCCCCTCCAGCCATAGCCTGGGCGCCGAGACCATAGCCCTTGCGCAGGACTATGGTGAATAACGGTACTGTGATACTTGAGCCTGTGACGAACATGCGCGCTGCATGGCGAACCAGGCCAGTCTTTTCGGCCTCGGGTCCAACCATAATTCCCGGCGTATCGCAGAGGCTCAATATGGGTATGTCAAAGGCATCGCACAATTGCATGAAACGCGCCGCCTTGTCAGCACCCTGGCTGTCAATGGCACCGGATAGGAACGCCGGATTATTCGCAATGATACCTATCGGTCGGCCTTCAATACGAGCAAACGCGGTGATCATGCCAAGACCGAAGCCAGCGCGTAGCTCAAGGACAGAATCGACATCAGCAAGCGTCTCAATTACCGCCCGAATATCATAAATGCGCAGCCGATTTTCCGGAATGACGGACCGCAACAGTCTCTGATCATGGCGCTCCCACTGCTCAACTCGGCCTTGAAAATAGGACAGGTATTGCTTCGCCACGACCATGGCTTCAGCTTCGTCGTCGACCACGATATCAACGACACCGTTGCTGATCTGGACTGCCATGGGGCCGACTTCATCGGGTGTGAAAATACCCAGGCCACCGCCTTCAATCATGGCCGGGCCACCCATGCCGATGTTCGAGTCTTTGGTCGCAATAACCACATCACTGGCGCCGAGCAGGGCGGCGTTACCGGCAAAACATCGACCGGTAGTGATGCCTATTCGAGGGACTAGCCCGCTAAGCTTGCCATACAAAGCAAATGCCAGGCAGTCTAGACCGGCTATGCCGAGACCATCTGTGTCTCCAGGGCGACCGCCGCCTCCCTCGGCAATCAGTATGATGGGCAATTTGAGTGTCTCGGCGAGCTCAAACATGCGGTCTTTTTTGCGGTGATTTTGCCCACCCTGAGTACCCGCCAGCACCATATAGTCATAGCTCATTAAGATGCATTGCGTGTCTTGACCGGGAAACAGCGCGCCGTTGACGCTGCCGATGCCGGTCACCATGCCATCTGCCGGAGTATTGCGCATCAAGTCATCGACTTTCCGACGACGTCGTTGGGCGGCAATGGTGAGTGCGCCATATTCAACAAAGGTATTCGGGTCATAGAGTTCTGCCAAGTTCTCTCGAGCGGTGCGATGTCCTGTTGAGTGACGTTTAGCGACTGCCTCCGGGCGAGAAATATCCAGGCCAAAGGCGTGCCTTTCGATCGACTCGGCAAGGTCAGGCCGTATATAGTCGAGATCCTGCTCAATGGCCTCATTAGCATCAGCATTAGCGACATCGCCAGGCTCAATAAAAAGCAGCGGGTGACCATCAAACACGGCATCACCTTCATTGCATCCCAACAATTTTACAGTGCCGCTGACAGGAGCTGTGATCACATGCTCCATCTTCATGGCTTCCATGATCAAGAGTTGCTGACCGAGATAAACAGTTGAACCCACCTCGATACTAAGCTCAATGATAGTACCTTGTAGTGGCGCATTCACAGGTGTCGTGCCACTAGGACCTTGGGGCTGCTTCTGTTCCAGTCCAGGCTTTGGTCCCATGGTAGATTTACCAAGATTTAATACGGCTAACGGATCCTTGCTGGTGAGTTTTGAGCCAGCCAGCTGAGCAGAATGACTGTCGACCAGAGGCTTTGAAGCGCTGCTTTGCACTGAGCTGAAGAACAATGCCTCATGTTCAGTCTGAAGAGCGAGATTTGCCAGATTCTCATCCACGAAGCGCGTGTAGATGTCATTGGTTTTGAAGGCTTCGGACTGGACCAGATTCATCAGAAACGGAATGTTGGTCTCAAAGCCCTCAATTCGAAACTCAGTCAGTGCGCGATAGGTCTTGCGCGCACAGTCTGCGAAATCATGGCTGTTGGAATGAACGATCAGTTTTGCCAGTAATGAATCAAACCGAGTGGAGGTCGTATAGCCGGAATAGCCAAAGGAATCTACCCTTATCCCTGGGCCGGTGGGAGGTTCAAAAACTGACAAGATACCGCCGGTCGGCTTAAAGCGCGGGTTTGCTGGTGTCTTGAGGGACAGGGCTTCCATATTGATACGGGCCTGGATCGCAAACCCGCGGGGCATGGGCCTATCACCGTCCATTAGTCCTAAAGATGCCAGCGTGGCGCCGTTGGCCAGGTGCAATTGAGTCTGTACCAGATCCACACCGGTTACCGCTTCAGTCACGGTATGTTCAACCTGTAGGCGAGGGTTAGCCTCAATAAAATAGAAGTCTCCCGGGTGATCACGATCAAGCAGGAACTCAAAGGTACCCAGGCTCAAATAGTGTGCACTCGCGGCCATGGTCATCGCGGCATCAATCAGCGACTGGCGTAGAATCGGATCCAGGCCGGGTGCGGGTGCCAGCTCGACCACCTTCTGATGGTTACGTTGGGTGCTGCATTCGCGCTCCCACAGGTGGCAGATGTCATTGCCGTCGCCGATGATCTGAATTTCGATGTGCCGCGCGCGAGGCACTAGTTGCTCCACATAGACGCTGGCATCACCGAATGCGGCTTTCGCCTCGCTTTGACAACGCTCCAGCAGTTTTGGCAGCTGCTCAAGAGACTCAACAATGCGCATGCCACGACCGCCGCCACCCGCTCTGGCTTTAATCAGCATCTGAGCGCCAGCTGGCAACTGTTGGAAAAAGTCCTGTGCACTGGTGAGGTCCGTATCGCCATTGGTTCCTCGAATGATTGGCACGCCACAGGACTCGGCCAGAAGACGAGCCCTTGATTTGTCGCCAAACAGACTCAAATGCTCCGGGGTAGGCCCAACAAATAAGATATTGTGCTCAGCGCAAAGTCGAGCGAAGTCTGCGTTCTCACTCAGGAAACCATAGCCTGGATGCACGGCATCACACTGTTGGGCGACCGCGACCTGAATAATCTGTTCTCCGTCCAGGTAGGCAGCGGCGCCTGTGCCCTCAAGAACGACCAGGGTATCGACTTTTCGAGTGTGGAGTGACGGCTGGTCATCTTGAGAACAGATGCCCAGGGTCTCGATGCCCATGTCACTAGCCGCTCGCGCGATTCTGATGGCAATTTCGCCCCGGTTGGCAATCAGTAGTTTCGTTATCATGGTAGTGGCCCTTTGCCGAGTAAGTCTGCTT
>JAYODE010000003.1:69514-79921 GCA_038106185.1 Gammaproteobacteria bacterium | reverse complement strand
TAACCTGCATAGATCAAACATATCACAAGGGTTCAGTCATTGAACCTCAGCCTTCAAGGCTGAGAACCAAACTCAGCAGTGTTTGTCGTGAGTGCGCGAAGCGTTGATAGGTTATGAACCTGCAGGAGAATATACCATTATTTTTCTGGCAGTGAAGAACGCCTGAATTTTGGCTATCATGTGGCTCTTTGAAATGATGGCGAGGCGAAATGGCAATTTCTTACTTGAACGGTGAATGGCAACCCATCGGGGAGGCGCGTATATCCGTCCTGGACCGTGGGTTTATGTTTGGTGATGGTGTCTATGAAGTGATCCCTGTCTATGGCGGGCACGCCTTTACGCTGTCCCGTCATCTTCGTCGCTTAGAAGCCAGCCTGGCAGAAATCAAGCTGAAGAATCCCATGACCACTGCCGATTGGACCGGTCTGATTGCCGAGGCTATCAGTCGTAGTGGCGAATCGACTGCGTTAATTTATATTCAGGTGACTCGAGGAGTGGCGACTCGGCGAGACCATGTCTACCCCGATGTGCCCCCAACAGTCTTGGTGATGGTCTATTCGGCGCCGATTCTTGAGCGGACTGAAATTCGCCCATACAAACTGGTGACGCTGGAAGACTTTCGCTGGGCCAGAGGCCATATCAAAACGGTCAGTCTGATTGCCGCGGGTATGCTCAAGAACGAGGCGATCAGTCAGGGCGCCGATGATGCCATTTTGATTCGAGAGGGTTTCGCGACGGAATCGACCTCGTCGAATTTCTTTATTGTCAAAGACGGTGTCCTCATCACGCCGCCGAAATCTCAGCTCCTGCTGCATGGTATCACCCGAGACGTCGTGGTCGAACTGGCTCGGAATAATCATCTGGCGCTGCAGGAAAGGGACGTCAAGCTTGCCGAGCTCGCGGGGGCAGACGAAATCATGATCACCAGTTCAGGTCATGAAATCTGGCCGGTAGCGACTTTGAACGGCGAGCCCGTCGGTAATGGTGCGCCAGGCATTATGTGGAAAACGCTGGACGGCCTGTTCCAAAACTACAAACAGCAACAGCAACAGCAACAGCAACAGCAGTAGCTGCAACGAGCGCGATAGAGCAGGCGACGCTGTCGCATTCTGGCCACCCTCAAGCAAATCCATTCGAGGCTGCTTGAGGGTGGCGTGCAGATGTGGCAACGACAGCGCCGACTAAAGGTTTAGTGCTTATAAAGCTTTAGTGCTTATAAAGCTTTAGTGCTTATCAAGGTTGAGTGCTTAAGCTCCTGGCTTGAGCGCGTACAATTGCCGGCTAGTTTCGCCAGATGCGTAAACCGTGCCATCGGCACCCACAGCGACGCCATTGAAAACCATGGAGGGTGGCTGGATGCTGCTGGGTGCTGGAGTGCCCGCAGGTATGGTCCCCAGCAGCGTCTGCTGCCCGTCCAGGGTCACCTGTTTGATCTGACCCGTAGCGCCTTCGACAATCACAAAGTCGCCATCCCTGATAGCGATACCTTCCGGTGTATCAAGACCACTGATGACGAGTTTTGGGGCAGTCAGCAGTTGGCCATCGGATCCCAATTGATAGACACTACCCGATTCTCGGTCCGTGACATACAAGGCATCTTTCAGTACAACAAGCCCTGTCGGCGATGGCAATTCAAAGATGCCAGTGACAGTCTGCGCATCCAGGGAGATGACTCTGCCAGTCCCGTGCTCTGTTGCGATCAAACGACCCGCATATCGAACAGCGGCAACAGGTGCTTTGAGATTACTGTAGCGCTCTAGTATCTCGCCTGAGGCAGGATTCCAGACGCGAACATCATTGTCGACCCAAGAGACGAGAATGAGGTTATGACCGTCCGCGGCCAGATTTAGGGCGCCGCCGACTTTGCCAACACCCAGAACGTTGCGATTGACGCGGGTTTCGGTACCTGTGGCTGGGTCGAAGAAGCGGATGGCATGTAAATCTGCGACCACGATCTGATCGTCAAGCAGCGAGACCCCTGCAGGATGGGCCATGCCACCAGGCTGGATAGTCGTTAAGGAGCCATCTGCCTCCACCCGTTTGATAAAGCCGTCGACAAAGCTGGAGACGTAGAGGCGATCATTAGCGTCAAAAGCGAAATTATCGAGCCCTGGGGTCAAGGTCGCGACCCTTGTGCGTTGGTCGCCGCTTTGCTTGTAGACTTCGCCAGAGCCAGTGTCCAACACAAACAGTTCACCGTGACTATTGAACTTGACGGCGGCAGGTGTTTCAAAGCCGGCCGCTTCAAGACGCATCTCACGGGTGTCTACATCAAAGCTGACAATCTCACCGGTGAACCAGCGAGGTCCATACAGGCGGCCATCGGGGCCCCAGTCCATGCCGTTCAAGCCGCAATTGGGCCCCAGGTCCTCACTGATGCTGCGCGGCGCGGTCTGGCCTTGAGGGTCCAGTTCGTATAAACCAGTGCCGAAGAAGCATTGAGCGACAAACAGTCGGCCCTCATCTGAAAAGGTGATGGGATTTACGCCGGGCGTGAGCTGGGCTGCCTGGACCAGCTGGCCGTCAGGGGTCAGCCCCGCGACTTCGCCAGTCAGGATCGAGGTCCAGTAAAAACTGCCGTCCGGTGCGAAGTCTATGTCATCGGGTCCGACAACGCCCTCACTAGCACCTAACTGTCGCAGGATTTCGCCTGTGTTCGGGTCCAGTATAGAAATGTTGGAGCCGACCACCGATGCGACATAGAGCTGATTGTCAGGGGAGAAAATAATACCATTGGCACCGGCGAGATTGGCGCCTGTGGCAAGCACAGTAACCTCTAATGGCGCGGGTGATTCCTGGGACTTGCCGCATCCAAGTGTCATCAGTACTAAGACAAAGGGCACTAAAATTCTGATTTTCATGATCATCTCCGCATTCGAAGTTTTACGATGTTAGTGATGGGCCACGATAACCGTTCAGGTTATTGCCTGGCCAGTGATTTGATAAAGCTGTCGATCGCTGAGAGCATCTTGTTTCTGGGCTTTTCCAGTAATGCAGCATGGTCGCCGCCCGCCAGTACGACCCACCATTTATCCGCAGTATTCAGCCGACTGAAAAAAGTTGGCAGATCGGCAGGCCCTGACAGAGGGTCGAATTCGCCTTCGAGTAGTAGTGTTGGGGTCGTTACCAGGCTCGGGTTCAATTCGGACCACTCATGCAGATTCTTGAAGTCAACGCGATAAGGGTCTGCTGACAGGGCCGCTGCCACATACACATCGATGGCGGCCTGGCTGATAGCACCAGGAACGATAAAGTCGCTGGCTGCATTAGCCGCTGTATTCACTTCGGCGGGCGCTCGAAGCGGATACTGAGTGTCTGCAGGATAGACGTGCCTGGCCGGATCGAATGGATAGCCGAACATCAGTACCGACTTGACCTTTTGCGGCGCGCGTTGGACGACCAATTGACTCACCATAGAACCGTAGGACCAACCGTACAAATGGACATCAAGCGCGGTTCGAGTCTTGATCCAGTCGATCACAAGGGTCGCATCGCGGACAGCCCTGTCTGGGGTTAGCCATCCGCTTGCATCTCGTTGAGTCGCGCCATAGCCGCGAGCATCAAGGGCATATACGGCGTAACCCAATCCATTTAGGCCATCCATGAATGACAGGGACTCGCCCGGAACCTGCAGGTCAAAATCCGGAAGTGAACTCCAGGTACGGCCGTGAAGCAGGAGGATGACGGCATTGGGCCGTGCGGGTGATTTCTCCCAGACCGCGAGCTGATGCCCGTCGGCAACGACAGAGTGCTGTATAAGGCCAGCGACTGCACTGTTAGCGCCGGACGAGTTGAGGGTGACACTCAGCAGGATCAATATCAGCAGTGCAAGGCGTAGTTGGCTGACGCCCCAATGGCGGTGCCAAATGTGGTGGGTGGCAATCATCATCCGAATCCTTGAGTCGAGCAGTCTGAAAGACTAGCACAGTCGAACAGGCAAGTGGGTGGCGGTAAATACGATTGATTCTCATGTGCTTTTGAGAGTTATCGATCGTTTTTACCAATCAATCCGAATGAAAACATTCATTGGACTCAGTCGCTTCAGACCTCTATCTTTTGACCCTCACAGTCGTTGTGAACAAACTATTGGAGAATATCTATGTCATTGAAAGGTTCAAAAACTGAACAGAATTTGAAAGACGCGTTTGCCGGTGAGTCTCAGGCTAACCGCCGCTACCTGTACTTTGCGGCCAAAGCAGACGTAGAAGGCTACAACGATGTGGCAACAGTATTCCGCTCTACAGCCGAAGGTGAGACGGGTCATGCCCACGGGCACCTGGAATACCTGGAAGAGACCGGTGATCCTGCGACAGGCCTGCCGATTGGCTCAACCAGCAATAACCTCAAGGCATCAGTAGCCGGCGAAACCCACGAGTACACCGACATGTACCCCGGTATGGCGTCTGCTGCGCGGGAAGAGGGTTTTGATGAGATAGCTGACTGGTTCGAAACATTGGCGAAGGCTGAGCGTAGCCACGCTAACCGTTTCCAGAAGGCGTTAGACAATCTCGACGCCTAATTAAGGCGAGAGGCAAGCAGGGTTAATCGTTAACCATCAGGTCAGGAAAGAGCGCACATGAGTGAGCGACGTGAAGGCAGTTTAGAAGCGCCAACCAGACACCCGCTGGGGTGGCAGGAAGAGACTTTCTGGGACAAGGATAACTTGTCCTCAGAACTGGAGCGTGTCTATGATGTTTGTCACGGCTGTCGGCGCTGCGTGAGCTTGTGTGATTCTTTCCCGACCCTGTTTGATCTGGTGGATGAGTCGCCAACCCTTGAGGTTGACGGCATCCCCAAGCAGGATTATTTCAAGGTCGTAGATCAATGCTATCTCTGCGATCTGTGCTATATGACCAAGTGTCCTTATGTGCCACCGCACGAGTGGAATATCGATTTTCCGCATCTGATGCTGCGCGCGAAAGCCCAGCGATTCAAAGCGGAAGGAGCAAGTTTTCGTGATCGAACGCTGACGAGTACTGATACGGTCGGTAAGCTGGCGAGTATCCCGCTGGTCGATGTTACGGTGAATGCGCTGAACAAAAACAGTTTGTTTCGCAATGCGTTGGAATCAACCCTGGGTGTGCACCACGAAGCACCAGTGCCGGATTATCATGCGAAAACGTTGCGTAAACGCTTCAAAAACTCGCCTCAAACCGTCAAACCCGTCGGGCGCACCACCGGCAAGGTGGCACTCTATGCCACCTGCTATGGCAACTATAATGCGCCGGATTTGGGCCAGGATTTTGTCACGGTGTTTGAGCATAACAACATTCAGATCGACCTTGTGCCCAAGGAGTCCTGTTGTGGCATGCCGAAGCTGGAACTGGGTGACCTTGAGACCGTTGATAAGCTGAAGCGAAAAAATATTCCTGTCTTGGCAAAGCTTGTGGATGAAGGCTACGACTTGATCGCGCCGATTCCATCTTGCGTTTTGATGTACAAGCAGGAATTACCGCTAATGTATCCTGATGACGCTGACGTGCAAAAAGTCAAAAATGCGTTCTTCGACCCCTTTGAGTATCTTCATCTTCGACACCGCGAGGGCGAATTCAATACCGACTTTAAACAGTCGCTGGGTGATATCAGTTATCAGGTTGCATGCCATTTGCGAGTCCAGAATATTGGCCTCAAAACTCGGGATATTCTTAATTTGGTACCTGATACCCAGGTCAATGCCATAGAGCGTTGTTCCGGGCATGACGGCACCTATGCGGTAAAAAAAGAAACGCGAGATAAATCCGTGAAGATAGCTCGGCCGGTGGTTCGGCAGGTGGACCAAAAGGCGCCGCAGCATTTCACCAGCGACTGTCCTATGGCGGCGACTCAGATCGCGAACCTTGCGACTAGCGTCGAGCGATCAGAACACCCCATGTCATTGTTACGCCAGGCTTACGGCCTGTAATTCCTTCTTTTATTCATCTGTGACCTCGGCGCTTTGATGTGCCGAGGGATTCTAAGGAGTGCCCTATGTTAACGCGAGCAGATCTCTGGTCGTTGGAAGAATATGCGCAACGCAGAGCCGATTTTCGCGCTCAGGTGCTGGCCCATAAAAAGAACAGGCAGGTCTTGGTGGGCAACCACCTGCTGCTGCTGTTTGAGGATCAGTTGACCATCAAGTATCAGATTCAGGAGATGCTGCGCATCGAGAAAGTTTTCGAGTCGGCGGGCATTCTGGAAGAGCTGGAGGCCTACAATCCGCTGATTCCTACCGGCGATAACTGGAAATGCACCCTGCTGATCCAGTACAACGACGTCGATGAACGCAAGCGCCGACTGGCAGAGCTCGTCGGCGTCGAGGATCAGATATGGATTCAGGTCGGAGATCTTAAGAAAATCTATCCCATCACCGATGAGGATATGGACCGTACCACCGCAGACAAGACTGCAGCGGTGCACTTCATGCGCTATCAGTTGACGCCTGAGCAGATCACGGCTGTTAAAGCCGGTGCCTCGGTAACGGTGGGGGTTGATCATCTGGCTTTTCCGTGTGAGCCGGTGCAGATAGCCGATAGCGTCAGACAATCACTGGTCGCCGATCTGGCGTGAAGGGATCTCTCGCGGTATTGAGCGAGTCTATTTTGCTCCATGGCTTGAATCACTCCCTGTGTTAACGCTATAAAGCGTCACAGGGAGAAATGTATGCGAAAACAGCAAATTTTTAGAGTCTTCTGCGCGCTACTGTTGGTCTCATTGGGTCAGGCGGCCGTGGCCAACCTGGTTGTTGACCTGGAGCAGGGTGACAGCATTAAGGTCGAGCGCGTCAGCGCTAAGCTCGAGATAAAAATCGACGGGCGTCTCGACGAAGCTGTATGGGCAGATTTGCCCGCCTATGACGAGTTTGTCGTGGTCGAGCCAGACACGCTGGCCAGCGTTCCCCACGCAACTCGCGTTAAGTTTTTCTACACTCAAGATGGCCTCTATGTCGGCGTCGATATGGACCAGCCCGTCGAATCTCTGATCAAGCGGCTCTCGAGTCGCGATCAGCGTCAAGTCAATCGGGATAGTGTCAGCCTGACTCTGGACACCTCGGGAGAGGGCCGCTACGGCTACTGGTTTGGTGTCAATCTGGGTGACACGCTAATGGATGGTACCGTGCTGCCGGAACGGCAGTTTACCAGCGACTGGGATGGAGCCTGGCGAGGGGCCAGCAAGACCACGGACCACGGTTGGTCGGCGGAGCTATTTATTCCCTGGGGTACCGTCTCGATGCCTGCCAGCGAGGACATTCGGCGGATCGGTCTCTATATGTCTCGCAAGGTGGCCTATATAGAGGAAAGGTGGGGCTGGCCGGGTCTGCCAGATACTCAGGCCAAGTTCATGTCCGTGTTGCAGGAAATGCAGTTTGAGGACGTCAATCCAAAGAAACAGTACAGCATTTACCCCTTCGCGGCTGTCGGTCGGGATCTGATTGACGATAAAAATCAGTACAAGTTGGGCGCTGACTTCTTCTGGCGGCCGTCAACCAATATGCAGATTTCAGGCACAGTGAACCCTGATTTTGGCAATGTAGAGTCCGACGATGTGGTGATCAATCTGGATGCCACTGAGACCTTTTTCCCGGAAAAGCGCCTATTCTTCCTCGAGGGACAAGAAGTCTTTGTGGCTTCGCCTCGTGCCGATACCCGTGGCAATGGTGTTGGAAACGCTGGTGCGCCCTATACCATGGTGAATACTCGGCGAATCGGAGGTAAACCCCTCGCATTGCCAGTAGCGGCGAATATCTCCATTCCTGACCGCGAGCTTGCCAGACCAGTGGATCTGTATGGTGCTGTAAAGCTTACCGGTCAGGTGGGTAGTTTTCGTTATGGATTCCTCGGCGCTTTTGAGGAGGATGCGGTTCTGCGTGGCAAGGCGGACGGCGAGTCTGTGTGGCTTAAACAGACCGGTAGTGATTATGCCATAGGCCGGTTAGTGTATGAGGACTCAGTCGGCGGTGCTTACCGGTCTGTTGGCTTCCTGAGTACCGCCGCGCTGCACGAAACACGAGATGCACTGGTGCAGGGGCTGGATGGCCACTATCTGACCTCAGATGGCAAGCTCAAGCTCGACGGTCAGGTATTTACCTCCGACATAGAGGGGATTGATCGTGGCTATGGTGGCTTCTTTGATGTGGAGTACACCTTGCGACAGGGCGTTTCGCAGCGGTTCGGTATCGAGTATTTTGACGATAAGGTCAATATTAACGACTTGGGTTATCTGCAGCGCAACGATAACTTTCGTATCCGTTCGGCGCATGTTCGCACCAGCTCGGGAATGAGTTGGGCCAAGAGTAATCAGTTTGATCTGCGTGGATTTGTGCAGAAAAATTCGGCGGGGTACTTCACTGGCGGCGCTATTTATCTGACCAATCGTCTAACCTTTAATAATTTGTCGAGTCTTATGCTGGTGACCAGTTTCACGCCAGCGGCCTACGATGATCTTAATAGTTTCGGCAATGGTATTTATCGCACCGAAAAACGTCGGGAAGTCGTCTTGCGTTATTCATCGCCGTCAAATACCAATCTGACATTTGGCGGTGGTATCGGTCTGCGCGAAGAGGCGCTGGGCGGTAATCAGGTCTCCCTCGGTGGCGGCTTTACCTGGCGGCCGAGTGATCGCCTTTCAGTTGATCTTGAGTATAGCTGGGCAGATAGGCAAGGCTGGCTGCTGCATCAGGAGAACAAGAATTTCACGACCTTTAATGCTGAGCAGTGGACGCCGAAAGTGACGTTTGAATATTTTTTCAGCGCTCGTCAGCAGGTTAGAGCAGCGCTGCAATGGGTGTCAATTCGAGCCCATGAGGACGAATTCTACCTGATTCCCGAAAATCCTGGTGAGCTGATTAAGACCAGTAAACCCGCTGGCCCGTCTGACAGTTTTGGGTTGTCGCAGATGAGCTTTCAGGTGCGCTATCGTTGGGAAATTGCACCCTTATCAGATTTGTTTGTGGTTTATACTCGAGTTGCAGACAAGGGACTGCCCCTTCGAGAGAACAGCTTTTCAGATTTGTTTGAGGCCGGCTGGCGAGACCCTGTCAACGACGTTTTTGTCGTCAAGGTTCGGTATCGTTTCGGTTCCTAGTCTCAGCTGAATGTGACAGGCTTTATGACATTACCCCGCCGAGGAGATCAAGGCTTTCGCCGACGTGCCTGCTAAAGGTTGCCTCGAAAGTCTCGCCGAGAATTATCTGTTGGCGACGCCCGTCGGTGGGGTGACTGCGTTTAGCCAAAATGGCTTTTTCAATCAGTTGATTGATGCGTGAGACGATCGTGGTTTTAGCTGATGGTGTGCTGAAATACAGGTCAGAAACAAATAAGGTTTTTCCTGCATACTGAGATTCAGCGACCGTGAATATAAGCCACCAGGTCAGCGCCTCAGCGTTCAATGTGGAGACCAGCGCCCGTTGACGATTCAGCTGATCAAGGCAAAATCGAATATACGCGAGGCTAGAGCGCGAGTCTTCAGTCAGTGGCGGCTTAGCGTTGGCTCTGTGGTGATGACTTCTGCGTTCAGATGGGAGTTTCTTGATCGACCTTTGGAGATTATCGAGGTAGTGATTCAGGTTTTCGCTGATGGGTAGCTTGTAATCAAAGGAATATGGTTTATCAACAACCAGCAGGTGGGTAAGCCGTTCCAGTTTTGCTTCGATGAACTTGGCATGCCTATCTGCGTTCAATAAACAGGCATTGGCATGGGCAAGCAAAAGAGTCAAATTGACAGGTTTGACAAACACCCCGTCAGCGCCGCGGTTGAGTCGAGCGATAGCGTGGCTCTCCCCGATATCAGGACTCAAAAAAATAAACGCAATGACCTGAAAGTCGACGTCGAGCTCTTTCACCCGCTCAAACAGTTGGTCGCCCGTCATATCTGGCAGGTCAGCTGCGGCGATAATCAGGCTTGGCCTGTGGGCTCGAATCTGAGCCATGGTATGGGCACCATTTGCGGCTTCTGTAACCCGGTGGCCATCGAATTCAAGTACGGCTTTTAACTGTCTTCGAAAGTCTGTATCAGCATCGGTCACAACAATATTCAATTTGGCTCCCCCCATCCCGCGCTTTCTGGTTGTTGATTGGGTTTCCAATAGGAAGGCCAGAGCCTTCGCGTCTCAGGTGTTTACCGCCGCTGAATGCCTCTTCTCGCAAGTTGATATTGGTAAGACTGTTGGTCAAAAAACGCTGTTCAATTTCGCTTTCTTCAGTTCGCTAGTCGGCCGGACATGAGTCGTTTAAGTTGATCAAAAATCGACTTGTTATTGATCATTAATTATTAAGAGACAGCTTGAAAAAAGAACAGTTAAGCCATTGAGCATTAAGTACTTGTCTAACGACCAGTCTTATTTTTGCAGTATAACTGCGCGACAATTCACTGGTAGTCAGCTTTGTAGGATACATAGCTTTGTAGGATACATAGTTTTGTAGGACACATAGT
>JAYODE010000003.1:65628-69414 GCA_038106185.1 Gammaproteobacteria bacterium | reverse complement strand
ACATAGTTTTGTAGGACACATAGTAAAAAAGCATGCATACGACCTTTTGCAGATATTTATCCGTAAAAAATGTTCGGTGATTCCACAGTCTGCGATAGGCAGTATGCACTGATTTCGCGATGCTGCCATGTGCGCCGGTGCGATCGTAGAGATTAAGCCGACAGAATGGTGTTCAGTGGTGGACCTTTTTGCTAACGAGCAACGCGATGCTCGTTGGATATCAATACTACTGCCAACAGCGATGACATCGATCAGGAAGTGACAGAAGCGCGGTACCGCTTGCCAGTCTTGCTTAATAGATTTGTCGCACTTTAGTTTGCCAGAGCTCAGAGATGGTAGCAGGCCGATGCTGGTGAGGCGCCAGGAAGATCTCTGTTTAGTATGAGGCACCCTGACAATTTCGTTAAAAACACTCAGTCAATGTTTGCAATGTACTCGGCAGCTGTGCAAAGTGTAGGGCGTAAGCTAGCTCGTGTTTTTGAACTTTTAATAACCAACAGTTTTTATGACTTCATCAAGGCAAGCGCTGTTTTGGGAGCAAGTCTTGTCTGGGTTAATAGGCAGAAAAGTATTGAATTGTCACTTCTCCTTTTAAAAAAAGGTATGTCATGTTATCCGGCATGCCTAAAATAAAAATTAACAAAGAAAACAACAAAGAGAATAACAAAGAGAATAACAAAGAGAATAACAAAGAGAATAACAAAGAGAATAATGATGGATTTTGCCGAGAATCAAACAGCCGCTGAAACTAACAAGAGCGATGTACCTGTGAGTCTGAGCTCTTCAGCGCATTATGAAACGGCTGCGCAAGATAGAATATCTTTAGCTCAAAAGTTAATTTATGGGCTGGGAGGCTTTGTCAACAACCTGCTGGCAGCCGCCATTGGCGGTATGACCATAGTGCTGAATCTTGGCCTGGGAATGAATCCCGCACTCGTCGGTTTGTTGGGCGCTTTACCACGGTTAACAGATGCGCTGACAGACCCATTGATGGGCTACATATCCGACCATACAAAGTCCAGGTGGGGGCGGCGCAAACCTTATATATTTTGTGGCGCTATTGCTGCAGGCCTGGTTTTCATGCTTCTTTGGCAATTACCCGTAGGAAAGAGTGAAAGTTATTATTTTTGGTTTTTCCTGGTTGGTTCATTTATTTTCTATTTAGCCTATACGGTCTTCGCGACTCCATGGGTCGCGCTGGGTTACGAGCTTACCCCCGACTACCATGAGCGTACTCGCTTGATGGGGGTCCAAAACTTTATGGGCCAATTGGCTTATCTCGTTTCACCTTGGTTTCTATGGATCATGCAATACGATCTCTTATTCGAGGATATTATGATAGGCGCTAAATGGCTGGCGATTGTCATCGGTATTTTCACCATCTGCATCGGAATTTTACCCGCTATTTTTCTCAAAGAACGCTTCAATGATGCTGCCGATAACCGGATAACAGCGCAACGCAATAGCACCGCTGATGGCAGCTCGACTCAAGAAATGCCGCGTGCCGGCGTAAAAGATTTTTTTGCAGGTTTCGGTGCCACCCTGAAATTTTCACCGTTTCTAAAATTATGTGCAGCGACATTCTTGGTGTTCAACGGCTTTATGCTGGTATCCTCATTTCAATTCTATGTCATCATTTACTACGTTTTTGCCGGTGATCAATCGCAGGGAGCTGAGTACGCCGGCTGGGTCGGCACCGTTTCTGCTATATCAACCTTTTGCGTGATTTTTGTGATTACACAGCTATCGACTCGAATCGGTAAGCGTCGAGCTTTTTTCGTTGCTACGGGCATTTCTGTGTTTGGTTACTGCCTAAAGTGGTTCTGTTACTCCCCAGATCAACCATTACTTTTACTCCTGCCAGCGCCTTTTATTGCTTTTGGCTTGGGCGGGCTTTTTACGTTAATGAGCGCAATGATTGCCGATGTCTGCGATGTGGACGAGCTGCAGACCGGGCAGCGTCGGGAAGGGATGTTTGGCTCGATCTATTGGTGGGTGGTTAAGCTTGGCATGGCCGTGGCGATAGCGAGCGGTGGGTTTCTGCTAAACGCAACTGGATTCGATGTTGCGCTGGGTGGGGGACAAGCTGCTAGTACACTCCTGTGGATGCGAATATTCGACATCAGCGTTCCTGTCGTTGCTTCACTAGCCGCGATATGGGCAATAACAAGCTACCCAATTACGGAGGAGAAAGCGCATCAAGTGCGAAGAGCACTGGAGGAAAGGCGTGGTAAGCTCGGGTAGGTTAAGACGCAAACACCCCGGTTATAAGAACCCCTGCAGAGACCAAATCTAGCGAACATAAAACGGAATGTTGGCATGACCCGCATGATTCTGGCCGTCGTACACGTAAACAAACAGGCGATAGGCGCCCTCTGCTTCGGGGGGTGTCAGTACTATGCTGGCTTTCGTAGGGTCATCTATCAATCCGGCGATAGTCATCGGCCTCTCTTCATAATCGCCTCCGACTTGTGTCGCTGAACTCTCTGCCCGCAGCTCCCATTTATAGGTTAGGGGGTCCTTATCGGGGTCAACAACTTCGATCGTCGCACTGTAGCGCTGCCCGCGCTGGAGAGATACGTTAGCCTCAGCGGTTTTCCCGTTGAGGCGTATTGGGCCCACCTCAGGTGCACGATTATCTGGCCAGTTGCCGGTCCAGATGTAATGCATAACGTCAACGGCAGCCGTCTCTTCGCCACTTTCCAGATACATGCCGTACCAGGTGGGCGTTTTCTCTTGCTTCTGTCCCCATAAGAAAACATAGTTGCCGACACCTTGACCCACATAGGGTTGCAGGACTTGAAGATAGCTATTCATGTAGCTACTGGCTTTTTCGCTACTCGTGTTTTCAATGGGTGCTCCCCAGGACGTTTTCGCTACTTCCCAATGCCCGACAGGACCCCATTCAGTCACGAAATAGGGTTTCCGATACGCTATCTTTTTGATGTCCGCTGGCAAATTGATCAATCCGGCATAGAGCTGAAAACTAACAAAATCAAGGTCTGGAGCTCGCGCCTCGATCAGCCTCAGTGCCTCCGTATCAAAAAATGATAGTGGCGTCGTTGTCGGATGGTTTGGATCCAGAGCATGGATCATCCTGGCAACTTCGTTCAGTGCGTCATAAACTTTGGGATTTGTAGCATTAAAATTCAGCTCATTGCCTATAATCCAAAGAAGTAATGCAGGGTGATCTTTATATTTTAAGACCCTTGATTTTGCTTCTTCCAGTTGCCTCGCGACGGCCTCAACATTATTGTAGTCAAAGCCATGTCGCTCGCTTGAAAATTCTAGACCTAGTGATACCGTTAGCCCGAGTGAGTGGGCTCTATCAAGCAGCTCTTGCGCTGGTTCAGAGCCGTCGTCAACTGACCAGGTGCGCAAAGAGTTTCCGCCATGATCGACGATACTTTGCAGGTTAGGATTGTCTATTCCAGCACCTTTGACAACATAGGGTTGGCCGCCACGAAGTAATTGATAGCCAGTCTCATGAGGGACTATTTCGACTTTGATCGGCGAATGAGTCAGACTTTGATGGTCGTCTGGTATTTTTTCCTGCTGAGCTTGTGGAACCGAGCAGATCAACCCCGCGGCGGCCGCCGCCAACAGTAGGTGTCTCTTAGGTGCTCTAAAATTCATCGGTTTCCGTTGATCCTCGTAAAGTCAAAACATATTAATCTTTATATGCTGGTGTATAGTGGCGTATCTCAGGTTTCCAAATAGGTGGGACCCTCAATAGGTGGGACCCTCAATAGGTGGGACCCTCAATAGGTGGGACCCTCAATAGGT
>JAYODE010000003.1:56204-65528 GCA_038106185.1 Gammaproteobacteria bacterium | reverse complement strand
AATAGGTGGGACCCTCAATAGGTGGGACCCTCAATAGGTGGGACCCTCAATAGGTGGGACCCTCAGTCAGCTGTCGGTGTCTAAGCCATTTGATGATCAACTGAAAAACTGAAATCTAAGTAAGGCGAAGTTGTTTTTGGGTGTGATCACTGTGTCGAAAATGTCACAGTTACTTACATTCTAGCTTTCGACATTCTAGCTTTCGACATTCGAGCTGGATTCGATAGTCGCAGACCAGGCTGAGTACTTCTATACTAATTGCGGCTAAAAGGACTTATGCTGCGGCAAAACGGATATCGTAATCCGCGACGATGCTAGACATTGGTAATGTTAACGATCATTAGTTTCATCGCGCGACAAGCCCCTCCTGCCGCAGCTTTATTGCGCTTGCGATAATCTCCCGTATTCTGCTCTTTAGTGGCCACATGCTGATGCGTCAAGTCGCGACTAATGGGACAGCTCCGCGAGAGAGGACAAGCAATCGAAATGAAGTCAGCTGGCATCATAGAACAATGCGCAAAAGCCATCGATCTAAAGTAGTACGGGAAACTTTGGTAACACTAAAATTACGCCAAGCCTTCAATCATCCATCTGATTGAGCTGTATGCGCCTTATAATACTGAACTAATGTTTTACGAAGAATACAACCATGACTGCACCATCAAGTGATAAAAAGCCAAGTGATTCTGAGTCAATTGACCTGCCAGACGTCGGTATGTTCGAGGCAAGCGCCAAAACAACACTCTCCCTGCCGCAGCCTAAAGTCGCAGGTGCATTTTTAACCTTGGCCGGGGAGCGTTATTACGCCATAAAAAACGTCGATAAAATTCCAACTTTTTTTATCAATGTCGTATCCAATAGCGACCACTGGCTTTTTATCGCATCCAACGGCGGTCTGACCGCCGGAAGAGTGTCTCCCGAGACCGCGCTGTTTCCTTATGTCACTGTAGATAAAATCTACGAGAGCACGCCGCATACGGGTAGTAAAACCTTACTGCGGGTTGAATTTAAGGATCAGAGTGACGACTGGGAACCCTTTAATACAGAACATGACAGTCGATTTGAGATTAGTCGCAACCTATATAAGAATAGTGCGGGTAGTAAGGTGCTGTTTGAAGAAATAAATCATGATTTGCAGCTGGCGTTTCGCTATACCTGGGTTTGTAGCGACATCTTCGGCTTCGTCAGACAATGTGAACTTGAAAACTTTGGTGAGAGAAGCTGCGCCATTAAGCTCCTTGACGGCCTGCAGAACCTACTGCCCGCGGGCACTCCTCGCCACTCTCAGACTAACACCAGCTATCTCGTAGATGCCTATAAATGGAGCGAACTCGACGAGCATACCGGTCTTGGCCTCTTCACGCTTTATTCCGCTATCACCGATCGTGCGGAACCCAGAGAATCTCTCAAGGCTACTACGGTTTTCTGCGTGGGCTTAGACAAGCCTAAGGTCCTTCTCAGTAGTCAACAGGTAAAGCGCTTTAGGGACTCTGCAGAAGTTGACGAAGAAAAGCACATGCGGGGCATTCGAGGCGCATATCTGATCAACTCATCGCTCTTGCTAGCACCAAAGACATCAAAATACTGGCAGCTAGTCGCCAACACTGAACAAAGCCAAACGCAGGTAGTCAGTTTGCAGCAGCAACTTGCAGAACCTAAATCCCTCGCAGAGGCTATTGAAAAGTCGATTCAACAAGATTCCGACGCACTCGCGCGCATCATGGCCGCTGGTGATGGATTTCAAGTTACTGCTGAAGAAAACGTCGCAGTCCATCACTATGCGAACGTTCAATACAATATTTTGCGAGGCGGTATATTCGATAACCAGTATTACATAGCTGCTCGAGATTTCGTTGCCACTATTCGTCGATTTAACACTGAAGTCTATCAATCTCATCAAGCGTTACTTGAAAAGCTACCTGCGCTAACTCACTTAAATCAGCTACAGGCATTGATCTTTAGTCAAGGTGACCCGCAGCTTGAGCGTTTGACCTACGAATACCTGCCAATTACCTTTGGTCGCCGTCATGGCGACCCCAGTCGTCCATGGAATGAGTTCGAAATCAGACTGAAAGACGAAAATCAGAACCCATTGCTTTCGTACCAGGGTAACTGGCGGGACATATTCCAAAATTGGGAAGCCTTACTATTTAGTTATCCGGAGTTTATCGAAAACGTCATCGCCAAATTCGTCAATGCATCAACAGTCGATGGCTACAACCCCTACCGTGTGACTAAGCAAGGAATCGACTGGGAGGTGGAGGAACTGGATGACCCCTGGAGTTATATCGGCTACTGGGGCGATCACCAGATTATTTACCTGCAAAAATTATTAGAGCTTTCAAAACAGTTTCATCCGGACCGTCTTGATCTTCTCCTGCGACGGGCGATATTTAGCTACGCGAATGTACCTTATAAAATCAAACCGTTTGATGCGCTGCTAGAGAATGCCAAGAGTACAGTAGTATACGATCATGATCTGGCGAAAAAAATCGAACTGCGGGTAGAAAAATTTGGTGCTGACGGTAAATTATTAGCCGATGAGACGGGCCAGGTCTATCTGGTAAACCTGTTCGAGAAGCTGCTAGTGCCATTGCTCAGTAAGCTGGGTAATCTGGTCATAGACGGCGGTATTTGGCTCAACACTCAACGTCCCGAGTGGAATGATGCCAATAATGCGCTCGTCGGCCAAGGACTGTCGATGGTGACCTTATATTATATGCGGCGCTACGTGCGATTTTTGCAAGAGTTGTTAACCTCGCAATTGGCCAGCGGGCAGCCTGACGATATCAGTTTGTCTACTGAAGTAAGCCAGTGGTCATTGGATACAGCCGCTGCACTCAAGTCAGCTCGTGAGCATCTGGGTGACGGCCAAACCTCTGAAATGTCACGTTACTCCAGTTTAGCCAAGCTTGGTCGTGCTGCTAGTCTTTATCGAGAGGTGATCTATCGCCAGGGGTCGTTCAGCGGCAGCCGACCCCATGGGCTTAACCAAATAATGGGACTATTGGACGACGCTATAGCCGCAATTGATCACAGCATCGAAAGCAACTTGGCTCCTGACGGTCTTTATCACGCCTATAACTTGCTGGAACTGCGCTCGAATGCCATAACAGTTGATAGACTTTACCCTATGTTAGAAGGCCAGGTTGCAGTACTCAGTTCGGGCGCGATAGCGCCTGCCGAGGCCATAGAAGTATTAGATATATTATTCAAAAGCAATCTTTATCGGGACGATCAAAAGAGCTTTCTGCTTTACCCGGATCGGCAATTGCCAAGCTTTTTAGTGAAGAATCGTCTGCCGAGTCACCAGGTTGAAGCCTTGCCTCTGCTAAGCCAAATGCTGGCGAAAGGCGATTACCGCATTGTTGAACTCGACGCCAATCAGTGCTATCGCTTTAATGCAGAATTGAGCAACGTTTTCGATCTTAATGTTCGAATAGATACTATGGTCGAGGAGTATGGTGAAGCTCTCACGAGCGCGCGCCAAGCACTTCAAGCTTTATATGAGCAGGTATTTAATCACAAAGCCTTTACTGGCCGGTCGGGGGGCATGTTTGGCTTCGAAGGGCTGGGAAGTATTTATTGGCACATGGTGTCTAAATTGTTGCTCGCGGTGCAGGAAAACTTTTTTACTGCCCGGAAACAGTTCCTCAGCGATGAATCTATGACCCACCTGTCTACCTGTCAGCGATTGGGTGAGCTGTATTATCAGGTTCGCGAGGGTATAGGATTTAATAAAACGCCAGCTGAATACGGCGCCTTTCCTACAGATCCCTATTCGCACACACCTAAACACAGTGGCGCACAACAGCCAGGAATGACTGGTCAGGTGAAAGAAGAAATGATCACCCGTTTTGCTGAGTTGGGTGTGCGTGTTCACGCTGGCGCTATATTGTTTGACCCTTGTCTTCTTCGTGTCTGTGAATTTATAGCTGAGCCGAGACAATTCCACTTCCTCGATGTGGATAGAGAATGGCAGCAACTCACACTGCCAGTTGCGAGCTTAGGTTTTAGCTGGTGTCAGGTACCCATAGTCTATGCGCTAGTTGAAAATGCGAACAGCAGCCTCAAGGTGACATATGCTACTGGCGAGTACAGTATATTGCCCGCGCTCACACTGCCTCTCGAAATGGCGCAAGAATTGTTTAAGCGTAGTGGCCGAATTCGTCGAATCGATTTAGTGTTAAACCGCGGTCAACTATTCTCTTCTTCAACAGCTAACGGCGACATCAGTGTCTAGGGTGAGGCTTGTGGAAATCACCGGAGATATTTTGCAACCGCGAAAGTGGAAGAATTTAATAATGGGAATGATGATACCTAAACTGTGCTTATTTCTGGCCATGCTGGTGCCCGCGATAATAACCTCGTCCGCTTACTCAGCGAGTGCTCACTACCCAGGCAGGTCGCTTTACCAAGCACCTTTTGCGCAGCAAGCCTTAACGGTCGATGGGATGGCAGACGAAAAAATCTGGCAAAAGGCAGCCTGGCGAGTCCTGGATCAGCGCTGGCTTGGCCCGGAGTACTCCAAAGAAGATTTTCAGGGTCGGTATAAAGTTGTTTGGACGACCAACAAGCTCTACATTTTGGCCGAGTTTGTCGACGACATACTTATCGATACTCACCGTGATCCGCTTGTACAGTATTGGGATGATGACACTCTGGAAGTGTTTTTAGACGAAGATTATTCTGGTGGCGAACATCAATACAATCACAACGCATTCACGTATCACTTTTCCCTGGACAATCAGGCTATTGACATTGGCACTGATAAAAAGCCACGCAACTATTCTGACCATACTGAAAGTCGATGGCGGCAGGTTAACGACACTATTCTTTGGGAGGTCAGTATTGACGTATACGCGGATAATTATCAGGATGACGGCGTCGACAACCAGCCAGTGGTGCTCTCTGCGGGCAAGGTCATAGGTTTAATGGTGGCCTATTGCGATAACGATGGCAGTGAATTGAGGGAAAACTTTATTGGCTCTGAATTTGCTCCAGGTGAAGGTAAAGATAGAGGCTGGATTGATGCCGGTTTGTTTGGTGCCCTCAAGCTGGTTGACTAGCCAGCCTTCCTACCTACCTGCTCATTGCTCCTGAAAACTTTCGTGCCGAACCCAATCCACTTCAAGAACCCATTGTTTGGTGGTCATAGGAGCATCATTAATCTTGGCGAAATTCAGAATCGCAAACATGGGTTCGGGGAATTGATCATCAAAATCTGAGCTTCGATAGATTTCCATGCCATCTAACCGAAAGACGATATGCTGTTGCTCCCACTCAACTGAATACTCATGGAATTCATCGAGTTTAACTGCGTGTACCAACATTAGTGCCTGCCAATCGCCACCACCGCAATACCCCAGGTTTTTAATAGCACGCGCTGCATAATGGTCAGGGCCACCGTCACTGTGGTGTTCAAAAATATCAATTTCTCCGGATCCAGTCATAGGCCAGCAAACTGTCTCATCAGGCTCCTCTACGGGAGCCTCGTTATTCTGCGCACCTAACAGCCACCATGCCGGGAACATCCCAGACTGACCACTGTTCTCTAATCTTAAGCGGGCAGTCCATCGACCTTTAATAAACTCCGCACGATTCTTGCTCGCTATTCGACCAGCCACATACTGCGTGTCAGGGTGTTGCTGGCCAAATTTATCAAAATTGTCGCAGGGGCGCTTTTCGCCGAGATCAACGACCCGCAGTTTAAGAGTGCCATCTGTCACTTGCCGCGTATTAAACTGATTGTCAGGCACGTAGCATTGGTCCTCAGCGTTTACCCAAATCCGCTGATCTTGCCAGTTATCGGTGTCAAAACTCTCAAAGTCGTCAAAGAAATCAACAGTCCAACTCGACTCGAGAGACGCCGCTGACTGTGGTCTTGTGTTACACCCGGCGACTAACAACAGGGTCAGCCCAAACAGGATCGTGTAGAGCGATCGATTCATACTGCCTCGTGAAAAACGGATTTAGGGTAATATCGTAGTCCGACTCATTGACACTCTCAAAGCAAAAAAAATCCGCAGCCCTTTCGAGCGACGGATTTTTGAGTCTGGTGAGGGTCCCACTACAATTACTCAGTTGGACCCTTCCCAAGCAGATGCTAACAAAACTACAAGTTGGCTCGAAATCCGAACTTGTACATGGGGCCGTGATCTTGCGCTAAAAAGATCATTTCTGGGTAGCGAACAAACAGCCTGACAGGTTCATCAGTGACGTTACGTGCCTCAGCAAATACTGTGATGTTGTCATTTATCTTATAGGAGCCCGTAAGATCAAGCTGACCTCGCGCCTCTAGAAAGATAGGGTTGTTGCTGCCCTCAACGCCAGCGTAGGTCTCATCTCTGTAATTCCACGCTATGGTTGCCTGCCAGGTGTCATCTTCATAAAATCCGGCTAAATTCGCTGAATCTCCAAAGCCCGGCAAAGCGAATTGTTCGCCGAGAGAATAGACATCTGCTTCGACATCGCCACCAACGAAGGTTGCATTGGCGTTAATACCAAAACCCGTGTCACCAAATTGATGTTGAATCGCTAATTCCCAGCCATCGATAGTTCCACTTTTGCCGTTAACTGGCTGAGCAATATCTATCAGGGCCAGCGGGTCTGTAGCTTCTCCTACGATGAATTCGGGTGGGCAAACCCAGCCGCCACCGTAGCAAATACCAATGCTGCCGGGTTGGCCAGCGGTGTTCCACCACAACCGCTGAAGTTCGTTAGCCCAAGGTGGAGTATCACCTCGAGCATTACCCGCCGCTATGTCAGCTCTGGCGGCTTCAGCAAAGTCACCATAGAAGGGGTCTGTTAGGGTTCCGTAAGTTTGCGTGATGATGCGCGAGGTCAGAAAGCCTGAGATATCTTTTCTGAAATAGCCGATGGCAAAGTAACTACCTTCCGCATAGTAATTTTCGTAAGCGATATCAAAGTTATTTGATTCCAGAGGTTCTAATCCGGGATTGCCAGAATTTGCCTGAGCATTTGCACCGAATGGCCGCGAAGTGAACGCCAATACGGACCGCAGATCATTAATGCCTGCTCGAGCAATACTTTTGCTGGCTGCAGCGCGCACAACACCATTTTCGCTCACACCCAAGCTCAAACTTAAATTGGGCAGTACATAAGAATTCTTCGCCGAAACTGGCACAGGCACCTCTCCGTTGTAAAGAACCTGGAAGCCATCAACAGTCCACTTAATATCACTGGCGATTTGGCTTAGTGCGGTGGAGGTGGTTTTCGTGTCCTCGTACCTTAACCCAGCTGACACATTGAGAGGCATACCGTTAAGCTCGCTTTCGAAATAGAATTGTGCATAGATTGCGGTCAATTCTTCTTCAACTTTACCATCAACGTCAGTGGGTCCGGGGCTCAATAGACACCGGTCATCACCGCGCTGACCGGTTGCCAAATTAGTAAATCCGGTACCTGCTGCATCACTCACAATCTCGCAGTTAGCGTAATTTTGCGCCCACCACAATGACGGATCGTTCCCTGGTCCCCAACCCGCGCGCGAGAAAGCCTCGGCGGCAGCAGGAACGTCAATGGCCAGATAGTAGCCCTCGGGGTTAGTAGTGCCTTCGTCCATAAACCCCGCTAGCGACGTCTTGGTAAAGATGGCGTCATCATACTGGCCGTAATTTAGGACTGTCGAAGTACCATCGTTACCCGCGCCCTGAACGATGAAGTTACTCGCTCTCGTATCGCGAATTTCCTGCTCCAATTTCGAAATGCCAAATTCAATGGACTTCAATGAATCGCTAAACATGCCATCCAGGTTTTCCCATTTACCTTCTAACTGAAACTCTTGGAGCTCATTACGTTTCTTCTGAAGATTGAAGGTGCCGTTTGTGGAGCCCATGTCAGCCGCGTCAATTTCATTATAACCAGGGATAATACTCCCAGTGTTATCGAGATTGACAACGTCATAGTCGTAGGTAGGTATGCCTGAAGGCCTAAAGCTTACATCAACACGATTGATTCGAGCTGCGGGTCCGCCGGCCACACCAAAATACCCACCCCAATTGGCATTAATAAAAGAGATACTGTTATCCAAACCCGTACCCAGTTTCTCAGCGGATGAGTTGTGGTAGTCGAAGGCGAGTGTCAGGGCATCCGTTGCTTCCCACTCGACGTTTAAACCAGCTGATTTGTTGGTGCTGTCTTCAAAACCCCACGTTGCAGAGTGGGTGTAGGTAGGAAACGCAAAGATATCTGGGTTAGAAGAGTAGACTGAGTCGGTAATGACGCCGCGACTGTTTGCCACGCCTTCCGACATATTAAAGCCGCCTAGATAGGTACCAAATTGATTGCCTTCGGTAGTAAACCCAAGAGCAGAGTAAGTGTAATCGAGGGTTGCTCGAATTTTCTCATTGACGTCGTACTGCAAGGTAGCCTGGGCGTTATCCCGCGTCCGCTCGTTGTCCTTTACCTGGAAGCCAACTTTTTCCGGAAAGAACAGAGTACCGTCAGCCCTTTGATTAGCGGTTGCATTTATCGTCGCGCCATCGATTCTGCCAGGTATATTCGTGGTGTTGAACCAACTTGTTTCCTGTAGCCCTTCTTCACGGTTATTTCTTACCTGGTGAGATCCCGACAACAACAAACCAAGTCGGTTGTTCAGAAATGTGTTACTGACCAGGAAATCGACCTCTGGAGTTATATCATCTTCAGTATCGGTGGAGTCTAAGACACCACCAACGCTGAACGATCCTTTGAAACCTGGTGCATTAAGTGGTTTCGCGGTGACGATATTGATAGTAGAGCCAATACCACCAGTGGGTAACTGTGCAGTCGGCGTCTTAAAAACTTGCACTGACTCAAAGCCATGCGCTGATATGTCGCCAAAATCGAAAGAGCGACCACCGTTGTACAATCCAGGTACTGTTGGCATTTGCCTGTTGTTTAGCGTCACAAGATTGAACTCAGGGCCGAAACCACGTACCGCAACCTTGGATCCTTCGATGTTGCTTCGGTCGATTGCGACGCCCACCAAGCGAGACAGTGCTTCAGCGAGATTGCCATCAGGAAATTTACCCATATCCTCGGCCACAAGCGCATCGACGATACCATTATAATCGCGTTTGTAATCGGCTGCCTTCGTGAGGCCGGACCTAATGCCAGTAACAACCACTTCCTCTAAAGTAGCCCCTCCATTGACCGTTTCGCTGCCATTAAGCTCTTCGCCGGCCACGGTGGCGGCATCTTGCGCCCAACTTTGTGACACCCCTCCGAGCAGCGCGAGAGCGATACTACCGGCTAACAATTTCTTTTTATAAATCATTACGTCCCCTCAACTACAGTAGCTTGTTGTCATTGCTTGTAAAC
>JAYODE010000003.1:42904-56104 GCA_038106185.1 Gammaproteobacteria bacterium | reverse complement strand
GTTGTCATTGCTTGTAAACCATGACTCGAATTGATGTGGTTATAATCGTCAATCTATCGGCCTGTAGCGATCATTAGAGACCACTCGGCGCACGACCTTATACCGCATTTTTCCCCAAGTCAGCCCTGATTTGCGCCAAGAGGGACTCGCGTCACGATGAAGCGGTCAAATTTCTGAGGCCATAACGAGAGAGCAAGCTGGCTCAGGTTGTGACAAGCAAGTTTACAAAAATCGGCAGCTCGAACGTACCGTTACGGTTTGCCAAAAAAAGGCCCTGTGAGGTTGTTTTGTCTAGACTCAGTGCTTCAAATCTCCCTGAGCCAGGGAAGGGCATTACAGCGTGCATGATATTAAGGAAGACATCTTGCTCGCAGCAAGCTAGCTGCAACAAATTAGCTAAGTTGGAAGGCGATTTAAGGGTCTAGCCAAGCTACTGCTGAGCTAGAAAGTTTTTGATCGAATCGCGATAATTTCGGCTTACTTTGAGCCGCTCTTCGCAGTCTAAATGTAGGGTGTATTCCCCTTTTTTTTGGGCAACAACCTCCTCAATACGATCAAGATTGACCACTGTAGAGCGATGAATTTGCTTGAACTTTGCCGGATCGAGTCGCGACATGAGGGACTTTAGGGTACTGCGCATTACGTAGGTCTTGCCTTTGACGTGTACGCACATATAGTCTCCCGCCGCGTCTACCCAATCAATGTCCTTGGCATCAATCAGTACGGTGATATCTTGATCTTTGATAGCGATTTTGCTCTCAGAAACCCATTGCCCTCCGACTGTCGCTTGCGGATCGGCAGCATCAAGACTAGCGTTGACTCTTTGCGCGATTTCATCAATGGCACCAATCAAAGAAGGCTTGTGATAGCCGAGCTCACTATCAGCCTGGTATCGGTCGACAGCGCGTCTAACCGCGCGTAACAAGCGGGTTTCATCGACAGGCTTTAGCAAGTAGTCTACTGCATGCAGATCAAATGCATCGATAGCATAACGCTGGTAGGCTGTACAAAAAACAATCATTGGCATCAAGTCGGCCTGCAGGGCTTTGATGACATCAAAACCATTTTTTCCTGGCATCTGAATGTCAAGAAACACCAGGTCTGGTTCCAAATTTAAAATAGCAGCCACAGCCTCTCGGCCATTCATGCATTCAGCAACTAGCTCAATTTCGGGCACCCGTTCCAGCAGTGCCCGTAACAATTTTCGAGCAAGTGCTTCATCGTCAACAATGATAGTTCGAAGCTTTTGCATATGTTTCTAACTAGTTATTTGCGGCTATTTTATAAGGAATACTTATTGCTACTGAAAATCCAGCGGATTCATTCGCCATAGCACTAAAGCTGTAATTCGAGGTATAAGCAACCTGCAGTCTCTTTTGAATATTACTCAAGCCTATTCCGCGACCCTGATGAACTTTACAGGCATTTATCCCCGGCCCCGTATCCGTGATTGTCAAATGTAATACACTATCCGTTACCTGCGCAGTCATTCGAATAGATCCGCCAGTCTCGCTAGCAGCCACAGCATACTTTAGTGAGTTCTCATAGATAGGTTGCAAAATCAAACTCGGTACCAGCGCTTTTTTAGCCTCAGTCTCTATTTCAAATTTTAGTCCCAGCCGCTCTTCAAACCGCGTTTTTTCGATGTTTAGGTACAGCATCAGCATTGTAATTTCATCTTCCAGAGTCACGCTTTCAATCGCATCGCCATCAAGAGAATGACGCAAGAAACTACTTAATTGCTGAATCATTATCTGCGCCTTACTATTCTCCTGAAGAACCACTAAGGCATTAATGGCATTGATGGCGTTAAACAAAAAATGGGGATTTAACTGGTAGCGCAGCATTTGTAGCTGAGCTTCTCGGGTTGAGGACTCGGCCTGCAGACGTTTCAGCTGCTCCTCTCTTTTTAAACTGATCTCCTCTACTAAGCGTTTGTGTTCTAACTTGTGTAAGAGATAATATTTAACAACAAAATATAGAGCGCTCCAGCTCCAAAACACGAATAGGGCGCCGTAAAACCATTCATTGAACTCGTCCCACATGTTCGGTAATCCGGATATCCAGATAAAAAACGGGATGCGCAGACAAGTCCAAACAAGAGCAAGCAGGCTGGACGCGATTAACGCCAAGACTATTTGTGAAAATATGTTGAGTTTGAAGCTCCATCCATACAGGGGGCGCAAAGGCCAGGAACATAGCACACCTAAAAAAGCCTGCATCAAAAGATGGGTAATCTGGAAAGACGCGATGTCGTTTTCAAGATAAGTGAAACTAAAAAATGTGACTAAAGTATAAGCGCTCCAACCAGCTATTTGGAAAGACCAAAAAGTCCCTTCGCCATTTTCACCAGCAGTAAATTTTTGAAAGAGCACATCTCTTTTGAATAAACTCACAGGTACAGTCTCACGCGCCAGTTAGAGCTTGCTACAGGGAGCCCAGCAGACGAAATATCCAAGCAGCTTCAATTTCACAAGGATATTTCACGTCGTTGGTATAGCACATCGCGTATGCCATAGCACCACCTTTTTTAGTGTCCACCACAGCGCCTTTGCTTTTGATTGCGCCGACACGAGCTATTAGGCAAGTTGTCCAATCAAGCCTGTTGTTGGTCCTTTGTGTTACAGAAGATAGTCTGAATTCTGCGCGGCGTAGACGTAGACATAGTGAGAAGACTTCGATGCTTTTATTTGGAGTGAATTGGTCACTGATTGCGGAATAGATCTGCATTAGCAAGGCGCGAAGGACCCTTAGTTAACAGCAGGCGGAAACAGTCAACTGCAGAGAGCGAGAAGTAAAATAGACCCTTTGGGAGGCAAATAAACCCTCGGACTGAATCAACTGGGCAGACCAAAAGGGCCATTCCTTGTATAGGGGTGATAGATTAACGCAGACAGGCATTTGAGTATCAATTCACTCAACGGCTAAGCACCACCCTTAGCGACACGCAACATTAGCAACACGCAACATTAGCAACACGCAACAGCGCTTGGAGCCTATGAAGCCCTCGTCCTGGGGTAGTCAATTCGCAGTATGGATACCCTGCGAAATTAAGTGATTGCGGACGGTCTCTTTCAACCCTTGGGGTCCGACTTGAGTCTAAATCACCAGATCATGAGCGTGGCGAACAAGTAGCTCGGACCCTATTGGATCTCGATAGTATCGCCAACAGCGATGTTGCCAGCGACCAGCACTCGACAGCAGATGCCCCCTTGCCAGTCAGGTTGCAAAACGGCCTGCAAACCGGGATGCGCAGCATCCATACGTTGGCACGGGTCGGTTTCACGGGTGATTTCCAGGCGTAGATCACCGATCCTGACAATCTTGCCCACGTCAGCTGCGGAAAAGCGTCTGCCTTCAACCAGAATATTGGCTCGTCGAGCGGTCCAGGCCAAGTCAATGCCAAGTGCCAGGCAGGCGTCCTGCCAGGCTTCCTGGCTTAGCAGTGTTACCTGCCGTTTGCCTGGCTTACCTCGGGTATCGCGAGCAACGCCGTGTTCTACCGAGACGGCGCAGGATTGCACTGTCAGCATCGGGCCACGCCTTTGGCGGCGCAAAGCAATACCGGCAATCTTCGCGATAGAAGGATCGTTCATCAGGGTTGCTACTGTGTCAAAAATCACAGAATAACATGCTCGCGCAGGTAGGCAAGTCAGGGCGTGAAAGTCACTGAGGCGAGAGGTCTTTGTCTCGGCGGAATGACGTCGTTAGTATCAAGCCCGAACAGGATCTCGAAATCATCCTTGTGTCACTGCGGCGCAGTTCATGCTCACGTTGATTCAAAGGTTTCGAGCACCTGGATTGGTGGCAGCGCTACAAGCCCAGCGCTGCTGCTCGGCAGTAGCAGAAAGGCGAGAATGCCACCGTTGAGTCCTCGTGCAACCAGCTGGTCCAGCCAGGTGGCATCAGGCAGACTATTGCTGGCTGGATAACCAAGGCTGATAGCCGCCCTGCAGAGAAACCACTCGATCAAACCCCATCTGCTGCAGGCTCAGTGCTGCCAGTGCTGACCCGTCCCACTGACGTAGGTCAACCGGACCCGCTACTGAGTTTTCAGGCGGCCCTTTCTAGCTTGTCAAGGCAGGGCCCACGAAGGGAGGGTCAGATCGGCAGCGCAGTTGTCGACTTGATCCGTTCCATGGCGAAGGAGGAGGAGACATCGCTGAGCGGTGCAGTCTTGATGATCTGCTTGTAGACGCGATCATAGTCGGCAATGTCTCTGGTAAGGACTTTCAGCAGGTAGTCTGTTTCACCGCTGAGGCGATAGAACTCCACCACTTCCGGAATCTTGCTGACACCCGTCGAAAACTGGTTCAACCAGGCTTCGTTGTGCTGGCTGGTGCGGACCGACACGAAGACCGTCATGCCGATACCAAATTTCACCGGATCGAGAATCGCGACCTGTTTCTCAATAACCTCGGACTGCAAACGTTTAATGCGGCGCCAACAGGCATTGACAGACAAGTTAACCCGCTCGGCGATCTCTGCAGCCGCTACCGTATCATCTCGTTGCAGAATTCTGAGAATCTGCAGGTCTTTAGCGTCAATATCTTGCATAAAAATGCCTATAGTTGAGATATAGTTGCGATATTATCCGGATTAAGCGGTTAAATTCAAAGAATATCCCAAAGCTGAGGTGCTAAGCTCTTTGAGTGATCTGCCCTGGCGCGTGCCTCGCAGACAAAGGTCGATAGACCATCGCTAGCGAGAGCCCCAGCCATGTTAAACAGAATATTCCTTGCGCATCCCGCGTCAGTTAATGAGTCCTATGGCGAGCACTTTGTGACCGCGTCAAGTTTCGGCTGTCGTCTGCTGCTTGCTGCTTGTGTCTGCCTGATACATGCGGTAATACCATGTTTCTTCACCAAAACCGCCTCAAAGATGATCAACGATCTGCATGCGAGCATGGTCATTCACCGAGCACAGGACAAGTCGTAAGCAGACTCCCCTAAGCTGGTCGAGCGCCCTGAAAAATTCACGCATGACAATGGGATGACCGAGCGCAGGTATTGATCGAGAAAATTCGTTGCAGATTTGAAAAGTGACCACTATATTGAGCCGGTATGCGTGATTCTTCCAAGCGATGAAGTAATTCCTCCCAGCGACGAATAAGGAGCATATCCATGATCAGAACACGGCTTATTAAACAATCTCGACTCTCACTGCTTGCGCTGCTTGTCTTAGCGCCTTGGAGCACCATTAGCGCCGAGACGAAGGAGCAAGACCCGGTTCAGCAGGAGGCAGTAACCGCAGAAAAGCGTTGCCTGAGCCTGCTGCGAATTGATCGCACCGACGTGGTTGATGACAAAAATATTCTTTTTTACATGAAGAATGATGAGATTTATGTCAACCGGCTGCCCCATCGCTGCCCTGGCCTGAATAGTTATCAAGCCTTCATGTACAGAACGTCCATGGGTCAGCTCTGCAGTATCGATATCATTACGGTACTGGATGGACTGGGCTTCGGCTATTCGCCAGGCATATCCTGCGGCCTAGGTGGTTTCTACCCCATCACAGAAGAAGCGGTTATAGAGCTGAAAGCGAAGAAGTAGGCATGGCCTTTTTTATGGCTCTTCGGCTCTTCGGCTCTTCATTATTAACATTAACTGGACACTCGCAAAACATGGTGCCCCGGGCTGGAGTTGAACCAGCGACCCTCCGCTTAGGAGGCGGATGCTCTATCCACTGAGCTACCGGGGCGTGTCCAGCATGATAACAGATTTTTCTCGTGGTTTTGTGTAGCTCCTATTCGACAACTGCTAATATTCGAGCTGGTTAGAAAGCAGGCTCTTGGAATGCTCGATTTAATTGGAATTTTTGCCGCAACTCGAACGATCGCTATTGTCGGCATGTCCGACGATCCTGCCCGTGCCAGTCATGAGGTAGGGCGTTACTTGATGGACTTCTATCAGGTTATTCCGGTTAACCCAAACCATAGTACGATTTTGGGTTTGACCTGCTATCCCGATCTGGCTTCTATTCCCATGGCGATCGATATGGTAGATCTGTTCCAGCGCAGTGAAAATGTTTTGCCCTATGTTCAGCCAGCAATTGATAGGGGAGTGTCTGTTTTCTGGATGCAACTGGGTATCAGGAATGCGCAAGCCAGCGCTCAGCTCACGGCCGCTGGTATTACGGTGGTAGAGGACCGCTGCACTAAGATCGATCACGCAAGGCTGAGGGCCCAACTCTGATGCAGGATACGCGCCCCTTATTGCTGGCAACAGACTTTCCGCCTATCAAACGCGGCATGCTGACCACGTTGCAGGTCAATTTGGGTTATCTGTGCAACCTCAGCTGTACGCATTGTCATGTGAATGCCGGGCCAACTCGAACAGAGTTGATGAGTCTTGATACCATGGAGCTGGTTCTGGCTTTCCTTGCCGAGCGGAATATTCAAATCCTGGATATGACGGGTGGCTCGCCAGAGATGAACCCACACTTTAAGTCGCTGGTCTCGGCCGCGCGGGCACTGGGTGTTACCGTCATGAATCGCTGCAATCCAACCATCTTGATGGAGCCGGGGTATGAGGATCTGCCAGAATTTTTTGCTGACAACAACATCGTGGTGGTGGCTTCCCTGCCTTGTTACCAGGAGCAAAACGTTGATCGTCAGCGAGGTAAAGGTGTCTATACAGACAGCATCAAGGGGCTGCTCAAGCTGAATCATGTCGGCTATGGCAAGCCAGGATCGAATCTTGAGTTAAATCTTGTGTATAACCCGGACGAGCCCATGCTGCCCCCTGATCAGATGGGACTGGAGCGTGATTACAAGCAGGCCTTGCGTCAGGACCACGGGATTGAGTTCAATCAGCTGTTTGCCCTGGCCAATATGCCCATCAGCCGATTTGGTGCCAGGCTGCTGGCCAAAAACCAGTACACCGATTACATGGCGCTGCTGCGGAATGCGTTTATGCCCGATAATCTGGCGACTCTGATGTGTCGATCTTTGATAAGTGTGGATTACCAAGGGTTCGTCTACGATTGTGATTTCAATCAGATGCTTGAATTGCCCCTCATCGGCACTGATAAGCCCAGGCCGCATCTGCGCGACCTGTTGGCTGTTGAGCTGGAGGGGACGCCTATTGCCGTGGGTGAGCATTGTTACGGCTGTACTGCCGGACAAGGCAGCAGCTGCGGTGGAGCGCTTAGCGGCGGTGATTGAGGAAGTCAACGTTAAGGGCCAGATGAGTGGCGCCAGCACCGTCTCCACGGCTCCGCAGACTGCCACGCCAGTTTCCATTTCCATCGTTATTCCGACCTTAAACGAGTCGGCTGGTCTGCCGATCCTGTTGGATAGGCTGGCACTTTTGACCAAGTGTTGGCCTCGAGACAAGTTTGAAATCGTGTTGGTCGACGGTGGTAGTACCGATGGTACTCGTTCGCTGGCTCTTTCTCGAGTCGACCTGCTCATCAGCAGCCAGGCCGGCCGGGCCCGACAACAGAATGCGGGTGCTGCTGTCGCTCGACACGACCTGTTGTTCTTTCTCCATGCTGACTCGTCCCTGCCGGCAGACTTTCTAGTGCAGCTTGATGATGCCTACGTAAAGGGTGGGCTTTGGGGCCGATTTGATGTTGGTTTTGACAGCCTGCTGAGACGCTATCGTTTACTGGCTTGGCTGATGAACTGGCGGTCGCGTCTCACGGGTATTTGTACCGGTGATCAGGGTCTGTTTATTCGCCGAGACCTGTTTGCTCAGGTGGGCGGTTTCGCGGATATTCCACTGATGGAAGATATTGAAATATGTCGTCGATTGCGTCGCTACGGCGCACCGGTTTGCATACCCAGTGTACTGATCACATCGAGTCGGCGTTGGCAGACCAATGGATTTGTCAGAACGGTCTTCTTCATGTGGTCGCTGCGCTGGCGATATTTTTTTGGTGCAGCACCTGAGCAGCTGGTTGCACGTTATTATCCGACAAGGGGATCTCGTGCTGGCAGCGAAGACAAACGCGATGAGTGACTTTCTGTTTCAACACGCAAGAATCCTGATCTTCTGCAAGGCCCCGGTGCCTGGCACGGTCAAGACCCGTTTGATACCGACCATGGGGGTTGCCGGCGCAACCCAGCTGCACGAAGCTTTGGCGCGCCGTGTTGTGGAATGGTGTCAGGTATCGCGACTGGCGCCAATTCAGCTCTGGTGTGCCCCCGACATAACCCATGAGTTTTTTTCAAGCACTGGTCTGGACTGTCGGCAGCAGATGGGCAGTCATCTGGGACAGCGCATGGATCACGCCTTAACAGTCGCTCTAAGTGAACCTGATGTGGACTCGGCGATTCTGATTGGTACAGACTGCATTAATATGAACTCGGCTTATCTGCACCAGGCGCTGGCTCGCCTGCAACATTCAAAGGCTGTGCTGGGACCCGCGGAAGACGGTGGTTATGGTTTGATTGGCTTAACTGAACCGGCATCCAGTGTCTTTGATAACCTGGCATGGGGTACTGACACTGTCTGTGCTGAAACCGCACGGCGCTTGAATGAGCGTTTCGAGCAATGGGAGTTGCTGCCATTAGTCTGGGATCTGGACCGGCCTGAGGACCTGTTGCGCTATCGTAGTTGGCTGGATTCTGGTTCGGGCTAATGGGGTGCAAGCTAATCTGGTTAAGACTAAGCACCGCTTCTCGCCCAGCGCTCGTTAATAAGCCAGCGCTGAAGCTGCGGCGCAGAGTAAACAGCAAAGCACGAAGAAGAAAGCACGAAGAAGAAAGCACGAAGAAGTAAGCACGAAGCAGTAAGCACGAAGAACCTATCAAGAAGAACCTATCAATAAGAACCTATCAATAAGAACCTATCAATAAGAACCTGGAGAGAAGGACAGTTAGCATGATAAAGGTTGATCGATGAACGGTATCATTGAAATATTTGCCGAGCAGAATACCCTGGCGCGCATTTTCCTGGTCGTTGGCGTCTCCGTCACAGCGCACCTGGTGGCGATAATGATCCGCAATTTTTCCCTCTGGATGGGGCGCCGGATCGAGCTGAAGTCCTTCACCAAAGCCAGGACCATCGTCCAACTGGTGGCGGGCGTGACAATCTTCGGTGTCTATTTTGGTGCCTTTGGCATGCTGCTATCGGAGTTTGGCATTTCCCTTGCCGCTTACCTTGCCAGTGCCTCCGTCATAGGTCTGGCTGTCGCTTTCGGTAGCCAAAGCATCGTTCAAGATTTCATTACCGGATTAACGGTCATTCTGTCAGATCTGGTACATGTAGATGACATGGTGGAAATCAGCGGCCAAACCGGGATTGTCAAATCTATCGGTATGCGTTTCACCGTCCTGCAGAACGCCATGGGTGCAGAGGTCTTTATTCCTAATCGCACACTGACCAGCATGATCAATTACCCGCGGGGTTACGTTCATTGTCTGGTAGACATCAATCTCGACCCGGACGAGGCCATTCGTCAGCAGATGCTGCGCAAAATTCACGAGCACACACGCGGTCTGTTGGAACAGTTCCCCGGCATTTTTCGAGCACCGGTGGAACAGGATGAAATGCGTACGACCGCATCAGGAAAACGTTTTGTTCGCATCAAGTTCAAGATCTGGCCTGGTCGTGGTGCACCCATTGAGACAACCTATCGGCAGGACATGCTGGCGTCGGTGAAAAAGCTCAACCCCCAATACCTGGAGTCCTGGATCTCGATCAACTACGAAGTTGATTCACAGTGACTGGCGGCGAGAAACTCAGACTTGTCTTGCCAGCGATCGTTCAGCCAAGTCTGTATATCCGTGATCTCCGCCAGGGCGTAGTAGCGAATTTTGACTCGAATGATGCTTGGCTGGCCGTGTAGGCAACGCCAAATATTGACCGGTTTTGGCCCATAGTCGATGGTGACATCCATCACGTGAGTCGCAGGATCAGTATTGGCTTTGATGATCTTTAATCCACCGACCTTGGGTTTAAGCAGCCATGAGTAGGGCGAAGCCTGAAGGCGGTGCTTTTTCGTTGTGAACCGAGTGCCCTCTGGAAAGACCAGCAAGGCCCCTGGCTTCGCGCCATGACTTTCTGTGGCACTCTGAATCATGGCGTAGTCAACAGCTCTGAGTGACTTGTCTTTGCCACGATAGAGTCTCGGAAAATTCAAGGCCAGGCAGATCCAGCCAATAACCGGCACCCAAACAAGTTCGCGTTTGATCAAAAATTTGATGATGGGGCCTTCGCTGGTGACCAGCTCTTGCAGAATCGGTATGTCAAACCAGGACTGGTGATTGCAAATAACAACAGGTGCCGAATGAGGATTGGGTTCGCCATCAACCAGCAGTTGAATGCCCATCACACGTTGCATCCAGAAGCTGTTGATGCGTACAGCTTGACGATAGATAAAATCCACTGCCACAAAACAAATTTTAGAAATCAGCGGTAGCGGCACAAGCCATCGCAATAGTGCAAGTGGCAGCAACAGTAACAACCAGAATGTCAGATTCGTCAGCACCCAAAGTAACGAGAGGGCGCTGGCAAGATTTTGGACGATAGGCAATAGTAGACTCATAGGTTATCTTAGGAGCATTTAGAGTCAGGGTTCAAGAGGATAGGCGGTGACGGTCAGATTGTTTAATCCAAAGATGGAGTTGTTGGATAGAGCTTCACTCAGGGCCTTGCAGCTGCAAAAGCTTCGCAAGCTGGTGGTACGGGTCTACGAGCAGTCGCCCTACTATAAGGCCAAATTTGACGCAGCGGGTGTCAATCCCTACAAGCTGAAGTCTTTGGATGAGTACCAACACTACCCTTTTTTCGACAAGGATGAGGAGCGCATTAGTCAGGAACGCTCAAAGGCTGAACTGGGACACCCCTTTGGTCTGCATATCACCTGTGATCCGCGTTTGGTTAACCGCATTTCATCCTCCTCTGGAACAACCGGCTCACCCACCTTCAGCGGTTTTACTCGAGCAGATCGTGAGTTGGCAGCAGAAAATTGCTCTCGAGGAATGGTGCGTATGGGCATTGATCCGGGTGATGTGGTCCTGCATGCCAGTGTTATCAGTATGTGGATTGCGGGTATGCCGGCAATCGACTCGATGATGGCGTATGGTGCCTGCGTCGTACCCGTAGGCGCACTGAGTGGCGTGGAGCGCGTAGCGCAGATCGCCCATGAAGTGAAACCGAAGATGATGCGAACAACCGTATCATTTGCTCGGCATATGGTCAGGACTATGCTGGATAAATCCGGCATAGATCCGCGCACTCTCGGTATTCAGAAAATAGTGGTAACGGGTGAGCCGGGGGGCAGTATCGAAGAGATCTACAGTGAAATCGAGGCTGGTTTTGGCGGCGCTTTATGTTACGACAATATGGGTGCAACCGGTTGCCACAGCCCGACTGGGATCTCCTGCGAGGCGCATTCAGGTATTCATTTTTACGCCGAAGACAATGCTTATTTTGAGATCGTTGATCCAAAAACCATGAAGCCGTTGCCAATTGAAGATGGTGTCGAGGGTGAAATCGTCTTTACCGGTCTGGAGCGAGAATGTGGCCCGCTATTGCGATGGCGCGACAAGGACATCATCAAAGTAACGACCGCGCCCTGCGTCTGCGGTCGACCTGGCGTTCGCATGCACTTCAAGGGTCGAGTCGACGACATGTTGCTGGTCAAGGGCGTGAATGTGTTTCCGAACGCGGTTCGTGATGTCATCAATCGTGTTTCAACAAGAACGACCGGAAATATTCGTATTCAGAAGCACCAGCAGGGGCCGGTGGTTGAGCCGCCGGTTAATGTGCTGGTTGAAATCCAACCGGGTGCCAGTGAGGAAGAACGGGCTGCGCTGGTTCGCCAAATTACCGAAGCGGTTCACCAGCATCTGCGTTTTCGTGTAGCGCCGATCCTGGTGGATGCGGAGCAGTTTGAAATTAAATCTGGTGCTACAGGCAAGATGCAACTGGTTGAGATTATCAGTGCGCCATAAGCCAGCAATGACAGCAAACAGGAGGCTAAAGGAACATGACACAGATATTTGAGGACAGGGTTAGTTATAGCGTTCAAGACCGAGTCGCGCTCATTACTCTGAGTCGACCGCAGCGATTGAATGCTTTTGATGCCGCTATGTATCAGGGAATCAATCAGGCCCTGTTGGCGTTTCGTGATGATGCGGCGGCCTGGGTCGCGATCATTCAAGCAGAAGGCAGCAAAGCGTTTTCTGTCGGTGCTGATGTTAATGCCCTGAACGATAATGCCAGTCGTGGCATTACCACTGGGTTAGGCGGTCTGCTACTCGACCAGGAAATGGTCACTGACAAGCCGATCCTGGCTGCAGTTCATGGATATTGTGTTGGCGAAGGCGTCAACTTGATTTTGAGTTGCGACAGAATATTTGCTGACAATACGACCAAATTCATGATTTCCGAAGTCAGAATCGGAGTCAATCCGGTCGACATTCCCCTTAAGCTCGCGCGACGCATGAGTTATACCCAGGCATTTAGTTTTCTGGCGCCAGGCGATGCCAAAGACGCGGAGTGGGCGAAAACCGCTGGACTGCTGGAGCGGGTCAGCGAAGCAGGCCAAGCGCAACTCGATGCACTGAGCTTTGCTCGACGCCTGGTCAACGAGTGCGCGCCGCTGGCATTGCGGGCGCAAAAGGCGACCCTGTGGCATGCCATTAACTCTGACGAGCAATTGGCTCGCGATCTGGGTAATGAACGACGCACCCTGATAAGATTGTCAGCTGATTATGCTGAAGGTCGAGAGGCTTTTAAGCAAAAAAGACCAGCGAAATTTCGCGGCGAGTAAAAATAATTCAATTTAGTTGGATCTGGGTTGCTTCTCGGTCCTTTGAGGAGCAGCTTCGGTAAAATGTTTAGGAGAACAGCATGTCAGTTTATCTCGTCGCCCTGATAAACATTCACGATCGTGCGGAATACGCTAATTACGCTGCGGGATTTATTGAGGTCTTTAATCAGTATGATGGACAGTTGCTGGCAGTTGATGAAAGTCCTGATTTACTTGAGGGTGAATGGCCCTATACACGTACCGTATTGATCGAGTTTCCGTCAGCTGCACAGGCGGACGCCTGGTATCATTCGCAAGCCTATCAGCAATTAGCGACCCATCGCTTCGCTGCGTCCGTCGCCAACCTTGTTCGAATCAAGGGTGTCTAGCCTCCTTGAAGGCTGTCTCAACTACTGTCTCAACTGCTCTCTCAACTGCTAGGAGTTGACCAATTCGTCCGCTCCAACTGGACCTATGCCGAGCATAATCAGTCTG
>JAYODE010000003.1:23789-42804 GCA_038106185.1 Gammaproteobacteria bacterium | reverse complement strand
GGAGTTGACCAATTCGTCCGCTCCAACTGGACCTATGCCGAGCATAATCAGTCTGACATCTGTCAAAGGTAACTTGGGGGTTCGGTCAAAGTGAAGCACACCGTTGATTTCCTGTTGAACATCTGTGAGTTGGGTCCAAACAAAACCCGACAGTCCCTGAGCCTGATGTATCTCATTGGCTATTGTTTGAAACCGAGCGCGAAGTGCAGCCTCATCCGCTGGCAGGTCGCCGTAGGCAAAGTGATTCGCGACGACTTTATGGCTAAAGCCAATGCCGCCACATTCTGTCAATAACACAGGTAGTCGACTGACGTCAGCATCAGGTAGAACGCCAACCCGGCGGTCGACCACCTCCAGGGATGGGTTTTGTAACAGCCCGGCCAGCCGCTCGGCAATGCTCTCCGTCGCGGTTTCATAGAGATGCAGCGTCCACAGGTCGCCGCTTGAATATTCCCAGCCGTCGTTGCCGACGACCGGTCTTGACGGATCCAGTGCCTGGGTCAGTCGGGTGATGGCATCGACAAATGCCCGTTGCGCAGGCCGTTCAGCCTGGTGCCAGACGCCCCAGGATTCATTGAAAGGCACCCAGGTGATGACGCTGGGGTGACCTCGGTCGCGCTGCACTAACTGGGTCCACTCGGCGCTCAGGGTCTCGATCAGTTCTGTTGAAAATATCCTTCCCGATGGCATTTCAGCCCAGACGAGAAGACCCAGTTTGTCGGCCCAGTAAAGGTAACGGGGATCCTCGGCTTTTTGATGTTTACGGGCGCAGTTGAACCCCATGGCCAGTGTCAGCTCAACATCCCGTCTCAAGTCAGTATCATGCTCTGCTGTATACCAACCATTTGGAAAGTAACCCTGATCAAGGACGCCACGTAGATATAGTCGCGCGCCGTTCAGTCGCAGTTCACGGTTCTGAATCGAGATCTCGCGCAATCCCGTGTAGCTGTTGCAGTGGTCGACCCTGTTGCCAGCAGCGTCTTTAATCGTCAGTTGCAGGTCGTACAGGAAGGGCGACTCAGGGCTCCATAGCGCCGGATCCTGAAGCTGCAGGTCAAACTTTACTTCAGGCCGGTCGGCAAAGGTTGCCTCGTGCCTGGCGATGATGACGCCGTTGTCCGACAGAGTGAATTCCAGGCTGCCTGACGCCATCTGCGACAGGCTGATGTTGACGCTGAGCAAACGGTTAGCGAGGGAGTAGGTTGTCCAGATGCGGCTGGCGTGCAGTGATTCGACAGGCTCGAGCCAGATAGTCTGCCAGGGACCTATGATGGGGTCATAGTCTATGGGCCAGCGGGTTGTGCCGGCCTGCTTGCCGCGAGGCTGAGTCCAACTCGGACTGTCCAGGACGCGCAGGGTCACTGTATTGACACCCGGCTTGATCAAGTGGGCTATGTCAAAATAAAAAGGAGAGTAGCCGCCGATATGCGCGCCGGCCAACTCGCCATTGATATAGACGCTGGTGCGATGATCGCACGCGCCCAGGTGGAGCAGTAATTGTTGAGTACGCCAGTCTGTTGGCACCCTGAATTCTCGCGCGTACCAGACTCTATCGCAGGGCGCCAGGTGGGACACGCCAGAGGCAGTTGAATTCATGGTGAAGGGCACCTGGATTCTGGCCGAGTAGTCGTGAGATTGGTACCACTTCTCTGCAAGACCGACGTTATTTGGGTCCGTATCAAAGTGCCATTCGCCATTGAGGTTAAGCCAATCGGTGCGTTGCAGCTGTGGTCTTGGGTATTCTGGCCGCGAAATGGTCACTAGGGGTCTCCTGGCGTCAAGTTGGCAAAAAAGTGCGTGTTCCTTGGGTTTCTAGTGGAGCTTAGCTTGATCTACTGAACATGCAAGTCACACCCAGCATAGCCGTTGCGTTAGACAAGTCCCTCACCAATGTCGTGCGGTTCAACGCCGGGATTCTCCGTCGTTGATATAGGGTGAATCGCAGCGTCATGCATTGCGCTGCTTTGAATTAGTCTGCGATGAAGTGTTCAAACCCGCAGACTCATTGACGCCACTGCCCGCGCCCCTCAAAGCGAGCGTCGCGAGTGTAAGTTCTATGTTTTAAGTTCTATGTTTTAAGTTCTATGTTTTAAGTTCCATGTTTTAAGTTCCAAGTTTTAAGTTCCAGGTGCCAAGTTCCAGGTGCCAAGTTCCAGAATAAATACCGGGCGGTAATCGTCACTACCACTGAATCCAGGTGTTGTGGCTGACGCTGATCAGTGCAATGAGAGCCTGTTTGAATCCAAGATTGCAGTATCGGTGCTGCAGGGTTACGCATGCAGTTACTGACAATCTTGGAATGCGAGTCGGAATGCTAGTCGGAATGAGAGTCAGCATGAGAATCGGAATGTGAATATGAGTCACGTTTTTTCAATTCTGCTAACCTTGCGCCTCGGCCTATGAGTCGAGAGCCTTGCTCAGACGGCAATCGATTAGGTAATGCGACGAGGCCGCAATACCGCTGGGGTTTGGGGTCCGTTTTGCTGCTCCTGGCGTGCTCGACATTTGGCAGTAGCGGTGACTGCGCTGAGGGCGACCCCCAGCAAGACCACAATCTGGCCCTGGGTTACGCTCCGGCGCTGCCCAATTTCGATTTTACGGCCGGCCTGCAGCGCTGGGGAGACGATAAAGATCATATTCCCAAGGGCCAGGAAAAAATAGTCAGGAAAATCTATATCAATACGCTACCGATTTTCGATACGACAGCTACCCACGAAAGCTATTGGCTCTATCGCTGGATCAATTCGGTGCACACCTTCACTCGACCCAGAGTGATCGAAAGGCTGCTGTTGTTCTCAACGGGTGATCCCGTCAATGAGCGTCAGTTGGACGAGTCCGAGCGGCTGTTGCGCAATGAGAGCTATATAGGTGATGCGGAAATCCGAGTGGTAAGAGATTGTCAGGATAGCGTCGATCTTGAAGTCGTGACCCGTGAAGTATGGACCCTGGCACCGGATATCTCCTTTAAGTCCAGTGGCGGCGAGACCTCGGGGCATTTGGGTTTTCGTGACTCCAACTTCCTCGGTACGGGTAAGAGCATCAACCTGAGGTTCAAACAAGACCCGGACCGAAACAAGTTGCAACTGCATTACAATGACCCGAATTTTCAGGGCAAGCGAGTCAATATTGGCGCTCATGTTGAGAAGAACTCTGACGGATATGATCGTGTGTTTGACGTTGGACTGCCGTTCTACGCACTCGACGCGCGGCGAAGCTGGGGCTTTAGTGCTGCTGACTCGAAATTTGCTCAGTATCGCTATGTCGACGCCATCAAAGCGAGTGGGGTGCAGGTGCAGGAGACGCTGATTGGCGTAACTTGGGGTTTCTCCGAAGGGCTGGTGGGCGGACAGGTCAGTCGATATGTGTTTGGCGCTCAATCTGAAAAGAAGGCCTACGGGACCTTATCAAACGAAATGGCTCCGGCCCAGGTGCCAGGAGATCTCTCTCTCACCTATCCGTTTATTGAGTACCGGCAGGTTCAGGACCGCTACAAAATTGGCTTCAACATCAATCAGATCAGGCGTTCTGAAGACATACACCTGGGGCGTGACTTGCGGGTTCGATTGGGTTACTCGGCAGAGGGTCAGAGGATCATTCTGCAAGGCGCCTGGACGGATACCTGGCTGGCGGGGAACGAGATGCTGCTGCAGTCTAGTCTTGACTGGCGTGGCCTTTGGCGTGTTAAAGAGCAGGCGGTTGAAGATGGCGAGCTGAATTTGCGCCTGAAGTTTCACCGCGGGCAGACCAAAAATCGCAGTCTGGTTGTGGGTGCGGAGCTGTTCTTGCTGAAAAACTCTTTAAGCCAGTCTGAGCTGACTCTGGGCGGCGATAAGGGTTTGCGAGGCTATGAAAGCAACTACCAATCCGGCGATACCGTGTTTTTGTTGTCAGCGGAAGAGCGGGTGTTTACCCAATACGAACCTTTTGATTTATTTTATATCGGCTACGCAGCATTCGTTGATGTCGGGCGGGCTTGGTTTCGCGGTCAAAAGAGTGCCAACGATAACTGGCAGGCGGATGTGGGGCTGGGGCTGCGACTGCTACCCAGCAAGTCGGATAGGGGGCAGGTCATACACTTGGATTTGGCATTCCCACTTAAATCGAGAAACGGTGACCGTAGCATGCTGCTGTCGGTGGAGATGAAGAAGACCTTGTGACCCGGTCAGCGTTTGAGGTGCTGCCAGCGGTAAAGACTGGCGACAAACGCGAGCGCAACACCATGTACCCACCAGAGACCAAAGACGCGAGGAATAGCGCCATTTTCAAGGCCAGAGCGGGCCGCAGCCAGGCTCATGATATAGATCAGGCAGACAATCAGGCCGGGAATAAGCCTATTGAGTCGTCCTTCTCGAGGATTGGTTCTGCTCAAGGGGATAGCCATCAGCGCGATAATCGGGATGATAATAATCATACCCAGCCGCCAGTGGAGCTCAGACGCATAGGCATTGTTTTCAAGATTTTCGAGCAATTCACCCATGGTTAAAGCGGAACGGCGCCGTTCCGACTGAGCTACACTGCCTTCTGGTAGCAGTTGGCCAAATTCTTCGAATGCGATCACCTGATAGTCATTTTGGCCCAGTGTACCTCTGTGCCTGGCGCCTTTTTCCAGGACTAAAAACCTGGCTCCGGTTTTGTCGGCGACGGAACGTCCCTGTTCTGCAACAGTGATAATAGCCTTGCTGGGATCGCTACCGGACAGTTCGCTGATAAACACACCTTGCAACAGATTGTCGTCGATAATGTTCTCACTGTAGGTCACGCGACTCCCAGAACGAAGCGCCTGAAAGCGACCGGGTGCCAGCGTGGCAAATTCTGTGATGGTCTGTTGGGTCGTAAATAAAGCTTCAACCTTGGATTCGGAAATGGGCTTAAGCCAGAGTGACAGGACTGCACTCGTCACAGCGACACCGCAGGCCAGCACCAGAGTCATACCGATGAGCCTGGCCGGGCTGAAGCCACTCATGGATAAGACCACCATCTCACTGTCGGTGTAGAGCCGCCCGTAGGTCAACATCAACGCCAGAAAGAAGCTCACCGGCAATACCAGTTCCAGAAACCCCGGCAGTTTGAAGAAAATCAGCGGAAACAGCACCTCCTTGGTAATGTCGCCTCGGGCCGCCTCTGCAAGATAGCCATTGAAGCGCCAGGCAACGGCAATCACCAGGATCAACAAGGCCACAGTGATCAGGCTGCCATAAACCTCGCGAGCAAAGTAACGATATAGGATCATCGATTGAGCCTGACTGTCATCAAGGATGTCTTATCATGATGGACCACGCATGACCGAGGCCTCGGGCTTTGGTGGCAGCAAGCCGGCAGCAAGAACAATATTGATCGCCCATATAATGAGTCCGGTCCAGAGGCCATGAGAAAAGAAGTGTACACCACGGATCGTCTGGGAAACACCGTAGAGCGCGCCAAGACCGATAGCAACAAGCAGGCAGGGCAGTGCCCAACGAGGGCGGTAAACCCGCGCGGCATAGAAAAAAGCGAGAAAGCAAAAGCCCGTCGAGGCGTGCCCTGAGGGCCAGCATCTGCCGGGTTTTTGGTGGAATGGGTTGGCGTCAAACAATTCCACCCGCTGAAATTGCCCACCATATTCCAACAGCATATTCGGGCAATGTATGTTGCTGAAATACTTGATGAGCGCGATGCTCCCCGTGCTGACGAGCATGGAGATAAACAGGAAGGTTAGCGGGCGGCGCCAGGCGGGTTGGTTGGCAGTCTTGCTGAGGACTAAGCCGATCAGTAGCAGCAAAGCACTGATATAGGCGCCATTTCTGGCCCAGTCATGCAACACTTGTTTGAAGAGAAAGTTGTCATTCAAGGTAAAGACACCCTTGTCTGCGTCAAAAAACCAGCTGCTGATCCAGGGGTCTAGGGGCGTTGCTTCGACCAGCAACAGCAAAAAGAGCGCGCAAGCGGCGGGCCATGCCAGTGCGTAAAGTTGAGTTAGGCGCGAGTCGTTCATCACCAGGTCGAGGTCTTGAAAGCAAATTAGGGTGGCGGCAGTCTAACCTATCAAGTGGAATGCGCACAGCTTGCGGCAATGCTCAAGGCGTTGCTCTCGTGCGATTGGGGTTAAGTCCAGCGATCCGTGCAGGGCCCGAGCGTGACAGATTTGATTACCGATCGATATCCGTATCCAGGCTGAGGTGGCGGATATCGGGTTGGTTGAAAGGCGTTGGCTGTGGGTGTTCGTGAGGGTGGAGCAGATAGTCACCGGACAGTGCCAGGGACAGACGACTGGTATCCAGTTGCGCTCGTTGTGCATGAACTTTGCGGGTGCTGAGGTTGGTGCCGAGAGCGTCCAGATGAAAATCTGGCGCTGCTATTTTTTTGCTGGGAGCCAGCGGTGGCGCCAAGGGCGAGCTATCATTTTCCAAGACCCGCAGCGCGCTGATGTCGGGTTGCATGGATACCGGCTCGCGAGGAGGTGCCAAGGGTGAATCATCCTGCGCGGCAAGACTTATTCCGCTGATATCCACCGTCACGGGTACGACAGCGTCAACGGAATCAAACAGATTCCCACTGTTGGGCCGCAAACCAAAGTCGGGCACGGCGAACTGGGGTGAACGATCCTCTGATGCCGCGCTGGCGGCGGAGTTGGACACTGCCGTCTCCGTCTTGATAATTCTAATGCTGACATCAGCGCCGATGTTTTTCAGGGCGCGACCGTAGCGCATGGCCTCAGCCTTGTCAGGTGTTCGTTTGATAACGATGGGCTTGCCAGAGAACAGCGCAGCTGTTTTTTGCGCGTCGATTCGCAGCAGCAGAGCGAGCTCGGATTGCACCGTCGTTGGGGCGAAGCCTTCGATCACATGGCCGTTGAACAGGACTGCATAAGTGGTGCCATTCATTCGCACGGTTACCTGGCCTGATTGCCAAAAAGGCTAATTCATGCACTTATCGATTGCCATTCCAAAGCAGCATTGAGCCGACCGCTGACCGGAAAAATGGTGCAGGTGGTCGTCGAGACCAGTGCTATGACCATTCTCGCAAAAGGATTCTGCGATGATTGAGCTTGGCTGCACTTTGCCGTTGTCTGCGCTGTATTGAAGGAAAATTCCATGAGGTGTGATCCATGCGGAGGTTGATTTGTTGGTTTATGCAGCTGAAGCGGCCGCTGACCGGTATAGTCATTTTGTTGAGCGTCAGCGCCTGTGGTCCTTTTAGCTTTGTCCAGCTGGATGGTGTTGAAGTCCCGACCAAGATAACGGACTTTCGGTTTGTGGAGGGGGTTGATCGGTGTGCCCTTGAGGTCCAGCCGGCAGAACCCTACCGGCTAATGGTCGACTGCTGGGCCGTGGGTAAACAGTTGTTCGTGGGTTGCAGGGATTGTGAATTTTCTTCCTGGGGCGCTGCCTTGCGTCGAGATGGAACGGCTCGCATTCAGATTCACGATAAGATCTACCCCGTACGGGCAGCGCTGGTGCAAGATCCGATAGCCATACAGCGAGCCTGGAAGCGCAGGGTCGAGCGAGCAGGTTCGAGCCTTGCCGACCAGCCGCTACCAGCGGCCTTCTGGTTATTCCACCTGGCCTCCCGTGGCCGCAATCCTGGAACTGATGGCTGACTGTTTCTGGTTTGCATTTTGAGTCCTGACTAGAGATTATCCAAGAATTTCAGCGACCCTCAGACAGGAGCTAACGGATTGGAATCGTTCACCTATCTATCTCAAGTTGACCAATGGCCGATTCAAGCCTATTCCTGGCCTGTCGACGAGGCGCGAGCGACAGTCGTCATAGCCCATGGCATGGCAGAGCATGCATTGCGCTATGAGCGGCTGGTGGGCTGGCTCAACGGGGCTGGACTGAATGTTCTGGCGATGGATCACAGAGCCCATGGCAAAACCAGCGGCCCTTCGGGTCTTGGCGATTTTGGTCGCGGTGGATGGGATGCATTGGTCGCGGACCTCGACCTACTGGTTGACCGTGCAGCATCGAGCCATTTACCGGTTATTCTGCTGGGACACAGCATGGGTGCAGCTGCGGCCCAACAATATGCGCCGACTGGCTCCAGCAAACTGGCGGCGCTGGTCCTGTCGGGAACGACTCTGCGCAAACCCGGCGATCCTATGCTTGCCTATAATAGCGGTTTTGTTGATCGTACCGGCTATGAGTGGCTGAGTCGTGATGAGGCAGAGGTCGATCGTTATGTTGCTGACCCCCTCTGCGGATTCGAGGGTCAAACCGTGATCAACGGGATGGACCGAACCGACCCGCGGCGACTCGATCCCCTCTTGTTAGCCGCAATCGAACCCGATCTGCCAGTTCTATTGATTGCCGGTGATGCCGATCCTATTAACGACAAACTCAAGGGTTTGCAATTTCTTGAACAGTGCTGGCGCGCCGCTGGCGTTAAAAGGATTGATAAGCACTACTATCCAGGTGGACGACATGAAATGTTCAATGAGATCAATCGGGATCAAGTGACGCAGGATCTCCTGGAGTGGATCGACGAAATACTAGCCTGATCCATGGCCTGCTCTGAACAGTCGAGCGGGTTAAGCGCTGGCGATGCGATTCCGCCCGGCGTTTTTCGCATCATACAGGGCCTTATCAGCCAGTATTAAAACCTCTTCCGGTGTCTGACCAGGTTGATCCCTTTCGGCAACACCGATACTGATTGTTACACTGACCTTTTTGGAGGCTTTTTTAACCACTTTAGGCTGAGTTCCGCGTTGGCGCTTGGCCTGGATCTTTTTCTTGGTTGTATCGTCCAGACGCTCATCGGCGCGAATTACCAGTTCATACGCAGCGATGGCTTTACGAACCTTCTCAAGAAAATAGGCGGCATCTTCCTTATCCTTGCCATTAAAGATGACGGCGAACTCTTCGCCGCCATACCGAAACGCCTTACCACCGCCAGCGACTTTTTTAATCTGGCTGGCAACCATCTGCAGGACCTGATCGCCGACATCGTGACCGTGGACGTCATTGAATTTTTTGAAGTGATCGATATCCAGCATCGCCAGACTGTAACGATTGCCAACCGCCAGCAGCTGCTCATTCAGAGCACGTCTCTGCGGCAGACCCGTCAACTCATCTCGATAGGCCATGTTGTACGAGTCACGCAACAGGCCGATCCCCAATAGTGCCAGGCAGGCCAGCATATAAGCATCAGCGACCAATGTTTCGGGACCACTTAATATCATCAGATAGTAGCCTGCACCTGCGCCGAACATGGCAAAGCCGACGGCTGTATTGAAATGCCAGCTGGCAACGGTGATCGTGACAGCAGCCAGCAACAGCAATAGGGCTTCGATGGGCGTCAGGGGCGCAAGCGCAGCACTGATGACTCTGCGCCAGTCGAGTAGTGTCGTAGCGGCAGACGGCGAGTCGATCGGCGATAGGCTGGCGAATTGCCCCGGCAGGCGCTGTTCTGCTTCACCACGAATCCCATCATCTAACTGCAACCAGGCATCCAACAGGTCTGTGTCATGATTGAGAAACCAGGTCAGGATCCCCACCTGCACGCCGATCAGGGCTAGTCGCAGGTAACCAGGCTGCGTGAGCAAGCCCCGCTCTCGGTAGCAGCTGATCATGGCTAAGTTGACGGGTATCAATCCGTAGACGACGAAGTGCCAGAGTGGTGCGTCGGTGCCCAGGCGTTGATGAACAAAGAAGCCGCCGAGTAGCGCCAGCGTGAACAAGGCCACTCTGCTGCGATTAAATGCCACAGCCAAGGTCAGCGTAAGCAAGGCTGCCCAGTAGGGTCCCGTTTCAAAAACACCGCTGACGGAGGCGGGCAGGAGATTAAAGTAAGGTGCGCCGAGAAAGGTTAAGGCAAGCACCGTAGCGGGCAGTGCCAACTGCCTGAAGGCCTGCGCCGAGCGTTCAAGCAAAGGTGGTCTCGAGAAATTGCTGAAATTCGTCAATCGTCCAATCGGTTCTGTGTGGCCCGCCTAGGCGACCGGTAAACACATGGGACTCAACGTCGCCATCCAGGGTCACTGGTATGGTCTTCTTGATGTCTCCACCCCATTGCAGCAGAGCCCTGACGGCTGCCTTCGAGTCAATGGTTGTATCGTTGCGCAAATACATCATGGCCAGCGGAATCTTGAATTGGTTCAGCGGCTGCTTGTTGGCCCAATCAACGATTTTTTGCATCTCGATCAATGCCAGGGTCGAATAACGATTTGTCCAAAACAAGCCGTGCTCGGCGGTTTCAGGTTCCCACTCATGGAACTTACCCAGCAGCAACGGTACCCAGTAAGGAGCCCAAGGCCAAGTAAGGAGGAATCCGAAGGGATTACGGATTTTGAAGTTAGGTGCCATCATGAGAATCGCCTGAATCCTCTCGGCTGCGCCAGGTTGCGAGGCGAGCCATACTGACAGGGGTGCACCGGTCGAAGTGGCAACTATCACCACGCGTTCGCCAATTCGAGTGGCGATCTCCCAAGCATCAACCAGGCTTTGCAGCCAACGTTCTGCCTCGTCATTCATGCCCCCATACTCGAGGCCGTGACCCTCCAATCGAGCATCAAGCATATTGGCGCCATAGATTGCGGCCAGACGCTCTGTCACGGGAGCTGTTTCCTGGCGAGAAGCCGAAAATCCGTGGATATACAAAAAACACAGGGGAGTTTTGGCTGGGTTTGCCGGATCTTGCCAGACGATCCTCGCCTCGGTGCCATCGATAATATGCCTGATTCGAGCCTCACTGCCGATCAGCCAGTTCTCCAAGTCGGTGCCGGTTAAGCCTGGCGGCACTCTAACCGCTGGCGCGCGGGCATCGAGTCGCGGCCGAGGGCCCAGAACGAAAACGAGCAACAGTGTCATCAGAATGACAAAAAAGATGTGAAGGATCTCCATTGCGTGATGTTACGGCGTTGTCAGGACTAAGACAATCCGTGTCAGACCGGCGTGAAGACTTGCCTGATGCTCGGCGTGCGATTGCGTTATACTGGCGGGCGGCTAAACGCCAGACGGGTCTAAATCGGCATGCCGCTGATGAAAGGCTAATGTAAAACGCTTTTGTGTCCCAACCTCAAGTTCAAGCCTAAAATCAGGAGACGGAATGGCAGACTACCAGGCACCCATCGCGGATATGTTGTTCGCACTTAACCATTTGGCAGACCTGCCCCAAGTATGTGCGCTGCCGGCCTTCGGCGACAGTTCTCCCGCCTTGGTTGCATCTGTTTTGGGGGAGGCGGCGCGCTTTGCGGGTGAGGTATTGGCGCCCCTGAACAAGGTGGGTGATCTGATCGGTGCGCGTGTCGTCGGTGATCAGGTGAGAGAGGCCAGTGGATTCGCCGAGGCCTATGCAAAGTTCACGGCCAATGGCTGGCCGACTTTACCCTGTAATCCCGAGTTTGGTGGCATGGGGCTGCCGGAGAGTGTCGGGCTGGCAACGATGGAAATGTGGTCGGCAGCCAATGTCAGCTTTGCTTTGTGTCCGATGCTGGGCCAAGGTGCCATCGAGGCGATCGAGCATCATGCGAGTGCGGCTATCAAGGCCAGTTACCTGCCCAAAATGATCAGCGGTGAATGGACCGGGACCATGAATCTGACGGAGTCTCAGGCTGGCTCAGACCTGTCTTCGGTACGAACTAAAGCCGTACCCCATGGTGATCATTACAAACTGTTTGGAACCAAAATCTTTATCACCTGGGGCGACCACAGTATGACAACGAATGTGGTGCATCTGGTACTGGCTCGCCTTGAGGGTGCGCCGACAGGTGTCAAGGGTATCTCTTTGTTCCTTGTGCCCAAATATTTAGTGGATGAAACAGGCAAGCTCGGGGCTCGCAATGATGTCTATGCTCGCTCCGTCGAGCATAAAATGGGCATTCATGGTAGTCCGACCTGTGTCATGGCTTTTGGTGACCGGGGGGGCGCAATTGGCTACCTGGTGGGTGAGGAAAATATGGGTCTGAGCTACATGTTCACTATGATGAACCATGCTCGCTTGAATGTCGGTGTCCAGGGCGTCGCTTTATCAGACCGAGCCTATCAGCAGGCTGTGCGATACGCCCGTGATCGAGTGCAGGGCCAGGTGCCGAATGTGCCAGGTAAAAGTCCCATCATTCACCATCCAGACGTTCGTCGCATGCTGTTGCTCATGCGAGCCCTCAGTGAGGCGTCTCGAGCACTCTGCTATGTCACCTCGGCAGCCTTTGATTATGCGCACAAGGCGCTTGATGAGAGCCAGCGTACGAGTGCGATGTTGCGCGCTGAGCTGTTGACGCCCATCTCCAAGGCCTGGTCAACGGAAGTCTCTCAGGAAGTCACCTCGCTGGGCGTTCAGGTCCATGGCGGTATGGGTTTTATTGAAGAGACAGGCGCTGCCCAGTTGATGCGTGATGCACGGATTACGACGATCTATGAGGGTACGACCGGCATACAAGCCAACGATTTGATCGGTCGCAAGGTGCTACGTGATCAAGGTAAAGCGCTGTTTAAACTGCTCGATGAGGTTGACGAGACTGCAGTGGCGCTGGCGGACGTCTTTCCTGCGATGGAGTCAAGCCTGCAGGGCGCTTCGAGGCAGCTCAGGCAGGTCACGAACTTTGTTTTGAGTCGAGCAGGAGAACAGGAGCATCTTGCGAGTGCGGTGGCTTATAACTATCTGATGGGCACCGGTACCATTATTGCTGGCTGGCTGATGGCCAGGTCTGCGTTGATTGCGACTTCGTTGCGGAACGAAGGGGGCTTTTATGAGGCGAAAATCTCGACGGCTGGTTTTTATTTTGAACAAATTATGCCGAGAGCTCAGGCATATCTCAGTGGTGTCAGTGCGGCAGCGACCTTGACCATGGACTTTCCGGTAGAAGAGTTCTAACGATTCGACTCTACTCTCGTCTTCTCTAGTCCACTCCAGTCCAGACCATCTCAGCCAAGAATAAAAAACCCAGATGCCAGCCCTGGGTGCAGGTGCTATAGTGGCGAGAGGGCTGTTTATCGCCATTCCTGTTTGGAGACACCTTGTGTTATCGCTAGAAGCTATTCAGCAGAGTATCGCAGTCTATTTGTCAAAACAGTGGCAGACCCAGGTTGAGGTTAAGGCGATTACTCAGATTTTTGGCGGCGCATCACGTGACACCTATCGCCTGCAAGTCTCTTCTGTTCAGGGTGAGCGTGGATTAATTCTCCGGTGTGACCCACCGAGCAGTTTGATCGATACCGAGCGAGCGCTTGAATATGGTGCCTATCGTGCCATCTACCCAACAGAGATACCCGTGCCTGAGGCGCTGTACCTTGAAGATGACCCTGTCTGGCTGCAGCGACCCTTTAGTATCATGGAAGAAGTCCCGGTGGGTATCAGTGCGACAGCAGACCTGAGCGACGCTCAAAGGCTCAATATCGGTGAGCAGAAATGGCAAATCCTTGGCCGAATTGCGGCGCTCGATCCCGTTGCGCTTGGATTCGACAAACTGACTGATTTGCCGCTGCCCAGCAACTGCGCAAGTGAGCAACTGGAGTACTGGGCGCAAGTCATTACCGCCGATGCGCTGCGCCCACAACCCATAGCAGCGGCAGCGATCCGCTGGTTGCGACGCAACTTACCCGCACCGCCAGAGAAATTAGCCATAGTTCATGGTGACTATCGTAGTGGCAACTTTTTGTTTGAGCCAGACGGTGCCATTACCGCGATACTTGATTGGGAGATGTGTCACATCGGCGACCCCCTGGAGGATCTGGCCTGGAGCCTTGATCCCTTATGGAGCTGGGATCAGCCCGCATTAGCGGGTCGGTTGCTGCCACCGAACCAAGCCATTGCGATTTGGGAGAAGAGCAGCGGCATGCGTGTCGACCGAAAGCAGTTTATCTGGTGGCGAATATTTGCGGCCTTGAAGGGCGTAGCCATCTGGATTTCGTCGACTGAAAATTTTCAAAATGGTGAAAGCCAGGCCGCTATTCTTGCCATGGCCGGTTGGATGATGACTGACCGACAAAACCGCATTTTACTCGATTATCTGTCGTCACATTCCAGTCACAAATATGGTGCTGATATATGATTCCCCATGCAGAACAAGCTCTGGACCTGCTGGCTCAGCGTCTGACATCGACGTTGATACCGAACTTAAAGACGGCCTATTCGCAAGCTGATGCGATGCTAACGACTCAATTGATGCGCGCACTTGGTGCGGAGCTGGGTTATGGCATTGAACGGCGTATGCAAGATATTCGCGCTATTCAGCAATTGTTTGACCGAGTCGCCTCTTTGCTGAACAACGGTGAAGCTACCCAGCGACTGCTCGAGTTATCGAAACTTGAACCGAACTCGCTCACGTTGGAAGCGGTCGACGCTGTGCATGACCAGCTAACCGTTGCGCTGATAGCACTCCACGAGAAGGTGGATCTGGCGGAATCCGAGCGCGTTAATTCGAAAATATCCGAGGCAAATCAGCGATCTATCAATGATATGATCTGGTCGTATCTTGATGCTCATGCCGCTCGGCATCAAATGTCTGATTAGGTCATCGCTTAGCCTGGTTTTTCGGCAATGGTTATAGCGCGCCTGGGTGCAGGGTACCCCTCATATGTTTTGTTAGGATCGTTTGGGTCGAGAAAGTCCGCAAGTGACTGGAATGTCATCCAATCTGTTTGCCGCTGTTCCAAGCGACTGGTTTGATTAACATCTACTGTTCGAACATTGACAAACCCGGCGCGACTTAACCAGGTTTCAAGCATGGGCACCGCCGGCAAAAACCACACATTTGCCATCTTCGCATAGCGGTCTTTAGGCACCAGCAGGGTGGTTTCGTCGCCGGGTACAACCAGTGTTTCCAGTACCAGCTCGCCGCCAGGCCGTAAAAACCCCCCCAGCTCTGTTAAGTGATCTATGGGTGAGCGGCGATGATAAAGGACACCCAGCGAAAATACTGTGTCGAACAGGTTGAACGCAGGGAGGTGTTCACTGCGAAGGGGCAAGAGGTGAACGGGCAAGTTTGGCAGATATTTTTTACAGACATGGAACTGGTAGAGAAACAATCGAGTCGGGTCAATACCCACTGCCAAAGCCGCTCCTTCATCGACCATTTTGAATAAATGGTAGCCGTTACCACAACCAATATCTAGAACAGTACGGTCCTTGAGCGACGAGATATGGGGGCGCAAGCGCTGCCATTTCCAGTCAGAGCGCCATTCGGTGTCGACATCAACGCCAAACAAGCGCCAGGGGCCTTTGCGCCAGGGCGTAAACTGCTGAAGTTGTTTTTCTAGAGCGGCTGCAGGAGTCTGCAAGTCGCTTTCCAGTCCAATGCTGACGCCCTCATGGCCAAGATTATAAGTGCTTGGTAGCACAGCCGGCAGCTCGGCAAAGGCGGCGTCCCATTCAGCCTGCCTGCCGTGCTTGCGTGCAGCAAATTCTGTCTTCAGTGCCTCTGCAAGTGCCGAATGGTGGTTTGCCAGGCTGCCAAATTGGCTATGGTGCCGCAGAGTCGCGGTGAAGAAATGTTCGGTTAAGGCGTTAATAGTCGTCATGGCCACTCAGGTATTAACCTCTCCAGCCTCGTTATCAAGAATTTCAATATGCTCAACAAGCATGTCAAAGGCAGGAAAAGACTGACTGATAATACGCAGCAAGAAGAATTCTGCAACGAAATAGACATTTCTGTGAATCCATAGGGAGAGGCTGATCAGGCCTATTGGAACCCCATATTCTGTCGGCATCAGGGCCGCTGCCACGAGACCTAAGATCATGGCGAGAGTACCTTGCAGAAAGGTACCTTTGTCGCCGGTTAATCCCGCGAGAATCGTCCAGAAAATACCCAGTAGGGGCACCATTATGGTAGCGGCCCAGCCTGCGTTCTGAATAAAGTGAGCGGCGGCTAGTACAAACAGTAATGGTGCCGTAATGACGCCGATCCAGATCAGCAACTTGGTCCTGAGTGCAGATCGGCCAGTCGCTTGCCGAATGGCGGCATTGGGCGTGCGAAGGAAGAAGCTGCGCGCTACCTGGCGAGGTATGAGCAGGCCCGCCTGGCCTGTCTGAAGGCGAGGCTGAAGCGCTCGATACGCCTGTTCGTCGAGAAAGTCCTGCATGCTATTTGATAGCGAGAAACGTAGCAAAATTCAAACAACGCATGACCATTTGGACTGAACTGAAGCCAGATTCGGTCAAACGTTCCAGATGTTCCTGTTCAGTGTTTGGAACAAGAACATTCTCCAAAGCCGCGCGTTTCTGGGCTATCTCTAAATCGCTATAGCCTTGATATTTTTTGAAGTTATGGTGCAACTCAGTCATTTGCTGTTGCATGTTTGAGTCCTCAAACCGAAGTTTTTCCGACAGAATCATAGCGCCGCCGGGTAGCATGCTACTGGCGATCCTTTTGAGTAGATCGGTACGTTGCTCGTCTTTGATAAATTGCAGCGTGAAATTCAGCACTACAATGGAAGCATTATGGATCTGAGTGATCTGCATCGCCTCTTCTCGAATCTCCACGCTGGCTTGGCTGTGGTCTCGAGCAATATTGGTGCGACAGCGTTCAACCATGGCGCTTGAATTATCAACGCCGATGACGTGACAGGTTGCGGGCAGATGTTGGCGGATCTTCAAGGTCGAGGCGCCTAACGAGCAACCCAAATCATAGCAATTGGAGTGAGGCTGAGCGTATTTTTCGGTCAGTAAGCCAATCATATCCAGTATCAATTGATAGCCGGGCACCGAGCGATTGATCATGTTTTCAAAGACGTCCGCGACCTGGCCGTCGAAGGTGAAGGCTTCGATGATAGCTTGAGGCTGTGCATAAACTGTGTCTTTTTTCATGCTGCGGTGCCAGTCAGAAGATGAGTCAACTAAAAAGCGCTGATGAAGCGCCAGGAAAGAATATTACGCTAATTTTCGACCGCCGTCAGAAGCAAGCTTGAATCGTCCATTGGTCGCGATAAAATTGGGACAATGCAGGGTGAGGTCTCATGAACGTCAGTATTCTCAGAATCAATACGGCGGGTCTGCCCATTGAGTGGATAAGCTGGCAGAAGGCAGTTTGTCTCCATGCGCGCGATCTTGTCAGTTGGACTTATGGCGAGGAAGTCATGAGGGTCAAGGGCGGCTACAGCCGACTGACAGGCCGGCACTCGGAAGTAAACCTGAACAGTATCATCGCCTGTAAAGGTAAGGTGGTCGATGCTGGCCGAAGCCATCCACCACTGACCAACCAGGCGTTATTTCGTCGAGATCAGAATGTCTGCCTTTATTGCGGCCGCCTGTGTATTGACAGTGATCTCAGTCGAGATCACGTCATGCCCCTATCCAAGGGTGGGCTTGATTCATGGACCAATGTTGTCGCGGCCTGCAGGCGTTGTAATGCTGTGAAAGGCAACGCTGACCCAAGTGTCGCCGGAATGCAGTTACTGGCATTACCCTATATGCCCAACCAGGCTGAGTATCTGGCGCTGTCTCACAGCGGTCGCATACTGGGTGATCAGATGCAGTTTCTGCGGCGGCAGTTTCCAGCCCAGAGCCGACTGCTGCCTGAAAATCAGCGGCTGCTTCAACCATCGAGCCAATAACATGTCTCTCACGAGCGCATGTCGCACTGAAGAATTATTTGATGATGCCGTGGGCTCTCAGCTTTGCCTGCTGTTCAGCTGTGATGCCAATCTCCGTCAGTAATTCCTCAGTATGCTCTCCGTGAGAAGGCGCCCCGTAGCGCATCTCTGGGACCGATTGACTAAAGCGAGCGGCGGGTCGCGTTTGTCTGATATTGCCTGCGATTGGATGCTCAGCTTCGAAAATCAGTTCACTGGCTAACACCTGCGGGTGTTGAATCATCTTTTTTCGGGTTAAGACGGGTGCGCAGGGAACGCCAGCGGCGTCAAGGGCAGTTAACCAGTATTCAGCGGTATTGTTCAGCAACGCCGCCTGCGTCATATTCAATCGTAGATCCGCATTTCGGTCCCGCTGAGCCGGCGAGTTGAAACGTTCGTCTGCCTGCCACTCGGGCTTATTGAGTACCTGGCATAAAGCGAGCCACTGTTTGTTGCTCATCGCCGAGACACTGATGTAGTCCGTCTGGGTTGCGTAGATCAAGTCGATAAAGGTCGCAGCTCGCTGGACGCTGACTTCCTTTCCCACAAAGGTTTGACCAGCCATGTCGGAAGACCACAGAAACGCCACGACGGCATCCAGCATGGAGATTCTGATATGTTGGCCTTCGCCAGTGCGTGCTCGAAACAGTAACGCGGCGCAGACAGCCTGGGCTGTGGTCATGCCCGTCAGCTTGTCAGGCAGTATGGTCCGCACAAGCCTTGGTCGTTCTTCATCAGAGCCAGCCTGAATGGTCGTCAGACCGCTGATGGCCTGGATAATAGGATCGTATACGGGCTTGTGAGACATGGGCCCCGTTTCACCGAAGCCGCTGATTGATGCATAAATAATATCCGGCTTGACCTTGCGTACAGCCGCCTCATCGATACCCAGACGCTCAACTACGCCAGGTCTGAAATTCTGTATAAACACATCTGCTGTTGCCGCCAGCTGCAATAGAGCCGATCTGCCCTCAGAAGACTTAAGATCGATACTGATGGCCCGCTTGTTGCGATTGTTGTTCAGGAAGGTAGCAGTGAATTGTTGCTGGCCATAGCCGGCGCCCCGAGCATGATCTGGCGCACTGACTGACTCGACCTTAATAATGTCAGCGCCCTGGTCACCAAGCAACATGGTGGCGAAGGGGCCGGAGATCACTGTAGTCAGGTCTAGGATTCGATAACCGTGAAGGGGACCTGGCATTTTTGATTCCTTTTAGCGATATGGCGGTGGCGGCAAAAGCGCGACAAAATTGAGTAGCCTCGCTTGAGTTTACTCCGTCCCCAGGTTGATGCAAACGGCACCAGTTTGTAAGAAAACTTGTCGCAGATTCAAAAATTGCTCGCATAAAACGCAACAGGGCTTTGCCAAATGAATCAGAATGAAGGACAATAGCTGCCAGAGCGCGCCTATAGCTCAGCTGGATAGAGTACCAGGCTTCGAACCTGGGTGTCGGGGGTTCGAATCCCTCTGGGCGCGCCATTTACGTACGTCGAGTTTCGCATCGCTAAACGCGACGGCCAGCAGGCAATTCACG
>JAYODE010000003.1:16707-23689 GCA_038106185.1 Gammaproteobacteria bacterium | reverse complement strand
CCCGGACTGCGCGTCCCGGACTGCGCGTCCCGGACTGCGCGTCCCGGAAGCGAAAGGGTTCAACAGTCAGCAATCGCCCTTCGCGGATAGGGTTCACGAGCAAAGGGCGTTAGTTCCTGTCTACCATATCCTTGCCCAGTCGACGCCAGGTCAGCAGGAAGAACAGGGAACTTGCCGCGTACAGGGCAGCCATAATCACCATCGCCGACTGCAGACTCTGTGAGTAAACCGCACCGCAGACACTCTGCAGATTGTCGCTCAACTCGCCTATCACTGCTGGATGACATTGACTTCGAGACAGCTCTTCCGCTGCCACGCCTAGCTCGGCGACGCCGTTGATGAAGAAAATATCTGAGATTGCACCAATGAAAAGCGGGCCAAATCCATAGCCGATTAGATTGACGACGAACAGCAAGACGGCGGTCGCCATTGCACGAACCCGCATGCTCACAACGCCCTGGCCAATCGCGTACTGGGCGGTGATATAACCGTACTTGATGAAACCAGCGATAATCAGGCAGATGGCGGCCAATACCAGACTCTGAGTCGTAAAGGCAAAGATATAAAACGGGATTGAGATGGCTAAACCAATGGCCGGCAACCAGGCGATTGCCCCTGGGTGCTTTTTGTAGAGTTTTGTTGCTAACCAGCCCGTCGCAAAGGTGCCGATAGCGGCTGACAATGACACTGGTGCATTGATCCACATGGCTGCTTCACCGGTGGTGATTTCGTGCGCTCGAACCAGAAAGATTGATTGGAACGAGGAGATGCCGTAACCACAGAAAGCAGCCACGGTTGCACCGGCAGTCATATACCAGAAAGCGGGTTTGGTCGTTAGCTCACGAATGGCTTCGCGCAGCTCAACCCGTTCCTGAGTTCCATGCCCAACTGGATCTGTGTAGCCGCGCGGCGGCTCTTTGACCGTGAATTTGAAAATAACGGCAATCAACAGGCCTGGCAGACCCACCACAAAAAAGGCCGTTCGCCAGTCGAACATATCGGTCACCCAACCACCAATCAGGTTGGCGAACATAGTGCCAAGAGTTACCCCCATGGAGTAGACGCCCAGCGCCTGGGATCTGTCCCGCGGCGCGTAATAGTCAGCGATCAAAGAGTTAGCCGGTGGTGTACAGCCTGCTTCGCCAATACCGACGCCAACGCGACATATCAGCAAAACCCAGAAAGCACCGATGGTGATGGAACCAATGGTGACTTCAGTTGCGAGCCCACAGAGCACTGTCATTAGAGACCACAAGGCGACACAAACACTCATAATCCAAACGCGATGAGCCACATCGGCGTATCGGGCCAGCGGAATACCCACGATCGTATAGAGAAGGGCGAAACCGAAGCCAGTAAGAAGCCCGAATTGGGTATCAGAAAGGCCGAGTTCCGGCACAAGATCCGGACCGACGACGGCGAGCAGACCGCGGTCAACGAAATTCATGATGTAGATAATTGTCAGGGCGGAGAGCACATAGGTGCGGTAACGCTTGGTACCGAAACCCGTGCCGTTAGTGTGCCCGTCACCTTTTTTTGATGCATCTGCTATTGTCATACATGAATTTCCCAAGGGCCTATCAATATGCCTATCACGATGATAGTGGGCGTCGATTGCTGAGATGCTCGCCGCCCTGTCTGTCAGCGCTAAGGGGTTCAGCGCAAAGGGCGTTAGTGTAGAGGGATATAGCGCTAAGGGCTAGGGTTGTGACTATCCCATTTGCCATGTTTATTCATGACCGTCTATGACCGTCTATGACCGTCTAAGACCGTCTATGTCCGTCTATGATGATCGTGCTCACGAGCTGAAAAAGTGCATTTCCTCAACCTAGGTTGGTGTCATCATTAGCGTTTCGATGACTATAAGATCATTCCTGCTGGAATCGTGATACATCCGTTGCTGACTCACCATTATCGGCTAAGGTACCTAGCAGTGATGTACTGCCAGCACAGAAACGCTATGCCACATTCAACAGAGGGATACCGAAGCGACGAAGCTGTCGTCAAAGAATCTTTGCGCGAGCGGCAGAATCGATCAAGTGGTAGCATTTACCTCCCATACGAAACCAGGCAACCTAATTGAGCACCGAAAAATCTAAACCTTGGGACGCTTTTCTCTATTCGGATTATCGACTCCTGTGGGTCATCCTCATTATGGGATCGATCCTGAGTTGGATGCGCATCCTCGGCACCGCCCAATGGTTGTTAGATGAAACAGGGTCCGCCTACCTGGTCGGGTTAATCGGCGTGGTTCAGCTGGTCGTTCAGGTTCCGGTGACATTGTGGGCCGGTAATCTTGCTGATCGCATGGATCGCAAAAAACTCATGTCCTATGCCTACGGTACAACAACACTGGTGATGACGGTGCTTGGTGTACTGGAATTTCAAGACGCCCTCACGCCGATTTTTGTCTATCTTGGCATCGCGGTCATGGCTGGTACCCACATGCTCGCAAGTCCGGCGCGGGCGGCCATTGTGCCTATCGTCGTGCCAAAGAAGGATCTCATGCTGGCGGTCTCAACGGACACTGCGTCAAGTAATGCCGCCGCGATCGCAGGTCCTCTGCTGTTTGCTTTTGTTGCGGTCAACTTCGGCTCAACCGAGGTTTTCCTGATCGCGGCAGGCATCGGCAGTGTCGCTGCACTGCTTCCGATGCTCGTAAAAGCTGCAGGCTTAGCAGAGGGGCATGATCACAGCGCGGTGAAGCCTTCACAAATTCAGCAAACCAAAGAGGGTTTCAGCTACGTAGCAAAACACCCGATCCTGCCCGGACTTTTCCTATTAGACATTGGTATTACGACAGCTTCCTTCTACCGGGAAATCTTGCCGGTATTGGCCCTGGGTCTGTTCGCCGGCGGAGCCAGCGCCACAGGCATGCTGGGCGCCGCCAATTCAGCTGGGGCTATACTGGGCTCATTCGTGGCTTTACTGTTTGTCAGTTATAAAGCCAAGGGCATGCTGGTGCTCTACGCGTCCTTCCTATATGGATTCATCTTGTTCGGTTTTGGTCTTGCGAGCTCACTCTGGATGGGATTGCTGATGATAGGTTTGTTGGGCGCAGCAGACGCCGTCACAGTCGCGGTCAGGGCAACCACAGTGATGCTCACGACGCCGGATCATATGCGCGGGCGAGCCTACGCCCTGATGATTCTGGCCGCTCAAACTGCCAACAATATTGGCACCATCTGGGTAGGCGCCTGGGCGGGCGCCATTGGCGCTAACAACACGATGTTATTGGGTGGTGTGATATCGATCACGGCAACAGCCATGATCTGGTGGTTCTGGAAACCCATTCGGGAATTCAGATCAGACTAGGCCGGTTCGCCATATTTTAATTCAGTGGTTAGGCCCGAGTGCCAGAGCCAGCCGGCGGCAATAGGTGACACTGGCACTTGGCTCAGACTCTTTATTTAAACTTTTGTTAAGCTTTGATTAAATAGTTAAGCCTGATCAAACAGTTAAGTCTGATCAAACAGTTAACCCTGATCAAACAGCTAGCTCTGCTCAAACCAATTACCATGCGCCCCATAGGGTATTCGTTTGGGAAGATGGATAATAGCAATCGGCGGTGCGGAAAAGTTTTGTGCGTCAATAATGATCATTCGAGACTTCCCGGTCGTTTCGTCGTGATTCAAGTTGAGGATCCAACCTTCGTCTTCTCCTGTCCCACCGGGTGCAAAGACAGGCTCTGAGCCTCTGACATTATTGCCGAGAAAATGCTCCTGACATTGACCGCTATGCAAATCATATTTGTAGAGCTTGTCGCCATAGATAGGCTCTTCGCTGTTGCCTTCGCCGCCCAGCGACATCAGATATCCATACTGACTATCCAGTCCCACCAGTCGATCATCGGTTCTGCCGAAATCTCCGGGCCGACCATCAATTTGTACATCTGAAACTGTACCGCTGTTGAGATCGATCTCCCATCTATGTAAGCGACCGACATTGCCATACTCATCTGAGCTTCCACTGAAGGCTGACTCCTGTCTCGAAACGTACAGCGTGATGACGCCATCCTTATCGAAGGCATTCACCGGATGAAATACGTAGCAAGGGTCAATCTCAAACCAACGTACCTCGCTGGCTGAACCATTTCTCGGCATAACACCGAGTCTCGCGCCGGCGTCTTTCTTAAATGAAAAAGGCACGCCTGTTGATAGCAGTTCAAGATCCAGAACCAGTGGCAGGTCCATAAAGATGACATATCGCTCTGTAATATTGAAGTCGTGCATCATCACCATATTTGGCAACTCAATGCCTTCAATCTGCTTGACCTCGCCATCACGACCAATGCGAATGTAGTTAAGGAATGGCTGTTGAAAGTTGAAGTAACTAAAGGCGAGTAACTCGCCGGTTCGAGGGCAGATCTTTGGATGTGCTGTCATGGAGCAGGTCAGCTTATCAGCGAAGTTTTCAGCGCCAATGGTGTTCAGGTTTTCATCAATTCTCCAAGGCCAATGAGCTTCTTCGAGGCAAAGAATTTTTCCTGCATGTTGAACAATGTGCGTATTTCCTTTGCCGTAGCGAAGATCAAAAGGGTTCTCCGGCTTCTCGTTTGGATGGGTGATATTAGGTGTCTGAATAAAGCGGTTTTTGTGCCAAAGGGCTTTACCATTCTCTAACTTTATCCCGTGGATCATGCCGTCACCGAGAAACCAATGTGGTGACTGTCCATTTGCGGGATTGGGGCCGGTGCGCATATAAGTGCCATTGAGCGCCGGTGGAATTGTGCCTTCTACGATAAGGTTTGTGTGGGTTTCCTCTTCATGGAGAGGTGTCCAGTTTCCTCTTAAATGCCAGGCTGCTGTTGACATGTGGTTTCCCCTTTATTTTCGAGTTATGTTAGAGACACAGTCCTCGAATTGCTAGAAAAAGTGTGAGGTGGCAACGGGAGTGTCTGAGCTGGACTTTCAGGTCGTATGCGCGCGATATGTGGGAGGGGTACACTGGCCGTAAACCCAAAAGGCGGGAAGAAGGGCTCAACTTTGGTCACTAGACTTTGCGGCGAGCCTTGCGTTCGACCTGCCGTTGCTTTCGAATTGCCGCCTTCTCGGTTTGTAAGCGTTGAATTTCAAGAACTTCCAGTTCAACGGTCTCGGGGGTTTCAAAAGTCACCGGCCCCAGTTTGCCGGATCTCAGTTCGTTCAGTAACAAGCTGGAGACCTTGTCCAGATCAACCTGGCCGCCGGCCCGTAAGCAGCCTCGCCTTGCGCCCATAAGTTCGAGAAAGGCGAGTTCGGTGTTTGGCAGGACCTCAATGTCATAGCGTTCCATCAGGCGTTGGGGGTACTCACGCAGCAGAAAGTCAGCGGCGAAGTAGGCAATCTCAATATGGTTGATCGCTGTGTCTTTAAGCGCACCGGTCGTTGCGAGGCGATAGCCACTCTGCTCGTTTTCGATTTTAGGCCAAAGGACGCCGGGCGTGTCCAGCAATAGAATGCCATTCCGCAGATTGATCCGTTGCTGGCCCTTGGTAATTGCCGGTTCATTGCCGGTTTTGGCAATAGCCTTGCCAGCCATCGCATTGATCAAGGTCGATTTGCCGACATTGGGAATACCCGTGATCATGGCAACGATATTCTGGGTTGAAGCGTTTTTACGGGGCACGAGAGCGCGGCAGGCGGCATCAACCGCCTGAGCCTTATCAGCCTGACTGAGCGTGGTGACCAGCGCCTTTACCGACTCTGATTGCTCGAAGTGTGTTTGCCAGCTGGCGGTGACCTGCGGGTCAGCCAGGTCTGACTTGCTCAGTATCTTGATCCTTGGCTTGTCGGCACCGAGTTTTCTCAACAGCGGGTTAGCGCTGCTATAAGGCAGGCGAGCATCAAGGAGTTCGATAATGAGATCTACCTCAGGCAAGGCCAGCGCCATTTCCTTGTTGGCTTTGTGCATATGCCCGGGATACCAGTGCACGCCCATGCTATTGCTCCTCAGCTGCCACGTTGGTGACCAGGCGAATCCCGGTTTTTTCAATCACGATCAGGTGCTGCTTGTACAAACCGCCAATGGCTTGCTTAAAGGCCTTCTTGCTCATGCTGAACAGGCGAGTAATCAGAGCGGGATCAGACTTGTCATGTACTGGTGCAAACCCCTCTGGCTGCTGGCGCAAATAATTCAAAATAGTGCTCGCATACTTGTCACGCACCTCTCGGCCAGCGGCAAGGCCCAAGTCGATTCTGCCATCGGGTCTAACCTGTTTGATAAAGCCTCTCAGGCGCTGACCAAAGCTGATGCGCTGGAAAACCTCGTTTTTGTAGAGCAGCCCCCAGTGGCTGTGATTGATAATGGCTTTGTAGCCCAACTCAGTGCTGTTGGCGATCAGCAAATCCACGGGTTGACGAGGTTGAAAGTCGTGGGGCCGGCTGTCGTCAAGAAACTTATCTATCTTCGAGGAAGCAGTAATACGGCCGTCTGCAGGTCCCAGGTAGACGTAGACCAAATAGAAACTGCCGACCTCCATGGCTCGATGCTGCTCACCAAAGGGTACCAGTAGGTCCTTGGCCAGACCCCAGTCCAGAAAGGTACCGTAATCTGTGTTGGCGACGGCTTCGAGATATGCAAACTCACCCACTCGTACCTTGGGTTCCAGGGTCGTGGCAACGATGCGATTGTCTGAATCGAGATACAGGAATACAGACAAACAGTCGCCGAGCGTAATATCACTCGGCAAGTAGCGATTAGGTAGCAGCACTTCGCCCAGATTCTCGGCGTTCAGAAAAACGCCAAATTCAACCTGCTTGATGACTTCCAGCGTGTAGGAGTGGCCGATCTTCAACATGTTGATTAATCTCGTGGGTAATAGCGGGTCTGGTTTGGCGAGTCTGGTTTCGCGAGTCTGGTTTCGCGAGTCTGGTTTCGCGAGTTAAGTATAGCGCGTCTAGTATAGGCGTTAGTGCCGCGGGTTACAGCTGTGCTGACCTGAAAGCGGGATAAAAGCCGAGTTGGGTGAAAGATTGGCTTTTAGCGTCTCCTCTTTATTACC
>JAYODE010000003.1:5362-16607 GCA_038106185.1 Gammaproteobacteria bacterium | reverse complement strand
TAAGTTGCCGATAAGTTGCCGGTAAATCGATTATTATGCAAATTCAGCTCGGCGCTAACCTAAGGAGATATCATGTCAGAGTCAAGATCCCATTACGCATGGGCGAGCGAACCCTTGGCGCAGGACCAAGTCGGCTTACTGGAAGGTATTTGCAGTACCAGGGCCATTCGCCGCTATTCTGATGAGCCGGTGTCAGAACAAGATTTACGTGACATTCTATTCGGTGCGACTCGCGCCCCCAGCGGATCGAATCGCCAGCCATTTCGGTTCCTGGTGCTAACCGACTCGCCTCGGGCGCGGCAGGCGAAGGCACTGATTGGCGAGGCCGCCAGAGCACTGTGGGCCGAAAAATTTGAGCGAGATGGCTATGCGCAAGGATCCGGCACTGATACTCAATCGCCCAAGGCACGGATGGCGCGCACCATGGATCAGTACGTTCAGGGGTTTGAGAAGGCGCCGGTGCTCATCCTGCCTTGCCTGGTACGTTATCGAGAGCCGACGCCAGCCGAGGGCGGTTCTATTTACCCGGCAGTACAAAATTTGTTGTTGGCCGCGCGTGCAGTGGGATATGGCGGTGTGATTACCGGCTTTCATCACGCAGTGGATGGGGCGCTCAAGGCGTTGCTTTCGATCCCCGAGGAGGTCTTCATCGCTGCGACGGTGACCTTGGGCAAACCCGCGGGTAAACATGGCCCTGTGCGGCGCCGTCCCATGGCGGAGTTGGTTTATGGGGATAACTGGGCCCAGTCTCCCGACTGGGCGATCGATCCGCCGGGCACTCGCTATACTCGTGCGGGCCCGCCCGTGAAGTCGACAAGCTAAAAGTCGACAAGTTAAAAGTCGACAGTAATACTTCTCAAACGTAGTATGTTGGGTTTTGTGATGCCAGGAGATGCCCTTGAACTATCAATTTATAAAAGTCTCGATCGAGAACAAAATAGCCACTATTACCCTCAATGCACCAGACGTCCTCAACGCCTTGTCAAAGACAATGGTCGAAGAATTATCCGCGGCTATCAGCGAGGTGGCACATGCGAACAGTGGTGCGAGATGTCTGATCATGACCGGTGAGGGCCGCGCCTTTTGTGCCGGTGCCAACTTGGCAGCCAGAGGTGAGACTGGAAGTTTGCCGCCAGTGGGACATATTCTGGAAACCCATTATGCCTCGGTCATGAACAAGTTGCGGCGCCTGCCATTTCCCTTTGTCTCTGCGGTCAATGGCCCGGCAGTCGGCGTTGGCATGAGCTTCGCGATCATGGCGGATATGGTCGTTATGGCAAGAAGTGCCTATTTTCTTCAGGCTTTTGCCAATGTTGGGCTGATTCCCGATGGTGGCGCGACCTGGCTGTTACCTCGAATTGTCGGCTGGCGGCGAGCCACGGAGCTGTCGATGATGGCAGAGCGACTGCCCGCTGAAAAAGCCTACGAATGGGGGCTGGTCAACCGCTTGGTGGAACCCAGTGATGTCATGAGTGAAGCCATGAAGATTGCTGAAAAATTCGCCAATGGGCCTTTCTCGTTGGGATTGATTCGCAAGGCCTACTGGGATTCTCAGGAGAACAGCTATAGCGAGCAATTGCAGCTGGAAACTGAGTTGCAGACTCAGGCCGGCGCATCATCAGATAATGTCGAGGGCATCAGAGCCTTTCTTGAGAAGCGACCCGCCCAGTTCACCGGAAGCTGATATTGCTCTGATATGGGATCTGATATTGCTCTGATATAGGTTCTGATATGGGCTCTGATATGGCTCTGGGTATGATAATCGCTATCATCCGCAAGCCTGAATAAGGCTGTGCGCAGGAGAAAGACGGAGCTTAGCTCGAACTCAGACGATAAAAAAAAGGGGCTTTCGCCCCTTTTTTTTATCGTCCCTGTGACTAATTACCTGTCGGTACTTCTGTGAAGGGAATTCCCTTATCGACACGCACATCCTGAGGCAGACCCAGAACCCGCTCGGCGATAATGTTAGCCATGATTTCGTCAGTGCCGCCAGCGATGCGCAGACCTGGAATGCTCATATAGGCTGACTGGAAAATATTCTCCAGTTCGGCACTTTCAGGACTCCAGAGAATGCCAGCTTGATCCATCAAATCGATTGCAAAGGATGCCAGATCCTGGGTTAAAGGCGCACCCACGAGTTTGCCAATAGAATTCTCTGGCCCTGGAATCTCACCCCGTGACAAGGCTGTCATAGACCGATAGCCAGTGTATTTCAACCCAGCCTGACGCACATACCAGTTCGCCAAATTGGCACGAACTTGCTTGTCTTGGATTGCCGGCTTGTCGTCAATGTTAAGTCGCTGGGCCAGTTGCATGATTTGCTCAAAACCTGCGCCTCCGCCACCGCCACCGATTGACGCGCGTTCGTTCATCAGAGTCGTCAACGCGACTTGCCAGCCCTGACCGACTTCGCCCAGTCGTTGGGCGTCAGGTATGCGAACGTCGGTAAAATAGACTTCATTAAAACCCGAGGCGCCAGAGATCTGTTTGATTGGCTTGATTTCGATGCCAGGCGATTTCATATCGAGAAAGAAATAACTCAAGCCCTGGTGCTTGGCAACGTTAGGGTCTGTACGCAGCACCAAAATACCGTAGTCCGAATAATGGGCGCCGGAAGTCCAGATTTTCTGACCGTTGACGACCCATTCGTCACCGTCTCGCACAGCACGGGTACGCAGTGCAGCGAGGTCGGAACCGCCAGCTGGCTCACTGAACAATTGACACCAGATGTGCTCACCGCTGGCGAGCTTCGGCAGGAATTGTTTCTTTTGCTCTTCGGTGGCCCAAGTCATCATGGTGGGTGCCGCCATACCCTGACCAATGCTGAAGAAACCGGTATTCGGGGCCTTCACCTTGGCCTCTTCCTGATTCAAGATGACCTGCTCAATCGCATTGGCACCGCGGCCGCCGTATTCTTTAGGCCAGCGAATGCAGGCCCAGCCGGCATCGGCTTTGCGTTTCTGCCAAAGTTTGGCGCGTGCCATCTCGTCAAGACCGGTGAGCTCTGCCTCACTGGGGGTGTTGGCGCCAAGCCACTCTCGGACTTGCCCGCGAAACGTGGCTTCTTCGTGACTATCGTTAAAATCCATGCTGATCTCCTCCTAAGCTGCGCTAGTCTGTTCGATGGCGGTAATGAGTTTGTCTTGCCATTGCCGTTCGCTACCTACATTGACGGCCAGAATTTTCGAGCGTCGATAATGGAACTGGCAATCAAATTCCCAGGTAAATCCCATGCCGCCATGGGTCTGAATGTTTTCTTTAGATGCAAAATAATAGGCCTGAATCGCGCTGACCCGCGCTGTCGCCGCGGCGATAGGTAGCTCAGCGGCATTGGTGTTCAGTGCCCAGGCGCCGTAATAACAGTTCGATCTTGCCAGGGTATTGCGCACGTACATCTCGGCAAGCTTGTGTTTGATGGCCTGGTAGCTGGCGATGGGGCGCCCAAAGGCATAGCGACCCAGAGCATAATTTTTAGCCATCTCCAGGGCGGCATCGGCGCCGCCGACCTGCTCCCAGGCAAACAGCACTGCGGCCCGATTCAGAAGGTTCTGAGTCGCAGCCCAACCGCCGCCCTCGGTACCCATGAGTTCAGCTGCGGCGCCATTGAAATCGATTCTGGCGTGTGAACGACTGGGATCCAGGGTTCTAACTTTTTCGCGGTGTATCTCGCTCTGGTTGAGATCCACCAGATACCAGCTGGCACCATCGCCCTGGCCTGACTTTGCGACGACGACCGCCAGGTCGGCATAATCACCGTCAGGCACAGGGGTTTTAATGCCGTGAATTTTGTTGCCGCTGACGGTTGTCGTCAGGTTGCTCGGCGAGACCTGACCGTGGGTTTCCGCCATGGCAAAGGTGGCGATCACTTCGCCAGAGGCCAGCTTGGGCAGCCAGGCCTCTTTCTGAGCCTTTGAGCCGTGCGCCAATATCGCCTCGGTGGCGAGATAGACGCTGGATGAAAAGGGCAGGGGTGCCAGGGCACGACCCAGTTCATCGGCGATAACCGATAACTCGAGGTGGCTGAGCCCAAGACCATCGTATTCCTCTGGAATCACTGTGGAGGTCCAGCCCATCTCAGCGACCTTGCGCCAGAGCTCGGCGTTAAAGGGACCATTGGCTTCCAGTGCCGCACGCACCACTTTGGGCGAACAGAAGTCCTTGAGAAAGCCACGGGTTTGCTCCCGTAGCAGGTTTTGTTCCTCCGAGAATTCAAAGTTCATTGCTATTGTCCTCCAGTTCAATTTTTGTCTTGGCCTAAAGATACCTTGTTGTTGCGTGGATGAGTAGCGCTTCGTCACCAGGCCCTGGCGTGATGATCTAGGGGTCTGGGTGTTATACTCACCGAAGTGAGTGAGCCTTTGCCAGCAACGTGCGGCTGGGCAACGATTTACACCCAATGAGGTGCCAAACGGTATGCCAGATTATGCCCAGAGATTTCTTTTTGATGACACGGATATTCGTGGCGAAACGGTTCGTCTTGGCGACAGCTATCGAGCAGTCGTGAACAATCATGCCTATCCGCCAGCAGTCGCGCGTTTATTAGGCGAGTTTTTGGCCGCCAGTGTGCTATTGGGCAGTACGATCAAATTCGATGGCCGTCTGGTTTTACAGGCGCGCGGCAGTGGCGGGTTGAAGGTCATTGTTGCCGAATGTCGTTATGACCGCACAATTCGCGGTATTGCTCGAATGGATGAAACGCTCGATGGGCAGGATTTTGCCAGCCTGCTCGGAGAAGGGACGCTGGTGATGACGGTTGAACCGACCGTCGGCAAAAGCTATCAAAGCCTGGTGCCGCTGACCGGTTTCAACCTGGCGGCGTGCTTGGAACACTATTTTCTGCAGTCGGAACAACTGATGACTCGAATCTGGTTGGCGGCTGACGAGCAGCGGGCGGGTGGCTTGCTCCTCCAGCAGTTGCCGCGGCAACTGGTGAGGAATCTAGAGACTCGAGCCCGTCAATGGGAGCATGCGGTGATTCTTGCCGATACAACCCGGCCAGAAGAGTTGTTGGATCTTGCCACCGAGACCTTGCTGCAGCGTCTGTATGTTGCGGAGCCCGTTCGGTTGCAGACGCTCAGTCCGGTAACGTTCGGCTGCAGTTGCTCTGCCACGCGCACCGCCAATGCATTGGTCCTATTGGGCGAGGACGAGGTCGACAGCCTGTTTGCAGAGATGGTTGAGGTCGTGATGGGTTGTGAGTTCTGTGGAAAGCAGTATACCTTTACTCAGGAAAGTTTGGCCGAAACCCTGCGTGAAGGCGAGGTGCCCCATTAGCACGGCTTGAATCGGCCCAGTTGATCTGGCTACACTCAGCGCTGATGCGGCGGCGGGCTGAAGCTCAGGGGAATCTTGAGCCAAACGGGGAGACGAGAAATGACGATACAAACATTAAGCGCGATTACGCGTACCCAGCGCGCCCTCAGGCCTGACCAGGTCGCTCTGCATTATTCGCTGGATGATCGTAGCTGGACCTACGAGGCCCTGGATATTGAAGCTTGCCAGTGCGCCAATGCGCTGCGGCAAATGGGCGTGGGTGAGCAGGATCGAGTAGCCTATCTGCACAAGAATGCACCGGAATATTTCACCAGCCTGTTTGGCGTTACCAAACTCAACGCCGTCTCGGTGGCGGTGAACTGGCGCCTGGCGCCGCCCGAGATGGAGTACATTCTCAATCACAGTGAATCTCGAGTGCTGTTGATTGGCGATGAATTTCTTGGCCATCTGGCGCAGATGACCCTGAACCTGGATCAGATCGTCGTTATAGGCGATCCAAGGGACTCGGGCTATCCCAGTTACGAGCAGTGGATCGCGGGTCAGTCTGTGGTGGACCCCAATGTACCGGTCGCGCCAAGCGATACCTGTTACCAGCTCTATACCTCAGGCACAACAGGTCTGCCAAAGGGCGTCGAAACCACCAACGATAATATGATTTCCCTGATGAGCGAAGGATTGAGCGGTCTTAATTTTTCGCCAACAACCGTCAATCTGGTCTGCATGCCGCTGTTTCATATCTCCGGTAGTGGATGGGGTGTCATAGGACTTTTCAGCGGCGCGACCTCGATTCTGCTACGCGATGTTGATTTGCAGGAGATTCTTCGAGTCATACCTGCGTTTCGCATCACCCATACGATTTTCGTGCCTGCTGTCATGCAGTTCCTGCTGGCTCAGCCTAATGTCCAGGAGATTGATTACAGCAGCCTTGAGTCCATTACCTATGGCGCTTCACCGGTGACAGAAGAGGTGCTGGTTGCCGCCATGAAGACCTTCAAAGCCCGTTTTTATCAGGTTTATGGTTTGACAGAAACCACCGGTGGCGTGACGATTTTGATGCCCGAAGACCATGATCCCGGTGGTCCCCGTGCCGGATTGCTTCGATCCTGCGGCAAAGCGGTGGTCGGCCATGAACTGCGGATTGTAGATCGGCAAACCGGTATGGTGCTGGGCGATGGCGAGGTGGGTGAAATCTGTATCAAGGGTCCGCAGATCATGCGTGGCTATTGGCACAACGCGCAAGCCACCGCAGAGTGCATTGATGCTGAGGGCTGGTTCAAATCCGGTGATGCCGGTTATCTGCAGGATGGATTTTTGTATATTCACGATCGCGTCAAGGACATGATCATCTCCGGAGGAGAGAATATTTATCCTGCCGAGATTGAGAATGCGCTCATGAGTCACCCTGGCATTGCCGACGCTGCAGTGATTGGCATCCCCAGCGAACGCTGGGGTGAGACAGTCAAGGCCATTGTGACGCGCAAAGACCCCGCGCTCAGCGAGGAGGAAATTTATGCCTACTGCCGTCAGCGTCTTGCGGCTTACAAGTGTCCAACATCCGTTGACTGGATGGAGGCTATTCCCCGTAATCCATCGGGCAAGATTCTGAAAACCGAGTTGCGTAAGCCCTATTGGGCGGGCCGAGAGCGCAATGTTTCCTGAGGTGGCGTAGCCAGATGCGTGCTACAACCTGCAGGATGTTACTCAGAGTCAGAAAGAAAGAGGCAAGCAGATGAGCGCTCAACAGGCATCTTTATGGTGTTATGCAGACATGAATTACGTCGACACGTCCTTTGCCGAGCCAATGGTAGTCAAGGTACCGATACGAGACGGCAGACAGAGTTCGCCGGGAAGCTGGCAAGAGTGTGGATTTGAGTTGCTACAGCACAAAAGCCAGGTCAAAGACTGGCATGACGCTGAGATAGCCCAGGTTCACTATGCAGAGATCTCGGCGTTGGCCCGTCAGTTGACCGGCTGTGATCATGCGCTCGTCAGCAGTCATATTATGCGCAATCCGCAACAGGCAAGTCTTCATCCGGATCTGGCGCCGATTTGTTCGGTACATTCAGATTTTGCAGCCAGCTACGGCGATCTGATTCGCGCGCGGTATCAGGGGGGTGATGCGCAGATGCTAGCCAGCCTGGATGAAGCGGGTATTACCGGAGTGGAAGTTATGCAAGCAAGACGGCTGCTGATTCTGCAATTCTGGCGCAACCTGGGACCTGTAAAGATGGATCTGCCGCTGGCGTTCTGCGATGCCAGAACCGTGCCACAGACGGATATTCGGCCATCTCTGGTGGAGGACTACGCGGGTGGTGGCGTAAATTTTGAAACTCTGGGTGTCGCGCCGCCAAGAATCCCGGGTCAGCATGAATGGTACTGGTACCCGAATATGCATCGTGATGAGGTGGTAGCGTTTCGTACCTATGACAGTGATCGCCTTGCCACAGACCAGCCCTACTGGACACCCCATTCAGCCTTTGCTGACCCTCAGGTCAAGCTGGGCGAGCCGAGCCGCGCTTCCATTGAGCTCCGCGCAACCTGCCTGTTCTTGTAGGTTGTTCAGGCTGCGGCTGATTCCGTGAGTGGGTCGCCACCAATTCGTGAGTGATACATCACTCGCGGTTCTGTCATGTCCCAAGGGCAAGCCCGATGCAGCAAGCAGCGGTTATCCCACACGACCGCATCACCGGCAGACCATTGGTGATGATAGACTCGAGGTGCCTGACAGGCGAAGTTCACCAGAGAGTCCAGCAGCGCTTCAGACTCGCTGTCGCTAAGCCCTGGAATGCCATAGGCATGGCGCCCAATGAGCAGGGCTGGACGGCCTGTTTCAGGGTGCACCTTGACCAGCGGTCGGAGCGGCGGCGGCAGGTCGTGTAAGCCATAACCACTGTAGCTACCGTTCTTGTTCGGCATGCTATTGATCTTCGCCTGACTATAATGCAGCGAATGATATGCGCTCAGGCCATCAACTTTGGCTCGCAACGTTTCATCGAGCGCAGCATAGGCCGCGCGCATGTCGGCCCAGCCAGTTTGTCCCTCTTTGCTGGGCACGATATGGGCGGTAAACACAGCCCCCTTTGCTTGTACCGGCATGTAGGTGCTGTCAGCGTGCCAGCCCATATTACCCAGTAGTACCTTGACGACATCATCTGTGCCGTCGGTGGAACGGATACTGCCGTCGCCTCTGACGTTGCTGATGGGTGCCAGATCGAACTCCAGATCACCAAAGCGTCGAGCAAAATCAATCTGTGCCTGATGACTCAGGTGCTGGTCTGGAAAAACCAGCAGGGCGTATTCCAGCCAAGCCGCGTAAAGCGCGTTAAATCCAGCCTCATCAAGCCGTGTCAGATCCAAGTCTGTGACTTGAGCGCCAAAACTGGCGTCGAGTGGCGTGAGGTTAAAATATCGATGCTCTTTCACTAGTTGCCGCTCCTGGTTATTCGGGCTGAGTTTGATGTGCGTTGGCCCAGACCCTGTTGCTAGACCCTGTTGTATAGACTCCTGTACCAGAGGCTAACGTCGATTACGCTGGTTGCATTGCCTGAATAATAGGTAACAGTGCCGGTAGATGCCAGACCCAAAATTGTCTTCAATGGCTGGCGGTGGTTAGCGACCCTTCGCGTCTGCTAGATCGTCTCGTAAGCCAGATCCTGGGCCATGCAACTCAGGCAAAGCCTCTTTAACAAAGCTTCTATTCAAACAGCTTAAAAAACGGGCGTGTGAGTTGATTATGCGTATCAATGCGTTTTCTTTGTTCGATATACAGGCTCTGCAGACAGGCCAGCCAGCCTTCCTGTTGGTGTTGAATTCGCCGGTCCAGATGTCGGATGCCCGCACCCAGCCAACCAATAGGCGTGTGCAAGGCTTGCAGTTCAGTCACTACCTGCTGGCTGTCTTCGAGCCAGTATTGCCACTGTTTTGAGGATATTTTTCTGAGTCTTGCGTAAAACTCCATTTCAATGCCCACATCTTCGGTGAGTTCGGTGGCAGCTAAAAACTCTACCCCAGCAAGATCATCGGCAAGCTCGGTGGCGACCTCGCCAAGGTCGCGAATGCGATGCTGGGTGTCCGCGTCGACTTCAAGGGTCTCATCAGTGGTCGAAAGTGCAATGTGACTATTGGCTGTTATCGAGTCTTTACATGTTTGATTGTGCATCTCAGCTCCTTATCCGTTCGCAGTAGCAGCACCTGACCGATGCTGATCAACGAGCCGGCGTCAGGCTGACCGAGCGCGGGCAGCGGCGAGCAATTATTGTCGCCAGCCCTGCCGGCTCGCAGGGTCCAGTACACGCGATCTTTTTGATCCTGCAACTGTGCCCGGATTAGCGGATAGGGTGTTGATCAGAATCAATGATTAAAGCTGGGATTGAACTAGCGATAGCATCTGGCGGCCTTGATCTAATGCACTGATTTAATTCGCTGATGTAAGGCGCTGGCTCATCACTTTGTCATGTCCAACAAACCGTCCGTGCGACTGATCTGCAGGTGAGACAAGGTCTTATCGGTGGTGCGCAGCCGCCAGCTCAACAACCGCTGTGCATATTCCGCAACGACCGCCGTAGCGCTGGTAGCGATGTTCACAAGTTCTTCAGGATCCTTCTGCAGGTCGAACAACAGGCACGGCAGGTCGGCGAAGTGCACATATTTATAGTACTGATCACGAATGACGTTCAGGCAGGCTGACTCCATGTTCAGGCCGAGGGCATTCTCAGCCTGGGTATGACGAAAATCAAATTCGAAATGGGCACTGGTGCGCCAGTCGGGAAGCGGCTTGCCCTGCAGGATGGGCAACAGGGATGCGCCGTCGCATTGCCGCGGCACACTCAGGCCCAGGGTGGTTAAAATTGTCGGCAGAATATCCACATGTTCGGTGAATTCATCACAGATGCCAGGTTCACCGCCCGGCATGCGAATGATGAGGGGAATATGGTAGGACTGGTCAAAGAATCCTGCCTTGCCATACATCCAATGGTCGCCCATCTGCTCTCCGTGATCAGAAGTGAAAATCAGCAGCGTGTTGTCCCATTGGTCAGTGTCTTTCAGCCAGGTGATCAACCGCCCCATATTGTCATCAACCTCGCTCATCAGCCCGTAGTAACTGGACTGCAACAACCGGTGTCTGTCGATGTCAACGTGGCTGCGGTTGCGGGCATTGCCCAGGTGTTCTGTCAGCCAGGGATGGGAATCGCGTTCTGCGTCAATATTGGCCTGGCGAACCGCGACTGGCAGGGTATCGACCGGATAACGCAAATGATAAGGCGCAGCAGCGACCCAGGGAGGATGTGGCGCACGCAACGACAAATGGGTGCACCAGCCTTGTCCTACGGTCGATGGATTCTGTTTAAAGTCATGGATATAGCTGATTACCTCGTCCGTGAGGAAATAGGTGTCTGTATGGGTTTTGTCGAAGATCAGGGGTTCGGGTGTGAACTTGTCGGGTGCTGTGCCGCCTCTCAGCGAATAGGTTGCGCCATCAATCTCAGGTAACTCATAGCCCTTACTGAGCAGGAATCGCCGCCAGTCTGGGCACAAGGTACCCATATCAATGATCGGCCGAATGCCTGGCAGCAGGCCCTCGTCATTGTGCAATCCGGGGTGATCTTCGGGGACCCCACGAGGATCCATGGCGGTATGGGTATAACCAAACAGCACTGGGTCATAGCCGTTGGCCCGAAGCTCTCTGGCCCAGTTGGTAAACCGATGGTCTAAGGGCGTACCGTTGGTGCCAGAGCGGTGATTATGTAGGTACAGACCAGTATGCAGGCTGGCTCTGCTGGGTCCACAGGGGACCGCGTTGGCATAGTGGCGTCGAAATAGAGTGCTTTCAGCTGCCAGCTGATCGAGGTTCGGCGTTTGCACGACGGCATGTCCCATGCTGCTGAGGCAGTCGCCGCGCCATTGATCGGCGGTGATAAAGAGCAGATTTATTGGCTTCATGCTGCAATCATCCTGAGTGCTGGGCTTTTTT
>JAYODE010000003.1:1786-5262 GCA_038106185.1 Gammaproteobacteria bacterium | reverse complement strand
ACCTGGCTGAAAGTACGTCATGCCCCTGACTGGCAGGGTGTCATGCCCCAGTAGCGATTAGTTGGTGAGTGAAGGACAAGGGTCGTTAGCTTGAGTCTTCTATGTCGAGCAAGCACCGACAAAAGACAGTGGCGCCTGGTGTTTAGGCGGAAAGGCGAGTCGCTAGTCGTCATAATAAAAAAGCCAATTTTTGCACCGCACCATCACTGAATATGATCATTATGCAGGGTGTTTACAAAATGCACCAAGAAGCATATTGTGCAAGCCTCGGCAGCTATTGCCGTAGGCGTTTATAAAAAAATTTGATGGTTCGGAGGGGATCCATGATTAAAGTAGATAAGCGAGTCAATCGCGTACTTCTGCTAGGTGCGGCAATAGTGCCGTTCGGAGCAGCAGTCGCGGAGGAAGGCTCGAGACGCATTGAGGAAGTTATCGTCACTGCGGAACGAAAGGAGGCGTCAATTCAGGATACCTCTATTTCTATTACCGCTTTTACCGATCAATTTATCGACGATTTTGGTATTCGTAACCAGGAAGATCTACAGAACTTCGTGCCAGCGACTACTATCCAGCCGTACGACGCGACAGTGCGCGGTGTTGGTCGAAATTTCCGCGCCTTAGGTGGTGACCCCGGTGTTGCGACATACATGAACGGTGTTTATTCAGAAGACTTGCTGACGGCAACGGCGGCGACCTTCTGGGATGTTCAGCGAATTGAGGTGCTGCGTGGACCCCAGGGCACGCTGTACGGCCGAAACGCGGTCGGTGGTGCTATCAATATTCTGTACAAAGAGCCAACCTATGACAGCGAGTGGGCAGTTAAAGGTATCGTCGGCAACTTTGGCACAGAAGAAATCTACGGTATGGCATCCGGCCCGTTGGTCGATGGCGTACTGGCTGCGCGACTGAACTTCAGTCTACGTGACCGCGAAGGTATTATTAAAGACATCGGCTCCAATCCGGACGGTGCGATCGACGGCCTCGGCACAGACAACATTGCGCTGCAATTGAAGTGGAACCCCACTGACACGATTGAAGTCGACCTGCGTCAGAACCAGATGAACATCGACCGATCTTTTGGTGGTGCTAACGGTGCTGGTTTGGTGGTGTTGAACGAAGAGAGTGAAGACTCTAGAAATACCACCGATTTGATTCCGGGCTATCGACGAGTCAATGCTGCCCAGACAAGCGCGCTGGCAAACGATTTCTTGGTACCCGGTGCGCGCACCTACACCTTCACAGACCCTGTGAGTGGTGCTGCGGTTCTGGCCCAGCACAATCGTCCTGGTATTGACCTGGCTGATGCTGACGGCTTTCAAAACGCCGCTGCCTCACTGGACGGTTTCAATCAAACTTCCGCGGCGAGCGCTGCAGCCTACAACGCCTGTGTGTTTGGCGGCGATATCAGCGGCAGCAGTGTCTGCGCGGCAACCAATGGTTTGAACCGAGAAGAGTTTGACCAGCAAGGTACGCAGATGACCGTCGCTTGGGATGTCACTGAAGACCTGCAACTGAAATACATCTACGGCTACAACAAACTGTCTTATCGTCGTACCACAGATGACGATAACACCGGCAGCTTGTTTATTGACCGGCAGTTCTACGTGAACCATGAGGCAGATTATTCTTCCCATGAACTGCAGGCGTTTTATGATTTCACCGAAAATTTTTCGATCACCAGCGGTATTTTCTTCTATGACGCGACGATCGATCAGCGCGGCGACTACTATTCGTCAGTGGGCTCAGAGAAGTTTGAAAATCCGTACAATGATGCAGCAGGGTTAGCATCGGCATTTTTTGACCCTGCCGGCAACAAACCGGTGGCTTCTTTGCACTCGGCCCGTGCTGCTTGCCAAGCAAGCCAGGCGGCGACCTGTCAGCGAAACTACGCTGTGACAGCTTCAAATGCGGTGCTAGCGCTTACAGCCGGTGGTCGTAGCGACAACCTGCAGATTACGCCCTGGTATGGTGACGATGGTACCAACCCTGATCTGGATGTGCAGAATGGTCCTAACACACGCGGCAGTGATTTGTTGTACCACACGCAAACTATTCGCGAAGCCTTTGCGGCCTACACTCAGGCAGTATGGGATATTAACGACAAGTTCACGCTGACCTTGGGTATTCGTTACGCTGAAGATGATGTAACAGCCGAGGAAAACCTGTTCCGCTATACAGAAGTGGGTTCTACTTTCGTCAAGGCGCTATTTGATGCGACCGGCGATGGTACCTTCCCATTCTTTGATACGACGCCTGGTGTTGCCGGCGATTCTGTCCTGCCCTTCAGCTTATTTACATATAATGCGCTTAACGGTGCCTTTGAGACAGATGCTGACGGCAATATTATTTTCGACGCCAATGGCCAGCCAACAGCGAACGCACGGGTAGTTAACGGTGGTATTCCTGCTGCGGTCAGCGTTTATCGTCCTTTTGAACGAACGGATGAGAAGTTTACCGGTCGAGTCAACCTGGACTGGAACATCGATGACAGCTCCATGATGTATTTCTCGGTCACGACCGGCTATCGTTCTGGCGGCTATAACCTGGTGTTCTTCAGCACCTCGCCAACCTATGATCCAGAAGAGTTGACGGCTTATGAGATCGGCTATAAGGGCCAGTTCGCCAACGACACGGTTCAGGTATTTGCCTCGACCTACTTCTACGACTACAAGACGATCCATACGGTTGCGACCGAAATCTCAAGCATTGGTGGTCTGAGTACTTCTGTACTGGAAGCACCGGGTGCCGAGATCTATGGTCTTGAGGCTGAAGTGCTGTGGTTGGCAAGTGACAATCTGACATTGGGTGGTAACTTCAGCTACACGCCAAGTGAATACACCGAAGATCTGTTTTCCAAAGACACAGCAGGGTTTGACAAGCCCGATACCTTGTTCCCAGCGGCCAACCAAGCTGTGAATATCAATGGCAACCAGGTGCTGCAGGTACCGGAGCTCAAGTACACAGGCTATGCCACTTACCGTATCCCGGTGGAGAGCGGTAACATCGATATCTCTGGCGTCTACAGCTGGACGGATGAGGTTTATTACTCACCCTTCCAGTCAGAGCTGGAAAAGACTGAGGCGTATGGCAGAACTGACTTACGTGCTACGTGGGCTTCTAACGATGGCAGCTGGATAGTCACAGGGTTTGTTAACAACGTGTTTAACGATGTGGCGATCCTGCAGATCCTGCGCAACGACGAAGCAGAGTTCTTCCGTCAGTCAGCGGGTGTGACTTCACCTCGCTTGTACGGTCTTGAGGTCACCTTCCAGTCAGGCAGTCTGTGATTCTCGAGCAGTGCTGAAATCTGTGGCGCGCAGCGCCACAGATTGATCAAGAATAAAAAAAGGCGGCCCTTGGGCCGCCTTTTTTTTGTACCCTGTTCGGCGATGCTGTTGCGGCAAGAGCGCCACAGAATGTGACACAACAGACAACAGACAACAGACAACAGACAACAGACAACAGACAACAGACAA
>JAYODE010000003.1:0-1686 GCA_038106185.1 Gammaproteobacteria bacterium | reverse complement strand
GAATCATGCGTATAGGCATTAATGGTACCGGGCTGGTGCAGGGAGCGTCCGTTGCGGCGATCACGCGTCATGCCCAGTCGGCAGCCGACGACGGCTTTTCCAGCTACTGGCTGGCAGAACATCCAAGCGGCGGTCTGGATGCCTTGACGGTGCTAACTGTCGTGGGTTTGAGTGTTCCTGATATGGAGCTGGGTACGGCCATTGTGCCAACCTTTCCCCGTCATCCGATGGTCATGGCGGGTCAGGCACAGACGGCGCGGAATGTCCTGGGGCCGCGTCTGACGCTAGGTATTGGTTTGTCCCATTTACCCATGATGGCACAGTTGGGCATACCGTTTGATAAGCCCATTCGTCATTTGCGCGAATACCTCAGCATCTTAGTGCCGCTCCTGAATGAGGGTCGGGTGAATTTCAAGGGCGAGTTGCTATCCTGCGAGGCTGTGACCTTCTTCAAGCCCACAGCACCGACGCCGATTGTGGTTGCGGCCCTGGGACCTCAAGCACTCAAAGTTGCCGGCACCCTGGCGAATGGCACCACCCTGGCTTGGGTTGGGCCAAGAACGATTCGTGAGCATATCAAACCAAGGCTGTATGAGGCAGCCGCAGCTGCCGGCAAACCCGAACCCCGCATCATTGCCACATTGCCAGTCTGTGTGACCAGTGACGAGGCAATGATTCGTGCCAGGATTGGCCGTAACCTGGCCTTGTATGGCGAGCTGCCATCTTACAAGGCAATGTTTGAGCGAGAAGGCGTCGAGGGCCCGGGACAGCTGGCTCTCGTCGGTCATGAAGAACAGGTGAGCGCTGCAATCGCCGCGATGCGCGAGGCCGGAGTGACTGACTTTGCGGCATCGGAGTTCACGACCAGCGAGGATGAACGCCAGCGCACGCGTGCTTTGCTCAAGACGCTGGTGGCATGAGGCAGGCTCTTGTTTAGAGCCTGTCCAGTGCTGCGAGCAGCGCCTCAGTATATTCGGTGGTAGTGGCGTGGCCGCCGAGATCCGGGGTCACCTGCTTGCCTTCGCCGATAACGATTCGCACGGCCTTACGGATCTTTTCTGCGGCAGCGCTTAGGTGCAGGTAGTCCAGCATCATGGCTGCGCCAAGCAATAATGCCGTGGGGTTGGCGATGTTTTTGCCGGCAATATCTGGCGCACTGCCATGCACCGCTTCGAAAATGCCCATGTTCTCGCCAATATTAGCCCCTGGTGCCAGGCCGAGACCGCCCACCAGGCCAGCGCACAAGTCCGAAAGGATATCGCCAAACAGGTTGGTGGTTACGATGACGTCAAATCGGTGGGGGTTCATCACTAACTGCATGGCGCAGTTGTCGACAATCATTTCCTCGCACTCAATGTCGGGGAATTCTTGCGCGACTTCTCGAGCGACATTCAGGAACAGCCCGGAAGTTGATTTCATGATGTTGGCTTTATGCACAACGGTCACCTTGCGCCGCTTCAAGCGTCTGGCAAGCTCGAAGGCGTGACGCAGAATTCGAAGGCAGCCTTTGCGGGTCACGACGCTGCGCAGCTCTGCCCGTTCGCCGTCTTCGCTGAGGGTATGACCGATACCGGAATACAGGCCTTCCATATTCTCACGGACGATCAGAATATCGATATTCGAATATCGGGTCGTAGCGCCGGGTATGGACAAGGTCGGCCGAACATTGGCAAACAGGTTGAAGTG
>JAYODE010000059.1:0-12849 GCA_038106185.1 Gammaproteobacteria bacterium | reverse complement strand
AGCTGTTTTAAAAGCTGTCTCAAAAAAAGGTGATTGATGGCTTGAGAGAAGTGTTTTCCAAAGTACCGGCAGTAATCGCAAACAAGAAAGAGCTAGTGGGGTAGCTTTCGGTGACGCGCCCCGGCCTACATCGAAAAACCCTGCAGGCATTGAATCACCTTTTTGATCGTCTCCAGCTGGTCATGGCCTTCTCGATACACAGCATAGATAGTCCGATTGAAGCTGACGACCCCCTTAACCGGAAACAGGAAGTCTGTCGTGTCCAACAGGCGTTGGGACAGGAAGGCTGATCCAGGTTGAAATTTCAGGAGTTCAACTGCGAGGCTTGCAAGATTGACTGTCATATTCGCCGGCGGTACCTCGCCGAATCGATTAGCATGAAAAACGGCAAAAGATTCGCCCCAATCGACGAAGATATATCCCTTTTGAAAAGCCGTCTTGGCCAGCTGCTGGGATTCTGTCGATGCCATCGACAGCCTCAAGTGACCGATCTTTTCAGCGCTAAGTTCCGGCAGATCTGGGGGCTCGTACAGAATAATCAGGTCCAGGGTACGTTCCATCAGGTGGCGGACTAATTCATAGTCTGGATGGGCTTCTGCCTGCAGACTTAGATGTGGATGGTGCCTGTTGATGTTTTGTAATTTCTCAGCCAGATTGGACTGCCAAAGACTTGTTGTAGAGCCGAGATGCAGGCGCGCAGTCTGAGATTTTTGCAGTGCAATCTCCTGCAGAGTCCGTGACCAGTTGAGGATCAGGTTTTGCGCATGGGGCAGTAGGCGTTCACCTTCGCTGGTGAGTTGAACGTTGCCGCGATTGCGGACAAACAAGGAAACGCCAAGGTATTGTTCCAGCTGTTTGATTCGAGCTGAGACCGCTGCCGAGGTGAGAAACAAATTGTCAGCGGCGCGGCCGAAATGCCGGGTTTTATGCACTTCGAGAAACGTTTTTAAATTATCTAGGTCCACAATGCGTTCTCTTGGCTAGCACGGCAATATAGCAGATATCTGCGATAGGCCTACAGGGTTTTGGCAGCGGCATAGATTCTAGTGGCGGTAGTGATCCAACAAAGGCTGCCAAAAATGCTCGCAATCATCCAGAAGCTGCTCGGGTACAGACAGAGTAATATCAGGCACAGGATGGTCTCAAAGCCTTCTGTCAGGCCGCCCAGGTAATACATGGATTTTGTGCCCCGCAGGCTGGTGGTCAAGCCCCGTTTCGCCGCAAAGGTTGAATAGGCGAGAAAGGAGCTACCGGTGCCAATAAAGCTGAAGATCAGGTAGGCACCGTAGCTGGCGTTCTCAGGTTGAGCCAGTACGAAGCCGAAGACGATGGCGGCGTAGAAGATGAAATCCAGAACGATATCCAGAAAGCCGCCCAGGTCTGTCATAGCAGAGAACCGTGCGACGGCGCCATCCAGACCATCGCACAGGCGATTGAGCAGGATCAGCACCAGTGCCGCCTCATAGGCGTGCAGAATAATGCAAGGGACCGCCATAAGCCCCAGCGCAAATCCAAGAATGGTGATCTGGTTTGCACGTACGCCTAGTCTTGCCAGGTAGTGGCCGGCGCGGTTGAGCGGCGGGTCCAGAATCCGCCGCAGTTCAGCATCAATCATCTGCTTGACCGGCTGTCGAGCGGTTTTTCTGGCGGCGACGCTGGGCGCTGCCAGCTTGGGCCTGGCTCATATCCATGATCGCCGCGGCATTCGCGACAAAGCTTTCATAGGTCGCATCGGTGCCGAGATTAAGGCCGTCATTGCTATACATGGCGGCCATAGAGAATCGACCGCCAGCCGCCTGAAATATTTGGCCGCTAGGAGCGTCATTGGAACACATAAACAAAACTGCCGGAGTCACCAACGACGGTGCTCGCTCTGGTGGTGGATTGTCCACGTCAAAGCTGGGTCTGCCAGGCAGATTGACCGTCATCCGTGTTGCGGCAGCCGGGGCCAGAGAGTTGACCCGAATATTGTGTGAGGCGCCTTCACCAGCCAGAACGTTCATCAGGCCCAGCATGCCCATCTTTGCCGCGCCATAGTTGGATTGGCCGAAATTACCCCAGATGCCAGAGCCGGATGACGTGAAGACTATGCGGCCGTAATTCTTGGCATACATGATGGGCCAGGCGGCGTGGGTAACATAAGCTGTACCATTAAGATGCACAGCCAAGACCAGGTCCCATTCTTCCAGAGTCATATTCTTAAAGGATTTGTCACGCAAAATCCCCGCGTTGTTGATCAAAATGTCGACGGTGCCAAAGGCCGCGACAGCATCATCAATAATGCTTTGAGCGCCTGCCTTGTCGCTGACCGACGCCTTATTGGCAATTGCTCGACCACCTGCACTGGTAATTTCTGCGACCACCAGATCTGCGGCATCGCTGCCACCAGCGCCGTCGACGCTGCCGCCCAGATCGTTGACCACAACGCAGGCGCCACGCTTGGCGAACTCGAGAGCGTGGGCTTTGCCAAGCCCACCGCCAGCACCTGTGATGATGACCACTTTATCTTCAAATTCACTCATGAGGATCTCCTGCGTTAGCTCAGTCAATGACAGTGTTAAGGTGTTGCAGACGGCGCTCGGCTAATTGGTCGAGAATGTTCTGGTGCGCCTGGCGACTCAAATCATAGTGGCTGTAGCACCACACAGAGAGGAGGGCAAAGGCAGACACGATGGGACCACACAGGACACCAAGCTGTATCAAGGTGTCGGGTGGTACGTCCGCAGCCGATTGAATAGCCTGACCTTTCGGCCAGTTAATCAGATCCAGGGCAACACCGGCAGCGAGGGTGCCAAGACCCGATGCGCTCTTATTTGAAAATGAGGAAGCGCCAAAAAAGATACCTTCCTGGCGTTTTCCCGTCGCCAGCTCATGCTCGTCAGCGATGTCCGCGACCATTGACCCAAAACTGACTAATGCCTGTACGACGGTCAGCCCCTGAATAAACTTGATTGCTACCAGTAGCACTAACAGCTCCGATGTGTGGTTGGCAGGGAAAAGATCCAGCAGACGCAGAGCAATTGGCAGTATCTGGCAGATTGCCCAGGCTGAAGTCCCAAAGATGACGCCCGGCTTTTTGCCCCAGCGGGCATGAATTCCGCGCGTGAAGAAACTACCCAGGACAACTCCAATGGGTGCCGCCGTTGCGTATATAAAGATGGCGCCAGGCTTGAGCTCCCAAAAATAGGTATTAAGATACAGTCCCAGAGCGCCATCTATGCCCACCATAAGAAAGACGACGATGACGCCAATGAAGAGCCAACGAAACGAGGAGTTTTGTAGTGCCAGCCGAACTTCCTTAAGGACCCGCAGGAAGCTGAAGGGCTCGGCTTCACCCACCGGCTGAGGTAAGAATGGAATCTGCTTGCGGGTGCCCCATGCGGATAACCAGATCGTGATCACCATGAGTACTGACAAGGTCAGTGCAAAGGGTGCATAAGCTTCCTTATTCAATTGACCGTTGGGAAACGCCTCGCTGGCCGCGAAAAATACCAGGAAAGCCAGTGCGACAGCCAACAAACCACCGAGAGTACCAAACACCAGGCGAAAACTCACAATCACAGTACGCTCTTCAAAATTTTCCGTGAGTTCGGCGCCAAGTGCTATGTGTGGTACGTGGTAAAGCGTCATGGCAGTGCGAGTCAAGACAGCGAAGACCAGCAGCCAGATGAACAGACCGGTTTCACCCAAAGCCGGTGGGCTAAACAGCAAGAAAAAGCAAATGCCCAAGGGAATGGCTGAGGCATACATAAAGGGGTGGCGTCGACCCAGCTTTGAGCGCCAGTTATCAGACAGGGAGCCTGCCAGTGGATCTGTAATGGCATCAAAGATCAAGGCAATGCCCAGGGCGAGGCCGCAAAGGGTGCCTGAGACTTCCAGTACCTGATTGTAATAGAACAACACCAGCAGCCCAAAGGCGGTATTCTTCAAGCCTTCAGCAACCTGACCGACTCCATAGTTCAGCTTCTCGGTCAATTTGATTTTACGGTTCGCTGCCATACTTGCTCCTTTCGATGCTCCGATAGTACGGTGATCTTCAAGAACAATAAAGTGGCCCTGGCAGATTAGTCGGTTCTTAAGGAGACATCCTGAAACTGCAGCTGATTGAGCGTGTAGTAAACCCCTTGTTGCGCCATCAATTCGTCATGGGTCCCCAGTTCCTTGACCTTGCCATTTTTCAACACCAGGATACGGTCAGCTTCCTGAATGGTCTGCAGTCGATGGGCGATGAGGATAGAGGTTCGATCTTTCATGATTTCATGAAGCGCCGCCTGGATCAGTTGCTCTGTTTCTGTGTCGATACTGGCTGTCGCTTCATCCAGAATCAGTATCTCCGGGTCAGCTGCCAAGACTCGAGCAAAAGCCAGTAGCTGACGTTGACCCTGAGAGAGATTCTGTCCCCGTTCGACTAATGGTTCGTCATACTGCCGCGGCAAGGCCTCGATAAATTCATGGGCATTGACGAGTCGCGCAGATTCGATAGCCTTCTCTCGGCTGATGTTGGGATTGCCGAGAATAATATTGTCCAGAACGCTGCCAGAAAAAATATGAAAGTCCTGCAGAACGACGCCTATTTTCTGCCGAACGGCGGTCGAGTGAATCTGGTTCAAATCGATATTGTCGAGAAATATGCTGTTGTCGGCGAAGTCATAAAACCGCCCCAGCAGTCTGATCAATGTGCTCTTGCCTGACCCGGTGGGGCCGACGATTGCGAGCTTTTCACCCGGTTGAATGGTCAAAGACACATCCTTTAATACCGGTTGCTCGGGATCATAACCAAAGGTGAGGTGACGGAATTCGAGTTTGCCCTGAATGCGTGTCGGCAAGGGTGTCGGCAAGGTGGGTTCGCGAACCTGTTCATGCCAATCGAGGGCCTGAAAGATACGCTCGGCACTGGCCATGGCACGAAACATGACATTGTATTGCATGCCCAAGACTCGAATCGGGCGAATGAACATATCGATAAACTGACTGAAGAGAATAATACTGCCCAGAGAGATCGTCTCCTGCAAGGCAGCCCCGCCGCCAATCCAGATGATCACAGCCAGAGCCAGGTTGATCATGTTGTCGGTGAAGGCGCCATAGCTGGTTTCCAGGTAGATGGCGTGAATCTCTTGATCTTGGTTAGTCTTGTTAATGGCCTGGTAGGTTGCCAGATTCTGGCGCTCGCGGTTGCTGAGTTGGACCACCTGCATGCCACTGAGATTTTCCTGCAGATTCTGATTGAGCTGCGAGACGGTATTTCGAATCTTTCGGTAGACCCGTCGAGTCGCCATACGAAAGAAGTAGGTGATGAAGGCAAAGATGGGAATAGACAACATCAAGTACAGCGTCAACCTGACATCAATCGCCAGCATAATACCCAGGGCTAGAAAGAAGGGAACAAACTCGCCGACTAACATGCCGAGGCCCATTAACAATTCAAACAGAGCCTGTACGTCATTGGTGATTCGAGTCATGACTCGACCGACGGCAACTTTATCGTAGAAGGACGAGGGCCTGTGCTCCATATGGGCGAACAGGTCCTGCCGCATATCCCTTAGTGCATACAGCGAGGTTTGCGCAAAGGTTACTCTGTGCAGATGATAGAAGAACTGACAAGCGATTGTGAGCGCGCCGAAGATGGCGCAGGCACTGACAATTGCCGACCAACCAGTGATGGACATCAACCACTGGTTCAAGGCGTTCATGCCAAAGTCGGGTAACAGTGCATCTGGCTGCCCCATAATGATGTCATCTATGACGACTCGACTGATAATCACCGGTAACAGTACAGCCAGTATTGATGCGGCGATCACCAGCGCAAGGCTGAACAGGGCCAGGCGTTGATGCGGCCTGAGCCAATAGCCAATGCGCTTCAGATAGGCGAGATTCATGGTTTGGCCGTGAATATCCGCCTCAAAAACCCCGTGGTCCAGCGTCGCCTGAGTCATCTGTGCGTCTCTCCCTTGGGGGCCGTTTCAAGGCGAGAGAGCAGGTGACCCTTGATACTTTGGGCTTTTTCCAGCTCAGCATACAGTCCGCCTAAAGCCAGTAATTCTTCATGGGTGCCGGTCTCGCGAATGCGGCCCTCTTCCAAAACAAGAATGCGATCTGCATGGCGTGCAGTTGAGACTCGGTGTGATACCAGCATCGTTGTCAGGCCGCTCCTCAGGGCTTTGAGTCCAGACAGAATATGTTCCTCGGTTTCAGTATCAACGGCGGAGAAGCAATCATCGAGGATGAGCACGGGCGTCATACGAATCAGACCTCGAGCGAGGGCGGTACGTTGTTTTTGACCGCCAGACAGGGTCACGCCGCGCTCGCCGAGTATAGTCTGCAGACCATCTGGAAATCGTTCGATGGTCTCGCGCAGGGCCGCGGCGTCTGCGGATTTCCAGACCGTAGCGAGGTCGCGTTCCGGGTTGTCGTAGGCGATATTCTCGCCCAATGAATTAGCAAACAGAAATGGGTCCTGTAATACCATGCAAACCTGTTCTCGCAGCCGGGTCAGGGGGAAGTCCTGGATGGGGTGATCGTCCAGCAACACTTGACCTCGACTGGGATCCAGCAAGCGCACAAACAGACGCAACAAGGTGGATTTGCCCGAACCGACCCGCCCAAGAATGGCAATGGTTTCGCCGGGCTTGACTTCGAAATTGATGTTTTCCAGGGCATAAACTGCCTTGTTTTCATACTGGTAATAGAGATCCTTGACCGTGATTTTGCCCGTCAGGGTTGGCCCGCTGGGGTTACTGTGGTCGCGAATTTCCGGCTCGTAATCAAGAATCTCAAATAATCGTGCCGTCCCTGACGCTCCCCGCTGCCATTGGGTCACCAGAGAGCCGGCTTCGCGGACTGGCCATAACAGCAATCCCAGATAGGAAAAAAAGGCGGCGAAGGTACCCAGGCTGATCTCACCGGTGCCCACCAAGTGACTGCCATAGCCTATGATGATCAGGGTCGCTGCCGCTGCTAAGGTCGGCATGAAGCCACTTAACTGTGAGTTAGAGACAAACAACCGCTGGTTTTTCTCGGCAAAGTCATCGTTGACCTGCGCAAATCGATTGATCTCGTCCTGCTCCTGCGCCATCGCCTGAACCGTTCTTATGCCATTGAGATTTTCCTGAACGAAGGTGGACAGACCGGAAAATCCTTCCTGAACCTGGTGCGACTGAGCGTAGATACGTTTTGAATAGAGATAGGCGACCAGGGTAATGATCGGCAGAGGTAGTATCACGGCGAGGCTGAGTTTGACCGACAAAGAAAACATAAACGACAGGCTGACCACGGCCGTGAAGACCAGCACGGCGGTCGTGCGCAGGGTGCCGGCGATGAATTCACGCACCAATGAAATGTCGTTGATCGCTCGAGCCATCAAGTCGCCGATGCTAAAGCGTGAGTAAAAGATGGGGCCTTGCAACTGCAAGTGCCCATAGACCCGATTACGCGCGTCAAAAGCCGCGTACATGCCGATACGGCGAATCATAATGCGGCTGACCACTGTCACCAGCATCTGGGCCAGGACACAGGCGCTGATACCTAGCGCCGGATAAGTCAGCAGAGCGGCTGCCTGGTCAAGACTGATCTGCTGCAGTTTCAGGGCAGACTGCCCTGAGGCGATGTTATCGATGCCCAGTTTGACAAACTGTGGAATTAACGCCTCGAAAATACGGGCAATCAGCAGTCCGCTGATTCCAAAGACAAACGTCCAAAGGTGCTGCTGAATGTAAGGCAGCAGGCGTAACAGTACTTTCATGAACCCTTACTTAACTTTTTAGAGTGATAGTCATCGCTGGGGTCTTCTCAGCGGTGGCGACAGAGGCTAGCCTGCCATGCGTTCAGGCCGATCCTTCTCTCGTGCCGAAATCAAGAAGCCAACTGACAGGAGTGGTTGAGATGGTAACGAATCAGCGGTTTGAATACCACAGAGCTGGGTGCCTGTTGTCGCTAAAAACGCCTACAAACATCCGCATTGATAGTGTTAGGCTCTAGCCACATCAGCGCTGATGTGTTGTGATCTACCGTCAGCAAGAAAATATCAGGAGAGTGTACATGAGAGCCGGATTGAGCGAGTCAGATCAGGCCTTTCAGTTGGAGGTCAGACGCTTCCTTCAAGATCAATTGGATCCTGCCGTGACCCGAAAGGTTCGGCTTGGCTACCCAGTGACCAAGGCAGAACAAGACCAATGGACTCGAACCTTGAACGCCCGAGGTTGGGCTGCGCCTCACTGGCCCGTAGAGCTCGGTGGTACCGACTGGAGCATGATTCGTCGACACATTTTCGAGAATGAGCTGCGTAGTGCCCATGCGCCTGAGTTACAAGGTTTTGGTTTCAACATGGTGGGTCCGGCTATTATCAAGTATGGTTCAGTGGAACAGAAAGCCCACTATTTGCCGCTCATACTCAATGCCGAGATCTCCTGGTGTCAGGGCTATTCAGAGCCTCAGGCAGGCTCAGATTTGGCATCGGTGCGCACTCGAGCTGAGTCGGATGGTGATGACTATGTGGTCACCGGCTCAAAAATATGGACCTCAGCAGCGGAGCAGGCTGACCATATTTTTGCACTGGTGCGAACCGACCCCAGTGCCAAACCGCAGCTAGGTATTAGTTTTCTGCTGATCGATATGCGCACGCCGGGCATTACGGTGGAGGCGCTGATGGCCTTCAATGGCAAACGCTTGTGGAACCAGGTATTTTTTGAGGGCGTCAGGGTACCTAAGCAGAATCGCCTGGGAGAGGAGAATCAGGGCTGGAGCGTTGCCAAGAACCTGCTTGGCAATGAACGTCTACATGTTTCTCGAGTGGCAGAAAATCGACGAATTTTGGGCCGGATCAGAAGCGTGGCTGAAGCAGAGCAGGCGCGCAACATTGACTTGGGTCTCGGCTTCAATCAGGACCTGGCGCGCTTGACTATTCGACTGGAGGCGCTCGATGCGACAGCGCAGCGATTGCTGTCGACCTTTGATCAAGGTGGTACCATCGGTGGCGAGCCGTCCATGCTCAAACTCAAGGGTAGCGAGTTGGTCCAAGCCATGGATCGACAGCTGCTGGAGACGATTGGTTACTATGGCTTGCCCCTTGATTCGATCCTGCGTGGGGAGGGTGCTGAGCCAGTAGGTCCCGACTATACCGATATGGTCGCCAGCGGCCTGTTTCATCATCGGGGTTACACCATTGCCGGTGGCTCTAGCGAGGTCCAGCACAATATTATTGCGCAGACCGTCTTGCGCTTGTAGCCAGCGAATGGCCGCAAACGGCACAGGCGTGACAAACTATCGTGGAAACTAACCAACTGAGTGCCGAACAGGGGCATACGCCCGCGGCTGAATTGAGCAAGCTGGTGCGTCTGGCGTTGCCCATCCTGACTGCCCAACTGGCGCAGATGGCGATGGTGTTGGTTGACACAGCCATGGCCGGGCGAGTCAGTGCCGTTGACTTGGCCGGTGTAGCCCTCGGCGGCGCCTTGATGTGGCCAGTCATGATGTTTGTGATGGGGGTGCTGCAGGCGGTCACGCCGACTGTCTCGCAACTCAACGGAGCCGATCGTCAGCGCGAGGTTGGTGAGGTCATTCGTCAGGCTTTGTGGCTGGCAGCTGTGGGTGCCGCGCTGCTCATCGCCTTTGTCCTCAACGCTGAGTCGGTGTATGCCTTGATGGTAGTAGATCCCGCAGCGATTCCGGTATCTGTCGGTTACCTGGCGGCAACGGCGTGGGGTATACCGGCCTTGATGGGCTACTTCGTTCTGCGATTTCTCTGTGAGGGGCTGGGTTTTACTCGACCGGCGATGTTTATCGCGGTCTCAGCCCTGGTGGTCAAAATTCCCCTTAACTATGTTTTTATCTATGGCGCTTTTGGTATGCCGGCTATGGGTGGCGTGGGCTGTGGTGTCGCAACTGCGATTGTCATGTGGGTCGAATTGGGCCTGATCCTGCTCGTCGCCAGCAGGCCAAGATTTCAGTCAACGGGGTGGCAACGTCGGTTCAGCTGGCCAGACTGGCAGATGATGGCGCGCCTGATGGGTATTGGTATTCCTATTGGCGCAACCATGTTCTTTGAAATGGGCCTGTTTGCCGTGGTGGCCCTGCTACTGGGTCGCTTTGGTGCCGATGTGGTAGCGGCCCATACGATTGCCATCAACCTGGGGGGCGTTACCTTCATGTTTCCATTGGCGCTTGGCATGGCCGCGACAATTCGAGTCGGCTTCAATGTCGGTGCGGGTAAGTACGAAGCCGCCGCGTATGTCGCCAAGCTGGCAGTAGGATTGACCTTGGGTGTGGCGGTCTTATTGGGCATCTTCGTGGCGGTGGCACGGCATTCTATCGCGGCACTCTACAGTACTGACGCGCAAGTTGTGGGGCTGGCCGCGAGCCTCATGATGTTTGTCGCGGTCTTTCAGTTATTCGACAGTGCGCAGGCCACCACCATCGGTGCGCTGCGGGGCTACAAGGATACGCGGGTGCCTATGGCCATTACCCTGGTGGGTTATTGGTGCGTTGGGTTACCTGTTGCCCTGACGCTGGGTTATGGCTGGCTGGGAGCCCCAATGGGGGCCTATGGATTTTGGATAGGTCTTACTGTCGCCTTAATGTTTGTTGCCGCCAGCGTCCTGAGTCGGCTTTGGTGGCTGCGTCGCAATCCGACTGTTATCGTCAGCCTCGCGCACCGTTAGGCAGGTTGCCAGTGGCTGCTCAGCGGTCCCAGTCAAACAGAATCTGAGCGACGCAGGCAGTAATCTTCTTAGCGGTAGGTAAGTGCAGAAATTCGTTAGGTCCGTGAGCATTCGAATGGGGTCCCAGCACTCCCGTGACAACAAATTGCGCAGCGGGTAACTTGCGCGCCAGGAACTCCATGAACGGAATGCTGCCGCCACACCCCAAGTACATGGCGGGCGATCCAAAAAACGCTTTTGAGGCGGTCTGCAGGGAGGCAGCAAGCGCAGGACTGGTTTCTGGTGCATGCCAACCGGCGTTAGGCTGCTCCCAATGAATATCCACCTGACAACCGTAAGGGGCGTCATTGGTCAGCAGATTAGTCAAGGCGGTTTTGGCTGCGTTAGCGTCGGTAGTTGGCGGTAGGCGCAAGGCGAATTTTGCGGTGGTGTAGGGGCGCAGAACATTACCGGCATTAGCCAGTGAGGGGATCCCGTCGATACCGGTGATCTCCATAGACGCAAGCCAGGTGTTATTCAGAACCAGCTCGGTCGGGTCGTCAGACATGGGGCCGCTATTGCCCACATAGGTGTACAGGGTTCTGAAATCCGGGGCCAGCACCTTGCCGGCGGCAATGGCTTCCTGGCGCCGGCTCTCGGGGATCTGCTCATTGAGGAATGAGGGTGATATCTCACCTGTGACCTCATTTTCGACCCGTGAAATCAATTGCCTCAGGACTCGAAAGCTGGATGCAACGATACCGCCCGCGGCACCTGAGTGGGCACCTTGCTCAAGCACCTTAACGGTAATATCGCCAATCAACATGCCTCTTAACGAGGTAGTGACCCAGAGTTGGTCATAGTTGCCACAGGTGGAATCGAGTGCTATGACCAGTCCCGGCTTACCTATCTGCTCGCTGAGTGTTTCCATGTAGACAGGCAGGTCAGGACTGCCGCTTTCCTCAGAGGCCTCAATCAGAATCACAACCCGCGGGGTCGCTACTTTCTGAGCAATGAGCGCTTTCAGGGCGGCAATCGCAGAATAGATAGCATAGCCATCATCGGCGCCACCACGACCGTAGAGCTTGTCGTCTTTTCTGACGGGCAACCAGGGTGCCAGGTCTTCATGCCAACCGGTAAACTCTGGTTGCTTGTCAAGGTGACCATAGATCAGCACTGTTTCATGCCTTTCCCCTGGGTACTCCAGCAACAGAGTAGGGGTGCGGCCAGGCAACTGATGCAGTGCCATGGTTAATCCCGGCACTTGTTGCGCCTCAACCCAGGCCATCACGTGGTTCATGGCGGCTTGCATGTGGCCATTGGCCTCCCAGTTCTTGTCGAACATGGGCGATTTATTGGGAATCTTGATGTACTCAGAGAGACTGTCGATGATCTCGGTTTCCCAGAAGTGGTCGACATATTCGAAAATTTGATCCTGGTTCATGTTGCCTCGTTCTGATTCCTGGGTTATTGCTGCTGAGTATTCGTGAATGGACGCCTGAGGTCCCGAGCACAGTCGACGCTGACGGTTCTTAATCGGGTTTCTTGTCCTCTTCCCTCTCGAACTCCCCATTGATGATACGGGGCTCATTCGCATCGGCCTGCGATGCGTCAGGATGAAACTTGTCCATGATTCCGCCTTCCATTTTTACAAAGCTTGAGTGTCCTGAGCCAGTGTGTGTGGTGCCCTTGAATACTGTGCCGCTATGTACAGATCGTATGCTCATAGCCCCCTCAAGGACTCTGGTGTGATTCAGTAGCCAGGTTGCCAGTGGTTGGCGTAGCCAGGGTATCAGGCAGACAAAGCCAATAGCGTCGGTGACAAAGCCTGGTGTCAGGAGTAGAGCACCGCCGATGATGAGCATCACACCTTCCAGCAGTTCTTTGCCCGGCAGCTCGCCCTCAGCCAGCTTTTCCTGTAACCGGGTCAGCGTCGACGAACCTTCTCGTTTCAGGAGCCAGACCCCTGCCATCGCGGTTAATACCACCAGAGCGACAGTAGGAAACACGCCAATGAGACCGCCCACCTTGATGAGGACGACCATCTCGATGATAGGAATGGCGATAAAGATTAACAAGAGAAAGCGCATGAGCCGATTGTAACAGCCGGCGTGACAAATATCGCCGTCGGTCGAAGGCGGGCGTCGGCAGGAAGAATATGGTAGATTTCGGCGATCGACGCCGGTGCGACTGGTTTTTCAGTGCTCTTGATCAGTGC
>JAYODE010000021.1:50034-63272 GCA_038106185.1 Gammaproteobacteria bacterium | reverse complement strand
AAATACTATGACTGGACCGCGCACCACGCGGACATGCGACCCGCAAAGATCGCTATTAAAGATCTGGATACTGGGGCGGCGATCACTTATGCAGAGCTTGATCAGCGGGCCAATTGGCTGGCGGGCTGGATGCAGGCCAGGGGCCTGGTCAAGGGTGATCGGGTCGCGATACTGATGCCGAACTGTACTGAATTTTTCGAGATCCAATTTGCGTGCTCTAAGGCAGGTCTGATCTGTCTGCCCCTGAACTGGCGTCTGACCGAGAAAGAGCTGGAGTATATTCTGCAGGATTCAACGCCTGCGTTGCTGGTGCATGACGAGAACTATAGCGCACTTGTCGAGTCGTTAGTCAAAAGCTGTGACATTAAGCATACCCTGGATGTTGGCACCAACAACCGTCAGACTCGGTACGAGCAGGCAATGAACGCCGCCTTGGCAGTCATGCCCGTCGAGAGCACCCATGATGACATCTCGATGATCATGTATACCTCAGGCACGACCGGTCATCCTAAGGGCGCGCTGATCACCCACGGCATGACCTTTTACAACTGCGTAAACCTGGGCACGCCCGTGGCGATCAGCGCCAACACGATTCAACTGGTGGTGCTGCCCCTGTTTCATACCGGTGGACTTAACTGCTATGCCAATCCGATACTGCATGCTGGAGGCCAGATACTTCTCATGCGAGATTTCGATCCAGGCAGGGCTTTGCGCGTGATCGGTGATGAGTCACTGGGAGTGACCCACTTCTTTGCGGTGCCTGCACCCTATCAATTCATGATGCAGCATCCAGATTTCGCCAGCACAGACTTGAGTCGTCTTGAGGCGGCGGGCGTTGGTGGCGCACCGTGCGCTGAGGTCATACTTTCGTCCTGGATGGGTCGAGGCGTACCGCTGATTCAAGGCTGGGGCATGACTGAGACCAGTCCTGGCGGGATCGCATTGAATCCCGATGATGCCCTGCGCAAGATAGGCTCGACGGGCAAGGCGTTGCTGCATACGGAAATCAAAATCGTCGACGATCAAGGGGCTGAAGTGCTGCGCGGTGAGGTCGGTGAGTTATTGATCCGCGGACCCAACATCACGCCGGGCTACTGGAATAACCCTGAGGCGACAGCAAAATCCTTTGTCGATGACTGGCTAATGACCGGAGATGCCGCGCGTTGTGACGACGAGGGCTTCGTTTATATCGTCGATCGCTGGAAAGACATGTATATTTCCGGCGGGGAGAATGTCTATCCGGCGGAGGTTGAAAATGTGTTGTATCAGCTGCCACAAGTGGCTGAGGCAGCGATCATCGGAGTGCCCAGTGAGCGCTGGGGTGAAACCGGAAAGGCGGTGATTGTGCTGAAGCCCGGGCAAAGCCTGGAAGCCGATGCGATCATCGCTCACTGTCTGGCGAATCTCGCGAAATTCAAGGTTCCACAGTCAGTAGAGTTCATTGCCGCACTACCTCGAAATGCAACGGGTAAGGTCCTTAAACGGACCCTGCGGGAAAAATATGTGGGTAGCTCCGCTCCCGCAATTTCTTGACCTCAGGACACGGAGCTCAAAAGAGAATGGCTGAAAAAATGCGTATAACGACTTTGCCGGGTAGTGGCGCAGAGATCACGGGTGTTGATCTGACCGATCTTGCGGTGGGTGAACTTGAGCAAATCAAACAAGCTTTCAGTGATCATGGTGTGGTTTTCTTTCGCGATCAGCACCTGACCGAAGGCGACCACATAACCCTGGCAGAACGCTTCGGAACCATCAATGTGAATCGGTTCTTCAAGGCCCATGCGGATTTCCCGCAGATTGCCCTGGTAGGCAAAGAGCCAGACCAGTTGACCAACATAGGGGGCGGTTGGCATACGGACCACTCCTATGATGTTGAGCCTGCACTGGGGTCCATTCTGGTGGCAAGGCAGTTGCCCACAACCGGTGGCGACACCTGGTTTTCCAGTATGTACAAGGCGTATGAAGGTTTGTCTGACGGACTTAAAGCGGTGCTTGGCGACTTGAAGGCGGTCCATTCCGCCCGGCATGTGTTTGGCAGTGCCGGGGGCTACAATAACGATCCGGATACTCAACAGCGGATTGGCAACACGTCAGCCGCCGATGCAATGGGTGATCCGATTCATCCGGTGGTGATTACTCACCCTCTGAGTGGTCGAAAAGCGCTGTATGTCAACTCGGCGTTCACCTTACGATTCGAAGGGTGGACCGCGGAGGAATCCAAACCTCTGCTCGAATATCTTTACCAGGCAGCAGTCAACGAAAGCTACATTACTCGGTTTGAATGGCGGCCTGGCTCAGTCGCGTTTTGGGATAATCGTGCCACTTGGCACAACGCTCAGAACGACTATCAGGGACAGGCCAGGATGATGCACCGCATAACGATCGAAGGCTGCGCTTTAACCAGCTAGACAATCCAGCGCCATCGCCTCACTCCGCAGGCAACGGACAAAGGCCGGGCAAGAAAGGCTCGGCCAGAAAGTCTCGGCAAGAAAGTCTCGGCCAGAAAGGCTCGGCAGGAAAAGCCGATCAAGGAAAACCTGTTACTCGAAATAGGTTAGGTCTTTTGGATCTTGCTGAACACAGGGGTGCGCTTCTCCAAAAAAGAAGCAACCCCCTCTTTGAAGTCGTCTCTCAACAGGCTCTCGTCCATGAGTTGGGTGCTCTCCCGCATGGCGTCACCCAGTGACATATTCATGTGACGATATATCTGTCGTTTCATCACCTGCAAGGACACCGGTGCTGTGGCAGCGCTGAGTTCCTGTACATATTCTATGGCTCGAGCCACAACCTCATCCGCACCATACACTCGATCTACCAGACCTATCTGCAGCGCCTCGTCAGCCATAACTCGGCGAGAACTCCAGAGCAGGTCCAGTGCCCGTGAAGGCCCCACAACGCGCGGCAGAATCCAGCTTTGGCCGTGTTCAGCGACCAGGCCGCGCTGCGAAAAAGAGGTCACGAACTTGGCGCTGTCAGCACAGAAGCGCATGTCGCATAATAAGGCTATTGACATGCCAAGCCCTGCACAAGCGCCGTTGACTGCGGCTATGACAGGCTTGCGAATGGTCATGAGATAAGTAAATCCCGCAGTGTAATCTTCGCCCATGGATTTATCCCCTGGGCTGGCTTTGAGTTTTTCCTTGAGGTTGTTCGCGCCTTCCTCTTCACCGGTCGCAGACAGGGTGTTCAGCGCGTTCATGTCCATACCTGCGCAGAAACCCCGGCCGGCCCCGGTAATGACGATGCCGGTGACCGTATCATCCTGTTCAGCTGTGGCCAGCGCGTGTTTGAATTCATCCATCATCGGATAGGTGAACGCATTGAGGCTGGCGGGGCGGTTAAATGTCAGGACAGCGGTTGCTGCGATATTTTCAAGGGTGATGGACTCGTACATGGATTCTCCTTCGGGCGCGGCTGTCGATGAGCTTAGTCCGAGCAATATACCCCTGTTAGACGCAGAGTTGAAACCCCAGTGGAGAGCCCTGCCAACAGTCGAGTGCAGCGCTTGAAAGGAAAGGGCTGTCGGTCGAAGTGTTCCAGGTGTTGAATCGATACCTGCGTGCAAACAGCTGTTATATAGCCATCGTGAACCTTTTAAGAGCCCAGGGTTTAACGCGGAGGGTGATTAAAAGGATCCTTCATGGCCCCTCTGTTAGGTGCCGCAGAAGGTATTCTGAACAATCTGGTCTGGGCGTGGCGGTTGGGTAAAAGGACTATCGAATGGCAAGTCTCGATAGGGCGTCTGCAGCACCTTGTTGAGCGCGTGAAACGGGGCTAAGTCGCCAGCCTCTATAGCGGCCGTAATGACTGCTTCAATCAAATGATTACGAGGGATGCACAAGGGGTTAATCGATTGCATCAAGGCATAGTCAGGCTTGCCAGCGGCTTGGCTGGCTGCTCGAGTCTGCCAGTCCTCGACCCATGGCAGCGAGCACTCCGGTAACAGCCTGTGGTTTGCCGGGTCACTCAAGTGACGAAAAGTCAGGGTGTAATCCATTCTTTCGTTGTGCATCAGTTCAAGTAATTCGCGGATCAGTTGTTCATCTGCCTGGTTGGCATTAGTGAGCCCTAACTTGGCCGCCATACCCCTCCAGTTATGATCATGAAAGGCGATCGGAAACTGGTCGAGAGCTGCCTTGGCCAGCGCCACGGCTTCAGCCTGGTCGGTGTCAATCAGCGGTAACAAGGACTGGGCCAGTACCATCAGATTCCAATGGGCGATCTGCGGTTGCTTTTGATAGGCATACCGGCCTCCTCGGTCGATCGCGCTATAAACCTGAGCTGGGTCAAAGCCGTCCATAAAGGCGCAGGGGCCGTAATCGACGGTCTCACCCGACAAGAGCATATTATCGGTATTCATCACGCCATGGATAAAGCCCACCTGCTGCCATTGCGAGACGAGGATCGCGATGCGACTGATAACAGACTCGAGTAATGCCAGGTACGGGTTTTCAGCATTGGCGGCATTCGGATAGTGCCGGTTGATCACGTGATCGGCGAGCAGTCGCAGCCCATCGATATCTTGTCTGACTGCAAAAAACTCAAAGGTGCCGATGCGGATATGACTCTTGGCAACCCGTGTGAGCACACCGCCCGGTAGCGCCGCTTCACGAAAGACTGGCTCGCCGGTGGTGACCGCCGCCAGGCTGCGGGTGGTGGGGATGCCCAACGCGAACATGGCTTCCGAGACCAGATACTCGCGCAGAACTGGACCCAGCGGCGCGCGACCGTCGCCGCCCCGGGAATAGGGCGTAGGGCCCGCGCCCTTCAGCTGGATATCAAAGCGTTGCCCTTGAGTATCAACGACTTCGCCGAGCAGAACCGCTCGACCGTCGCCCAGTTGCGGGTTCCAGCTGCCGAATTGATGACCGGCATAGACGGTCGCGATAGGTGAGGACCCCGGCGGAATGGCGTTGCCGGCCAATACTTCAAGCCCAGCAGTGGAATTCAGCCAGTTAAGATCGACACCCAGTTGCTCAGCGAGCGACTGGTTGACAGTAATCAAGCCTGGCTGGGTGACGGGCGTCGGATTCTGGGCGGTGAAAAACCGCTCAGGCAATTGGACGTAGCTGTTGTCAAAGGGTATCGGATTATTCATGGCGCAATATTAGCACACCTCTGTCTCGAGTAGACCCAGAAGGATCTGCCCGAGGCGAGTCTGGCGGATTGTCTGATCGATACCTGGACTCAGGGTTGAGATTCCAGAACGATGGACTTGCCTCGACCCCGTGAATCCGATGCGGCATTTAGTCCGGTGGCATCACGGGTAATCAATTGGATGTCACCAAACTCCCAGTCATGCGCCACGATATTATAGCCGCGCCTGGCGCCCGCCTCGATCACCTCGTTGGGCAGCGGTCGAGTGGGGCTGTAGGTGATCCGATCAATGGGGAGCAACTGGTGATGAAAAAATGACTGTTCTATAGCCTCATGAGCGGGCATGTTGAAGTCACTGACATTGACGATGGTCTGAAATACCGAGGTGATAATGGTCGATCCACCCTCGGCGCCGAGAACCATTTCAACTGCCCCGTCACGAACCACGATCGTCGGTGACATGGAGGATAACATGCGTTTGCCCGGTTGGATTTCGTTGGCGGTATTGCCGACAACACCGTAGAAGTTGGGGACACCCGGTTTGACGCTGAAGTCATCCATCTCGTTGTTAAGCAGAAACCCGGCACCCTCAACGACCACTCGGCTGCCGAACCAGTCATTGATGGTATAAGTATTGGCGACGGCGTTGCCGGCAAAATCGACAATCGAAAAATGGGTTGTGTCGTGGCTCTCCAGTCCGGGTCGAGCGGCATTCAGGGGTGATATTCTCTCAGGGTTAACCTCGGCTGCGCGGCGCTTGAGATAGTCATCACTGATCAGACGTGCAATATCAAACTCATAGAAATCCGGATCGCCGAGAAACTCTGCGCGATCCGCAAAGACCCGCTTCTCCATCTCGGCAATCAGGTGAATATAGTCGACTGAATTGTGGGCGATGCCCGTGAACTGATCTGCCAGGAAATCTTTCATCTTGAGCAGCGCGATCACTGCAAACCCGCCTGAGCTGGGCGGCGGCGACGCTATGATGGAGGACTGGCGCCAGTCCGCGACCAGAGGCGCGCGCCATACGGGTCGATAATTGGCGAGGTCCTGCGCCGTTATCAAACCATTGCCACGTTGCATTTCCCGGGTAATCGCCGTCGCAGTTTCGCCCTGATAGAAGCCCTTTTCGCCGTCGTCGGCAATACGTTGCAGCGTTGCGGCCAGCAGCGGTTGGCGAAAGTTCTCGCCGCTACGCAGGTCGCCGAAGTAGTCTTCAAAGTTGGTTTCAGCAGCATACAGCTCAACAGACTCGTCTGCGTGGGCCGCCAGCATTGGCGGCACGATAAAGCCCTGCTGCGCAAGATCGATTGCAGGCTGCAGTAACCTTGTCCAGGGCAGGAGGCCAAAACGCTGATGCGCGGCCCAGAGCCCGGCCACTGTGCCAGGTACGCCAGCAGCGCGATGGCCGATAAAGCTCAGGTTTGCGATGACTTCACCATTTTCATCCAAATACATATCCCGGTGGGCTGCTGCGGGTGCCATCTCCCGGTAGTCCAGGAACCAGGGTTCGCCGTTCATCCACAACACCATGAAGCCACCGCCGCCTATGTTACCGGCCTCGGGGTAAGTCACTGCCAAGGAAAATGCTGCGGCTACGGCCGCATCAACGGCATTCCCACCCTCTTTCAGCACGGCAGCCGAGATGTCAGCTGCATAGGTATCAGGCATCGCAACGGCCGCGGTCGTGGGTAGGGCTTGCGCCTGAGCCTGAGCCTCAAGAGCGCTTTCATTGAGACCTTCTTCACCTGGCGAACAGGCCGCCAGAAGGCTGCACAGCAAACACAGAACAGAGAATCTGGACATGATGGACCTACCTGATTGATGACCATAGCCGCACCGAGCAAATACGCGGTTTTCAGCGACCGCATTATACCGGGTTAGCAGCGAACTCGAAGCCTGACTTCAGGTCAGCTTAAGTCATGCCATTATTGATCCCTCGTGCTAGTCTTGGTGACAAGTACTTATCAGAAGGCTGTTACTATGCTTGAAACGCCCACGACCCTATTTGAAGTCAAAGATCATGTCGCCTGGATCACCCTGAATCGGCCGGCTGCCATGAACGCCTTGAATCCAGAATTGCGCTGGCAATTGTCTCAGCACTTAGATGTTGTCGAGCGCGACGAAGACATTTGGCTGGCGGTGATCACAGGCGCCGGCGAAAAGGCTTTTTCGGCTGGCGCGGACCTGAAGCATCGAGCCTTGGAACGCACAGCCAGTGATGCTGACAAGGCCCATTGGGCGCAGCTGGCCACGGAAACCACGCATATCATTGAGCGCTGGTACATGACCAAGCCTCTTATTGCGATGGTCAATGGTTATGCGCTCGGTGGAGGTCTTGAAGTGGCTCTGGCATGTGACCTGATTATCGCGGCAGACCATGCCGAGTTTGGTTTGCCTGAACCCCGCCGAGGGTTGATTGCAGGTTCGGCTGGCGTTCACCGTCTGCCGCGGCAAATTGGTCTGAAGCCTGCCATGGGCTATATGCTGACCGGTCGACATATGAGCGCCGCTCGCGCCTACGAGTTGGGCCTTGTCAACGAGGTGGTACCTCTGTCTCAATTACGCGAGTGCGTCGAAGGCTATGTTGCCGACATGCTGCGCTGTGCGCCTTTGGCGGTGCGGGCAACCAAGGAGGTGGCCATGCGCGGCCTTGATTTACCGTTAGCGAAAGCCTATGAAAGTCGTTACCCCGCTGAAGAGTTTCGACGGGCGAGCGCCGATGCCATCGAAGGTCCCAAGGCATTTGCTGAGAAGCGCCTGCCAAATTGGCAGGGTAAGTAGGACTGCAACATATCAAATACCATCAGGAATTTAATAACATGTTAAAAGCCGTGCAATTGGGCCCGAGTACCGGCCTGCGAGTCTCTGAATTGTGCCTTGGTACAATGAATTTTGGTCAGCCAGGGCGTGGGCATCAGGGTGACTGGACGCTTGGCATTGATGATGCCAGAGAGATTTTCAAAGCCAGCATTGATCACGGTTTGTTCTATTTTGACTGCGCTGACATTTATGGCATTGGTGCCAGCGAAGAAGTAGTCGGTAAGTTGCTGAATGAGCTGCTGCCTCGCGATGAATATGTATTGACGACCAAAGTATCGATGCCCATGGGTCGTGGCGCGAATATGGGGGGCTTGTCCCGTAAACATATCATGGAAGGCGTGGACCGATCGCTGCAGCGCTTGGGGCATGATTATGTCGATCAACTGATTATTCATCGTCACCCCCATGGGGTACCAGGTCAGGTCAGAGTGCCGATCGAAGAAACGCTGGAAGCCCTTCATGACGTCGTTAAAGCCGGAAAAGCCTTATACCTGGGCGGCTCTTCCATGTTTGCCTGGCAGTTTGCTGAACTGCAGATGACGGCGGCCCAGCACGGTTGGACTCGGTTTGTGTCGATGCAGAATCATTACAATCTGATCTACCGAGAAGAAGAGCGTGAGATGATTCCCTATTGCCTGGAGTCAGGTGTCGCCATCACGCCCTGGTCGCCTTTGGCGCGAGGTATTCTCGCCGGCGCCTATCAGGGTGGCTTTGCCGGTGGTTCAACCAAGCGCTCCACGGGTCAGGACCGGGCTCGAACTGAGAGCCTGTATCGTGGTGCTAACGACTTTGCAATTGCCGAAAGAGTGGTTGCAATAGCGGACAAATATGGCAAGACACCGGCTCAGATTGCAGTAGCCTGGTTGTTGGGTAAGCCGGGTGTCGTTTGCCCTGTTGTTGGCGTTTCAAAGGTCAAGCAGCTGGATGACCTGGTGGCTGCGACTCGCATTAAACTAGAGCCTGAAGATGTCAGTTATCTCGAAGAACTCTATCAGCCAGTGGCTAACCTGTTGTCACTTGGCAGTTCATAAGATGTGATTTGCTGGTCAAACAGGGGTAGCTGGCGCAAACCAGTTTTGGTAGAACAGCACTGAAGGCTACCCTAATCAATCTATCAATCTATCAATCTATCAATCTATCAATCTATCAATCTATCAATCTTTCTATCGAAGTGCGTTTGCGGTAGCTCTCGGCCGCGACCTGTTCGGTGGTAATGCCGTTTTTCGCGGCTATTCGAGCGTAGGCGGCCTTACGTCGATCATTGATGTCTTTGACCAAGGCTTGTACCTGAGGCGGCGCAGTGGGTGTCGCTTGAATATAGCCCGTGGGTAGCTCGATAACATGCCCGGCTTTGCGGGCATCATCCAGCGGAGTGGCCTGCGCGACAAGGCTGAATGCGAGCAGAGTGCTAAAAAGCAAGGTTTTGATTATTGAGCGCATGGCGTGATCCTAAAAAATCTCAGCTTCGGTTTCAAATAAGTCTTCAAGATCTTTGCTGACTCGAATTCTGATTTCGTGTTCGACTTTGACGTTCAGGTTGATCTCTATCGGCGCGGCAGGCGCTTGCAGTTGCACCGTCGGCGTACAGCCAACCAGCGCAAGCACTATGAGGACGCAAAGACAGCTTGTTTTCACCGAATGAACTCCTGATGGTCTGAAGACCAACTTGAAACCTAAAGCTAAAAAAGCTCGAGGAGATTGTATAATAATACCTATCAGTTATCAGCTACTCGTCGCTATTGGTTGAGTTGATTCGGTAGCGCCGCGTCTATTAGCTGGTTATTTGGCCCCTTTTTATCGACTAGCCTTTCTTTGATCAGAGTTGATCCTGCTTGAACTTTTTTCTCGACGTCTTCGCCCATGCGCAAACTCTCCAGTAGTGTGCCAAGGTTCTCCTCGATGGACAGGTTGAAATGAATCTCCCTACCCTGATCGTACAGCGGGTTGCGACCCTGAATCCGTGTCTTCGCGATCAGATTGCCTGCGGTTGAATAGTCGAAGACCGCCGACAAGTGGTGGTATTGAAAGTCAGACAGTGTATCCAGTACGACTTTCGTTTTGTCTGAGCCCATCAACAATTCTCTTGTCGTGGAGTCCGGTGAGTAACGCAAATGGCCACCCGGTGACTCTGCGAAGAGTTTGCCTGCCGCGACACTGATTCTGCCCTGCTCGATATGTAATGGCACTGAGCCACTGATCTTGCCACTGCTGTCGAAGTCATCGCGCCCCAGGTTAAGCATTTTCTGCAGTGCCAGATCTTTCAGCTGCATTCGTGCGAAGCCGCTGAGCTGCTGAGTCTCAAACTGAAATTCGTTGGAGGTCGCCTCTCCGCCTAACAGATGTGCAGTCAGACGCTCGCCTTGCGTCTTGGCATGGAGAGTATCGCTGTTCAGTGCCAGGTCGAAACTGGCGCTAATGTCAGTGATAGGAATGCCGATATCCAATGTTTTCAGTCGCAGCTGGCCTCGCTGGACAGACTTTGGATGTGGCCACCCAGCCAACTGCAGGTCAAGGAAGAGACCGCTAAACTGGTAGTCGCTATAATCAAAGTCGGTGTTGCTCAAGCGAATAGTTGTTGCTGTATTTGTCACCCTCGGCAGGGTTGAGCCAGTCTGCCAGTTGACTTTCGTCGTGCCGGTAATCAGACCTCCCTTGACCCGCAATCCATCGTGTACCGCGAAAGAGAGAGATTTCACCAGCGGCAGAACCGGCGAGGAAAACTCTGCCGACAGCTCGCCTTGGCCGGTACTCAAGTCTTGCATTAGGGTTACTTTGCGCAGGGGTATCGTCAAGACCTGAGTGGTTTCACTGGTCGCGATTAAAATATTGTCGGCTAGATTAAAGATCGCACCTGACGCCAGAAGCCCTTGATCTTCACTTTTTATCCTGGTGTAGACAGTGCCTGCAGCCGACCAGGCTGGTTGTTGATAGGCCAGATTGACATCCTTGAATTCAAGTTCGTAACTCACTGGCGTTGGTGCAGTCTCGCTATTCGGTGCACTCGTTATCTCGCTCAAGCTCTCAGCGAGGCCACCCTGCACCTTCAATAGTGGCACAGCGCACTCGACCTGCTCGCTGAAGCGACAGTTGGCACCCTCGCCAACGCTAATGATTCCTTGAGTCAGGTCGGTATTGGTGAAGTTCAGCAGCAGCGCTTGGTCGAGTCGTGCAGCAGTGTTATCAGGACTGTGTGTCGCGCTGAACCGCAACTCCGAACGACTTGTAATTTCAGCTGGGCCGCGCGCTATGCGCCAAAATCCATTGGCCTTGGTGCTCAGCTCAAATTCAGCCAGGCGCCAAAGTTCAAAGACTGTCGCAGGCGTCGTGGCAGGTACTTGAACGCTGAATTGGGTCTGGCTTGAGTCAAGTGCAAACTCGCTGCTAAAAGCCGATGATTGTTCGAGTATGGGCGTGGGCGTGGGCGTGGGCGTGGGTATGGGTATGGTGCCTTTCATTGAACCCAGGTCGAGTGTGCCGGTCATTACCATTGAGTTTGGATCTGGCGCAGTAACTTGTCCGAACAGTATCCAGTGTGCAGGTAACGGAAAGCCAAGCGCCTCGCCCAAACGGTGTGGGTCGAGCGCCGAGTGACCAGCCTGAACATCGGTAAAGACGGTCACTTGCAGTGCATCGGAAGTGATCGAGAGGTCAGCCAGCAGACCCCAATTCTTCAGGGTAACCTGCAACTCGACTCCACCTGGTATTCGCTGCCAGTGCAGATCCCCGGTGAAACATTCCACGTTACAGTAACTGTAGCGCTTGATTTGGCCCCGCTCTGGCAGCCAAGTTAAAACCGATCGAATATTATCAAGCGAGTCAGCAATGCTGGTTGCCACTGTGCTGAGGTCCAGGTCGATGGGCGCTAATGTGACGCTATCCAAGTCGAGTTGCCAGGCGTTTGCCCAGGGCGTCAATGGCGACAGTTGAGCCTTACTGATCGAGATAGTGAGGTTGCTGGCGGCAAGGCTCAGAGCCTCGATCTGAAGCGGCAGACGGTGTTGCCGCGGGATTTTCACGGCAACCAATTCTATGCCGGTGTTCGACAGTGCTGCACGGCCGACGACCAAGGCCAAGTCGGGCAGTTTGTACCAGACAAGACTCGAACAGATGGCGAGCAGTAGTACGGCAATGCCCGTGAAACGCAATGCAATTCTTGGCATGAGTGAGGCAACTGAGATAGCACGCGGAAGAGAGAGGGATTATGCCAGAATAATTGTCGCAGACGTAATGCCCCAGGTCCCCTTTGATAGGCGGGCCCTAATTATAATTACTTATAATTACCCCATGCTTTTCAGTCGCGCCTATCTTAGTAAGGCATCTACTTCAGTCGCCTACTTCAGTTATCAGCCCCCTTGATTCGCGGCAGGTACCAGGCTCAGTCGTAATCGTTAGATTCACTTAGGTTGCGGCGAAAGTCGTCATCGTGACTCGTGATTCAAGTCAAAGTATTCGGTTAACACGTGGATAAAATGGCGGTTCTTTTAACCAGGGAGCGCAGTAATGAAAATCCAAAATATGACCTTAGCCACTCTACTCTGTTGCGCAGCCGGCTCAGCTACCGCTGCTGATTGGTATGTCACTGCGGCCGTTGGACAATCAAAAGCGGATGACAAGGCGGCCATTGAAGTCAATGAAGAGCTGGTTGATCTGGGTGTAACAGGTCTGTCTTCCACCTTTGATGATTCGGATACCGCTTTCCAGCTGCAACTGGGCTATCAGTTGACACCGAACTGGGCTGTTGAGGGTGGCTATGTCGATCTTGGAAAATTTCAGTACAGCGCCGCCTTTACTGGGCCGGTTGCCGGTAGTGCCGTTGCTGAAGTCAAAGCTGCCGGTCTAAACATTGCTGCTGTCGGCAGTTACCCGGTCAATGATCAGTTCGCGGTGTTCGGTAAAATAGGTGCAATTAACGCGAAGGTAGAGGGTCGAGCAACAGCTACAGGTAGTGGCGTCTCGGCAACAGAAGCCATCAGCGCGACGAAAGCAAAAGGCTATTGGGGGGTGGGCGCAGCTTATGATTTCAACACCCAACTGGGTCTGCAGCTTGAGTGGGAACGCTTCAACAACTTGGGCGATGAGGCAAAAACTGGTGAAAGCGACGTGGATTTGCTCTCACTGGGGGTTAAATTCAGGTTTTAAGTCACGATCATCAGCGCCTCAGGCTAGTCGCTCGCGATGAAAAAAAGTACCGAGCGCGCCTGTGTCAGCAAAACCTGGTGGACCAGCTGGTGGAACAGAAAGGTTCGCCAGGTTTTTGCGCGACCACGCACCACGCCAGGCTCGCGTGAAAAGCTCGCGTGAAAAACTCGCGTGAAAAA
>JAYODE010000021.1:44853-49934 GCA_038106185.1 Gammaproteobacteria bacterium | reverse complement strand
CTCTAAAGAATTGCCTCGAAAAAGTTGCCGCTATCACTCCCGCCAAGGATTGCTGCTGGGCAATTGCGGTAGGGCTGCCCGCACTGGTATTGTGAAGCGTATCCAGTGCGTTGATTGACCAGCCGTCGCCGACGGATAATACGATGAAACCTTCGATAAAACCTTCGATAAAACCTTCGATGAAACTCTCGATGAAACATACGATGATAGAAGCCGATGATAGAAGCATTGACTGAGAGCTCTAAAGTTCAACTAAGAGAGCAGGGATACTGCGTCATAGAAGATGTTCTCGATAAGGGCCAGGTTCAGAACATACGTCAGCGGCTAGTGGCTGCGGCTGCCGAGAGTGAAAAGCGCGGTATTCCCACTTACATTCGAGGTCTGGACCCAAATCCCAACAATGTTCGCGTCTTTAATCTGTTGGATCTTGATCCCTGCTTTCTCAGCTTGATAGAGCACCCGGTGGCGCTGCAAGTGGTTCGATACCTTCTGACTGACGACTTCATTATTTCGAACTTCACGGCAAATATTGCCAAGCCCGGCAGTGGCTCCATGGTCATTCACTCGGATCTTGCTGTGGTTCTGCCAGAACCCTGGCACGCGCCCTGGAGTCTTAACGTTATCTGGTGTCTGGATGACGTTCGCGGAGAAAATGGCGGTACCCTGTTTATGCCCGGAAGTCATCAGTTTGAAAGACGTCAAGATCTACCGAAAAACATGGCAGAGCGCATGCAGCCTTTTGAGGCGAAGGCCGGCAGTATTGTCGCGATGGACGGCAGACTTTGGCATACCTCTGGCGCTAATCGCACGCAAGATGAAGAGCGAGCACTGCTGTTTGGCTACTACACCCGGTCTTTTATTCGGCCACAATGGAATCACAACGTGGGGCTGTCGCCGGCAACTCAGGCCGGACTGTCACCCGAGCTGCGTCGTTGGCTCGGCCTTGAACTCACCGCCAATGTCGCGCCGCTGGCAGGAATTAACTAAACCCCTCCATCATTCACCTTGAACCCATCACCAGACCTCGCAGTAAGCGGGGCGAACGCGCAAAGCCAATGGCTGCTGCGATCCGCAGAGCCGACGACAGGGGATACGGTAGGGTATGAATGCCGCCGTGTACTCGTATTTGACCGGGTACTGGAGGCGTCGGATTTAGCCAGTCGTGTACCGCCAGCAGGCCATTCACCTGTCGCGACTGCCTGGGCGTGAAGGTCTCGACCCCTAAAGCAGCGGCACCACCGAATGCAGCGGCAAACACCGGATGGTTGAGAGACCGAGTTCGAGTGATAGCGGCCGTATTAGCCGATACTCGCAGCGGCAGCGGCTTTTCACCAGCCGGTTGACCAAAATTGGCCCAGCATTCGGCCATTTGGATTTTGCCAAGGTACTGAGCGGCCTGATAGCTGGCGCCCTGAATATCGACTACGGTTCGAGTCGTGGCACAGTCATGGTATTGCTCCCCCCCCCAACCACCAAGCAGGCCCAATCGGTCGAGCCCAGCTTCCCAGCTCGGCCGCTGTTTGTGTCTAGCCTGCATAAGTTCAAGATCCTCGGCGTTGAGCTGAGTCGGTGTGGTCGGCGACACCAGCAGGGTGATACTCCTGATCAGCGCCGTTGGTAAGGCATTGACAATTTCACTCATACTGCTGGTCAGGCGCATCTCGCGCGCCTGACCCGGTGCATAAGCATACAGCGCCAAGTCAACGGGGTCGCCATCGGCAAATGCCAGAATAGTGCTTAGAATTTCATTGGGCTGAGTCAGCAGATCGGCACCTGACTCGCACCAGCTCAGATTGCCGATGGGGTGAGTCGAGTCGATCCACTGCAGCGGTGGTGCTGCAACATCTAACCACAAAACAGAGGCGCCGGATTCAAGCCAGGAACGGCTTGCCGCCATTTCGGCATTTGCGCCCATGACGACAATCTTTCGGTCCGTAAGATGTAAACGGCCGTCGAGCAAGACGTTGTCCTGAAGCCAGGTCAGTGCGCTCCCCGCGGCCGGAGTGATCATATTGCGTGAGACGAGGTGATCCGCATAATCGGCCAATTCGGTCGCGGGCCAGCGTTCCCCTCGGTAGATCAGATTCGGTGACCAGCCACCGGTCGAGGTCTCTACGCGCCGCAGCACCAGTGGATCGACCCGCATTTCTAGCCTTTCAGGCAGCGCCAATTCTTGATTGCCTACTCGCCATACCAGTCGCTTGCTCGTTGATTCAACCAGGTGTCTGGCTATATCCAGTCGCTGGTTGCTGGCAAGGCGAACGGCTTCAAAACGCGGCAGACACTGAGGATAGTCCTTTCGAAACGCCTGTTGATTTGCTGGCAGCTGTACATCCCTCAGCGCCTCGGGAAACTGTGCCACAGCCGCCGTCAGTACCTCAAAGAGGATCGATGATGCAGACTCACCGTCAGCCAGTTCAACACTACCGTCAGTCTGTGAAGTCACGGATCGTCTCCAAAAATAGTCTCGCTATGCAACCCCGATCGCACTCGTCAGAGTTTGGATCCAGTCAGCTTGATGTCTGACATTTGCCAAACAGTAGCAAACGTCGCCTTTACTTCGGCAGCTTCCCCGGTCTTGCCCTGAGCCTCAAGCGCTTGAGACAGACCGAATAGTGACCAACCGTTCCTTGGATAGTCCTTTAGATCCTGACGATACACAGCTTCGGCCTCAGCAGCTTCGTCATTCTTCAATAAGGCGTAACCCAAAGATTGGCGACTTGGATAGTACCAGAAAGGCGGTTCGGTATACGGCAGGCGATCCTGAAATGCAACCGCACTTCTGAAGTCTGCTGCTGCGCCAGCATAATCCCCCTCTGCGAGTTTAATTTCACCTAACAGCAAAGCATTGGCGATATCGAGTAACAAGCTGGCAGGATAATCGCGCTTATCCAGAAAGCTGATGCTGACTGTACTCTTGATAGGCTCGATCATAGCTTGCTCGGCGCGTGCTTCAGCAAGTTGACCCTGTGCGGCTAACGCGACACCACGCGCATAGTGCCGAATCGCCTGTGAATAGCTGAATTCCGCTGGAGGCTCCGGTGCCGCCATGATCTCGTCCCAGCGACCAAAGCGTACGTAGGACAGCAGAGGAATAGTGCGGAAGAATTCGATCGTTGGAAATTGTTTAACCTGTTCGATCTTGACGTTTTTGGCGACCTTCAGCGCCGATTCAATGGAAAGATCGGCCCTACCCTGCATGGTGGATGCGGCCCACAGGAAGTGAATGTTGTGGGGGTAATACAGCGCCGGATAAAAGCCCTGAGCGTTACACTGGGCGATATAGACCTCGTCTACTCGTGCGGCTTCTATGTTCGCGGCCGACGCATCATGGTAGCGTCCGACCCGCCAGTAGATATGTGCTGGCATGTGTACCAGGTGACCGGCACCCGGCACCAGTCCAGCTAGCCGATCGGCTGCAGCTTCAGCGCGCTCTGGTCTGCTAGAGGCTTCGACCGCGTGTATATACAGATGAATCGCTAAGGGGTGGTCAGGTGCCGCTGCCAGTACGCGCTCGAGAGCATCTATGACCTTCACCGTGTCTTCGCGGGGATCGCCATTATCTTGCCAGTAATTCCATGGCATGGTGTTCATCACAGATTCCGCATACAGAGCGGCGGCGTCCATATCCTCGGGATACTTAGCGGCGAGTTTACCCATCGCCGAAGCGTATTGTTCATCAAGGCCTTCTCGGCTTGATTGGATATTGCCACTGTAACGTGCCTGCAATGCTTCTATGTAATGCTGCTCTGGTAGGCTGACCTTGCCCTTCAGCGCGACTGCAGACTTTAACGCAGCAAAGGCGCTGAGGCGTTCAGCATCAGACATGATGACTTTGCCCTTGCTGGTGACATTGATATTGGGGCCAGTTGCGAGTGCTTCTCCCCAGAAACACATGGCGCAATCGGGATCCAGTCGCTGAGCGGCTTTAAAGCTTCGAATCGACTCTGCATGATTGAAGGCGAACGCCAGAACCAGGCCTTGGTTAAAATAACGCTGAGCACCAGGATCACTGGTCGTAATGAGGTGTTCATGACTACCCAGGCCGTCCAACAAAGGCGCGCCAGCACGATCTATCAGGGCCTGGTCTGGGTGGCTTGCGACGCTAACACTTGCCGTTTCGCCGGCAGGGGCTGACGTCGGGGGCGCGCTGCCACCGTCGGTTTTACAACCAGTGAGTCCCATTACCGCGAGCAACAGCAATATTGAATGGGGTCTTATTTTACTCATTGAGTTAGCTCCTTCTGCGGGACTTGGAACAAAGCGCTAAACTGAACCTTGGTGAAGCACCGATTTTAAGCGCCGATCTTAAGCGCCGATCTTAAGCTAAAACGTTAATCATAGAGATACAGTGCCAGAACTCAGACCGACACCGGCACTTTAACCCCGCCCCCCTTGCTTGCCAACCGATTGGCACTTTGAGCATTCTTGATTCAGCTCAGTCAGATCCTCATTGGCGAAGCCGATAATTTTATTACATCTTTAATATTCGAGGGCGTTATGGCGATAGACGCTATCAAGCTCGGTCTGGCCCTGGCTTTTGTGACAGCGACTCTTTGGCTTATCTGTAGTCTGCTAGTGGCGGTGCTCCCCGGTGAAATGACCTTCATGTCTGGCCACATGACCCACACCCACCTTGAGCACTTCTCCTGGCATATGAGCCTCTATGGCTTCTTAGTGGGTTTGCTGGCATGGTCGTCTATCGCATTCATAACAGGATGGCTGATAGGCAGTGCTTACAACTTTCTGGCGAAAAATTAGCAGTTTGTTGTAGGGCTGCTGCTCGCCAGATTGAGCGAACAGACACCAAGGCGCTAATTTCTGCTGGGTCAGGAATTCGGTATACTTGTGACTCGTCTCAATCTACTGGTACTTATGGGAAAGCTAGTAAATCGAATTCCCTACCTCCTGTTGCTGCTACTGTGTCTCACCCTGGGCTTGGCACCCTTCACGCCTGAGCCGCATCTGCTGGAAAAGAGCAGGCTGCTAGTTGCCGGAGCGCTGACCAGGCCCATCGACCTGTTCGATTTTCTGCTGCATGGCATGCCCTGGGTATTACTGGGTCTCAAATTGTTTTGGCG
>JAYODE010000021.1:31968-44753 GCA_038106185.1 Gammaproteobacteria bacterium | reverse complement strand
TAAAGAATCTTTGAGTAAAGAGTGTTTGATTAAAGAGTGTTTGAATAATGGTTGGTTAAATAAGGACCGAATCAGCGATGCGGCCATTGGCTCCTATCGCCAGTCTCTATTAGCTTCTTGCCCCAATCATGTCGTGATTGATCAACTGTTTAACGCCGCGAAACTTGAAGCAGTCTTGGCGGATTTGCGCCAACCTCATGGCTGGCAAACTCAGAAACATACTTACTCAGCGCTCTATGTTGATAATAGTCAATGGCAAAAAACTGCGAGAGCTCAACGGTTTGTGCACAGAGATGTCTGGCAACGAGGACCAGTGAGTCGTGAAGATGAAAATGACAAACTCGCGCTCGAATTCTTGCTGTATTTGCGCAGCGAGGAATTTCTAACCCTGTTGTCTCGTATTTTTCAGGTGCAACTAACAGACCTGAACCTGAACAAACCTGATATCAACACTAACTACTTTCGCCTGGGTGCCAATGACTTTATCGGGCAGCACGCCGACGATTCACCGGGAAGAGAAGTGTGCCTGCTGCTGTATTTAAACAAAGCTTGGCACGAAGCGGCGGGCGGCGAGCTGGTGTTTATGGGCCAGAACGAGGCAACGACCAGTGTTGCGCCACTATTCAACCGCTGCGTGCTGTTTGACCCGTCTTCAACAGGTTCAGAACACTGGGTGAAAGCCTTGAATCCTGCCTACGCTGATCAATATCGTTTTAATGTCACCAGCTGGTATTGGTCTGAATAGCCCCAGATATTAAGGGGTCGGAGTAAAGTGCCAGGACGCAAGAATGACACTTTACTCGGATTAACGCTCCCTCGTATGGCGGCTAAATATTAATCACGATCTTTCCGAAGTGCTTCTGCGCTACCTGCAACTCAAAGGCGGCTTTGAGTTGATCCAGCGGAAATCGATCACTGATTAAGGGTTTGATATTGTGGGTTTCAATCGCATCGATCATATCTTCCTGTGCCTGCCGTGAACCTACCGTGATGCCTTTCAGGGTGATGTTGGCTGAGAACAGCTGTGCCGTTGGTACTTCCCCGGAGACACCGGTCAGTACTCCGATCAACGAGATATGGCCGCTGACCTTGCAAGCCGCTATCGACTGGCCGAGTGTCCCGGCGCCGCCTATCTCGACCACCTCGTCAACCCCGCGACCGCCGGTGAGCTGCTTGGCCATGGCCCCCCACTTCGGCGTTTCCTTGTAGTTGATGACATGATCAGCGCCCAGTTCTTTTAGCTTGGCCAGCTTTGCTGGGCTGGATGAGGTTGCAATGACGCGAGCGCCGGCAGCTTTGGCAAACTGGAGCGCGAAGATAGACACTCCGCCAGTGCCCTGGGTCAGCACCCAGTCACCGGGCTTGATACGGGCTTCAACCATCAAGGCTCGCCAGGCGGTTAAGGCTGCACAGGGCAAGGTTGCCGCTTCTTCCATGGAATAGTTTGCAGGAGCGCGCGTGAAGGCGGATGCTGGCATGGCCACGAGCTCAGCAGCAAACCCGTCTATATGATCACCGGGTACCCCGATGAGATTTTTTAAGTCCGGATCGCCATTTTGCCAGTTGGGAAAAAACAGCGACAACACAGTGTCACCCACCTGAAACTGGGTGACGCCTGCACCAAGAGCAACCACTTCACCGGCACCGTCAGACATAGGAATGCGGCCATCGACGTTGGGGATCATGCCGGTTGCTACGGCAAGGTCATGGAAGTTCAGTGAGCTGGCTTTGACGCGTACTAAAATCTCGCCGGGACCGGCGACAGGATCGGGGCGCTCCTGAATAAGGATCTTGTCCAAACCGCCCGGTTTTTGGATTGCAGCGACTTTCATAGGTCTAACTCCCAGTAAATGATGGCAGGAAGGATAACAATCCTTGGCGTGAAGCGGTAATCAATTTGACGCCGGTCTCAACGGTCAGCAGACTAGCTTGCGGGTGAGACCGGCTGTGGTATCTTGAGGCCTTCCAGCAGCTCAGTACTGGCATTAAGAGGCACGGGTGAGAAGCCCCACGTCAACCTATCAGGAGCAAGTGATGCGACTCGACAATCAGGTAACCATAATCACCGGAGGCGCCAGCGGCATGGGCCTAGCGTCTGTTATGCGATTTCTCGCGGAGGGCGCCAGGGTCATGATCGCCGACTATAATGCGGCGACCGGCGCTGCGGCACTGCAGGCGGCTATTGATGCCGGCTTTGAGGGCAGGGTCGGTTTTGTCCGTACCGACGTCGCTCAGGAATCCAGTATCGAGAGTATGATCGACGCCACGCTCAGCCAATTCGGCCGGCTCGACGTGTTGTTTAACAACGCCGGCGTTGGCGGGGCGATAGGTCCCCTCACGGAGACCACCGAGCGGGACTGGGATTACACGTTTGATGTGCTCGCAAAGGGCGTATTTTTCGGCATCAAACATGGTGCTCGGGTCATGCAGACGCAGTCCGAGGGTGGCGTGATTATCAATACTGCGTCGATCGCCGGCTTGAGTGGCGATGGCGGGCCCCTGGTCTACTCTGCGGCTAAGGCCGCTGTCATCAGTATGACCCAGTCGGCGGCAGTTGAGCTGGCTCCCAACAGGATCAGGGTGAACGCGATTTGCCCCGGATTTATTGTCACACCGCTGGCAGATGGCGGTAACGCGGCGGCTACGCAGAAAGTGTTTGCTCACTCACAACCCTGGCCCGACTATGGGCGGGGTGAACACATTGCTGGTGCAGCGGTGTTTCTGGCCAGCACAGATGCGGCCTTTGTCACCGGCGAGGCGCTGGTGGTTGACGGTGGTCTGACGGCGGCAGGGCCTGAGCTATCAAAGAAATTCCCCAAGACCTCCGGGCGGAATGCCAAGGTGTCAGGCATTACCAAGGGTTCTACGGGAGATGCGCCAGAGATCCGTCGACTGGACAAGGTCTGACCGTGTCCTTGCTGCCCAGAACCGGTCTGCCTGTTGAAGCGGTGTTGGGCGACCTGGCGGCGCAGCTGGCAGTTCGCCATGAAGTGATTTTGGAAGCACCGCCAGGAGCTGGCAAGACGACCCTGGTACCGCTGGCACTCTTGGCTGAACCCTGGCTAGCGGGCCGCAAAATCCTGATGCTGGAGCCTCGGCGACTCGCGGCTCGAATGGCAGCCCAGCGGTTGGCAGGTTTGCTGGGTGAGGAGCCCGGTGAGACTGTGGGCTATCGCATGCGACAGGACACTCGGATCAGCTCCAACACCCGCATAGAGGTTATCACCGAAGGCATACTGACCCGCATGCTTCAGGAGGATCCGGGCCTGGCGAATGTCGGACTGGTGATCTTCGATGAATACCATGAACGTAGCCTGGATGCGGACCTGGCTCTGAGCCTGTGTCTCCATGGCCGCGGACTGTTTCGTGGTGAAGATGATCCGTTGAAGCTGTTGCTGATGTCGGCGACGCTGGACACAGCCGCTGTCGCCGCCTGGCTGAATGATGCGCCGATCGTCAGCAGCGCGGGTCAGCAATATCCTGTTGAAGTCCTCTATGGCCGTGCCACCCTGCCTCGAGAGTCAGCGGTGGACCGTGCAGTTGCTGGAGTGATTCAGGCCTTGCAGGACAATCCGACCAGCAGTGTGCTGGTATTTCTGCCAGGTCAGGGCGAAATCACTCGATCTTTTGAGGCGCTGACACGCTGGCTGGCAGCGCAAGCGATCCAGAATGTTCGGCTTTGCCCGCTCTATGGCAACCTGAGTATTGAGGCGCAGCAAGAGGCGATAGCACCTGTTACCGTCAAGGGGCAGCGCAAGGTGGTCTTGGCCACCAATATTGCGGAGACCAGCCTGACCATCGACGGCGTTGATATCGTCGTTGATACGGGACTGGCGAGAGAGCCCGTATTTGATCCTGGTACGGGGATGACTCGACTCGAAACTCGAAAGATATCTCAAGGATCCAGCGTTCAACGCATGGGCCGCGCGGGGCGATTGCGGCCTGGCCGATGCTATCGGCTCTGGTCCGAGGCGCAACAGCAGCAGCTGGCGGTGCAGACCAGTCCGGAAATACTCAGTGCCGATCTTGCACCTTTGGCGCTGCAACTATTGAACTGGGGCGTGCAGGCGCCGAAGGAACTGCGCTGGGTCGATATGCCGCCTGCGGGCGCCTGGCAACAGGGTATTGACTTGCTAGTCATGTTGGGAGCGGTCGCGAAACAGGGCAATAGGGAAGGATCAAGTGGGGTGTTGACCCAGCATGGGGCGAGGTTGGCTGCGCTGCCGCTGCATCCGCGTCTGGGTCACCTGGTGCTGGCGGGCGCTGCGATCAACGAGCTGGAGAGCGCGGCGCTGCTGGCCAGCCTGTTATCTGACCGGGATCCCCTGAGTGGGGAAAACCCAGACATTGCCCAACGCCTGGCGATACTGCGGGGTGAGCAGGCCTGCCCACCTCGACACAGAGGATGGGTCAGTCGAACCCGGGATCTGGCTCAGCAGATTCGGCGCCAGGTGAGTCGAGAGGCGCCGGCTCACAGAGTTGAGTCTGTATCACTCGAGCAATTGCCGGGCTATCTGCTCGCCTGTGCCTACCCGGATCGTATTGCCCGTCGGCGGCACGCAGGGGGTTATCAGCTCGCCAATGGTCGAGGAGCGGCGTTTGCAGCCAATCACTATCTGGCGCAGTCACAGTGGTTGGCGCTGGCAGAGGTAACTGGTGGTGGTCAGGGCGATATCATTCGGTCTGGCGCGAGCCTTGATCCTGCGCTGTTTGACGCCCTACTGAAGGATCTGCTGCATCGAGAGACAGTCGCCGAGTGGGATAAAAAAACCCAGCGTTTTGTTGCCGAACGCCGTCGTTTGCTCGGCGCACTGGTGCTTCAGCGTGAAACTCTCGATCCGGTACCTTTGCAGGTCAGAAGTGAGGCGTTACTTCAGTATGTGCGAGCGAATGGTCTTGGCCTGTTGCGCTGGACACCCGAGTTACGGCAGTGGCAAGCGCGGGTTGAGTTGGTGAGGGGTGTGACCAACGATCCAGCCTGGCCGAACATGAGTGATGCAGGCCTGTTGGCGACTGTGTCCGATTGGCTGCTACCCTACCTGGATTCGGTTAAGAGTTTGGCAGACTTGCGTAAACTGGATTTGGGGATGGTATTAAATGCTCGACTGCCCTGGTCATTGCATCAAGCGCTTGACCGGTTGGCGCCGCAACGGATTTCGGTGCCCACCGGCTCAAGCATCGCCATCGACTATACCGTTAATCCGCCGGTGCTGGCGGTCAAGCTGCAAGAGATGTTTGGCTGTGAAGCGACGCCCAGGATTATCGATGATCGCCAGCCCTTGCTGGTCCACCTTTTGTCGCCGGCTGGCAGGCCCCTGCAGGTGACGATGGACCTGGCTGGTTTCTGGCGTTCCTCCTATCACGAGGTCAAAAAAGACATGAAGGGCCGCTATCCGAAACATCCCTGGCCTGATGATCCGTTGGAGGCACTGCCGACTCGAGGCACGAAGAAAATCAAGGTTCAGTAGCGTCAGCGGTCAGTAGTATTCAGCAGTCGCCAGCCTTAGCGTCAATTTATCCAGATCGGCGCAGCTTTTCGCGCGAGCTGAACGCTTAAATAACCAGGCAAATGCCTAAGCAAATGATCGGGTAGCTGACAGCCTGCAGAGAAGGGCGTATGGTCTTCCCCATGTTGGTATCCTCCCATCACATAGACAACTTTCCCCTGGTTTTAGCAGAGGTCAGCAGGCCGTGGCTGGCATCTGTTTTCAAGGTATCCGTCGATGATCTGCTGGATTTCAGGGTAACGGCGCCGAAGCTCAACCGAGGCTATGGCAGCAAGGTGGGTTTTATCTCGCTCAATTGGGCGCCTGGCGTCAGAACGCAGGGATTACCCGCGACGCTGGCCATCAAAGTCATGCCAGAATATTTGGCGACCGCCGACATGGTGCAACAAAGACGGACCTTTTGCCGAGAAGCTCGTTTCTATGCAGAGCTGGCGGCGCAGACACCAGTCCGTATGCCCAAAGTCTACGCTGCGCTCTGGAATGACGAAACCGGTAATGCCGTGTTGTTGTTGCAAGATTGCTCGGTTATGCGGCGCTTTTCATTTTTCGATCCGCCGCGGTTCAAAGCGCTTGCTCGAGTGATTGATACAGCGGCGCGCCTCCATGGTCATTGGTGGCAAAGAGAAGCTGAGCTGGTTGCCAGCGAGGCCGTTATGGGTCCGACTCATGCAGTCTGGACACAGTGGGCCAGTGAGATGGCGAATAGCTGGTCGGCCTGGCTCGAGTCGCCGCTGGCGGCATTCCTGCCGGTTGATTGGCGTGGTCTGTGCATCGATATCGCAGCGACTGCGGAAAAGCGTATGACGACAGACTGGCCGACCAGAAATCTAACGTTGTGCCACATGGATTTTCACTGTCAAAACGTTTTTTTTGATCAGGCTAAGATCTCTGACCCGATCGTGATCTTTGACTGGGATGGTTGCCATCTCGGCTGTGGTGCCCATGATATCGCCTATTTTTTGGGTCTTTTGCCGCTCACTCTGCGTCGCCAGGTAGAGACACCATTGTTACATCGTTACCACAGGAGGTTGCTGCAGGCCGGAGTTCGTGACTATGATTTTGCCAGTTTAAAGGCAGATTATGCCTTCGGTTGCCTGTTCAACACCTTTCTGATACCCATGCAATTGGCGCTCGACTTGTCTCAGCCGCAAGCGCAGGCAGATGCCGAGAGGATGGTCGTCGGGCTGTTGCAAATGGTCCTGGACAATCAGGAGGAAACTTTGAAGTAGGGTTTCGATAGGTCGCGCAGTGCCGCGAAAGCCTTCCTGCCAGCAGGGACCTTGCCGCTCACCCGCAATCACTCTAATATGCGAGGCTCGCGTTGAACGCAACTCAGCCGTGAAACCTGCGCCTTGACGAGGCGCGCCAGTGTGGCGAGTTGCTCGAAAGATTTCTAAATAGGAGTACTACCATGTCAGAAGCCTGGATTATTGATGCCTGTCGAACCCCGCGGGGAATCGGCAAGAAAGGTAAGGGCGCGTTAGCTGATCAGCACCCTCAGCATCTTGGAGCCGCAGTATTAAAAGCCTTGCAGGAACGGGTTGGTTTTGACACTGCGGAAGTTGATGATATTGTTTTCGGTACCAGCTCTCAGCGTGGCCAGCAAAGCGGCGACCTGGCGCGTATGGCGGCCCTCGACGCCGGCTATGATGTTCGTGCCAGTGGCGTCACCCTTGACCGTTTCTGTGGCTCGGGCATCACCTCTGTGAATATTGCAGCGGCGAACATCATGTCCGGTATGGAAGATCTGTGTATCGGTGGTGGTGCAGAGATGATGTCTTCCTATGGCGGTGGCGGCGGCAATGGCTCACCCTTTCTCGACAATGATAATTTCCGGTTACGGGCGGTTCATCCTCAGCCCCACCAGGGTCTGTGTGCCGATACGATCGCAACCCTTGAGGGCATTGATCGAAAAGCACTGGATGCGCTTGCAGTTGTGTCTCAGCAGCGTGCTGATCATGCCATCAAAAATGGCTATTTCGATAAGTCACTGATCACAGTGTACAACGCCGATGGTACCGTCGCCCTTGATCATGAAGAGTTTCCCCGTCCCCAGACCACACTGGAAGGCCTGAGTAATCTGGATCCGTCATTTGCCAAGCTTGCGGATATCCCCCTTGATCAGTCAGGCACGACCTTCCGGAGTCTGGTGCTGCAAAAGTATCCGGGCCTGGATATCAAACATTTCCACCATGCGGGTAATTCATCCGGCGTGGTTGATGGTGCTGGTGCGGTTTTACTGGCTTCTCCAGACTATGCAAAAGCGCATGGCATGAAGCCGCGAGCTCGAATTGTTGCCATGTGCAACATGGGTGACTCGCCAACCTTGATGCTGAACGCACCTGTACCAGCGGCGCGTAAAGTGCTGGCCAAAGCTGGCCTGACCATTGACGATATCGACCTTTTCGAAATCAACGAAGCGTTTTCAGTCGTCGCAGAGAAGTTTATTCGCGACCTGAACCTCGACCGTGACAAGGTCAACGTTAACGGTGGCGCCATGGCATTGGGTCATCCTATCGGCGCAACTGGCTCAATGCTGATCGGTACCGTACTGGACGAGCTGGAGCGTCGTGGTCAGCAGTTTGGCTTGATTACCATGTGCGCCGCCGGTGGTATGGCGCCAGCCATCATTATCGAGCGTATCTAGGCATCGATCGGCCCTGACGCACAACTCTGTGTGCGTCAGTTGCAATGATCCATCGATAACGGGCGAGACTAGTCATAGTCTTGCCCGTTTTTTTTCGCTCAAAAATTGACTTTCAATAAAGACTCTAGGACTAGATGAATGATTGGCACAGTCTAGCTTGCTCGATTTTTTTGGCTGATTTCAGGGTAAAAAACGCTACGCATTGAGTGTGACCCAACTGAGCTCAAATTCACCGGCGTCCCCGGCGATATAAGCTGATTCCTCTGAGATGGTCACCGACAGCGTCATGGTGCGTTCAATCAATGCCGTCAGGTCCTGAATCTGAGGCCAGGAAAATCGGTAATAGGTTGCCTTCAACTGACTGAACTCGTCAGCTGATTTTTGCCACCAGACATCCGACTTGGTGTTGAAGCTATAGACTCGCACCTCTTTGGCGACCCGGGTGGACTTCTTGACCCGCTCCACCGAGGGCTCGCCCACATCAATCCAGAGTTGCGTCTGACCGTCGAGGCTGTGAGACCAGATATCCGGCTCGTCATTTTCAGACAAGCCGCGGCTGAATGTCAGGTGCTCGTTGGCGTTCAGGCAAAAGGCCATCATTCGCGCCATCATGCGGGCATGAGTCTCCGATGGATGTAGGGCGATCGTCAGCTGATGGGTCTGGTAATAGTCGCGATTCATGTCGGAGATGGTGACGCCGAGTTTGTAGATGGTTGGCTTGGTGGCCATAGGTTGCTGCTGCTCGCGGTAGCTGGTGCTTTGGTTGATAGGGTATTTGTCCGGCCGGGTTTAATCGCCGTCGCGCAGGTTGCGCTGAAACAAATCAAACAGGCGAGCCCAATGTCGCTCTGCGCTGGGCTTGTGATAGATCTCGCCTCGATCAGGAAAGGCAAAACCGTGTTCCGCGCCGGGATACCACTCGATGCGATACTTGATATTGCAGGTTTTCAGATGAGCTTCGAGCGCATCAATGATTTCCCTGGGCGCATAGTGATCTATCTCGGCACAGGCGAAGTAGATTTCGCCCTTGATCTTGTTCGCGCTCAGGTGCGGCGAGTCATCCCTTTTGGTCACAAGGTTGGCGCCGTAGATGGAGGCCGCGCACTGAATCCGATCTGGAAAATGGGAGGCCGCAGCGAACACGAAGGGCCCGCTCATGCAGTAACCGACGGCGCCAATTTTTTGGGTATTGGCTTGGGGGTCAGTCTCGAGGAAATCGAGCAGCGCCTGGGTATCTTCCATAATCAGCTTGATGCGCAGGTGGCTGGCCACCTCCATCATGTTCTTCATGCCGGCTTCTGTGCGCTCAAAGACAAACTCCCGAGTCTTGCGGTAATAGAGGTTGGGGAGTATCACATAGTAGCCGACAGTGGCGATTCGCCGAGCCATATCGTGCAGTTCCTCCCGTTTGCCCGGCGCATCCATATAGAACATCACGACGGGAAAGGGGCCACCTTCGTCCGGATGAGTAATGAAGGTATTCATGGCGCCGTCCTGGGTCTGGATATCGATATGGTGTTCTATCACTGTGTCCTCGCTTTGCTTCGGGTGGCTCTTCCAGTTACTGTTCTATTGGCTGATAGGGACCATGCTAGCGCATTGGCGTGCGGTTACCAGTATTTGCTGATGCATTTGCTTGTCAACAGGGTATATCAGCGCCATAAAAACGCTATGCTTATGAGTCTGGTCCAAGTGAGTCTGGTTCAAGTGAGTCTGATCCAAAATGACAAAGCTGCCCTGAAAATGCCTGATTACCCCATACTCTACAGTTTTCGTCGCTGCCCCTACGCCATGCGTGCGCGACTGGCACTGTCTGTTGCGGGCGTGACAGTACGCTTGCGAGAGGTCGCGCTAAAGCACAAGCCTGACGCGTTGCTGCTGGTCTCTGCTAAGGCGACGGTGCCGGTCCTGGTGTTGCCGAATGCCACGGTCATCGATGAGAGTCTCGACATCCTGCACTGGGCGCTGGCGCAGCAAGATCCGGCGGGCTGGCTGCGCAGCGATGTTCAGAAGGTGGCTCGAATGAAAGCCTTGGTGGAGGAAAATGACCAGGTGTTCAAAGGTCACCTCGACCGCTACAAGTATGCCGGTCACGACGCGATGGATGTGGCGCTCGCCGCTCGGGACGAGTGTGAAGTGTTCCTGCACCGACTCGACCGGTGTCTGCGCGACACGCCCTATCTGTTTGATGATCGAGTGTCTTATGCGGATATGGCGATCCTGCCGTTTGTTCGCCAGTTTGCTCATGTTGATCTGGCCTGGTTTCGAACTCGGCGCTACACCCACTTGATCCGCTGGCTTGACGCGTTCCTTGATGGCGACTTGTTTGCCCGGGTCATGGCAAAATACCTGCCTTGGCATCCCGAGGATCCAGACATCTTGTGGTGCGGTGCCGATGCTGAGTCTGAGGCAGTGAACCCTTGAATGGAAACAGGAGAGTAATGAATTGAAAAAGAACAACAAGGGTGGTTCATCACTGCAGGATCAGCTTCGCAAGGTCGGCCTCGTTAGCGACAAACAACTGCGTAAGGCCCAGAACGGCCTGCATCGCAAAGACGTGCGAGAGAAGCACGGCGAGGTAGATGTCAGTAAACTCGAAGCGAAGCAGGCGCTAAAGGATAAGCTGGACAGTGATCGCCGTAAGAACGAGGAAAGGGACCAGCTTGCCAGGGCGCGAGCGCTCGATGCCCAGATTAAGCAACTGATCGAAATGAATGCCCAGCGCCAGGCAGGGGATGTTGGTTATAAATTTGCCGACAAGGGCGTGATCAAGAATATCTATGTGTCTCAGGCGAATAAAACCCAGCTCAATCAGGGTTTTCTAGCGATTGTCAAAACCGCTGGTGGATATGATATGGTTCCTGAGCAGGTGGCGCGGCGAATCATGGCGCGCAAGGATGGCGTTGTGCTTTATCTCTTTGAGCGAGACAAGGACGCCGCTGACGAAGACGATCCCTATAAGGACTTCAAGATCCCTGACGATCTGGAGTGGTAGACAGACTTTAGTCACATTTAATTGATACATAGAATGGAGAAGCAAGTATATGCCCGATATTGCTAACGATTTGTATACCCTGGCCATGTCCGAAAAGGCCCAGCCCCTGATGGACGCAGTCAAAAAACATATCATTGAAAACGTTGAGCCCATCACTGAGGAGTTCTACAGCCTGGAAAAAGGCAAGGTGGATCGTTGGTCCTGGCACCCTCGGCAGCTGGAGTTGTTGGAGGGTGCGAAGAACAAGGCGAAGGCGTCAGGATTGTGGAACTTTTTCCTGCCTGATTCCGAGATGGGAGAAGGGCTGACCAATCTCGATTACGCCTATATAGCCGCTGAGTTGGGCAAATACAGCCTGGCATCAGAAACACTGAATTGCAGTGCGCCTGATACAGGCAACATGGAAGTCCTGGAGAGAGTAGGTACCGAGGCGCAAAAAGAGAAGTGGCTGAAGCCATTGCTTAATGGCGAAATTCGGTCTGCTTACGCCATGACAGAACCTAACCTGCCATCGTCAGATGCAAAAAACATCAGCACCAGCGCCGTCCTTGAAGGAGACGAGTGGGTCATCAATGGCGAGAAATTCTACATCTCTGGTGCTGGCGATCCCCGTTGCAAAATTATGATCACCATGGTGAAAACCAGTCCAGATGCGCCGCCCAGCAGGCAGCAATCACAAATCCTCGTACCTATCGATACACCGGGGGTTGAAATCTTGGAAGGCATGCATGTCTTCGGCCAAGATCATGCGCCCCGCGGTCATATGCATATTCGATTCAACAATGTTCGAGTACCGAAAGAGAATATTTTGCTGGGTGAAGGCCGAGGTTTTGAGATCTCTCAGGTTCGTCTGGGACCAGGTCGAATTCACCACTGCATGCGATCTATCGGCAAAGCTGAAAAAGCCTTGGAGCTGATGGTGACCCGCGCAGGCTCTCGAGTCGCATTCGGTAAGCCGATAGCCAAGTTGGGCAAAAACCTTGAGGTTATTTCTCGGGCTCGAATCGAAATCGATGCGATGAAGTTGATGGTGTTGCAGGCCGCCAAAGCCATGGACGTGTTGGGCAATAAGGAGGCTCGGGTTTACGTCAGTGCTGTCAAAGCCATGGTGCCAGAAAAGGTCTGTTTGATTATCGATCAAGCGATTCAAATGCATGGCGCAACGGGTATTTCGCAATGGTCGCCCTTAGCTTCTATGTACGCTGATATGCGTCATCTACGTTTTGCTGACGGCCCAGATGAGGTGCATCACATGGTTGTCGGTCGTGCGGAGCTGCAAAAATACGACCTTTGGTAGGATGAAATTCGGCAGGCAAATAGTGTACTTGAAACTATTTGCCTGCAGTTTTTAACCCTCTTCGATCAAAAATTTGTGCAGACTTCAGCACAATGCTTTGCGTAGTTAAAAAATTATCGCCTCGTGATAAGAGTAATGCGCCATCTTCTCGAGATAAATTCGGAGTGATAGCTGACAGAAATTCCAGGTGAGGGAATTCCAAGTAGCTATTGATTCTAACAAATAAACAAAGGGGATCTTTTGGCGCTTATTCTTTTGGCGCTTATAAAGAGTGATTTGAGTCAGAGCTTTGCTCTGACTCAAATCTCGTGGGCTAAGAGCTTAATTTTAGTTCTAAGC
>JAYODE010000021.1:28277-31868 GCA_038106185.1 Gammaproteobacteria bacterium | reverse complement strand
TCTTCGACCTTTACGCTGCGGCGACAGAGTCGATGATCTTGTTGAACGTCTGGCTCGGTCGCATCGCACGATTGGCGAGTTCAGGATTTGGGTCGTAATAGCCGCCGACATTCTGGGGTGCGCCCTGAGCAGCATTTAGCTCGGCGACGATCCTGGCTTCGTTTTCGGCCAATTGTTCGGCGACTCGCGTAAACGTCTCTCTCAGTTTTGGATCACGGTCCTGCTTGGACGCCGCCTCGGCCCAGTAAAGGGCGAGATAGAAGTGGCTGCCTCGGTTATCGAGCTGGTTAACCTTTCGCGAAGGCGAGCGATTTTCCTCTAAAAAGCGCCCAATGGCGACATTGAGTGTGTCAGCGAGGATCTGCGCCCGTTCATTGCTGAAGGTTTGAGCAAGATGCTCCAGTGATGCGCCCAGAGCCAAAAATTCACCCAGAGAGTCCCAGCGTAAATGCCCCTCTTTTTCAAACTGCTGAACATGCTTGGGTGCTGAACCACCAGCGCCAGTCTCAAACAGTCCGCCGCCATTGATCAATGGCACGATGGAAAGCATTTTCGCACTGGTACCCAGCTCAAGAATAGGGAACAGGTCAGTCAAATAGTCGCGCAAAACATTGCCGGTCACAGAGATGACCGTATCCCCAGCTCTGACGCGTTCAAGACTGAGGCGGGTAGCGGCAGCCGGCGCCAATATCTGATAGTCGATACCGGTGAGGTCATGTTCAGGCAGATAAGCCTTGACCTTCTCTATGAGGCGAGCGTCGTGGGCACGATGTTCATCCAGCCAGAACACAATAGGGCACTGGGTCAAGCGTGCACGGTTGACTGCCAATTTCACCCAGTCGCGAATCGGACCGTCCTTGACGCGACACAGGCGCCAGATATCCCCAGCTTGTACTTTATGCTCGATCAGCACAGTGCCAGAACTGTCAACCACTCGAATCAGGCCGGCAGCAGGAGCCTCAAAGGTTGTGTCGTGAGAGCCATATTCTTCGGCTTTCTGGGCCATCAGGCCAACGTTGGGTACAGAGCCCATGGTCGTCGGGTCAAAGGCGCCATGCTCGCGACAATGACGAATAGTTTCTTCAAAAACCTCAGCGTAGCAGCGATCAGGTATGACTGCCTTCATGTCATGCAGCTTGCCGTCTGGGCCCCACATTTTGCCCGACTCGCGAATAGCGGCAGGCATAGAAGCATCGACGATAATATCGCTGGGTACATGCAGGTTAGTAATCCCTCGGTCAGAATCAACCATAGCCAGATCTGGGCCTTCAGTCAGGCAGGCATCCAGGTCAGCTTTGATCGCGGCACACTGATCCGCTGGCAGAGATTTAATCTTGTCATAGGCGTCGCCAATCCCATTATTAGCATCGAATCGAAGTTGCTCAAAGACTGCTGCATGTTTGCTCAGGGCGTTATGGTAATAAGCTTTAACGGCGTGACCGAACATAATGGGATCGGATATTTTCATCATGGTCGCTTTTAAATGCAGAGACCACAGGACGCCCTTTGCCTTGGCATCCGCAATCTGTTCGGCATAGAACTGGCACAGCGCCGCCTTGCTCATACAGGCACCATCAACCACTTCGCCTGCCTCAACTTGAATAATTTTTCCGAGAGGCGTGACTTGGCTGTCCGCGCCGACAAACTCAATTCTTAGCGCATCGTCCTGGGCCATGACTACGGATTTCTCTGTTCCGTAGAAGTCGTCATGGCTCATATGAGCAACATGAGATTTTGAGTCTGGTGCCCAGGCACCCATAGAGTGCGGATGCTTCTGCGCGTATTCTTTGACAGCCTTTGCGGCCCGGCGATCAGAGTTTCCTTCCCGCAAGACCGGATTAACCGCACTGCCTTTCACCTTGTCATAGGCAGACTTAATGGCCTTCTCGGCATCGGTTTGCGGCTCATCAGGATAGTCTGGCAAGTCATAACCCTTAGCCTGCAGCTCTTTGATAGCTGCGTGTAGCTGGGGAGTTGACGCCGAGATGTTGGGTAATTTGATGATATTGGCACCTGGGTCCTGGGTCATTTTTCCCAGTTCTGCCAGGTGGTCTGGAATTTTCTGCGCAGCTGTCAGACGATCGGGAAAGGCAGCGATGATTCGACTGGCCAGAGAGATATCCCGCAACTCGACGGCAACACCCGCTGTGTCGGTAAATGCTTTGATAATGGGCAGCAGGGAGTAGGTAGCAAGCCTGGGTGCTTCGTCGGTCTCTGTGTAGATAATTTTAGGCGTGTCAGTCATTGGCGAATCTCATCTCTCGGCATCTTTTGAATACAGTAATGTCTGCGGCGAACTAGATGCCGAGACTGGCCCGGATAGGGCGTCGAGCGGCAGTATAAGCTAATCCTTTACTATTTTCATTCGGTGCGTATCAATCGCCGGCAAGTCCCATTAAGGGGGGGCGGAGGCTTTTGGTTGGCGCTTTGTAAGGTGCGAATGACCTGAAAGAGCCTGATTTCTCGAATGACAGGCGACACACCTGCAATTCATGACTGAGGTTTGCAAGTAATGCCAATGACGAGTTTCAAAGGATGGCGCGGCCGAGGTGAAAGGCGTTGATCGCCCTGTCAGCATCGACTTTGACCACTTTTCTATTGCGCCTGACTGATGCCATCTCAAGATAAAGAAGTCATAAGTCCTGGCAGTTGAAATGAACCAATCTAGCGCGGTTAGGCCCGCTCAGAAAAATACCCGAGAAATATCAAAGTTGGCTCAAGAAAATGAGAAATAATGGTTGATTTTTCCAAATTTAGCTCATTCACGGTTGATTTGTTAAAACAGCAGAGCTTTAATCAGGTAGCACTAAAAAGTGTGGACAGAAAAAAAACAATCTCGACTAAAACTAAATAAATAACGAGGCTTGATTCTTATGGTAAATAGAATACTACCACTCCTGTCTTTGATTGCCGCTGTGCTTGCATCCTTCGTGTCGGGGTTTGAGTACTGGGCTTTAATTCTGGTTGTCTTAGGGTTAGTGCATGGTTTCACTGAACCTGTTACCGACTCGGCGGCAAAAGCGCTGTTTATTGTTGCGGCTGTTGCTCTCCCGACTCTGGCCAATAGCCTCGACGCTATTCCAGTAGTCGGCGCGCATTTGAATGCAATCATCGATAACTTCGCTGTAGCGATCGGCGGTTATGCGATTACTACTCTGGCTCTCGATGTCTATGGTCGTATTATGCCAGCGGGCGATGCCAGCTAAGAAAGCTCACCTTTGAAGTAAACAGTTGCGCGATGTCTGTGCGTCGCGCAACTGTTAATGCAACTCACCTAGCTCGCAGCACCTAGCTCGCAGCACCTAGCTCGGGACTCCTCGTTCGCAACGAGTTCTCAGCTATCAGTTCTAAGCTATCAGTTCTCAGCTTGTCATTTCTCCACTGGTATTTTTCAATGAATGGATGGGCCGCCTGCTCTTAAAGTCTCCGTAAAGCGGCCACAAAGTGTCCACAGCGAAATCAGGGTTACCCGAGTGACTCTGCCAGGACTTAGCATCATGCATCGCCATAAAGCCTTCAGTAGAACGCCTGTCATTAGACTACTTGAAATTAAAAAGCCTGAAATTAAAAAGCCTGAAATTAAAAAGCCTG
>JAYODE010000021.1:26655-28177 GCA_038106185.1 Gammaproteobacteria bacterium | reverse complement strand
TGAAATTAAAAAGCCTGAAATTAAAAAGCCTGAAATTAAAAAGCCTGCGATTAGAAAGCGCTCATACCTGTGGCTTCCTGAAATCGATAGAGCCAATATTTAAGTCGAGAATCTTCTCGGTAATGTTCAAAGGGCAGGGTGAAAAGCCGGCCGTCCTCATTGTGCCAATAGGTATCGAACATTCGAGCAGCCTGCTGTAAAGCCTGGCTCGTGCGAGGTCCGCGAATCTGCACATTCGTTTCCAGGTTGAAGTTGTCGAGATTTCGACGGGTTATATTAGCGGAACCCAGCATGAGCTCGCTGATGCCCATGTTGCGGTGCAAGATGATCATCTTGACATGGCATTGTTCGCCGTGAGTATCACACCAGCGCACGGGTATGCCCGCAGCCTGTAATTCACGAGCAACGGGTCGATTGGGAATGCCGTTTTTCTTGAAACCAAACGCATCCTTATTAGGATCCAGGATGAGACGCACAGTAACGCCAGCTTCTGCGGCGCGCTTAAGGGCTTGTATGACCTGCCGGTCAGAGAGATAAAACATCATCAAATCAACTGAGTCGCCTGGCTGAACACTGTTAAGTTGCATCAACAAGGCCTCTTTGATCCTGCCCTCCGTCAGGACCCTCAGCTCTTGCTGGCTGCCGCTGGGTACCCTGACCGCTATGCTTCCTGGCAGGGCGAAGGTTGGGATTGGTATGCCCTGCAGTGCCAGTATTGCGGCCTCAGTGTGCCAAAGGTCAGCTACCGCATCACCGTCAAATACCAGTGCAACGTTGCGGTGAGCGCTACTGCCATCGTGAGGGTTACCAGATGTGACGAGTCCGAGATAACTATCGCCCTGGTCGCAAATGACGACCTTGCGATGGTTTGCTTTGAAGTTGATCAGACGCAGCCAACTACGAATTGATACCCGCCCAGCCCCAAAGGGATTGGGTAAGGTTTGCGCATGCCCGTTACCAAAAGGCTTGATCAGCAGTCGCCAGATTAAGGAGTAAGCGAGATTACTGTCAGGCAGCAGGTCCAGATCTGTCATAACCACCGTGATGCCCTGTTCACGCAGGGCGTCGAAATGGATTGAATTGAGTCCACCATAGACGGTGTTAACCGGGTCAGTGATGACGATGATGGTCATGTCGGGAAAACGTTGTCGACGCACGATCAGCAGGCTCGTCAATTCGGCGGCCAATCGCCTTGTGTACTCTGGCGATTGGCCCTGGAAGTCGTTGTACAAAAACATATCAATCAGGATAAATTTCTGAGCGCTGCCGATCAGTCGAAAGACCTCGTCGAAGATTGTCTGGTGGACTCGCCGCCGAGCCTCGTGATCCACCCAGGTATCATCATGTAGGAAGTAGACTTGACTCGTGGGCCGATACTGACCGGCGTAACTGAGACCAGGGGGTAAGCTTGTCATCGTCAAATATCCGATAAATAGGCTTCCTATGAATAGGCTTCCTATAACCAGGCTGCCGATGACCAGGCTTCTGATAACCAGGCTTCTGATAACCAGGCTTCTGATAA
>JAYODE010000021.1:4502-26555 GCA_038106185.1 Gammaproteobacteria bacterium | reverse complement strand
CTGCCGATGACCAGGCTTCTGATAACCAGGCTTCTGATAACCAGGCTTCTGATAAATAGGCTTCTGGTAAATAGGCTTCTGATAATTCTGTATCCGATTACCCTGTGACCGCGTATCCCGTGTCCGCGTGCCCTGTGTCCGACAGTCAGACATTTGAGAAGCATGAAGTTGCGAGCTTTAACCATCAAGCGTGAGTGATGTGTGAGCGTTGCAGGTTAGTACCTGGATGCGCAATATGGGTTACGATAGCCGAGTGTGGTTCGCCGCTATTGATCTCAGTCAGAAGCGAGCCGATTTCATGAAGTTTGAGAGTCGTCATGAACAACCCTATATATCAAACAGAGCGACTCGAGGTTCGGCATTTTCAAATGACTGATCTCGATAACTTTGCGGCTTTGTGTGAGGACGCTCGAGTGATGCGTTATGTCGGTGACGGAACCATCCTGGACCGAAAAGAAGTGGCGGCCTGGATCTCGATTTGCCAACAAAAATATGCCGCTCGAGGCTACGGGACCTCAGCCGTGTTCAGACGCTCAGACGGAAATTTCTTGGGTTACTGCGGCGTCGTGCGAGCGCCTGAGCAGAATTTCGACGAACTCGTCTATGTGCTGCATCGCGCAGCCTGGGGACAGGGCTACGCGACCGAAGTCGCCGCACCTATGCTTGATTATGTCTTTTCGATCAGTAGCCTGAACGAGATCTTCGCGACAATTGATCCAATGAACTCGCCGTCCATTCGAGTCGCCGAGAAGCTCGGATTTGATTATGATCGAGAAGAGGCAGATGAGATTGGGCCGATAGCCTATTATCGAACGTCTCGACGTCAGTGGCTTGGCCGACGCGGCGAGTCCTTGAGCTCTCGACGATAAAGTGTCCGCGTGGGCTTTTCTAAAGACGAGACAAACTGGCGTGTTAGCGTCTGACGCCTGTGTAAAGGCTCAGTGAATGGAGAACAAATGTACGACATCATAGTCATAGGTGCTGGCATCGCCGGTGTGTCAGCGGCAGCTGAATTGGCGATGAATGCCAGAGTATTACTCTTAGATCGAGAAGCGCGACCAGGTATGCATGCCACGGGTCGATCAGCGGCCTACTTCGCTCCCACTTATGGCAACGATGTTGTTAAAAATTTGACTGCGGCCAGCGAAAATTTCTACCGAATGCCACCAATCGGGTTCAGCGAACATCCCCTCATTCGGCCCCGTGATGCGCTGTTTGTTGCGACCGATGCCCAAGCAGACAGCCTCGAGGCCATGCAAGCAGAAAATCCTTGCCTGGTTCCGGCAGATGCGAGTGGATTGATCCAGCGAGTATCAATCTTAAAACCCGGAGTCCTAACCCGTGGTCTCGTTGATCCTGATGGGGGTGACTTAGATGTCGATGCTATTCTGCAGGGGTATCTACGTTTGTTTCAGCAACGTGGCGGCACGCTCAGGACTCGATCTGAGATCAGGAGACTGGAGTATAAATCAGGTATCTGGCGTGCTGATTGCGGTACAGATGAAGTGACAGCGCCCATTGTCGTCAATGCTGCCGGGGCCTGGGCGGACCAAGTTGCTATCATGGGTTCGGTAAAACCGGTGGGGCTGGTGCCAAAACGTCGAACCGCCCTTTTGCTGAAGCCGCCGCCAGGGGTCGACATCCAAGACTGGCCCCTGTTAATTGATGTTGATGAGCAGTTTTACTTCAAACCTGACGCTGGCCAATTGCTGCTGTCTCCGGCGGACGAAACGCCGTCCTTGCCCTGTGATGCGCAAGCAGAGGAAATGGATATCGCTGTCGCTATGGATCGCTTTCTATCGGTGGCTGACCTGGAGGTTCGGTCAATTAGTCATCGCTGGGCGGGCTTGCGTACATTTGCACCAGATAAAACCTTTGTGGTCGGTTTTGATGAGACGGCGAAAGGTTTCTTCTGGCTGGCGGGCCAGGGCGGTTACGGAGTTCAAAGTGCGCCTGGCATGACGCAGCTGACACGTCATCTGGTTTTGCAGAGCGCCTTACCCGCCCACTGTGAGTCGTTGCGAGACAGTATCGAGGCCGTCTCACCGGCTCGATTTCGTGCCTGACCTGCTGATTTCAAGCCAGGCTTGTAGCCCGGCAGTAGGGCCAGACTATGCCGAATAAGTTGCCGCTGAGTCGATGGGCCACAAGGGTCCGGTGTTGTACTGCCGCGGAAATATCTCAATTTTGTGGGTTGTCAGACCCGGTGTATCCGCCGTGACGATGGCGCCGGCTATGTCAGCGAAGCCGGCACGAAAGTGATTGGAGGATTTCAGCGCGATGATTTCGTATTCGGTCACGTCGATCCCCAGTGCCTGAAAGGGTCCTATATCAAAGGTCTGCGAGCGCTCTGAGGCGACGATGATATCGATCCCGTCAACGACCAGGCGGGCCATCTTGCCAAGATGCAAAGGCATGCCTTTGAACATGGCACGCAATCTTAGTTTGCCGTCGTGTAATGCGCGCACATAAGCAGTCAGGCGTAGCGGTTGACCATGCAGGTCATCGTACTTGCCGCCGAGTTCGACAGAAATGGTTTTACCAACACCAGCCTCGCTGGCTTGCTGGGCAACGGCTGGATCGACAATAAAGCCAAAACAGGCTCGCTCAAGCTGTGCATCGAGCATGGCTTTCAGCAAGTGCGTGCCATCGCCGGGTGTGCCGCCACCACAGTTATCTGAGGTTTCATTGATGACAACCGGTTTTGCCTGACTCGCCAACGCCATGGCTATCGCCTCTGTACCTGACAAACTGGACGCACGAAACGCTTCGCGCTTGGTCCAGAGCTCGGTTGCGAGGCGCTTGGCAATTCTGGTGGCTTGGTCGAGGTCGCGCTCAGTGGTGACGACAATGCTAACGCCCACGTGTGCCGTATCTGCATAGGGAAACCCGTGAAACCAACTGACGTCGATAACGCCGGGTTCGGCCTCTGCGGCCAACATTTGCTCAAGGCAGGTCTTGCCGATACCGACAAATGTTGTGGTCGTTGGCAGCAGTAATGGTAAGTGTTCCATGTGGGACACGGGGCGCAGCGACTCGAGATTCATGCGATGGATCAATTCGATGGCCTCTCGCGCCCGCAAGTGCAAATCGATATGTGGGTACTCATGACAGGCAAAGGTGCCATCCAGCGCCTCGCACATGGCGGGCGTAATATTGCCATGCAAGTCGAAAGTCGCCGTGATAGGCATTTCAGGGCCTACCAGTTGCCGAATAGACTGAACAAGGTCGCCCTCCAGATCACTGATGCCCTCGACGACGCCAGCGCCGTGAAGGTCTAAAAATACGCCATGGATCGGTGACTGCTGTTGTAGACCCTGGAGTATCTCGTTCTTGAAGGCCTCATAGGTGGCCAGTTCAATGACGCCGCTGGGTTGAGCGAAAGTGACCAGTAAAGGTACTGGTTCGAGGTTCAAGTCGCTGCAAGCAGCTAATGCACCGCCAATACTGGTTTCTGTGTCTCGTGACTTGAAAATGTGTTCGCCGCGCGATTGGTGAAAATCTCGCGTGGTAGTGCTATCTCGGCAATAAGTATTGGTTTCATGGGTGATACCAGCAAGTGCTATGCGCATCGGAGGCTCCTGCTTATCGTTGAGTGGTTAGCGAAAGTGCGTTCGGCAAAAAATCCTGAGTTTGCGGATTGCCCTTACAGGGGATGTTAACTTCTCGGCTCTGCCTGGCCTTTGGTGAGCAATGGCCTAGTCTCCGGCAGATTGTCTTCGTCGAGTACGGCTCGCGACATTCGCCAGGATTCTCGCTCTTTCTAGGTCATTAGCAGACCCCCAACGACCGATTTCTGTGAGACTGCGCAGACATCCAAGGCAAATATCCCGTTCGTCCAAGGTACAGACCATGACACAGGGAGAGGCAAGAGAATCTGGCGTATCAGTCATAAGGCTCAAAATTGGCAAAAAGAGGAGATTAAAAGTTCTGGTGACTAAATGCCAGCCTGGTGACTGGCATTGGGCACTCTGCAATATGGGTCTTGGTTCTTGCGCTGTATGTCGGTCTGAATCACAGATCACCGGGCTGCAGATAGTGAAATAGCGGGGGTCGAACGCCAAGTCCGGATGTCGCTATAATGCCGGGACTCAACACCAACACAATGAATGGGCCGCAGATGGAATATGCGTGGTATGACTTTGTCGGCAACTTGGGCGTGTTGTGCGTGCTTGGGACCTATTTTAGCCTGCAAACGGGCCGGATGGCGTTGCAAGGCCTGGCGTATTCTCTGATCAATGGTATCGGCGCCCTGCTGATCATGGTTTCGCTTTTTTACAACTTTAACCTGTCGTCCTTCGCTATCGAGGTCGTCTGGTTGCTGATCAGTGTCTACGGCATCGGCAATTATCTGCGAAAACGCATCACTACGGGCCTCTAAATATCTAAATAGATAAAGCTTGCGATAAAGGCTTTTGATAAGGTCCCGCCAGTTTAAGTGGATACCCAAGGCTGGACGCTGGGGCTGAAAAAGCTCACCATAAGGCCTTCTTCTGATTCGAGTGACCATGGATTCATTTGATTACATTATCGTCGGCGCGGGCACGGCTGGCTGCGTGTTGGCCAATCGATTGTCAAAAGACCCCAAAACGCGCGTATTGTTGGTCGAAGCTGGTGGTAAAGATGACTACTTCTGGATCAATATCCCCGTCGGCTATCTTTACACCATCAATAATCCGCGAACAGACTGGTGCTACACCACAGAGGTGGAGCCTGGCCTCAATCATCGCAGTATCGGCTATGCGCGGGGTAAGGGCCTGGGTGGCTGCTCATCCATCAATGCCATGATCTACATGCGCGGTCAGCGTAGTGACTACGACCATTGGGCGGAGCTGGGCAATCGGGGCTGGTCATGGGATGAGGTGTTGCCGGTCTTCAAGCAGTCAGAGGACTATCAGCATGGCGCAGACGATTTTCATGGTGCTGGTGGCGAACTGAGGGTTGAAGAGCGGCGGGTAAACTGGCCGATACTCGATGCCTGGAGGAAAGCGGCAGCCCAGACTGGCATTCCAGAAATTCAGGAGTTCAACCGAGGAGATAATTTCGGTAACAGCTATTTCCAGATGAATCAGAAGCGCGGCACCCGCTGGAGCGGCACTCGTGGGTTTCTGCGACCCGCGTTGGACCGACCCAATCTGGTTGTCATGACCCATGCTCAGGTGCTGAAGATTAATATCGCGCAGGTCGAGGGTAAAACTCGAGCAACGGGTGTTCAGGTGCGAACCCGCCAGCATCCAATGGGACAGACGATAACGGCTCGGCGAGAGGTCATCCTTTCCGCAGGCGCTATTAATTCACCACAGCTACTACAGGTGTCCGGGCTAGGGCCTGCCGAGTTATTAAAAGCCCATGGCATTGATGTCATACAAGATCTGCCCGGCGTTGGTGAAAACCTGCACGATCACCTGCAGGTGCGTATTATTTATAAGGTCAGCAATACGCGTACCCTGAATCAGCGCATGAGTTCACTCTTTGGCAAGGCGCTGATGGGGTTAGAGTATCTGTTGTTCAAGACGGGCCCGCTGACCATGCCACCGTCGCAGCTGGGTGCATTTGCGCGCAGTGATACTGAGCAGGCGACGCCCAACATCGAGTGGCACGTGCAGCCCCTGTCGTTAGATAAATTTGGTGAGCCCCTACACAGGTTTAATGCGATCACGCCGTCGGTTTGTAATTTGCGACCCACGAGCCGTGGTCATGTGCGCATTAAAAGCCCGGATATGACCGTCAGTCCTGCGATCACGCTGAATTACCTCTCCACGCCGAAGGATCAACAGGTGGCCATCGAGGGTATCAGGTTCACTCGCAGAATCATGCAAGCTGAGGCTCTCAAGCCATTTGAGCCAGAAGAGTATTTGCCAGGGCTTGAGCTGCAGAGTGACGCCGAATTATTGGCTGCTGCGGGCAGGCTGGGAGCGACAATCTTTCACCCTGTTGGAACCTGCAAGATGGGCAGCGATCCACTGGCCGTGGTGAACGATCGGCTGCAGGTGCATGGGGTGGCGGGACTGAGAGTGATAGATGCTTCCATCATGCCGCGTATCACCTCGGGAAATACCAATGCGCCCACTGTCATGATTGCTGAAAAAGGCGCAGCATTTATACTTGAAGATGCCAATGTTCGAAGCTAGCCCGTATATCAAGGCGGCTAATCCCAACCCTTCACCTGCAGCAGACGTTCAGCTACTGGGATGGCACGCCGGGTATGAGATGCTTTTGCAACCGCATTCGACTGAGAACATCGTCTTTGATGCTGTGAAAGACGTTTACATTGGAAAGTGTTGGCAAGTCCTCTAAGTGCGGACGGTTGTGCTGATGCGGATGGCCCATCAACGATAATCTACAGAGGGATTTAAACCAATGAAACAATACAACGCGTTGGCAGCGCACTTCGATAAGATTGCTGATTTTCGGCATCTGGGCGCTATCTGCGGCTGGGATGAGGCTGCGATGATGCCCGCCGGTGGCGGTGAGTCCCGCGCCCGTGCCCTCTCGAGGCTGCAAGTATTGATTCATGATTTGGTAACCGACGATCAGATTCCCGGTCTGCTGCTTGATGCGGCTGGCGAGTCACTGGATGCCTGGCAGCAGGCCAATCTGCGCGAAATCAGCCGAGCTGTGGTCAGCGCCTCGGCAGTCCCCTCAGCTATCGTCGAACAATTAGGCCTGGCTACGGCTCGATGCGAGCAGGCGTGGCGAATTCATCGAGCGAACAACGACTGGTCCGCCATGCAACCGCTGCTGCAGACTGTAGTTGACATCAGTCGTGAGCGTGCGGCAATACTGGCCAACGAATTTGGTTGTAGCCCCTATGATGCCTTGTTAGATGAATATGAGCCAGGCGTTACCTCGGCCATGGTTGATCGAGTTTTTGCCGACTTGAAAGCGTTTCTCCCTGGCTTTGCTCAGCGGGTGATTAATCAGCAATCGGCTGAGCCGCTATTAGCGCTGACAGGCGACTTCAGTATTGAAAAACAAAAGGCTTTGGGTGTGGAAGTCATGACGGCTCTGGGATTTGATTTTGTCCATGGTCGTTTGGATATCAGTCACCACCCTTTTTGCGGCGGGGTGCCAGATGATGTGCGAATCACGACTCGATATAACACCGACAATTTCGTCGAATCGTTAATGGGCGTCATTCACGAAACGGGTCATGCCATGTACGAACAAGGTCTGCCGGCTGAGTGGCGTAGGCAACCTGTTGGGCAGGCCCTGTCGTCGGGAACTCATGAGAGTCAATCACTCTTGATGGAGATGCAGGCGGGTCGCACACGTGAATTTCTCCAGTTCCTAGCGCCTCGAGCACAGCGCGCGTTCCTCGGCGGCGAATCGAATGACCCGGCCTGGAGCGTGGATAATTTGCATCGCTTGTATACGCGAGTTCAGCGTAGTTTTATTCGAGTCGATGCAGACGAGGTGACCTATCCACTACATGTCATTCTGCGTTACGAGCTTGAGAAGGAGCTGATTTCGGGCGATCTGAAGGTCAAGGATATCCCGGAAGCCTGGGATGCCAAGATGCGCGAGTATCTGGATATATCGACTACGGGCAACTTCACTGATGGCTGCTTGCAGGATGTGCATTGGCCGGCCGGTTTGTTTGGATACTTTCCCACCTACACCTTAGGCGCCATGACGGCGGCTCAACTGTTCGCGGCTGCGACCCGTGAGATTGACGATTTGCAGGGCGCTATCAGTCGAGGCGACTTCAGTCGACTGCTGGCCTGGTTACGTGAAAAGGTGCACAGCAAGGGCAAGTTTTTGTCATTTGACGCGTTGATGATCGGCGCAACCGGTGAAACCCTGGATGCCAAATATTTCAAGCAGCATTTAACCGAGCGCTATCTGCAGGCGAAGTGAGCTGCTCTGGGTAGGATTTCTATTCCCGTATCGTCGATACATGGCGAAGTTTAGCAAGGGAGTAGCAAGCCTTTTTATCAGTTGTCACTGGGTGATTGGATTGCGTACACTGAGGTCGTAGACAATTATTCATTGAGGAGCAGTTGATGCCTAGTCATACCGGTCAGTGCCTTTGTGGCGATATCAAATATACGATTGCTGCTGAACCTGTGATGGCGGGTGTCTGTCACTGTAAGAACTGTCAGCGTCAGGCCGGTTCGGCATTTTCAACCCTCTGGGGGGTGCCAAAAGCAGCCGTGACCTTCTCCGCTGGCACGCCCAAGTGCTATCACGACGCGAATACCGCCAGCGGTGGTACTGTGCAGCGGTTCTTCTGTGGTAACTGTGGATCACCCATCTATTCGATGGTGCCGGCACAGCCAGAGATGATGTTCATCAAGACCGGCACCTTGGACGATCCAGACGGATTCACGCCAGGATTTCACATTTGGACCGATCGCAAACAACCTTGGGTCGAGATTCCGGCAGGAATGCCCACCATGGCAAAAGGGTCCTAGAACATGTCTGGCGCTAAGAAAATTCTCAAGTCGACCGAAGAATTTACGCCAGATCAGATTCGCAGTCGCCGAAAACGCGACTGCGCGCTGGGCTATCGGCTGCTGGCAGCACAGCGTTGGGGGGACTTGGGTGATGGCCATATTAGCGCCCGAGACCCGGAGCGTACGGATTGTTTCTGGATGCTACGATACGGTGTCTCTTATCATGCCGCCAAGGTGTCTGATCTGGTTTTGGTCGCCCCGGACGGCTCACTGGCGGAAGGTGAAGGCTTCGTGAATGTTGCTGGTTACTATATCCACCAACCCATTTTAGCGGCGCGTCCCGATGCGGTCAGCGCGGTCCATGTCCATACAGGTTGGGGTACACCATTTTCCGCGGAAGCTCGGTTGCTTGAGCCGATCACGCAGGAAGCCTGCATTTTCTTCGAGGATCATGCGCTGTTTGACGATGAGGAAGTGCAGGTGCAGAGCCTTGATGGCGGCACCCGAATCGCTAAGGCATTAGGCCAGACTCGCGCCATCATTCTGCGTAATCATGGTTTGTTGACCGTGGGTGACAGTGTCGCGGAGGCGGTGGGCAGCTTTGTTTATATGGAGCGGGTAGCCGAGGCACACATGAAGGTTCCACAAGCGAAGCCCATATCAGCAGCAGCTGCCCGTTTTGCGCAGGCTGATCTGACCAGCCAGGGCATAGGGCGTTCCGGCTTTGCCTCGCTGGTGCGACGCCATATAGGGGATCCTGAGATAGTGATGAGTTGAACCGAGTCCTGACAGACTATCTCGAATCGGGTAAGGTGCTTGGCGAGACTGTGATTAGAACGATTCGCTTTAGTCTGGGTCTTTTCAGCAATAAATGATAACAACAATAAAGTGAGGAGAAAGTAATGAACCTAGTCACAAGTACAGAGGTACTGGCGCCCGCAGCGGTATTGGTCGCCTGGTCAATGGTGATGATACTCTGGATGGTTCTAACCCGTCTGCGCGCGTTAAGTGAGGTCGGCGTGGACTTGGCCAAATCCGCGCCAGGCGCTCGAGGTGTCGATCTTGAAGGGACATTGCCGACTAAAGTTAACTGGAAGGCACATAATTTCAGTCATCTGATGGAGCAGCCGACTATTTTTTACGCGGTGGTATGTATTATTGCTATCGCCGGTGGCAGCGGTGCTGTAGTCGGCTGGGCTTGGGGCTATACGGGCCTGCGTATAGCGCACAGCTTATGGCAGTCGTTGGTGAATACTATACCCGTGCGTTTCGCGCTGTTTGCCGGCTCAAATATCTGTCTGCTCGCCTTGAGTTATTATGCATTGCAACTGACTTTGGCGTGATGCGTCAGAAGTTTTGATGCTTTGGTCGATGCTTTTGTTGATGAAAACGGTTGACGAAAACGGTTGACGAAAACGTTTGATGAAAAGCCTCTGTCCATCGGAAGCCTCTGTAGATCTGAAGCTATAGTGGCAGATTCACCGCGTGACTGGCATCGGCTGTCTGCTCGCTTAAATGCGGGTGACATAGTCTTCAACCTGGCTGGGTCTGTAGCGTATGAAGAGAAATGTCTTCAAGGAGACACGCTAGCATGAGTAGCATTCCTGCAGAATTTGATGCGGCCGAAGTGGCTTCCAGATCTGCGCCAGAGCAACAAATGTATTATGCGGAAAATATGTCGCAGGAGCCGATGCGATCGGTGCTCGACAACAACCCGGAAATCTATTTCGTGCCGCCAAAGCGTCGAGGCGAATGGGGCAAGTGGGAGTTCAGACCGGGTTCCTATTACGACACCACAATTGGCTCGAAACACCCTTACTGGCGCGATAAAGATCTGCCGCGGGCGAGTAAAAATATTGAACAGTTACGTTCGGATATGTTGGCCTGGGGCTACTGCAAGGTCGAAGCGGCGCTCAGTGATGACCAGGTGGCGATCATTCGCCAGCGAGTCCTGGAGCAGGCAGAAGGCGAGCGATTGGCGGGTATTGCGCAGAGGACGCCAAGCGGGCAGAACATCAATTGCTGTGTTAACAAAGGGCGTTGTTTTGAGGGATTGATAGAGCAGCACCCTGATATTGTTCAGGGTGGCGCTCTGGTTGAGCAACTGATAACAGAAGCTTTAGGTCCTGGTTGGATCTGTACCTCGCTCATTGCCGCTATTTCATTAGAGGGTGGCGTGCCTCAAGCGTTACACCAAGATCAAAATAACGCGCTGGACTCCAGAAGCCCAATGTCGATCAATATTCTGACGCCGATCACAGACGTTGATGAGAAAAATGGTGGCACGCTCGTCATTCCTGGTAGTCATTTGGTTTTAACTGAGGCGATGCGCGCCAACAAACCTGTGGGCAAGCTTCCGCCCGCGATCAATATTGATGCCAAGGCGGGTACCATGGTCATCACTGATGGCCGACTGTTGCATGGTACGGGGATTAATCACACAAAGTCGCCGCGCATTGTGATGCTGAACGGCATGCAAAAGCCGTTTTTAAGACAACAAGAAAACTGGATGTTGTCTGTCAGTCCTGAGGTATTGCGCCGAGCCAGCTCGAAACTTCTGCATCGCATGGGATTCCAGGCGACGAATGCGGCGCAAACCAACGAGGGTCATGGTTTTGGCGCAAGGGGCTTGGTCGATGAAGCAGCGGGGGCAACTGTGGAGTTCAGGCTCGCTGCCGATAGCGGTGACTATTTGCGTGTGGGACAGCTCGGTCCAAACTCGACAGCCGAAGAATTGAATGCCGCCTTTACCTTGCGTGAGGTAGTAGCGAAAGCCAGAGCAGGAGGGCAGAGTGCGCCCGTGGGCATCGGCGGCGTTAAACGTTAAGGAATACCGATGCGGGCACGCGGAAATCTCTGCCGAGTCAATATGACGAGCTTGATGTCTGTCACGGCATGCTGCCAGATAGCCAGCGAAATTGACAATGAATTGCTATATCGAGTCACTGAGGAGGAAAAGCTATGACTGTTGAACTGCAAATGTTGGTGTTGACTGCCGTGTTTACTGCGTTGATGTGGGTGCCGTACATTTTGGCTCACATTTTACGCCATGGACCCGTCCAGGCCCTGTCTTATGCCGCGGATGGCGAACCACTGCCGGATTGGGCCGCGCGACTCAAAAAAGCCCACGCTAACGCGATCGAAAATCTGCCTATCTTTGCCATAGCGATTTTGGTCGCGCACGCTTTGAGTATCTCCACCCCCGTGACTGTGTTGGCAGCCCAGGTCTATTTAATCGCACGAATACTGCACGCCGTTGGCTACGTGTCCAACTTGCCATTGGCGCGTACCCTGACTTTTGCGGCCGGCCTGATCGCGACCTTTGCCCTATTTCAGCAGATTTTGACGGCCGCTTAGTTACTGACTCAAGGATTTAGCTGCAAGGCGCCGCAGCGCGAATGGGTAACACTGGCCCTGTTGGCTTGGCGACGAAGGTCATCGTCGCCAAGCAACATCAGGCGAAGGCGCTCAGCGCGCCCTGTTCATCAGGTCCCGGTCCAGTTAGGGTTTCGCTTCTCTGCAAAGGCCCTGGGCCCTTCTTTGGCATCGTTGGAAGAAAATACCTGTTTTTGTAATGGTATCTGCATCTCCCACAGAGAGTCCTCGTCAATGCCCTGGGCCGCGGCTCGCACCAGTTTTTTCGAAGCTGCTACGGCCAGCGGTGCATTGGCTGCAATTCGCTCTGCTAATTTGATTGCTGCCTCGAGTGCGCCGCCGGGTTCCGTGAGGTCGCTCAGCATGCCGGCTGCCATGGCTTGTTCCGCTGTCACTGGCTCGCCGGTCAGTGCCATTTCCATAGCTTTTGCAAATCCAATCCGTGCCGGCAGACGAAAGACACCGCCTGCCGCCGCGAACAAGCCAACTTTAACTTCCCTGATACCGATTTTTGCACCCTTTGAAGCCACCAGCAGATCGCAGGTGAGCGCGATCTCGCAACCACCAGCAATAGCAAATCCTTCAATTGCAGCGATTAAGGGCTTATTGGCACCAGTTCGAATAAAAGTGCCGAGAGGCCCGATATCCTCGCCTCGAGCGAAGGCCTTCAGGTCCATGCCGGAACAGAACCCACGACCAGCACCGGTAATGATCCCAGCGGTCAGCGAGTCGTCTGCATCGAGAGTTTGTACCGCTTTCAATAATCCATGGGACAAGTCGCCATTAATGGCATTCATGGCATCGGGTCGATTCAGTGTAATGATCAGGATTCGGTCACGACGCTCTACCAGTACTGCTGCTTCTTCTGCGGGTTTATCACTCATGGTTGCTGCTCTCCTTTAAGGATGAAAAATATGAGTTTAGGTTAAACCACCCTCGCTAGTCAGCGCAACGATACCTTAATTCCTCAGTATCGTTGCTGGCAGTAGAAGCTGCTCCTTTTTGAAACGCTTCTTTTCGATATTCTTTTCGGGAATTTTTTTTCGTCTTTTTGGGACATCCTGCTGCCAAGGCGTCCAAGTCAGTTCAAGTCAGTTCAAGTCAGTTCAAGTCAGTTCAATTCAATTCAATTCAGAACTTCATCAATAACAGATGACTCAGGCGGTAGATCTCGCTTTAGTGACGAGATGGATGTTCCGTATTAGGCACGGGTTGATAGCTGCGCTGAATAATTAAGTCCAATGTTGGATGTCCAGAAATGGCTCCGATCAAAAGAGCTCGAGCAAACATTCCTGACATTATTTTTTGTCCCAGTTAACCTAAGATGTGATAAAGAGCGGCAGAACTTTACCAACTTCTGCTTTGCGGTCTGACTGCTAATGCAGAAGGAGTCAGCCCGGGTTCAAGTGAACTGCCTGCATAGCCACGGCCTGTAATTTGGGGGGGGGGAAATGACAAACACGATTAATCAACGCATCGCTGCAAATATCGAGGGTGATTTCGTGATTTTCTTGATAGGCGCGAGAATCAATCAATGGTGGAAGCTGCACCGCACGATACCAGTTGCCCGTGCCATGGGACGGATGATTCGGGAACTGCAGGCACAACCAGAGCTGGGTATGTTACATGTTGAGAGTTGGGTCGGGCGTACAACCATCATGGTGCAATACTGGCGCTCGTTCGAGCATCTGCATCAGTATGCCCGGCAGCGTGATGCGCAACATCTGCCAGCCTGGCGCGACTTTAATAAACAGATAGGCTCCAGTGGCGATGTCGGAATCTGGCATGAGACCTATTTAGTCCGCGCTGGCGAGTACGAAGCTATTTACGGCAATATGCCACTGTTTGGTCTAGCGCGTGCAGCTGGTTGGCAGCCGGCGGCTGGTCAGCAAAAAACGGCTCTGGGTCGTCTGGGCAATACCGATGGAACTGATGCTCCAAAAGGCGTTGAGGAGTATCGCCAGTCGAAGTAGCTCGAACATACCATTGAGTTAAACGCGGATGAAGTGCTATGGTCTCGAGGGGAGTAGCAGCTTAAGCGCCCCGTTTAGCGGTATTATTCGTCAATAAAAATAATGGTCAGAGACTGCGACTATGCAAGAATCAGAAAAAGTATCAGGTGCCAGTTATGCTTTTTTAGGCTTTTTGACCTTCCTTAACCTGATGAACTTCGTCGATCGTCAGCTACTTGCCAGTTTTTCTAACTTCATCGTGCCCGACCTGGGTTTGACCAATACTGAATTTGGCTTATTGACAGGCTTAGTGTTTTTGACCTTCTACTCTACCGCAGGGCTATTTATGGGCTATCTTGCGGACACGATGAATCGAACTCGATTGATAGCAGTTGGGTTAGCTTCATGGAGTTTTTTAACCGCCCTCTCCGGCGCCGCAAAAGGTTTTACCTCGCTGGCCATACCTCGGATGTTTATCGGCATTGGCGAATCGATAATGACGCCCACCTCAATGTCGTTGTTGGCCGATCGATTCCCTGCCAGCAAACTTGGTTTAGCATCTGGCATTTATTATATGGGCGTACCCATGGGCGTAGGTACCAGTCTGCTGATCGTAGGTTACCTGGGGCCTGCCATCGGTTGGAGGAATTGTTTCTATTTATTGGGTGCCATAGGAATATTTCTGGCCGTAGTCATGTGGTTTATGCGGGAAACGCCGCGACGCCATCTCGCGCCTGACACCGATTCGTCAAGCGCCGTAGCCCAGCTGAGCTTCAAGGAGATGATGCGAGAGCTGGTCAGTGCACTACGCGACTCGCCAGCGCTGGTAATGACGATATTAGGTGGCGTTTGTTTCCACTTTATCTTAGGTGCAGCAACCTTTGACCAGCTTTGGTATGTCCAGGAGCGAGGCTTTGATCGTGCAGAGATAGCTCAGATCACAGGATGGATCGGTATCTGTGCCGGCATGGCCGGCAACCTGTTTGGTGGTATGGGAGGAGATTGGTTCTTGCGCAAAACGGGCATTGGCAGGCCGATGTTTTTGGTCGGTATTCTCGTCATTCTAGCCCCAATCAACATTGTCTATCGGCTGGTCTCACCTGACTCGATCTGGTTTTGGATCGGTGTTGGTGTTGGCTTTTTCCAGCTGGGTTGCTTTTACGGCCCCACTTTTTCGACAGTACAATCATTGGTACCTCCTCAGATCCGCGCGACGGTCGTCGCCTTGTATATCCTGCTCCTCAATATGGCCGGTGTCGCGATCGGGGTGAGCGCTGCGGGTATTTATATCGACTACCTTATCGGCCAGGGTGCTGCAGAGCCTTACACCACAGCGTTGCTATATTTTACCGCCATCTCCTTTTTGGCTATTCCGCTCTTCTTTTTTGCGGGGCGGCGTTATGAAACAGATCAAACGAAGCTGACGGCCAAGATGCAGAGCCGCGCGATTTGAATAGCCACAAGTCACGGGAGGGCGATGAGCCTCCACCCCAGTACCCTAAAGTATCCAGAGTCAGCTTAGATTGATTTCAGATTAGGGCGCTCAGGTTAGGGCTTTCACCAAAAAATTGCCGGTTGGCGCAGATCGGGACATCCACCTAACAGTGAGAGAATACACTTGCCTCTGCTACGACTTTTCTTAGGGGTTGAAAGAAGTGGCGGATTAAAGGGGTGATGGATGTCCCCAAATCGTCCATGCCAACCAGATCGCTAAATCGAGAATAAATCGCACTAAATCGGAAACCAAATCCGGCGAAATAGAGTCCAGGTCATTAAAGCGTGATGCTGTGTTCGAGTGTTCCCGGCGTTAAAACAAATCAGGATTGAGATATGGATCCCGTTAGTCAAGGTGCGCTCGGCGCGGCATTCGCTCAGAGCGGAGGTAGTCGAAGGAAGTTGAAAGCGGCGACATTTTTGGGGTGTCTCGGCGGTCTGGCGCCAGACTTGGATGTCGTCATCTTCTCAGCAACGGACCCGCTGCTTTTTCTCGAGTACCATCGTCAGTTCACGCACTCACTAGTTTTTATTCCCATAGGCGCGCTACTGGTTGCACTGGCCCTGCACCGCTTGGCTCGTAAAATACTTTCACTACCAAAGCTCAGCTTCAGGGAAGCTTATCTGTTTTGCCTGCTCGGTTATGCGACCCATGGTCTTCTGGACGCCTGCACCAGTTACGGCACCCTGTTATTGTGGCCCTTCTCGTTCGAGCGATTCGCCTGGAATAACGTTTCGATCGTCGATCCGCTGTTTACACTTCCTGTACTTGGGCTTGTGATCATCGGTGTCTATCGCCGGCAACCCTGGTTCGGGCGCGTGGCTTTTGGATGGGCGATGCTTTACTTGATGATGGGCATTGTCCAGCGAGATAGAGCGATCGAGGCCGGCTATGAACTGGCATCGAGTCGAGGCCATGTGCCGATTCGATTGGAAGCCAAGCCTGGCTTTGGCAATCTGCTGCTGTGGAAAGTTGTTTATGAAACTCAGGACTATTTCTATGTCGATGGGGTAAGGGTTGGCACCAAAAGCGCGACCTTTCCCGGTGACCAGGTTCTTAAATTAAATATGGGTAGGCATTTCAACTGGTTAGATCCTGGCAGTCAGCAGGCGAAGGACATAGAGAGGTTCCGATGGTTTTCAAACAATTACTTAGCGCTTGATCCAGCGAACCCGAACAGAATTATCGATGTTCGATACTCGGTTGTTCCGAACGAGATTAAGGCACTTTGGGCTATTGATATCGATCGAAAAAAACCTCGCGACGCCCACATAAACTGGGTGGTACTTCGAAGCACGGATAGGGCTCAGGTCGACAAATGGTGGAGTATGCTAACCGAGTAGCAGAGGGGCGATAAACAGAAACTGAGTCAGTTAGCTTTGTTGCTGATCTGCTAGCCTTGAAGCGCGCTGCAGCGGGTTCCATAGTTAATGCGAAGCCGAGCGATATTTTTGTAATTGCCATTAATCTGACTTTCCATTAGCTGTAGATCATGTAGCCAAGCCTGCAGAAATTTATGCTCCGTCGCAGCTGCAGATAAAGTCTGCAGTCCTGCATTTTTTGCATTATCAATAAAATCCTGCATTCTCTCGGTTTCAAGGTCGGCCAACTCTGGAGCTTGTCTTTCCCGTCGATAAGCACCCGCCAGCATACGGTGATAGACGGCGCATGTGGTATACGCCTCTAAAGATCTGGTTTCTGCTGCGGCATGGCTATTTTTGCTGCCAAGACACAGTAAAAGCGTTAGCAAAATAGCAGCATGCTTAAATTCAAATAATTTCATAGCCTGGATCCGCCGGCTCATTTTTCAAATTGTCGATATTTTTGGATTTATAGGGATTTCCGTTACGAAAACACCGCTGCTAGTGACTCGACAAAGCATTCGATGTGTAAGACACCGTGACATTTCACCGGTGTTTCTTCCCAACTTCGATCAAGCGTGACTCGGCAGATCCTGCCATAAGACGCGAGTAGGGATCAGTTGTCATCCAGAGCGAGTAACTTGTTTGCTATAGCTGCTCGATAGCTTTGCCTTATGATTTCCTGGTAGTGCAAAACCGCGTTCTCACGCTTCATGTTAAAACGCCCGCTTTCATAGGTGCCAGATGCCAATCCTTTTTGTACGGCTTCACAGATAGCGATGTCCTCGGCCTGAATTACATCGCTAAAAGCCAAATCCTGGGCGATCATCTTTTGTGACACTGCAGAATTAATATCCGGATAATAAGACTCAAAAACCACCTTGCAGCTATTCTTTGTCAAGGGCGTCACGACATTTGTTTGCAAACGACCGGGTAGAATATTAAGCATCAGGTTGGGAAAGACGCAAAAATAATGGGCTTTGCCCGCGCCATAAAAATTCTTGTCTGCAGCTGTGTCTTCCAGAGGGCTGTGTTGATAGCTGTACCAAGGCGCAAGAGTAATCTCATAGCTGCGGTAGTCTAGAAGTTTATTTAATCCTGGATGAACGATGGGTAGGTGATAGCCTTCCAGGTAGTTGTCCATGTAGGCCTTCCAGTTGCACTGAATCAGATATTCCTGGCGATGGCTGAATGTCCAGGAAGACAGATCAATGGGGGCAATCGTCTCGGCAATACCAGCCATCACTGTGTTCAGCTCAGCCGGAGCAGTAGCGTCGGTTCCCTCGCTCGCCGTCGCTATATTGGCAAATATGAGACCCTGCCAGGTCGACAATGAGACTGGTGGCAAATGATGCTGGCACACGTCAAAGTTTGGTGTCGTTGTCATTTCCGGGGCGCTTGTGAGCTGCCCGTCAAGATCGTAGGTCCAACCGTGGTAGCGGCAGCTCAACTGTGGGCGATTGCCGTTGGTTGTCGCGATGGGGCCAGCCCTGTGTCTGCAGACATTGTGAAATCCCTTAATCTGGCCGGTTTTATTGCGAACGATTAATATCGGGTTTTTACCAACTTCACTAACAATATGGTCACCTGGCTTGCTAAGTTGACTGATGTGCGCGACGAGCTGCCAGCTGTTGGCTAACAATATTCCTTGGTCGAGCTGTACAAAGGCTTCGTCAGTGTACATGAACGCTGGTAAGGTATGAGCATTCTCAAGGTCCATGGCTTGAATTGAATCAAGATGCTTTTTAGGGAAACGTAAGTCCATGAAAGAACCCGAATTGGTAAAGTTGGCAATGTCTAACCGTTGGTGCTGAACAGAATAGCACGATATTGTTTTGGATTTGACCGTGTCGATAGTCGGCAGAGCTTCGAGAGGTAAATCGATTAAAGTGCAAAGCAACACCAAGCAGCTAGGCTTATGGATGTGCACAGCCCTGGTCATTGGGAACATGATCGGTTCGGGTATATTCCTGTTGCCCTCTTCCCTGGCCGCCTATGGTGGTATCAGTGTTGTCGGCTGGCTGTTTACTGCCTTTGGTGCCCTGATGACTGCCTTGGTTTTTGTTCGGTTAAGTCGTAAGCATCCGGCGCAGGGTGGGCCTTATGCCTATACCCGTGATGGATTTGGACGCCTGGCGGGTTTTACCGTGGCCTGGGGCTACTGGGTTTCCTTATGGTGCGGCAATGCCGCGATAGCGGTCGCGATGGTGTCCTATTTAAGTGTTTTTTTCCCGGTTTTACAGGCAAATCCATTGCTGGGGGTTGCCGTTGCATTAAGTGCCATCTGGCTCCTCACTGTGATTAACTGTATTGGGGTAAAGGAAGCCGGCATCATTCAGCTCGTGACAACGGTACTTAAACTGATGCCGCTGTTGATACTAGGGGCTGCGGTGGTGGTTTATTTTGACTTGGCAGCCTTTACACCTTTAAACCTCAGTTCTGTGTCTCACTTCGATGCAGTCACTGCCACCGCGGCTTTAACATTGTGGGCATTTTTAGGTCTGGAGTCGGCTACCGTGCCAGCTGACAGCGTTGAAAATCCCACAGTGAATATTCCTCGCGCAACCTTGTTTGGCTTCTTGATCACGGCAGCAGTCTATATCGCAAGCACTGTAACGATCTTGAGTGTCGTGCCCCAGGTAGATCTCGTTAACTCGGGGGCGCCATTTGCAGACGCAGCACGTCTTATGTGGGGCGATTGGGCAGGCTATTTCATAGCCACAATCGCTGTGATCAGTTGCTTTGGTGCGCTGAATGGCTGGACCCTCATCCAAGGCCAAATGCCCTTGGCAGCGGCGAATGATGGACTTTTCCCGGCAATATTTAAGGCCAATCGCGTTTCCGGTGTACCGGTTGCGGGTTTGATCATTTCCAGTGGGCTAGTCTCTTTGCTGACTATTTCTAACTATGCAGGAGGACTCGTCGCGCTATTTACCTACACAATTCTTCTTTCAACTTTAGCTGTGTTAGTCCCCTATCTGTTCACCATTTTGTATGAGCTGAAGAGTATCTGGCAGCGGAGAAAAGGCTGGTCTGAGTGGCTGACCACGCTTTCCTGTGGGCTTGCCCTGGTATATACCCTCTGGGCGATCTCGGGTATTGGTCAAGGCGCCTTAGTAGGTGGGCTTGGTTTGATGCTCATGGGTGTGCCAGTTTACTGGTGGATGCAGCGAGGCTCTGGCAGTAAACTGCGTCAGGGTGAGCCGAATTGACCTATATTGACCCAAATAGACCCCAAATAGACCCCAAATCAAATAGAGTAGGTTTTTAAAAGTCTTGCCGCTAACCCCTTAAAAGATTTGGCGAATTTTGGCGAGTAGTGCGCTGAGCCGTCCGCGAGTCAAACACCAGAATTACGATATTACCTGAGGAATTTAGAAACCGTGTCTATGAATGAATATGGAAAGTTGACCTGGGTCGCTGTGCGCGCGCCTGCCGCTGCTTTCAAGAATGAATCACGGATTGATGCTCAGTGGCAGCCCCTGCGCTTTCACAGTCGACCAGACTTGAATGCCGCCATTGAGGAACATAACGCCTTCACTGCCTGCCTCACAGCGGCGGGTTGTCAGCTTATTTATCTGGATGATGCTGAAGGGCTAACCCTGGATAGTATCTATACCCGCGACGCTTTAGTGGTCTCACCGAAGGGACTGATTCTGTGTCATATGGGCCGACTCACTCGGCGAAGAGAGCCTTCTCTCAATAGTCTGCAGCTTGCCGAGCAGCGGGATTTGCAGCTGCCGATTATTGGGGAAATTCAAGCGCCCGGCACGCTCGAAGGTGGTGATTTAATCTGGCTGGATGACCGTCGCCTGGCCGTTGGGCTAGGCCCAAGAACCAATCAGGCAGGCATTGATCAGCTAAAGCAAATACTGGGTAACGAGATCGAAGTGCATGTGGTACCGCTACCGCCACCGGCGCATCCGGAAGATGTTTTTCATTTGATGAGTATGATCTCGCCCGTGGCAAAGGACTTGGCGTTGATCTATCGACCGCTGATGCCAGACACCTTTCTGCACTGGTTAGCAGATTTAGGCGTGGATTTGGTGGAAGTACCCGACGACGAGTTTCCCACTATGGGCTGCAACGTGCTTGCCACGGCGCCGCGTCAGGTACTAATGCTAGATGGGCTTCCTATGACGCGAGAGCGTCTCAACGCTGCCGGCTGTCAGGTTACAGTCTATAGTGGTGATCATATCAGTCGAAAGGGCGAGGGTGGTCCCACCTGTTTGACTCGGCCGCTGGTTCGAGCTGACTAGATTTAGGAAGTGCTCGTCAGTTCAGTAATTAGCTGCAGTGAGAGGTGCTTTATAACTCACTAAGAGCCCTGCGGTCATTTACTCAGCAGCGTTTGAGGCCTGCTCGTTTGGGCTCAACTTCGAGGACCCAGCTAGCGCTACAATGTTCTTAAGCCATCCAGCGGGATGGCAGCCAGCGGCAGTACTCGATTTTGACCGGTAGTCGAGTCTCGGAGATTATAAGAACCTGACGTCTCTGGTGGGGTTGCTAATTAAGGCAGCCTGGACGTGCCTTTGGTCAAGGAGATAGTATGCGACTTTTCTAAAGGTAGAGATGCCATGACAGACATGACACTAGAAGAGGCTGTAATGAATCGTCGTTCGGTCCGAGGATTCTTGCCAAAGCCGGTGCCCCAGGCATTGTTAGTTCGCGTATTTGAATTGGCGCAATGGGCGCCGTCTGGAACCAACGTCCAACCCTGGCAAGTATACGTCGCCTCCGGAGCGACGCGTGACGCGCTGCGAGCCAGCTTCATGAAGCGAGTCAGGGCCAAGCAGCCGGCGACACCTGACTATGCCGACGGTCGCATCGATGAGCAATACCGAGAGCGGCGGCGCGAATGTGCTCGCGTACTGTTTGACGCTATGGGCGTTGACTGGAACGACAAGCCAGGGCGAGCTGCAGCCAGCTTTCGTAACTTTGAGATGTTTGATGCGCCGCATATGGCATTTCTGTGCATGGATGAAGCGTTTAATAAGCAGTCGGCCGCTGATGTCGGGATGTACGCTCAAACACTGATGTTGGCACTTACCGCCAACGGATTGGCGTCATGCGCACAAGGCACTATGGCGCATTATCCGGATTTGATCCGTGAAACTTTTGATCTGAAGCCGCAGATGAAAGTACTATTTGGTCTCGGTTTTGGCTATGAAGATGTTAAGGTCAAAGCCAACTCAGCTCGTACTACTAGGGCGCCTTTATCAGAAGTTGTGACATTTTTGAGCTAGAGCCACCGGGCTTATATTTTTTAAGCCAGACAGGCCCTGATAGTCTAGTAGGCCCGTATAGTCGAGTAAAAGCACCAAGGAATCAGTCTGCAGATACTGCGACGATGAGTTCATTTATGGCGGCGCAATGCGTGCATCCGTGAGCTTTTGAAAGTTTGTAGCTTTTGAATAGCTTGTCTACCGGCGCATATATTAGGCCTGATATCAGCTCTTGTATCAGCTCTT
>JAYODE010000021.1:0-4402 GCA_038106185.1 Gammaproteobacteria bacterium | reverse complement strand
TATCAGCTCTTGTATCAGCTCTTATAGTGGCCACGCAATTAGTCAGCTGATGAGATCGCCGATAAGTCGTGAATTAGTGGCTACTCGTTGTATTTGAAACTATCAAGTGTGGATGTCCTTGCCGTTTGTTTCCGTGAGCATGAACACGGAGCCAATAGTTATCAGGGCCGCGATCGCAATGTAAATTGAAACGTACAGAATCCCGAACTCCTTCCATAGTAAGACAGCTATGCTGGGTGCAAAGGCCCCACCTAATATAGCGCCAATTTGATACCCTAACGACGCGCCTGAGTAACGCACTTGTGTAGAAAACAGCTCGGTATAGAAAGCCGCTTGCGGCCCATACTGCATCGCCATAAAGCTTAAACCACCAGAAATGCCAACGACAATGAGAAAGAAATTACCGGTATCAATCAGCGGAAACAGAACAAAAGACCAGAGCCCCAACAGGGCGGCGCCAGCGAGGTAAACTCCACGACGACCGTGGCGATCGGAATAGGATGCGGCTTTAAATTGAACAACGAGCTGAATCAGGCTCGCGATCAGTACAGCTGACAGCATCGTGCTGCGTGACAAGCCCAAGCCGCTGGTGTTGGTACCATAAGCCACGACAAACGCGATTAGAATATAGAAGGTCACCTGTATTGAAATAAATGCTCCAGCGGCCAGAGCGATGCGACCTGGATAAATACGCAAAGCCTCCAGAACGGGTGAGCGGCTTAAATTCACCTGAATGGACTCCGCTGTCTCGCTAGCACTTACCAGCGCCTGTTCCGTCCGCAAGCGTCGCTTGGATTCTTCCAGTGCCCGAAATGCAGGGGTCTCTTCCAAGTGCAGCTGAACGTACAGGCTGATGCCGATCAAAATGACGCTGGCGAGGAAAGGTACGCGCCAGCCCCAAGACAAAAATGCCTCATCTGATACCGTGGCGCCAATCGCCAAAAAAGCCAGGTTGGCGAGTATCACCCCCATCGGTGCTCCAGCCTGTGCAAAAGCGCCGTAATAACCACGCCGGTTCGACGGTGCGCTTTCAGTAACCAGTAGCATTGCGCCGCCCCACTGACCTCCAATGGCGAGGCCCTGAATAAAGCGTAGTAGGACGAGTGCCAGCGGTGCCAATATTCCGATGGTCTCATAGGTAGGGAGCAACCCAATCAAAGTCGTAGCGCCTCCCATCATAAGCAGCGCGATAACCAACGTTTGCTTGCGTCCCACGCGATCACCATAGTGTCCAAAAATAACGCCACCCAAGGGTCGAGCAATAAACCCGACTGCAAAGGTGCTGAATGACGCAATTAAAGCGACCATCTCTGGCATGTCAGCAGGAAAGAACGCCGCTGGAAATATCAGAGCCGCGGCGGTGCCGTAAATAAAGAAGTCATACCATTCGATGCTGGTGCCAGCGAGCGCAGTACCAGCGACTTTGCGCATATTCTTCTCGTCAGGCACATGGGAAGGTATTACAGGGGGTGCTACGCTGTCGTTCATAATAGGGCACCTTTATTATTTTTAAGGTAAAGTGCAGATATGCAATGTGGGGCTAGTTATTATTAAAGCATTGGGTTAAGCAAATCAATGTCATTTAAAACGAACGCGGCGAATTGACTGAATAGCCCTGTTCGCCTGTCTTGCATGGTTGAGATTAAGAGTTTGCGCAACGCTTTATTGACACGGAATTGCAAGGTGTTTACTAGCAAATTTATGGCATAAATCCAAAAACTAATAGGCTCTTTAGCGTGCCAGGTTACAGGTACTGAATTTGAATGCGAGTAACTGTGTTATCAAAGACTTCGATAGGTTGTTCATAGATAAACTCAAGGTGCTCAAGTAAGTCAGTAACATTCTGGACATCCGGCGAGCTGCCATTAAAATCAGACGGTGTCAAAGCGTCTATCTCGATGGTTCTAATGTCACTGATCCTAATAGGCGCTTTAAAATGTGAAAATGTCGGCGGAATATTTTGTATATCGCAACCTGGCTTTTCAATAATGCGCGCTATAACCACTTCCAAAGGCTTATAGCCGCGGTAGTTTGGAAAGAGACGGTTTCCCGGTCGAAAAACCGTCGTGAGCTCCTGGTTGAAAACGTAAGGCTCGTAGGTCTTACGAAATGCCATTTCATCTCGCGCTAAATCCATGACTTTCACCTCCCGCTATAGCGCGCCACTCATGGTTTCTCGCAATTCGTTGCTAGGTTTGTCAAGCTTGGTGATTATCTTGAAAGCGGGTACGGCTTGGTGCAAGTTCATGTGCTGACCGCTATGGGTACGATTGCCGTTGCTTTTTGCCATATTCAACGTGGTGGTTTCAGGCTCCAGTAAGATGTCAGCAACAATCGCGTCTTTAGGCAGCCGAGCGAGATTGGCTCTAGATTGCTCCATATCTTTAGCAGGGTCACCGGTCATCGCTGCAAATGCTGAATAGGCTTCGTTAGGCTGTGCGCCTTTGTTAGATGTATTAACCACAACACCAGCCGTAGCAAGCTCCTCTCTGATACAGTCTTCACCGACACCGCGTGCAGAACAAAATGGACTGATTAAATTTGCTATGTGTTCAGCCTTGTTGACTGTTCGGTTACATATCACAATTTCTGAAGGTGAATTTTGTGCCATCTCATAGGCTATAGGCAATGCTGTGCCACCGGCGCCTAGAATCACTATTTTCTCACCGCGAATGCAATCCGCATACTCGCTGAGTAATCCGTTAACGAAACCGACACCATCTGTGTTGTAGCCGACGAGCTTGCCATCTTCTCGAGATATCACATTGACGCTACCAATCGCTTGTGCTGACTGATCCAGTCGATCCAGATGGGGCGCGACTTTGTCTTTGAATCCCGACCCGGCACCTCCACCTATATAACGCTCGTCGGCTTTTAGCACTGCAAAAATCTCTCCGACATTTTCTGGGTCACCTATGACAAAACAGCTTCTGTACGGGAGGTTGTATTGCTCAAAAACCGCATTATGCATTGCGGCTGATCCACCAGGGTAGTCATGATCAATCGGGAAAAAAAGGATTTTAGTATCGCCGAGCGCAGATACATCCAGTTGATTATTCTTTGGTTGTTTCGCTACTTGTAGTAGCCCTTCAGAAAAAAGATTTTGAATCGACATCTGCAAATACCACGTCTTTTAAAGCCAGATGATACTCAAGAAATGTATGGCAGGTCATATAGATCTTGGCTATTTCTTGAGGCTATCGAGGAGTATAGTACAGAAATAGGCGCAATGTATACCGACCACGTAGTGGATGCATTTTGAATACGATTAACCTGACGGAGGGATTTTGTTAGATGCTTAAAGCACCAATGACCAAATCGAGAATACTGCTTTGGATGTTGGTAACCTTTATAACCTTAAGTGCTGCATTATCTGTTCATCTGACTGCTGACGCTCCAACAAAGGGTTATCCATCGAGAAACCTACAAGGCATCATCATGTGGGGTGCAGGTGGTGCAACCGATACCATGAGTCGTGCGGTCACGCCGTATGTTGAACCGCTACTCAAACAAGAAATTGTTTTGATTAATCGTACAGGTGGTGCGGGGGCAATATCAACGAAGTATGTACATAAGAAAAAGTCGGATGGCTATACGCTTTTATATGGCGCTGAGAACCCGCAATTACATGGAGTGCTTGGGCTGTCAGACGTTGACTATCGAGAGTTTTACGCTGTCAATGTGCTCGCTCGAGGTATATCTGTGATTGTGTCTCACCCAGATCGACCATGGCGCAGTCTGAAAGATTTAATGGAGGATGTGAAAGCGCGACCTTCGGAAATTAAAATGGGCTCCACGGGGCCGGGCGGTCTGCCTTATGTTGTTGGCGCAATGCTGGGTAATCAAGGAGCGTTCGAGGTGATACCAGTGCCCTTTGGTGGTGATGGTCCCGCTATAACGGCTTTGTTGGGTGGGCATGTAGATTTCTTGCCGTCTGGGTTTACAGCGACTGCGGAGCACATCAAATCTGGTCGGTTGATCGCACTCGCGGTGGTCAACGATGAGGAAATTGCTCTCTTGCCGGGGGTGCCGCCAATTACGCAGGACTACCCCGCACTAGGAAAATATTTGCCGTGGGGGCCGTTTTACGGAGTTTTTGTCAATAAAAGTACGCCGGACGCAATAAAGCATAGGCTCAGCGACGCCTTCCATGAAGGCGCTAGCCATCCAAATTTCCAAAAATTTGTCAGCGATTTTGGCGCTATACCAATGAATGTATCAGGTGAGGAGGCTGACAAGTTTCTCAATAAATGGCAATCCGTAACGACTTGGTTGCTTCACGATGCGGGCGCGACAAAAGCCTCTCCTACGAAGTTCGCGATACCCGAGCCCTAAAAAATCAGCCGAACCAAAACGACCCTTCGAGAAAGTTTCTAAATGAATAATAGTGAGTTAATAACTA
>JAYODE010000020.1:55294-66104 GCA_038106185.1 Gammaproteobacteria bacterium | reverse complement strand
CTTGATGGCGCCGATGGACTCGACGGCGCAACGGGTCCACAGGGCGAAACCGGTCCGCAGGGTCCACAAGGGCTGCGGGGGGAACCTGGCATACCAGGAGAGTCTGATGCAGGAGACGCGCTGTTATGCTTCTCAGCAGCGACTTCGATTGGTACACAGGGTAAGTTTGTAGGACTGGGTACTAACTCTGGCAACCATGCGGATATCTCCATCGTTATACCGTTTGCTGGAAGAGTGTCCGGTTTTGTCGCGAAGGCATCACAGGGTAATTCGCCGCGATCAGGTACGGCGCGTCTCATGCGGGACGTATCTTCCGACTGCGCAAACCTGCTTGGTTTGGGGGATGGTAGTGGTGGAAATATTCCAAGCGCTGTATGTTCCTGGCCAGCTGTGGGCGCTCCCGGCGCTACCTGTCTTGCGAACCTGGACGTCAACGACCTCTGCAGAGACCTCCCGGCACTGGATAGTTTGAGCGTCCACTTCAGTACAGATAACGGCTCTGTCGAAGGTGCAAGCGCCTGCATCACACTTGAGTCCTATGACTAGTGCCATGCATTCAGCACCAAGTGTTAAAAGCTAGCTGTTAAAAGCTGTCTGCAACAAGCGGTATGATAAGGAGCGGGGACCTGACAGGATGTTGCCAGGTCCCCGCTTTTTTTTCTCCAGATGGGAAAACACGATGGCGGTGAAATACTAGGTCGCTCGATGGAAGTTGCTCAGGACTGTATTTTCAGACTGGCATTTGGAAACAATAGTTGGCGACATCTACCTTTATCGACCTGACCCAGCATCGACCTGACCCAGCATCGACCTGACCGAGAATCACATTCTCTAAGTCGCACAATCATCGATAAATATTCTTATCTGCCCTGCTGGTCTGCTTTTTGGAGTAGTGGAACTGCGACTCGTTTCAGAAAGGTCAGTTTTTAGCCTCCTCTTGAGGTCATGACCGTCAGCCTAGCCTAAAATCCCACCGAATTGCGTTAAGGGCATCTTGAAGATGCACTTCAGTCATGGTCGCTGCTTATTTAGCCTGAGAACAGCTTGGCCGTAGGACGCTTTTGAACACGAGGACCCGTCTTCATCGACTGAGAATTTGCTTCCATCGACCAGACTTTCGTTTGCCAAACCCGGACCGCGTCCTGTTTCTATTTTCGACGCTCTATGACTTCACCACACTTCTGCTGTCGACTCAAACTTGCAGTGCTGTTACCTTAAAAAGTACAGCAGGCTCATCCGGCTGAACACGGAATGAGGGTGCGTGTCGATGCGATAATTCGGTATCCTGTTGTATAAATAGCAGTAGAATGTTGCCGCTGATGCTGAATCGTGAAGAGTTAAGGGGGGATTGAGAGGTGAATAGTAAAATCAGACTAGTTGGTCTATGGCTGGTGTTAGTGAGTTTACTGGCAGGGTGCAGTGAGCCGAATCAACCCGCCTCTGTTGCTGATTCGGCGACGTCGGTAGTGACTGTAAAACCGCTGAAATTCGCAGTGCTACGTTTCCAGCACGAAACCTGCACCTTCTGCCCGGGCGGCGATGTGACGATTGAAGACTGGACCCGGACTCGAGCGCCTGACCAGGGTGCTGCGGTGTTGCAGGCAGGCGGATACGTCAAGGGCTTCAGCGCCGCTATGAGCGAATACTCTGGTGTCGAGCTTATCGGCCTGACGTCACCGGAAGGGGTTTTCGGCGGCTCCTCGCGCAGCTGGAGCACGCAGGACACCTTTGAACACTTTATGGGCCTGATGCTTACCGACCTCAAGGCCAACCTGCCCGTCGACGGGGTCTATCTCGCCTTGCATGGTGCCATGGCGGTGCGCGGTATACCGCGCCCAGAGGCAGAAATTGCCAAAAGGATTCGCCAGGTGGTAGGCGACGCCATACCGATTGTCGCCACCTTCGATCTGCACGCCAATGAGGACGAGGAATTTCTTAAGTGGGCCGACATGGCATTTGTCACCAAACGCTACCCGCATTACGATACGAGCGTGCAGGGGGCAAGGGCTGCCAGAGCGTTGGTGAGAATGGCCCGGGGTACTTATATCCCGACCACCGCAACCCGCAAGCCGGGTGTGATCACACCCACGGTGTTGCAATGGACCGGCAAATCCCCGGCTATGGACATCATGGAGCGGGCGCGACGCTGGGAGGCCAGAGAAACTGATGTCTTCGTCAGCGTCGCGTTTGGCTTTCCCTGGGCTGACGTACCTGATGTGGGTCACACGGTGCAGGTCATGACCAATAACGACCAGGCGCTGGCAAACCGCATCGCAGAAGACATGGAAGAGTTCATGTGGCGCACTCGCGAAGGTATGTTTGGCGAGGTCTTCATGATGCCGGCTGAGGCCGTGAGCAAGACTATTCGCGCGATAGAGATGGGTGAGAAGCCCGTCGTTCTTGCTGACTACAGTGATCGCAATGGTGACTCGACCTACATCCTCGACGAGGTCATCAAGCAGGGATTAAGCAAGGTGCTGCTTGGCACTATTCGCGACGAACACGTGATCCGCAAACTCACGCAGGACGAAGTCGAAGTCGGCGAGGCATTTGACATGATGGTCGGCGGTTTTGCCGCAGACTCCAGCGGCAAGCCCGTCAGGGTGCAAGGCACACTCAGCTACTTCGGTGAGGGCATGGGCTTCGAGAAGATCGCCATCGTCGAATTTGGCGATAGCAATACGCTGATCATTACCCCTGCGCTGGAGCAGGTTATCTGGAAGACCCAGTATGAGGTCGGTGGTGTCAATCCCGACGACTATGACGTGTTAATGACCAAGTCACGGGTGCACTTTCGTCGAGGCTTTGATGAGACAGGCTATGCAAAATCTATCTTCGTCGTCGACGCGCCCGGTGATTTTGTCGGGACCGTTCGAGTCGATGCCCTGACCTTCGAGAATGTCGACCTGACCGAATTCTATCCCTATGGCACACCACCGTCACGACGGTAGGGCTTGATGGACAAGGAACTGGTAATGCTGGCTCTGGGTGCGGCCCTTGGTCTGCTCATGGCCGGCTACAGTCTGCTGGAGGTGCCTGGCTATAGGCTGCCAGACGATATCGCTGCGCTGGTCAATGCGGTGCCGATCAGCCAGGCAGACCATCAAAGTCGAATTCAACGCCTGGCAGCAGAAGGCGCAGCACCAGACGCCCTGCGTCAATCTCTGGAGGAACTGGTCGAGGAAGAGCTTCTGATTCAGCGCGCTGAAGAGTTGAATCTGACACGACTCGACCCGAATGTGCGAACGGCGCTGCTGGTCGCTGCAAGAAATGCCGCTGTCTCCGAGCAGCTTGCCCGACCCGCATCAGAGCAGGAATTGCGCGCCTTTTTTACCGCGGAGGCCAGCCGCTTTACGACGCCCTTGCAGCTAACGCTTGAATACCTGGTGCTCGCAGAAGACACCCCGGTAACGGCTTTGGCAGAAATCCGTGCTGTTTTCTCCACGAACAGTCCGCTGCCAGCAGCGTTGGCCACCTATCTGACCGAATCGGCTCCACTGCCACCGGTGCCCTTGTCATTGACGGCGCTACACAGATTCTTACCCGCCCCCGTGATTGCGGCTGCCGCGGCCCTGCCAGCCGGCGAAACTGCAGTGATACCACAGAGCCAACAACTGTACCTTATCAAAGTAGTCACTCGGGCTAATGCCGTCACACCGGCATTTGATGCGGTACGCACCCAGGTTGAGATCGAGTACGGATTCTTTCGCGAACATCATGCCTTTGCTAACTACTTGCAATGGCTGCGCGACCGCGCCCAGATTCAACGGCATTCACTCGAGCCGGTTCAATGAACTCTCAAACAGCGCGTTCAGTCGGCCGGCTGCTTGCCCTCTGGCTGCTGATGCTCTGCATGACACACCAGGCCCTTGCCCATACCACTGGAGAAAGTTACAGCACCCTGTCAATAGGGCCCACCGGCGTTGAAGTCGCCTATAGTCTGCGGCTTTCAGTCTTGACCCAGCTTGTCGACCCTGGATTACTTGATGGGCGATCGCCGCGGCAGGTTTTTCAGCAGAAACTGCTTAACCATTACCAGCTATTTGCCGATGGTACAGCCTGTGAAAGGCAAAAAATCACAGTCACTGAACAGCAAGATTTTCTGCGTATGAGCTTTCAGGCCAGCTGCCCCGAAGGCGAGATCACCCTGGTGAACCGCGCGTTTTATGACCTCCTGCCGGATCAGCTGCACTTTGCCCGCCTCGTGGATGCTAATGGCAACTTCGTCGCCGAACGCGTCATGGATACATCAAACACCCATTGGTTAGTACCCACTGAAGGACCGGAGCAGGCCCCACCCTGGCGCTATGGACAGCTTGGCATTTCGCACATTCTCGGCGGCTATGATCATCTTGCCTTTCTGGCCACCGTGCTATTGCTCGTTAGCGGTTTACGCCCCCTGGTACTGGCGATCACCGGCTTTACTCTGGGACATTCGATGACACTGGCACTTGCCGTGACCGGCCTGGTCGCAGTTGACGGCGTCATGATCGAGGCGCTGATCGGCTTGACCATTGCATTGGTCGCAGGTGAAGCCATTGTCGCCCCCAAGGGACACAGGATACGTTACGCTGCGGTGATTCTTGTGGCCGGCCTACTGGTCAGTAGCAGTACTGCACTGCTTGCTGCCGGACCCAGCCCACTGGTCATCATCGGCGTCACAGTTTTTTACGGGAGCTACCTGCTTGCCTGTGCACAACGACCAGCCCTGGCATGGCGGCTGGTACCAGCCGTGACCTTTCTGTTCGGTCTGATTCATGGCTTTGGTTTTGCCGGCAGCCTGGTTGAAATCGGTTTGCCGACAACACGCCTGGCTCTGTCACTGCTGGCCTTCAACTTGGGCATCGAGCTGGGCCAGCTGGCAATCGTCGTGGCCACTGTGGTCTGCCTGGTATTGCTGCAACGCTATCTGCCGGCCTCACCGACGACCGTCAAACTGGCCCGTGCCGTCGCGGCGTCGGGCTTAATGGCGCTCGGCGTCTTCTGGTTTGTACTGCGAGCCTGGGCGTAATCAGCAACTTCATTCACAATCATCCCGTGCTCTAGAACGCTCTACTATAAACCCAAAGCCTCAAGTTGCAGGTCCTGCAACTGCCGGTGCATTTGCGCAACGAGCTTCTGGTAGGCTGGTACTTCGATGAGATTGTTCTGCTCAAAGGGGTCCTTCACCAGGTCATACAGCTCCGCCTCATCAAACCTCAGCCATTTGATGTACTTGTGACCCGCCGAGATAACGACCCGATAATCAAGCTGTGCAGTCCAGGGAAAAGGCGTTTCGTTACTGTAATACTCAATCAGAGCTGCAGGTCTTATGTCGTTCGCTGTTCCCGTCATCAGCGGCACCAGTGATTGACCCTGGATGGTCGAGGGCGAATCAATGCCGGCTAGATCCAGCGCAGTGGCTGACAAGTCAATAGATAACACCAGCGCTTCTACGGCCTTCACCGGCTTCTGTAGCTGCGGATAGCTGATGATCAAAGGGGCTTTGACGGACTCCTCATAGGGCATTCTGCGCTCAAGAGAGAAACCATGCTCACCGAAGAAATAGCCGTTGTCACTGGTGAGGATAATGGCCGTGTTGTCATATATGCCGTGTTTTTTCAGTTCACTGACAATCCGCGCTAGGCTCTCATCCACCGCCAACATCATTTCCGCGCGATTACGGATCGAGTCTTCCGAGACCCCCAGATCCATGGCACTTTTCCACCGAGGATCCTCGGCCAGGATTTCCGTACGCAGCTTGAAGGCGTTGGCAATGACCGGCTTGTCCGGGTCAGCACTGGCGTTCGGCGAGTAGGATGGACGCCGGTCAAACACCGCATCAGCATAGGCGCCACTGTGGCGCCCCGCGGGAATGAACTCCTTGGGCACCGATAAATCTGTTGAACCATCGTCTTGCTGCACGGCTTCCGGGTGAATCGCCTTGTGGCCTATGTAGAGGAAAAACGGCTGTTCTGCCTGCGTTTTATCGGCCTGCGCTTTGATGAACGCAGTGGCCTTGTCGGTGAAAATATCCGTAATGTAGCCTTCAGCCTCGATGCGTGTGTTGTTTTCAAACAGCGTCGGGTTGTGGGTTGTTCCCTGCCCTTCTATTGCCAGCCAGTAATCGTAGCCGGGTCGTGGCGCCGGGCTGTTACCCATATGCCACTTGCCGATATGCGCGGTTTTATAGCCGGCGGCTTGCAGATACTTAGGAAACAAATCCAGCATGAAACTGGCCTGGTTCCTGGAGGCATTATCAACAATGCCATGCCGAGAGGGATACTGGCCTGTCAGGATGCTGGCGCGGTTGGGTGAGCACAAGGGAGTTGCGTGATAGGCTCGGTCAAATCGTGTGCCCTGCTGCGCCAGCTGGTCAATGGCCGGCGTCTTCAGGTACGAGTGGCCACCGCCGCTCCATTCATCAAACCGCATGTCATCCACCACGATCATCACTATATTGGGTGGCAGCTGTTGCGCTGTGGTCGGATTCGCTGAAAGCGATAGCGCCAACGCCAAGTAACAGCTTCTGATGATTTTACTCATGAGCAACTTATGGCCTCTCTTCGATGACATTGATGTTATATGCGATCGAAATCCGCTCACCCTCGCCCTGATAAGGATGCACCATGTGCTTCAACCAGCTGGGCCAAATCAGCATCCGCCCAGGCAAACAGGGGATAAACTGCCGAGCGTCGAAGATGGTATTGGGTATTTGAATGTAATTAGCCGCTTCTCGAGGATCCAGTAATTCCAGCAATCCGTTCTGCGGGATAGCCGGATCCGGGTGACCCGGATTGATGTAATAGCAGCCTGACCACATGCAATTGGGGTGGGTATGCACTACGTTGTAGTCGCCCCGACGGTTGATGTTGCCCCAGCCGTCCATCACCAGGCGAAACGCTCGCTGCTTGCCGTCGTCGCGAATGATTTGATCCGTCAGATTTTGAGCCAGGATTTCGATCTGCTGCTTGAGCTGGCGAATTGCCGGGTGATCCAGCGTCATAAGATTGCCCCCTGACTGCCAGCCGCCGGCATTGGAACGGTTCACACTCTTGTTGGCTTGCTCCAGCTCCAGTAACAGTGCTTCAAGTTCCCGGTTGAGTGGCTCGTTGTCGGCCCAGTCGTAGCAGACAAACAGTGTGCTGAACAGCGTTGAGACAAATTGGCTTAGATCAACTCGCTCGACCTCTGCCATTACTTGACCCTCCGAATTCGTGTCTTTTGACCCTTGCCTTCTACCTGCAGGCGATAGTCTCCCATCATGCCCTGATCTAATTCAACCTGGAATGCTCGATTCTTGGGGTAGGGGAAGGAACGAGGCTCAATCTGCCGCCAGACCTGGCCGTTATCCACATAAAAGTAGAGGGTGCCATGGCTGCGCTTTTCGACCTTGACGATGGTTGCTGAGCGATTGAAACGCTCGGGTTCAGCGCTGTCTGCGTCATCGCTCAGATGCTCCTTACCAAACTCGTCGTCCAGCTGTGGCGGCACCGCCGGAGTACTCTCGATCTTAGTGGCCGGTGCCCTGACGACGGCAGGTGCATGGATCGCTGGCTGATCCTGCGCGACAGGCGGCGTTACAGTCTCTTCAGACACACCCAACTCAGCCCTACCACGCAAGGTTAGTGCGCGATAGCAGGCAAGTTTCACATCATCGCCAGGTAGTCCGAGGCAGGCCTCCAAATCTGTCTGGTTCACTTCCTGCGAACCTATCGCCGGATGAATCAAAACAATGCAGGCCAGCGCACCTAGCAGTCGCAACTTATACTTAGGCATAGCAGGGTTACTTCCGTTTTTCAAAAAAAGAAGGGGCCATAAGGCCCCTTCGGTTTCATCAGACTAACTTAGAAGTCCTGGCTGAACTTCACGTACACGATTCGACCTCGAAGGTCGTGTCCGGCACGGTCGTCATATCCAGGTCGGTCGGTCAGTCCATCGGTGATCAAGCCGCCTGCATTGGCCCTCTGATAAGGCAGAGGATTTCCATTGCCATCAAGCCGAGTCAGCGCGGGTGGATCCTCGTCGAACAGGTTGTTCGCACCGATAGACAGAGTGGTATCACCCTCACCGATCAGACCATTCATGGTGTAGGTATACTGCGCATCAAACACTTCCCACGCATCGACGATACCATTATTGCTCTGGTCGTTTTTGTACTCATCAATGTAGCGGAACTTGCCCGTAATGCTATGACCACCCATCAGGTAGGTCGCGCCCACATTGGCTCGCAGCTCTGGCAACGTTGAGAAGTTATTGGAGAAGTTGCGGCTACCGGCACCGTCAAAACTGACATCGCCGTTAGTCACGTCAAACTTCAGTACGTAGGTTGCAGCCGCATCCAGCATCAGGGTACCAGGACCGGCGTCAATGCTGTAACGCAGGTTCGTGTCCAAGCCTGAGGTTTCCACCTGACCGACGTTCACAAACTCCGTGTTCACCTGGCGTAACTGACCAGATCCATCACGAATCACGCGAGGATCATTGGGTACGCCGTCGTCCAAACAGTCGTTATTGACGATCGCCTGAGCACCTTCAGATTGTGCAATCAGGTCGGTGTAGTCAAAGTTGAAATAGTCGGCGCTGATGTCCAGACCATTATCAAACCGGAATACAACCCCCAGGTTATAGTTTGTAGACTCTTGTGGTGCCAGGCCAGGTGAGCCCTGAACCGCAATCACAATGTTGTTATTCAAGCCGGCATTGACACACGATAGACCCTGGCCCGTCACGAAAGATGCTGGATCATCAATGAACCCCGAGGAGCTCGCTGAAGCGGTCTGTCTTACCGTAGGCGCCTGGAATGAGGTACCCCAAGAACCACGGAAGCCAAGCCAGTCAAGAGGCTGCCATTCAAACGCGACTTTCGGGTCGGTCGTGGAGCCAATGGAGCCGCCGTAGTCTTCGCGACGCACCGCCAGCTGGACTTCAAGGTCATCGCCCACTGGAATCATAACTTCACCAAAGACAGCCCACACACTCTGGCCACCTATAACGGTTCCAGACAGGCTTTCTTCGTTAGCTTCGCCGGCAGCACTCAGAGAGTCTGAGTAGATCTCGACATCAACATCACGATGCTGGTAGCCGAAAGCGCCCTGAACGGTGTTGCCGCCAAAATCGAACAGATCACCGACGGCAACGGCATCAATAATTCGTTCCAGTACTCGCGCATTGGACGCGCTGATTTCGTCAAACTTCTTCAGCGTGATGTCGCTGTTGCCTGCCACGCTGGTGCCGTCCCTCGGAGAAACTAACGTCGGGTTTGAAAGCCGCGTACCAAAGGGATTCCATTCGCCAGACTTGACAAGATCGTTGAACACATCTGAACGGTAGTTATGCGGTTCGTTGGTGGTGCGAGTAGACTTCGCCCAACCGTAGGACGCGTTGAGGCTCCAGGAGTCGCTCAAATCATACTCAAGGCCGTTAAGAATGCGCACATATTGCATTTCCCGCTTAATAAACTGAGTGATGTCAGACTTTGCGACTTCTCTACCCAGTGGTCGGGCCGCAGCATACAGAGCCACAGCCTGAGGACCATGAACAGCCTCATCCCAATTATCTGGGCCAATGTAAATCGCGTTTGCGGCATTATCGGGATCCGCGATGTAGAAGTTAAACGGATGATCAGGCCCAATCGTCAAACCACCGCCGGCGCTGCCGGTATTAAAAGTGGCACCACCCTGAGCACGGGTAATCATATTGTTAGAGTAGGACGCTTCTGCGTAGTAACGCAGCTTGTCACTGAATTCCCAGTCAAATTCGGTGAAGGCCTGCACCCGTTCTTCAGCGGAAATAACCGATACCTGGTCTACGAACTGATAACGACAGGTGCTGTCGGTTGGGCTACGCAGAACGCCGCCAGCTGCTTCACAGTCCGGATCTGGCAACGCCCTGGCACCAGAAACTCGAACAGCCTCGCCTGCGGTGTTCAGCGTGGCGCGGCGATAGGTACCGGGAGAACCCACACCTGCCAAGAAGCGAGAGGTCGCATCGGATGGATTCAGGCGATAGTTAAGCCAGTCAAAATCTGATCGATAGGCATCGCCCTGATCATAGTAGGTGGCATAGAAGTTGAACCCACCGTTACCGAACTGGGCACCAGAGGCCAGACTGAGATCCTTCTGGTCAATAATAGAATCGCTAACACCACCAGAAAGCTCGAAGCCTTCAAAGCCCTTGCGGGTAATGATGTTAGCAACACCGGCCACCGCCTGTGAGCCGTACAAGGCAGAGGCTCCATCGGTGAGCACTTCAATTCGCTCGATCATCGAGAGCGGAAATTGATTAATATCCAGGAAGTCTGTCCCTGTATCGTCCGCCACGGGCGCCACACCGGCCCGCTTGCCATTCACCAGCGCCAGGGTTGAACCCAGACCCAGGTTACGGATGTTAAACATGCCGGTGCCGGCACGATTATTTGTTTCGTTATAGAACTGAGATCCGCTGTTAGCCGTCAATTCTTTCAACACGTCAACGGGCTGGGCAGCGCCGCTTCTCCTGATAGCTTCCTGATCAATGACCTGGATGGGCTTTGTGCCCTCGAAGCTGGATCGTTTGATATACGAACCGGTAACAACAACCTCTTCGATCTTTTCGTCTTCGGACCAGACTGGCGCTGACACTCCAAGCGCCGCTGCTGCGATCCCCACAGACAGCGCTTTAAGTCTGAATCTAGGCATATATATTCCCCCAAGTTATTTCATGTGCATTCACAGGTGCACTCAAATGTGCATGTGACATCAAGTCTTTATCAAGCATCGGCTCTATTCTCAAACATTTTCTCAAACGTTTTCTCAAACATTCTCTCAAACATTGCTGCTCGATAGTTTTT
>JAYODE010000020.1:48227-55194 GCA_038106185.1 Gammaproteobacteria bacterium | reverse complement strand
TTTTCTCAAACGTTTTCTCAAACATTCTCTCAAACATTGCTGCTCGATAGTTTTTGCAAAAGCCAAGGGCAAACTTCCCTTAGCCGACGAATTTAAGCCAGCCTGCAACCCTTGTCAATCAAAGTCGGTGGGCAAACACCAGCCCCTGTTCCTGGGGGCTGGGGGCTGGGGGCCGGAAGCCGGGAGCCGGAAGCGTTTACAGGCAGGCTCCCGCACGACGCCTAATTACGATAGTCCAGAGGTGGCTTGCGATCGCCCAGCAGGGCTTCGTAGACAAAATCGCTGCCTCGGAAAGCATCAAACTCCTGACGCGCCGCTCGTCTTAGATCCTCGTTCTCAAACAGCTCAATACCTGCCAGAGTCAGGGTCTTGGCCGCAAGATGGGCGCCCTTAAAGCCAATGCTCATGCCTGCCGCGGCCGTTGACTGCCAGCTGTGACCGGCGGTACCGGGCACATAGGTAGCCGTACGCAGCCCTACGGTGGGCACCGCAATAGACACATCGCCCACGTCCGTGGAACCATAACCCAGACTCACATCATAGGGCTGGATCTCTTTTTCGCTGCCCAGTTTACGGTTCGGCAGATTCAGGGTTGCATATAACGTCTCGGCGAATTTCTGCTCCTCGGCGCTGTAGGTAATACCGCCGACCTGCGTCAGCTTTTCATGCATCATCTTCTGCAGGGTTTCGTTGATAACAAGGGAATGGTTCCCATGGATAATCTCCCAATCCACTTTGGTCCCTGTGCCTAACGCTGCGCCGCGTGCTGCATCTTCCAGGCGCGCCCAGAGCGCCTGAACTGTCGCCGCGCTGGGGTGGCGGAGGTAATAAAAAACTTCGGCAAAGTCAGGCACCACGTTGGGTGCGTTACCCCCCTCGGTGATCACGTAATGCATGCGCGTTTGCTGGGGGACGTGCTCGCGCATCATGTTAGCCATCATGTTCATGGCTTCAACACCATCCAATGCCGAGCGGGCCTTGTCGGGTGCGCCTGCGGCGTGGGCTGAAGTACCACGAAAACGGAACTTGGCGCTGCGATTGGCCAAAGTAGTTCGAGAGTTGGCTGAGTTGGCGCTGTCGGCGTGCCAGTGCATGGCTATGTCCACATCTTTGAACAGTCCCTCGCGAACCAGATATACCTTGCCGCTGCCACCCTCCTCGGCGGGCGTGCCGTAGAGACGCACGGTGCCTTCTTTATCATTGCTTTTTAGCCAGTGTGCCAAGGCAATGGCCGCCTGGGTTGAACCTGCCCCAAAGAGGTTGTGCCCACAGGCATGACCCGCCGTTTTACCTTCTATAGGATCCCTGACGGGAGATGCACTCTGGTTAATACCCGGCAAGGCATCGAACTCGGCCAGGATGGCAATAACAGGCCCACCGCTGCCGTAGGACGCGACAAAAGCCGTTGGGATACCTGCCACTCCTGCCTCAATCTTGAAACCCTCGGCTTGCAACGTGTCCTGCAGTAACTGGCTGCTCTGGTACTCCTGGTAGCCCACTTCTGCATGGTTCCAGATCTGCTTGGCAATACTGGCGGTCTGATCGTAGCGGCTATCCAGGAATTCGAGGATGTCCGCGCGGTCATCTGCATGCACAGCAGCGCTCGCGACGACAAGCCAGATACTGAGACAGCTTTTAAAACAAGAGAGGACGGGGCGTATCATAAAAGTCTCACTGCAATTGTTACGAAGCCTCGAGCATATAACGGCTGTTGTTCGCCTGCAAATACGCAGACGCTAAAGGCTCGCTTTGATCTTGCCCTCGTATCAGCTTGCAGCTGCAAAGTGCGAACTCGACAGGCATGACAAATCCCAAAACAATGTCGTAGACTGATCGCACCATTTCAAACCCTTGTTATAGAGTCTTTCATTATGAATCGTATGTTCCTTGGCTTGTTTCTCTTTGCCCTTGCTGGGTCTGTGTCGGCCGAGACAGACACCCCCGTTCTATCTGGCTACGACGAGGCTGTGGCCTCACTAAAGGCAGTGCCGGGCGTCGTCGCCGCGCTGGACCATGTGCTGGTGATGGAACCTGAGTCACATAAGTTACTGATTGAGCTTAATGAAATTGAGGCCCCACCCTTCAAGGAAGATAAGCGCGCTGCCCGCTATATAGAGCTGCTCAAGGAAGCTGGACTTAACAATGTTTACATTGACGAGGTGGGTAATGCCATCGGCTTACGGCCAGGACGCAGCAGCGATCGATTGGTTGCCGTGGTGGCACACCTGGATACCGTGTTCCCTGCCGGCACTGACGTAACGGTTAAGGAACGTGACGGCAAACTTTACGCACCTGGCATCGGCGACAACACTCGCGGCCTGGTCACCGTTCTGGCCATGCTCAAGGCGATGCAACACGCCAACTTGCAGACCGATGCAGATATCTTGTTTGTTGGTAATGTGGGCGAAGAAGGCCTCGGGGACTTGCGCGGCGTAAAACACCTGTTCAGAGACGGCGCCCGAAAGATTGACGCCATGATCGCCATAGATGGTGGCGAGTCCAGCCGCATTGTCTATGGCGGGGTCGGCTCACATCGCTATCGCGTGACGTTCATAGGACCGGGCGGCCACTCTTGGGGCGCCTTCGGACTGGCCAATCCTCATCACGCACTGGGCCGCATGATCGCCATTTTTGACCAAAATGCGACTGCAATTACCAGCGTGGGCAAGAAGTCCAGCTACAACATTGGCCGCATCGGTGGCGGTACGTCGATCAACGCTATCCCATTTGAGTCTTGGGCTGAGATTGATATGCGATCCGGCGAGCAGGAGAACATCGACGCGATAGATGCGATCCTCAAGGCCGCTGTCAAACAGGCATTGGAGGAAGAAAATGCCGGACGCCTGAGCGGTCCGGTCCTGACCGTCGATATCCAGCAAGTGGGCAAGCGACCGGCAGCCAAGGGTGATATTAACCAGCCTATCGTGCAGCGCGCCTCAGCCGTGACTCGCTCGTTTGGCATTACGCCCGAATATGAATTGTCATCTACCGACTCCAACATCCCGATCTCTCTAGGCGTACCAGCGGTGACCATGAGCCGTGGCGGTATTGGCGGCGGCGCGCATTCCTTGAATGAATGGTGGCAGAATGCCGATGGCCATCTCGGCATCCAGATCGCTATGCTTACCCTCTTACTTGAAGCTGGCCTGATCGAGTGAAGCGAGTGCGCCTGCTACTGGCTTGCTGGCTGGTCTGGCAAGGGTCATGGAGCACCGCTGCCGAATACGACCTGATTATTGATAATGTTCGAATCATTGACGGCAGCGGCAATCCCTGGTTTCGCGATGATATTGCTATAGCTGGCGATCGTATCGCCGGCATAGGTGACTATAGCGAGACTACCGCGATCACACGGATCGATGGTTCAGAGCTTTATGCGGCTCCGGGGTTTATTGATACACACAGCCATACGGCAGATGCGCTGCTCGACAAGCAGCGTAGCGATGTGCCCGGGCTGCTATCTCAGGGGATTACAGCCGTATTGATTAATCCGGACGGCGGCGGCTCGACGGACATAGCCGGTCAGGTTGCGACTCTGCGTCAGCATGGCACAGGGGTCAATGTCGGGCTTTTTATTCCGCATGGAGAAGTGCGCAAGGCAGTGATGGCGATGGCTGATCGCAGCCCCACCGCTAGTGAACTCAGCCGCATGCGGGACCTGGTCCGACAAGGTATGCTGGCAGGTGCCTTTGGGCTATCCAGCGGCACCTTCTATGCCCCCGGCAGTTTTGCCGCTAATGATGAACTCATTGCGCTCATGAAAGAGGTCGCAATCTATGGCGGCGCCTACAACAGTCATATCCGCGATGAATCCAATTACAGTATTGGCGTCGTCGCCGCGGTCGAAGAGGTCATTGATGTAGGCCGGCAAACCGGCGCACCCGTTGTCGTCACCCACATCAAATCCCTCGGACCGCCCGTCTGGGGCATGGCAGAGGTGCTGACCCGTAATATAGAACAGGCTCGACGAGAAGGCGTTCAGGTGTATACAGACCAATATCCCTATATCGCCTCACACACCTCACTCGACGCCGCATTATTACCGCGATGGGCCTTTGACGGCGGCTGGCCTGCCACGGTTGCTAGATTTCAGGACCTGAACCAGCGGCCGGCACTTGAAGCCGCTATGGTGGAGAACCTGGCCCGACGGGGCGGTGCTGATCGCATCCAGTTCAGCCGCGCGCCGGAAACACCGGCAATTGTTGGGCAGACGCTGCAGGCTTGGGCTGAACAGCAAGAAACGGACGCTATCACTGCCGCGATCAATCTGCTGCTGCAAGGCCGCCCCGGCATTATTTCCTTCAACATGTCAGATGCAGACGTAGAGACATTCATGCGCGCTCCCTGGAACATGACCGCTTCTGACGGCAGGAATCCGCCGTGGCTGGAGGGTTCTCCGCACCCTCGAGGATTTGGCACCTTTCCCCGCAAGATTCACAAGTACGTTATTGAGCAGCAGATCATCACCCTGCCTGACGCGGTGCGCAGCATGACTTCACTGCCAGCACAGGTTTACCAGATTCGCCAACGAGGCCTGCTCAAAACCGGTTATTACGCCGACATTACCCTGTTCGACCTGGATGAGATCAAGGACAACGCCACCTTTGAAAACCCCTGGCAATACGCCTCTGGCATCCAACATGTCATTGTTAACGGCGGCATTGCCTGGTCAAACGGTCAATTGACGCAGGATCGCCATGGCCGCGTATTGCAGCACGAGTAGAAGCCGACATGCCAAGAGCACCCGTGATTGCCTGCCTGCTTGCCTTTGTCAGCCTTGGTTGTGCGCCAAAGCCTGATCCAGTCACGTTGGATGTGCTGTTCACCGGCGGTCTTGTTTATGACGGCACCGGCGCGAAACCCTACGCTGCCGAAGTTGGCGTCGCCAACGGCAGAATAATCCTGCTGGATCCGCTGACTGAGCAACCTGTCAAAGCGGCAGACACGATCGATATCAGCGGTCTGTGGATCGCGCCTGGTTTTATCGATGCCCACTCTCATGCCATGCTTGATGCAGATTATGGCAATGATGCCATCCCTTATCTGACCCAGGGCATTACCACCGTCGTGCTCGGCCTGGATGGTGATGGCACCACTGATGTGGCCGGCCGATTTGATCTGTGGCGCACGCGGGGTATTGGTGTCAACGGCCTGCATTTTGCCGGCCACGGCTATATTCGTGAGCAGGTGATGGGGCGCGAAGACCGAGCACCGACCGATGCTGAATTGGCAGAAATGAAAACCCTGCTGCGCACCGCCATGGAGCAAGGGGCTTTTGGTCTTTCTACCGGTCTGTTCTATGTGCCCGGCACCTATGCCAGCACCGAGGAAGTGATCGAACTCGCAAAGGTCGCAGCTGAGTATCCCCAGGCGATCTATGACACCCATGACCGCGACTTGGGCGCCGTCTATCAGGGCGTGGGTTACGAGGAGTCGGTCAAGGAAGGCATTCGTATCACCGCGGAATCTGGCCTGCGAGGCATCTTCAGCCACTATAACCTGCAAGGTGCGCACAATTACGGCCGCGCCGAACTCGGCGCGAAACTGATCAACGATGCCCGCGCCCGTGGCGTGGATATCTGGGCTGCGCAGCATCCCTATACCGCCACCCAGAGCAACCTTCGCGCCTACACCATTCCAGACTGGGCTGCGGCTGATAGCCATGCAGCCATGGTGGCACGGTTTGATGACCTGCGCAGTGCCGACGCTATCCGTGACGCCACCAATGCCATGCTGCAGATACGCGGCGGTGCCGCCAAGATCCAGTTCGTAGATCCGCGACCGGACCTGAATGGGCGCACCCTGGCGCAGGTGGCTAACACCCGCGAAGCGTCAGCTGCCGACACAGTGCAGTGGATTTTACGCACAGGTAACGCTGTGGTGATGAACCTGGAACTGTATGATCACAACAACACTCGCAGGCTAGCACAGGAGCCCTGGATGATGACCTGCACAGACGGCAGAACACCCAGGCCCGACCAACCCATGACTCACCCCCGTGCCTTCGGTGCCTTTCCGAAGAAAATGCGCCACTTTGTGTTTGAGGAGGCACTGGTCACCCCGGAGTTTATGATCCGCAGCTTTTCCGGGTTAGCCGCAGACTTTTACCGCCTGAATGATCGTGGCTATCTCAAGAACGGTTATGTCGCCGATCTCGTGGTCATCGATCCTCAACATTATCGTGACTTGGCCACCTTTGAAGCACCCCAACGACTGTCTGAAGGTGTGGTGCACGCTCTGGTGAACGGCCGCTTTGCCGTTCGCAACGCAAAGATGACAGGCGCGCTGGCCGGTGTGCCCATTGCCCGACCCGCTCTTCCTGCTGCAGCCAACGAGGAATTCTGATGCGCCTAGTACCGGTAGACCGAGACAACCTCACCGCCGCACAGGCCGACGTGCTCCACCAAATCGAATCCGGCCCTCGCAGTTCCAGCCCCGGCATCGGCACGCAAGGACCCTTTTCCGCTTTTGTCAAAGCGCCCAAGATTGGCGGTGCGGCCCAGGCATTGGGCGCCGCAATTCGCTACGGCGGTTCACTGCCAAACAATGTCAAGGAAGTGGCTATCTGCACCGTGGGCGTTTTTTATCGGGCTCGATTTGAATTTGTCGTTCACATGGCGATGGCCGTAAAGGCCGGGGTCGCCGAGACCCAACTGCGCCGAATGGCGGCAGGCGGTACGCCAGCATTCGAAGGTATCGAACAGCTTGCCTTTGAAATCGCCAGCCAGATGCTGAAGGATCATGCCGTTGAGGATCACTCCTACGCGGCTGGCGTGAGTGCATTCGGCGAAGAGGGCATGATAGAACTGGTACTCACCGTGGGTTACTACTGCTTGATCTGCCATACCCTCAACACCTTCCAGGTGCCTCTCGAACCTGGCATGGAGGATCCGTTTCCGCAAAAAGCCTAGCCTTTACTTGCAGCACTGCAGCGCTGCAGCAAAAGAAAGATAGCGCAGCCGCGCAG
>JAYODE010000020.1:19639-48127 GCA_038106185.1 Gammaproteobacteria bacterium | reverse complement strand
GAAAGATAGCGCAGCCGCGCAGACCGTTACACGACGTTCAGCACCTTGTCGAAGACCAGCGCCAGCGCGTCACAGCACAGCGCAATATCGTCCTGGGTGCATACCGCCGGCGGTGCCAGCAGGATATGCGGCACAAACCCTGCTTCTGTCTTGAACTGGCCGGGATAACAGATCAATCCCTGGGCCATGGCCTCAAGGCGCAGCCTGTCCGCCAGTGGTTCACTGAATCCCGCCTTGGTGGTTTTATCACTCACCAGCTCCAGCCCCAGCAGCAGGCCACGACCGCGTATGTCCCCGACAAATGACGCCTCGCCAAAGCGGCTGACCAGCGCCTGCTTCATCAGCTCGCCCTTGTCGCGAATCAGGCCCAGGTCCAGCTGCCGCTGAACCGCCACACCAGCGGCACAGGCAACCGGATGGCCAATATAGGTATGCCCATGCGTGAAGCCCGCGCCAGCCAAGGTGTCAGCAATGTTTCCGGCAATGATGGTTGCCGCCAACGGTTGATAGCCGGCCGCGATGCCCTTGCCCAGGGTCACGATATCCGGCCGAGCTCCGTCCTGCTCATGGGCAAAGTAGGTGCCGCTTCGACCGCTACCCGCCATGACTTCATCGAATATCAACAAAACGCCGTGCCGGCGGCACACCGATTCCACCGCCGCGAGATAACCCGGTACCGGCACCACCGCGCCAAGGGAAGCACCTATGACTGGCTCGCAAATGAAAGCAGCCACCTGATCTGCCCCCACCACCATCAGGGTGCGCTCCAGTTCCGCTGCCAGTCGTGCTCCATAGTCTGCTGCGGTTTCTGAAGCCCATTGCTCACGATAGGGATAGCAGGTGGGCAGTCGTGGCCAGTCTAGCAACGGCGCAGCCGCAGCCTTGCGCCGGCCGACATTGCCACTCACCGACAGCGTCAAAAAAGTATTACCGTGGTAGCTGTTTTCCCTCGAGATAATCATCTGTTTATCAGGCCGACCCTTCGCCGCCCAGTATTGCCAGGCCATCTTGATCGCCGTCTCGTTGGCCTCCGAACCACCGGATGAAAAATACACCCGTGCGGCCCTGTCATTGAAGCGCGTGACCAGCATCTCGGCCAACTGCTCCTGGGCGTCGGTGGTAAAGAACGCCGTATGGGCATAGGCCAGCGCGCCCACCTGATCCTGGATGGCTGCCACTATGTCTGGCTGCTGGTGACCAAGGAGCGACACCGCCGCACCACCGCTCATATCCAGGTAACGACGCCCAGCCCGATCCGTCACCCAGGCACCATGCCCGGCAACTGCGACAGGATAGGTATGCCGCGGGGCTCGGTAAAAGACGGAAGACATAGTCGGTTGACACCCAAAGTTAAAGCGCCGCTAAATTAGGCGCTTGCCAACGGCTGAAGTCAATGCCAGCTCAGCCACCTAAAAGCGCTAACGGACAGGCTCTCGCTGACACTCAATTTCGTCAATGAGGCCGGCGCACGGCAACTGGATTCGTCACCAAAGTGTGATTAAATGACTTTCTCATGGATTACGAAGTTCAACTGATGCCGCACTGTCTACTCCTGATTTGCCTGCTTTTTTCGCCGCTCGTCTTCGCTGCAGGCCCCGTCGTTAATGCAGATGATATACGGGTCGACGGCGATCGACTGAATGAAACCATGCAACACATGCGCACCTTCGGCGAGAACGCTGCTGGTGGCTCTGACCGCGTCGCCTATAGCGAGCACAACCTCGCAGCACTGGGCTACCTTGCACACTTGATGGCAGAATCCGGACTCGCTACCAAGATTGACGTCGCGGGTAATCTGGTGGGGCGCCGTGAAGGACGTATCGATGGCCTGGCACCCATTGTCACGGGCTCGCATATCGACACAGTGCCGAATGGCGGTCACTATGATGGCATAGTTGGCGTTATGTCGGCGGTCGAGGTTGCAAGGTCACTGCGTGATGCTGGTATGGCGCTTGACCATCCCCTTGAAGTCATTGTCTGGAGTAATGAAGAAGGCGGGAAAAACGGTAGCCGATCATTCACAGGAGCTGTTGCGGAGCGTGAAATGGGGTTGCCAAGCCTGGGCGCCAAGACGATCGGTGATGGCATCGCATTTCTTGGCGGAGATCCTCAGCAGCTGGCGACAAATATCAGACAACCGGGCAGTATCGCAGGCTATATTGAACTGCATGTGGAACAGGGCGCGATACTAGACCGCGAGGGGATCGCCATCGGCGTAGTCGAGGGTATCGTCGGCATCAAGCGCTGGTATATCACAATTACCGGATTCGCTAATCACGCTGGCACAACCCCAATGGACCAACGGCAGGACGCATTATATCCAGCCGCACTGATCATCGCCGAAGTCCGTAAGATCATCACCGACGAACCCGGACGACAGGTTGGTACCGTCGGTCGATTAGACATCAAACCCGGCGCGCCCAATGTCATACCTGGTGAAGTCATGTTCAGCCTGGAGATACGAGACCTGGACATGGACAAGGTTAACCGGCTGTTTGCGAGGATCAGTGCCGCTGCGACCGCGATCGCAGCAGCCCACGCCACTCATATCAGCTTCAATCAATACTATGAGTCGCCGGCCGCACCCACAGACAAACGCCTAATGGCACTCGTCAAGCAATCTGCCGACGCCCTCGGACTCAGCAACCTGGCCATGCCCAGCGGGGCCGGACATGATGCGCAGAGCATGAAAGATATTGCACCGCTGGGAATGATATTCGTTCCCAGCAAAGATGGCATCAGTCACGCGCCCGGCGAGTTTACCAGCCCGCCACAGATTACCAATGGCGCCAATGTGCTGCTCCAGACAGTTGTCGCTATGGATCGCCTGCTGCGATAAAGGCTGCCGAGAACAAATTAACTGCCTGCAATCTGCGCCGGTGAGGGTTATTTCGTGCATCCTGCATGATCTATCTCACGACCTGGAACCATTTAGATACTGGTCAAGGTTATGAATCGAAACGCCCCTAGAATCTTCAGTATTTTCTTGGGAGTTTAGTGTAATGGCCAAGAACAGCATTCGCATCTTCATTGCATCGCCGGGTGACGTCAGCGAAGAGCGACGCATTGCATTCCGCGTTGTGGAGCGCCTTCGCCAAGAGTTCTTAGAACGAGCGGATCTTCAATCAGTTGTCTGGGAGCACGAACCGCTGTTGGCCACAGCTGACTTCCAGTCTCAGATCGGCACACCTGCCGAGTCTGATATTTTTGTCCTGCTTATGTGGTCCAGGCTGGGCAGCCCGCTCAGTGCCGATTTCGTCCGCACCGACGGCTCGCGTTATGCCTCGGCAACAGAGTACGAATTTGAGGAGGCAGTCAGTGCCTGGCGTACACAAGGCCGACCGAGGATACTGGCTTACCGGAAAACGGCACCGATGGTCCTTGATGACGATCAGGCCCGCAGTCAATATGCGGCGGTTGAAGACTTCTTCAGTCGCTGGTTCCTGAACTCAGCGGACCAAACTGCGAAAGGCGCATTTCATGAATTTTCGCAATCTGCTCCGTTTGAAGACACCCTGGAAATTCATCTGCGCAAGTCCTTGCGACACTACTTGCCAAACCCCTCCAATCTGCCCGCATCGGTCAATAGCTATATAGAACGTCCGGACCTGACTCGTACCGTAACCGAACTCCTGGCGGCCGGAGACAGTCGCCTGATCACCCTGGCCGGCCCAGGCGGCGCCGGTAAGACAAGACTGAGCCTGAGCCTTGGCGCGAGTCTGTTGCCGAACTACGAAGATGGCGTTTTTTTCGTACCACTGGCCGCCATTACCGACCCCAGACTGGTGCCTTCAACCATCGCCATGACCCTCGGCATCAAGGATGCGGATGAGCCTGTCGCCGCAGCGGTCATTCGTGTTCTCAGGCGCAAGCGACTCTTGCTGCTGATCGATAACCTTGAGCAGGTACAGGCTGCCGGCAAATATCTCAGCGAACTGTTGAGCGCCTGTGCTGATCTCCACATTGTCGTCACCAGCCGTGAAGCACTGCGTTTGAGCGGTGCGATCACCGTGCGGGTACCACCGCTGGCGCTGCCTGACCCGGACAGGCTGCCAGCGCTGGATGAACTGCGCCGGTACGAAGCTATAGCGTTGTTTGTCAGCCGCGCCAAAGTGTCAAACAGCGAGTTCGACATTACCGAGGATAATGCGCATGACGTCGTCGAGATCTGCCGGCGTGTCGATGCGTTGCCACTCGCCATTGAACTGGCCGCATCGCGGCTTAGAACCATGAAGGTGGCACGTCTGTCACAGGCCATGGCACAGCGTTTCAAGGTATTGACCGGCGGTGCCGATGATCTGCTGGATCATCAGAAAAATCTCCGTGCCTTGATCATGTGGAGCTACGAGCTGCTGGACAGCTCTGAGCAAGCGCTGTGGCGACGACTCGCTGTATTTCCAGACGGTTGCACCCTGGATGCGGCGCAGGCAGTCTGTGACCCGAAGGACGAGTATTTTGTCGAGGTGGACATTGAGGCACTGGTAGACAAGAGTCTTGTCACCTTGCGGCAGAACCCAGCGTCGCCTGTACCTCGAGTAAGCATGCTGGAATCACTGCGGGAATTTGCCCATGAGCAGCTCCTGCAGAGCGAGGAATGCCGGGGTATCCAACAGCGATTCTGCGCCTGGTGCCTTGAGCTGGGCTTCATCGATGAGGAGTCGACCATGGGAGCAGGATTTACTACGCACCTTATGCGTCTCGACCAAGAGCGCGGCAATTTGCGCGCAGCACTGGATCTCTGTATTGCCGCCGGCGATACACCAACAGCACTGTTGCTTTGTGGTCAGCTGTATCAGTACTGGTCGATCCGCGGCCTGCTCAATGAAGGTATTCGCAAAATCGAGCAGGTGCTGGCCATGGATAGCAGCCCCTTGTCTGCGACCGTCGGATTGACGCCAATCAACATGGCAGCCTATAAGGCTGCTGAAGGTCGAGCCCTGAAGGGGCTGAGCACGCTGCTACGACAGGAGAACAGACTGGATGAAGCAGAACGCTACGCCACCAAAGCGTTGGCGATTTACCGTGGACTTAATGACGGTCGCATGAGCGCCAACGTCCTGTGTGAACTGGGCGCGATCGCCCAGCGCCGTCGCGACCTCGACAAGGCATCAGACTGCATGACTGAATGTATTGAGCTGGCTCGGGCTGAGCAGATGTCCGATCAAAACCTGTCTTTCTACCTGATTGTCAAAGGTATCACCGAACACCTTCGAGGTGACCTGGCACTCGCGAAAGCCGCCTACATAGAGGGCCTCGAAATCGCCGAGAACACCGGCGACAAGACTCGCATGGCCAATGCGCTGATGAACCTCGGCGAGATTATTGAAGCTGAGGACCAGCCGGAGCAAGCCTGTATCTGCTATCGTGACAGTCTTGCCTTGTGGGGCGAGCTTCATCACACAGCAGCCATTGCGGCCTGCGCCGAAATCATCGCGGGTATTGAGGTGCGCTTTCATAACTGCCCTTCCGAGGCTGCTTTTTTATTTGGCGCGGCCGACGCGGCACGTGACCTCATCGATGTGCCGCCAGACCCCTCCATGCTGGACAAGCTTGAAGCTGACAGACGGAGCGCTCGCCTGGCCATGAGCACGACTGAGTTTGACGCCGCCTGGCATGCCGGCCGAGAACTTGGCGTCGAAGGTATACTTCGGCATGTCCTGGGGAACCAGTATCGGCTGAGCACCAGACCCAGCTTGATTGCCGAGGCCGGTGGCCACAAAAAGTAGCTGCAAAAAAGCCCCAATGGACAGCCAAATTTTCCCCCGACAGTCAGGTCCCCGTCGCCATGCGCTCCAGCCATTCCTTCATAGTGCCACTGCTGCAGCCGGTTCTGGTTTGCCCTTGGCCCAATCCCTGGGCCTGGATAATCTGCTTACAGGAACAGCCAACGCTGCTGGTCGTAGAGTAGACCCGCCCATCTTCTCCCTGGCCTGAATTAGGCGTCACAAATTCATGGGCAAGACGTGACAATGACCAGTGGTTGGGTTTCAGATCTTTTTCCGGTATGCCTTCAGGTATCATCGTGGCGGCGCAATAATCCACCGCATCAAACACCGCATCGCCATCTGAATCCATCGCCGTATCGACGGCGGGCCCGTAAACCGGATCGGTCAAAACAATAGGCTGGTCAAGCGGGCCGTCGCCCGTGGGTATTTCGCCAAGGAATCGCGCGGTGATCTGCAGGCTTTGCACCGGAAAACCGTCTGCGGCAAGCTGAGCCACACCCAGGTTGTTGGTAACCGCCACCGTTGTGAACAAGAACTCTCCTGTGTCGAGCGAGCGCGCCGTGAAATAAACGGTCCGCTCCGGCAAAGGGGAGCCCTGCATGTCGGTCAAGGCCGCACGAATGCCAGACTCACCCGCAATGGCCGACAGCACCAACTGCGTAGCTGACGGCATGACCGTAAAGGTTTGTTCGACAGAGGCTGGCTTGTGGTTAGCATCGCCACTGTAGGTGGCTGTGAAGGGATAGGTGCCGGGCGCTGGCGACAGCAACAAGGAAGCATCAGCAAAGCCGTTGCTGGTGGTCGCACCGGTGGCACTCAGGCCAAGGGTAAACAATACGGTCGCATCATCGAGAGGCTGGCCTTCTGATGTCAGTAGCGCCTGGAAGTTTGCGCGCTCGCCCGATACACCGCTGGCAGGCCCGGTCAGGGTTATGGTGGTATTGGCCCGATTGATTGGCGCGCCATCAGCGCCAACATCGCCCAGCTCGCCGGCAATCTGGAAATAGGCGCCGTAGTTGTCATTCAGGCTCACCAGCCCCACGCCGTTGACTGCCTGGAATACAGCATCAAGTCGACCGAAACCTTTTGCTGCGTTATCCAGGCGCCGAGACCAGAGAGTTGAGTCAGTGGCATCCTGAATCAGTTCCAGCGAGGACCAGTAACCACTGCTGGCAGCGCCATCAGTAAAGGTTACCCAGACCGAGTGAATGCCTGCCGCCGGATCGCCAAAGGCCTGGGTCATGAAGACTATATCATCGCCGTCGGTCATGATCCGCGTACTCATCAGGGTTGGCGGAGCGGCCAGCGCCGGAGTATTAGAGCTGGGATAGAACTGCTGCGTATTGTTGCTGAAATAGACGCGGTACATTAGGTCATCAAATTTGCGCAGCGTCGCATCGAGTTGACCGAAATTCTCAACCCGATGCTGGGCCGGCGTCACCAACAGTGTGGTGGTGCCGCCACCGGCGATGGTATCAAAGTAGTTGAGGGTCGCCAGGCGCATGGGGTAGTTGACAGGTGAACTAAAGGGTATATGCACGCCTCTGATCTCGGTAGCAGGAGCGCCCGTCAGGGGCACGACAGACTGCTCTGTCCAGGCACCACCCAGAAAGCCGATGCCCCGCGCGGAAAAACCATCGAGGGCTACATTTCTGGCAACCAGCGGCAGTGCCGGCTCTGCCGGATTGGTGACCACACCTTCGGGACCTGTGAAATAGGTTCCGGTAAGCTGGGTATTATTTTCTTCCACATTGGTCAGTTGCACCGCCACAGACTGCAAGGGTCCGTCACCGGCAGGTCTTGGCTGAGTAAAATCAAACTGAATATCAGCAGTCTGCAGACCGAGTTTGAGACCTGGGTTACGGTCGACTTGTGCGGCAACAACAGCTGTCACTGCCGTTTCATCAACCAGTCGAGCACCGGGCATATCCAGTTTCAGCATGGGTAGTCCGAACAGGGTGCTGATGAGCAGAGATTTGCGATGCAGGCCACGAATATCGGGTGTTTGGGCCAGATAACGTTGTTTGGCTCTGACCAGGGCCTTACCGATCGATACAGCCCCGCGGCCATCGACCATGGGTCCGGTGCGCAGTTGTCGCGAAAACTCAAGGTACAGCCGTTCGCTGTACTCGATGAAATCGGTGTCCCCATACTGGTAGCCGGTGCCTGCCACAAGGGTCGCGCCCTTGCGCGCAAAGGCCTGCGGCCAGTCGAGGAGACGCGTCACACCCGGCACACCGTGAGCATCAACAATGTTATAACCAGAGTGGCAACCGGCGCTGAAGACCAGCGCATTGGTCAGGTTGACGCTCGACACTGCCAGCTCGTCCGTTGACACTGCCGTGTCATAATCTGCGGCCAGGGCGCTGCTGGCACTGAAGTGCCCCGCAAGAAAGATTATGTCTTCTGCATCATCGAACAATTCCCGGCGCAAGTCTGTCGCGGTCCAGGACAGAGGATCATTCGGTGACAAGTCAGCAGCAGCTATCAGCTGGTCATGGCGTCCGCCGATACCAGCGACCAGTTCCGCCTGCACCGCGTTCGCCGTATCCGTGAGAAAATCATAGCCGGTGACCAGGCTGGATTCGGGCGTGTCGATGATACCAGCAGCAGTCGACAGGTAGGCATCCAGCAGGATGTTCATATCTGCAGCGCTCTCCACTAGCCGTCCTACCGCGAGGCTGGGGACGGGAAAGCGACCATCACGCAGAGACAGCATCTCCCCGCCATACTCGTCCTGACCCAGTACCTGGTTGGAGCGCAAAGAACCCTGAGAGATTGTCGCTTCAGCTACCGGCGGGTTGTAGGCCAGCTCAGGCCCCAGCAAGGATTGGTCCGGATAGCGAAAAAATGGCACAGCAGCGTCGCCGCCTGCGATCACGATATACTCAAGATCAGGATTTACCGCGCGATACGCATCAATGATGCGCTTGATGGCCTGGGCTGCGAGGTTGACAGCAAAGGGACACGCAGGCAGCATTTCTGCCTGATCCTGTAGCGTATTGATGTGCGACAGGTGGGCAAGATCAACGACGATACCCTTTACCTCGATTCGCTGGGCAAGTGTATTCAGCCGGTCAATCAGGCCATTCATGTCAGCTACCGAGTTACCTTCGTGCAACGGATCCATGCGCGCCGAGTTCCAGAGAATGATCGTCTGGTAGTCGCCAGCAACCGCCGACTCCGGCACTTCGTTCGGCACAGTGATATTCGCGCAGAGATCTCCTTCGAGACTGACGGACAGCGAAAACGGATTGATGGCATCGTAAGTACCGTTCTTGCCCGTCACCCGCACATAGAAATTACCGGTATTATTCCAGGTATCTGCAACAACCCGCTCCGTGCCAGCACCAGCGGATACAGCAATCAGGCTGCTGACCTGCGCTCCGATAAAGGCTTCACTGAAAGCCTCGGGGCTGGTCTCAGGGCTGAAGGCAGATGGACTGAACGCATAAGGACTAAAGGCATAAGGACTAAACGCATAGGGACTAAAGGCATAAGGACTAAACGCATAAGGACTAAACGCATAGGGACTGACAGCCGTTGGACTGAAGGCATAGGGACTGAAGTTGTCCGGGCTGAACGCATAGGGGCTAAACGCATAAGGACTGAAGGCGTAGGGACTGAAGGCATACGGACTGTACGCCGATGGCGAGAAGGCAGACGGCGCGAACTCGGCATTTAAACGGTCAAGGTCCCCTGTGTCCTCAGGCGCGACCTGGGCGATGAATGCCGCGGCAATATCCTTGAATACGGCCAGGTCATAGTCGGCTGGCGGGTTGTTCAGCGTCACGGTCGCCCTGGCATCCGGTCGTACCGCAAACCTATACCAGCGCGACACGCCGGGAATGTCAATTTTGCCAACGGCCGAACCAGTACTGTTGAGCGTTATCTCGCGTGCCTGGGTCCAGCTGTCATTGGCGGGCACAAAACTCTCGGCTTCTATGAACACCCATGAGTCAAGTACACTGTCGCCCGCATCGCCAATAACCAGCTTGATGTGGTTGGTGCCGGGATTAACCACAGAGGTGATCGTCAGCACCACGGTCAAACCGTCAGCCTGAATATCAATCGGGCAGGTCAGCAGCTCTCCGTCATGGCAGTCGTTATCAATATAGTAGATAGCGTTCTGGTGATTCTCGCCTACGATGTTGTCACCGAGCAACGTGCAATCAGGATCATCTCTATCGAACAGGCCATCACTGTCATCGTCGACACCGTTAAAACAGTCATTCGGATTACCGCCATTGACATTATTGATCGCGACTGCCGTTCTACCGTCAGGCAGCAGTGCCGCGTTAACACCATTGATAAAAAAGCCAAACACATTATTGAAGGGTGAGTTGGCAAACTCGTTGTATTCTTCTGAGACGAAAACATACTGAAACTGGACGATGGGTCCGGTCGCCTCGAAATCAAATTCCAGTATGGCCGCGTCAAAAGTGGTGCCGCCTGCAGGCACCTCCGCCAGAGTCTCAAGATCAGGATCTCCCGGTGTACCAAAGCCTGTTGAGGTATCGTCAAAGGTATTGGGGCCGACGACATCAATCACTCGCCCTGAGCTCAACAGGATGCCGCTTTCAATGCCGATAATGTTGGCGCCGCCACTAAAAGTGCCGGCAGCCCTCGGGTCGCCACTGTAAACGACATTGGAAATCGTGATGCCCGTGCCGATCAGGGTATTGGCAAGGTTCTCCTTGCTGATACTGTTTAGGTCAGTGACGAGCAAACTGGCGGACGCGAACGCTGGCAGCAGAATCGCACTGACCGCCAATACGATGATTGTGATTATTGGTGCGGCTATTGCCCCAACAGATGACCCGACAGATGACCCGACAGCAGTGAGACGTGAGCGCGTCGACATAGAAGTTCTCCATTTTCGAGTGATCGCCAAACAGCTCGTCAGATTGTCAGTCATCGATTGTCAGTCATCGATTGGCAGTCCTAGAATGAATGGCCTGAAATGAATGGCCTGGAATGAATGGCCTGGAATGAATGATCTGTATTTGTCGATAACAAGGCTTGCTGCCGATCCAGCCCCAGTCACGATGCTTGTGGTGATAGCAACGGTCAAGGGGGGCACTGCGACTTCAAAGCAGAACATGGCAGCGCAGACCGATGCTTGATTTCCATCAAATGGTTGTGATTTAAGGACAGACCGGCGACAGCAAGTAACAGGTTTCAATTGCGCATCGAGCCTGGGTAAACTGAGCCAGTCTGCAGCGCCAGCCGAGTCGGTAGCGCAGCGAGTATAAGCAAGTATAAATGCCGCAAGGTATGTGGCATTGACAGCGTGGGTTAACACATGACGAATCTGGCTTCACCCGGTTTTTCCAAAACCCTCGCTCGACGTGAGGTATTGACGCTGTCGTTTGGCGCTATGATCGGCTGGAGCTGGGTGCTGCTCACCGGCGAATGGTTGATAAGGGCTGGCACATTGGGCACCACCATCGCTTTCATCATCGGCGGCATCGCGGTTTTTCTGATCAGCCTGACCTATGCCGAGCTTGCTGCTGCCATGCCAAAGGCTGGCGGTGAGCATGTCTATACTCAAAGGGCGCTGGGGTATACCGCCAGTTTTGTCGCAAGCTGGGCCATTGTCATGGCCTACGTTAACGTCTGTGTATTTGAATCGGCAGCCCTGCCCACAGCGCTGGCTTATGTCTTTCCTGATCTGGCCCAGGGCTATCTTTGGACAATTGCTGGGTCGGACGTCTATATCAGCATGATAGCCATAGGTGTCATTGGTGCCATTGCCATGACCGCTATTAATTTTATCGGCATTGGCTTTGCCGCCTTTGTACAGACACTCATGACCCTGTTGATTTTGCTGGTGGGCCTGAGTTTTCTATCCGGTGCAGCCCTGTTTGAATTTTCAGCACCAGGGGCACCGCTGTTTACCCAGGGTGCGGTTGGTATTCTTGGGGTTCTGGTTATGGTGCCAGCGCTGATGGTCGGCTTCGATGTCATTCCGCAAAGTGCTGAAGAGATCAATCTACCTTCGGCCCATATTGGCAAGTTGCTGGTTTTCTCAGTTAGCCTCGCAGCCGCTTGGTATATTGCGATTTCGCTGGCCGTCGGCAGTTCCCTCAATATGGATCAACTGACATCCAGCGGTGCCGCGACCGCTGACGCCATGGCTACTGTCTGGGACAGCCAGTTGATGGGTAACCTGATGATACTGGCCGGGGTCGGCGGCATCCTGACCAGCTGGAATGCCTTTCTCATCGGCGGCAGCCGAGTCCTGTATGCGCTGGCCGAGTCCGGCATGATCCCGAGCATCTTTGCGCGCCTACACCCACGCTACAAAACGCCTTACGTGAGTATTCTCTTTATCGGCCTGTTGAGCTGCATCTCGCCCTTCTTCGGTCGCACCATTCTGGTCTGGTTGGTAGACGCCGGCAGTTTCATGGTTGTGATCGCCTACGGCATGGTCGCCTGGGCATTTATCAAGCTGCGATACTCAGAGCCTGATATGCCAAGACCCTTTAGGGTTGCCCAGGGCAAGCTCGTCGGGGTACTCGCGCTCATTCTGTCCATTGGTCTGGGCTGCCTGTATCTGCCCGGCAGTCCCGCCGCCCTTATTTGGCCCTACGAATGGCTAATGGTACTGGGCGGCGTTGTCATCGGCGCCATGTTCTATTTCAATAGCCTGAGGAACCGCTGAAAGCGCGCGGCGCGTTGGGATTGCTAGAAAAATAATGGCGTCTGATTGCTTCGAAACCTACCTTTAGTCTCGCGTCAGCGTGAACGCTGCTGGCCAGCCAGACCTACTTGTTAGTTCACACTCCACTTTTTCGGCACCCGCCCTGGATTCTAGTGCCAGGCATAAAAGCTATCAGGCCTGTTTGTGAGAGCCGGTACTCCAGAGCCGGTACTTGAGAGCCGGTCCTCGAAAACCTAGCTTCAAAGATTCGCGCTTGTAGTAATCAAGGGAAAGTGTATGGGTCTGCAAAGCTTCAGGAACTGATCGAGGGACTCGTAAGCAGATAGAGTTGCATTGAAACCAACGGGAAGACCGGGCAAAGGCAGAAGTCATTGACCTTGATCCCATTACTGAATGGGCAGGCTGTCAGGCATGTGGTGTATTGAACGCGGGCTGGGTATATTGGGCTGGCAATTGGGGCGATGATGCTATTTGTCGCCGATGAGGCCCTTCCTGGCGCTTGGCGCAAATGGAGCAGTTATGAGTTTCAATAGATTGACCTGGGGTGTAAAAGCCAGCTTTAGAGGTTACGTCGAGGCGGTCGGTGGCTCGATCACCGTCAGCGATGGCGCAACCCGTAATGAGGATGGTACTTTTGTGTTCGAGGCGCTGCCCGGCGGCGATTTGTCCATTGCAGCGGATGGCAGCGCAACGGGCGCGATGCGGTTTCAGGGCACCGTAACGTTTGTGGCCCACGGCGGCATGCTCAAGTCTACGCTCGCCGAGCTAGGTTTGGAGGCGGGTCCCGAAGGGTTCGTTTTGACCGTACTCGATGCGCCAATGAACACAAGGCGCTGTGCCATCGCCAAGTTAGGCCCAGTTGAAGTTGGCGCAGATAACGCAGTAACCGTTGGCACTGCGATCACCCTCGACGGCCTTTACCAAATTGCAGATAACTACCCGCCGGGCACAGAGTTAGACCCGCTGCAACTGGCCTGAAAACGGGGTCACAGCCACGCGCCAGAGGGCCGACTCTGGCACTTGGCTCTGCCTCCCCCGAAAGATCCTCCAGAAAGATCCCCTAGAACGCTCCCCTCGAAAGCTCCCCTAGAAAACTCCCCTCGAAATCTCCCCTAGAAAGATCTCCGAAAAAACCAGCTGCACGTCATCGTAGCGCAAGACACGCGCCGGTGAGAGAGCTTCTACCGAGTCTTAAAGCCCGCGTTGCGCTCTTGCATCGAAGCTGACCACCACACCGTCGCCACCATCATGCAGCACGCTAATGGGTATGAGACCCGCTGGCAGACGATTGTCACCGGAGAAGAACAGCTGGCGCCGACTTTCAAAGTTCTCGAGCAACTCGCTACGGGCACTATCTGGCACACGATCACTCTGGGCAAGAATTTCCTTCACAGGCGTTCCACGCATGAGCGTCAGGTTCATCTGTGCCAGGACACCAGCACTACTGAACTCGGAAAGCACAGTGCGTCCACCATCATGATTGGCAATACGAATATCCAGCCGCTTCCTCAAAATAGCTGGCACCGTATCAATCGCCAGCGTTTCAGGATCACCTGCGGGTGAGGTTGCGATCAGAATCTTATCAATAGCGTCGTTTAATTGATGTTTACTTGCTCTCGCACGAAGCCGTTCTGCACCTGCCTCGCTGGTGAGGATATAGCTTTCCACTGGAGATCCGTCGGGATGTTTTGCGCTAAAAATGCGTGCTTCAAAGATATCCCTGGCACCCTCGCGGAGCTTGCCGCTCTGAGTCACGACGATTTGAGCAGGGTAGCGTCGGGGGGACAGGACACCTAACTTCTGCCAGGCCGCCCGAGTTTCGGCAATCTTATCGCCGATTTTGTTATCAAGCGTAGCCAGCTGCGACCAGGCTGCCGGTCCGTAGGGTTGCCACAGATAGCCTTCATGACCTTCGTGGTCGAGACCCTCAGTGACCACCGTATTACTGCCTACAATAACCGCATCTGATAGGCCGTACTGCAGGGAGAGACGATAGGCATCCAGAGGATTTCCAGCAGCAATTAGCCAGCCACCATCATAGCCCTTCACGTTGAAGCACCATTGCTCAGCCTCGCGCAGTCCTGCGGGCACATTGCTAGACAGGCTAGCCGACCAGGCCTTGGCAGCGGGGCGCAACACAAACATGCCAATTAACAATGCTCGGTCAGTTTCTCGAGGGTCTTCCATGAGCGGAAATGTAGCACCGGCACCGAGACCGGCAAGGGCCTCTCCAAGTGGCAATTCAACAGCGGCACGACTTGCATCTTTATAAATTTCTTTATGATTCAAGGTAGACATGATGGCAGCTCCTAGCCAGGGTTAGTCACGCGGGAGTTAACAAGAGCTTTAATTGAGCATACGCCCCTCTTGCAACAAGCGAACAAAACACAATACAAATTTTTTCCCAACAATATAGCAAGGGCTAAAACTCACCTGCAACACTTAACCGCCTCAGAAGATTCGCCAACGATTGAAACACCAACTTTAAAAGCCCTACATCAGCAGCAGGCTCCCCGTTTAATATCGTCGAGGGAGATTGCCGTGGTCAGCTGTTTCTTGCTTGTGGTGCCTCTTCTAGACCCGAGCTGCTGCGCTCTCTTCTCTATGAGATTTGCGTCATCTTATACAAGTGATGATCCTCGCTCTGCCATCGCACTGGACAAGCAAACGTATGCGGCACCGCAAGCGAACCTGCCCAATACCACTCACTATCAGGCTCGCTGTTTGCGTAATCCAGTCAACTTTCCGGTCAACCCCAGGAAAGCTAAAGTTCCGACAACAAACAAACCTGCAGCAATCAATGGTCGAAATAAAACCCAGGCAAGGGCAATCGTAAAAACCGAAAAAGTAATAGAGACGATTATCGCGACAAAAATAACGCCTGCACCAATGATATCACCAATAAATGGCACGAGATCGGTAAAGACCGACAGGGGTTTTAGGATCATAACGATACCAATAAACATCAACAAGAAACCGCCTAAACGCAACCCCCAGGTTAATAATTCATTATCCTCCTGCGCAATTTGAAACATAAGCGCTGAATTTTTCTCTCCCATTTCTAACAGATTGATATCACTGCCTGCAGAAGTACTATAGTTCGACAGGTTATTGCCTTGCTGCTTTGCAACTATCGTTACCACTGATGGCGGAATAACTTTAAACGTTACTCGCATATCTCCAACCGCTGGATTCGATGGATCCTTACCCAAATACAAGGATTGTCCGGATTTTTGCGGAGAATAATTTGATAACGATTCGGGAATTTCCCCATTGTAAGCAATCTCTCTCGCACCAGATATTTTCGATCTCAAGCTTGCAGAAAGCTGAAATGCGCCTAAGTTAATCTGTTGCGGCTCTATAACATCGCTACTAAAAGGCATAGTCGTTGGATTATTATGCCCCTCTGGCCGCTTAAATTGACTTGAATCCACGAGTTGCGTACTCCAAGTCTTATCATAACTATAACGAGTAATTGTTTTTTCACTGCCACCTATTTCTTTTTCCTTCTCAGTCGAAGTTTTCTCTTTCCATTGAAACATTTCGACATGGCGAGTCAGCATCAAAGCGCCATTTTCTTCCTGCCCAAATATGGGGTCCTTGAGGAGTTCTTGGCTGGTAACCAGCCCGCTAGCATGAACTAACTTCCCGTTATTAGCCGGGTCAATTTCAGAAACCGAAACTGAAATAACGCTTCCGACTCCCTCTTCTAATGCTTGAGTTCGCTCAACTGACCGACCTTCATTCCAAAATAACAATGGGAAAGCAGCAATAAATAGCAAAAGCCCTATAAAAATCCCTTTAATAGAAGACCCAAGTCGACTAAACCAAGACTGCTCAGATACTTCAGTATATTCATCGTTTGACATAATAACTCCTCACGTCATAGAGAATTCGATCAGTACTAACACTTCTATATAAGACACTTTCTAAAGTGTATATTTTTCCGAGCTTAATTACTGATATAAATTCACTTAAATAACAGGGTCTGAATCATGGAGTCGGAGCCAAGAGCCAAAGTGGGCTGACGGCGATTGCGACTTCAATCACGCATAAACTCCAGCACTTAACCTAAAACAGGCTACGCGCAGAACCATACGCGCACCACTTATCTGCGCAGCCGAAGAACTACTTCACTTGCTTTTGGCAAGCCAGCCAAGGTGTGGACACCGTATCGGTGAATACTTGCGCTTAGACGAGAACGGGTCTGAGCGCCTCCAGAGGAGGCAGACAGCCTGCGCTGCGCACCGCCTATCGAGGTCATTCAAACAATCAAACATAACCTCAATATGGGCCTCGTCCTTGGAACCGAAGATTGTCGCGGTCACGAAGACGCACTGTGCAACCGACCCTGGCACTTGGCTCTGATCCCCACAAATCAACTTGACACATTTAACCTTAACCGCAGTCGCAATGGGTGGTCGGTTGACCTTGGTCATCATTTTGGCGTAATCCCTACGGCACAATCCGCCCACGGATTGAGGCGCCGTTTGCAACATAAGATCAATCTTGACCGCTAGAAAAAGTAGCTTTCATGGAGACACAAATTCAAGGAGAGATGCATGGATACGCGAAAACTGCGATTGTTTTTCAGCGCCGCCCTAATGGCGATTATCGCCCCGATCAATGCTTTTGCCATCGATATCGGTGGACCAACCGCCGAGGCATGGGTAACCGCCGGTGCCGCTGAGGGTATCGGGGTTACGCTCGTAGCAATCCCCGCCAATGAGGTTTCACACGCGTACAGCGGTTCAGGGGTAGATGCAGTTTTCGATGCCCCGGACCGGGACGGTCTCAGCCGGGGAACATTGGGCCTCGGTGTAGACAACACCCTGATCAAAAACGGTAACCCGGGGGTTAGCTCTAAACCCTCCGAAATTGGCTATTACCAAAACTCCAACATTTGCGGGGTCGGTAAGGTGCTGGGCGAGAATTGCGGAGATGAACTCCGCGTTGGGCTTGACCAGCAAGTTTATGGCGGCGCTGTCGAGGTGTCATTGTTTTATGGCGCAGAAGAATCGGGTGAAACTCTGGTCGTGCAGCTCTACAGGGACGATGTGCTCGTTTACGACTCAGTCAAAGGCCCTGCGAACAATGGCAGTTTCAATAGTCCTCCCCTCAATCAGGGCAAATTCACTTTTGAACTGGGAGCTGCGTGTTGGGATGAGATCCGGTTCCTGGGTGACGAGCGCATTGTCAACGATGCTGCTGACTATCTCGTGGAGGGTATCAGCAACCTGACCGTTTGTGAGGACCCGCCCGAGGTCAGCTTTACCCAAGGCTTCTTCGGCGGTTCGCCCATCGGTGAGGCAATGGTGGCAGGTCTGATCAATGACGACAATTGTGCAGATATCAACACCATTCTCGCGAGCGTCGGCGCCGTCGAAGAAACCCTAGACTGTGTAGTTCCGGCAGAAGAAACTGAGAGCGCGTTGTCTCATTTCCTGACCGGCACAGTAGGAGCCGGCAAGGAAAAGGGAGACGAGATCGGTTTTCTCCCTGGGGGTTCTGCGCCTAATCACAATCTTGCCGCCCAGAAAATCACGGTGCTCCTGAACATGGAACTGGAGGGTGGCATTAACGTTGGGAACTTCCTCAACATCGATGTGGTGGACGGTCTTGACCCGATCCTGACCACCGGTGGCCAACTGGGCACTTGCCTTGACTTGTTACCGTTGGAACCTGATGGGATCTGCGACAATTTTACGATCACGTTAAATGCGCTTGGTGATGTTGTGGCACTCCTCGATGCGGAAGGTACCACCGTCGGTGACGTGCTGGATGTAGCGGATGCTTACATCGAGCTCGAAGGTGCAAACGTCGATCCCACGGACACCGTCTTCATCAATGTTGTTGGGGTCACTGTCGAGCAACTCACCAAGATCCTGGGAATGATCAACGAGTCCTATGACGCCGGCACACCGACCGGCTTCGTGACAGTCTCCGACGTCGACTGACCAGCACCACGGCCCGGTTCGCTTCCGCTGAACCGGGCCTATTTCAGGGTTCAGAGCCAAGTGCCAGAGTCAGCTTGTGGCGATTAGGGTCTCCATCCCGCATATACTCCAGCACTTAACCTAAAACAGGCTACGCGCAGAACCATACGCGCACCACTTATCTGCGCAGCCGAAGAACTACTTCACTTGCTTTTGGCAAGCCAGCCAAGGTGTGGACACCGTATCGGTGAATACTTGCGCTTAGACGAGAACGGGTCTGAGCGCCTCCAGAGGAGGCAGACAGCCTGCGCTGCGCACCGCCTATCGAGGTCATTCAAACAATCAAACATAACCTCAATATGGGCCTCGTCCTTGGAACCGAAGATTGTCGCGGTCACGAAGACGCACTGTATAACCGACCCTGGCACTTGGCTATGACCCCTGAAATGGGCCCCTGAAATTTGCCCCTGAAATAGATCAGGCCTGCTTGCGGCTCAGCAGCGTGCCGCCGAGCATGCCGATAATGGCAGCAAAGAAGCCGATGAAGTGCGGCGGTAGGGCACCATCGGGAGCAATGAACTCCATCGGCAGCCAGACCAGCAGGCCCAGCACGATAGAGGCGATGGCACCGGTATTGTTGGCACGGCGCCAGTAGATGCCGGCAACCAGCGGTACCAAAGCCATCACCAGCGTTACCTTGTAGGCGTTTTCAACCATCTCGTGAATAGAAGTGGACTGTACCTGTGACCACAGGGCGTAGGCTGTCACCAGTATTGCAAACATGACCACTGTGCCGCGCATCAACCACAGGAACTGAGCATCGTCAAGCGATCGGCCCCGTGGCAGCAACGGCCGAATGACATTCTCTGACAGGGTGACGGCTGGTGCCAGCAAGGTCCCGCTGGCGGTGCTCATGATGACCGACAGCAGGGCGCCAAAGAAGATGATCTGGGCATAGATCGGCATGTGGTTAAGGATCAGGTTAGGTAGCACCAGTTGCGGGTCGTCGTTCATCAGCTGTTCACTCATCACCGGATCAACCAGCAGCGCTGAATAGGCCAGGTAGATGGGGACCGCCGCAAAAAAGAAGTAGGCGATACCACCGAGTATGGTACCCCAGACCGCGACGTTTTCATTCATGGCAGAGTTGGCGCGCTGAAACACGTCCTGCTGGGGAATTGAGCCCAGCCCCATGGTCAAAAAACCCGCTACAAAGGTGATCACCGCCACTACATCGAGGCTGGGCCAGAAGGTGAACTTGCCGGCCGCGGCGGCGTGTTCAACCACCGGCGCTATGCCATCAGTCAGGTCACTGACCAGCACGGCAATCCACAGCAGGCCGGCAACAATCACAATCATCTGAACAAAGGTGGTGATGGCCACGGACCACATGCCGCCAAACAACGTATAAAGCAATACGACGGCCGCGCCGATGACGATTCCCATCGACAAGGACACATCGCCCTCGCTGAGAACGTTAAACACCAGACCCAGGGCTGTAACCTGGGCAGAAACCCAACCCAGGTAGGACAGTGCGATGGCGATACCCACAGCGATTTCCACCGGCTGGCTGAAACGGTCACGGTAGAAATCACCCAGGGTCAGGATGTTGCGGCGATAGAGCGGCCGCGCGAAAAACAGACCGAAGAAGATCAAACAGAAGGCAGCACCAAAGGGGTCAGAGATCAGGCCTGACAGGTTCTCGTCGATGAAAGTGCCGGGAATGCCCAGTACCGTCTCGGCGCCGAACCAGGTCGCGAAAACCATGGCGATGATAATAGGTATGGGCAGGCTGCGGCCAGCGGTGACATAGTCCCGTGCGGAGTGGACACGGGTAGCCGCATAGAGCCCCAGGCCGATGGAGAGGACCAGGTAAATTCCGACAAATCCGATCAGCATGATTGGCCTACCTTATCTGTATAAGCAAATTATTATAGAAGCATCGCACTAATATACGGCAGGTCCTGGCAAAAGAAAATCCATTCATCGAGGTAACACGGGACCATTCAACGGCGGTGTTTTTGTACTCGACTCAACATGGGATCACGCTTGTCGCGCCGTTAGCGGTTAAGGGTTGATCGTCAGCGCGAGAGTGCCCCTTTTCTAGACTGGCAGCTGGAAACCTTGATTGAGCTCAGGTCACTCATGTGTGAAAGCCTCGGACTTGGCTTCGTTGCACGGGGGCTGACCCCGGCCTATTATCTTGCTTTGACCAAAGGATGAATTGAATGATTATTTACGGTGTTGCCCTGCTTTCCGTCTGCCTTGTTGCTGGCATGCTCATTGGTGAAACTCTGGGAATCCTTCTCGGCGTGAATGCCAACGTGGGCGGCGTCGGCATTGCCATGCTGTTTCTCGTCTTTGCGAGCAATTCGGCAAAATTCAAATCGCTTTCCAGTGGTGCTGCCGGCGACGGTATCAGTTTCTGGAGCGCTATGTATCTTCCTATCGTGGTGGCAATGGCCGCCCGGCAGAACGTTGCGGGCGCCACCGAGGGAGGTCTGCTGGCGTTAACCGCAGGCGTTGCCGCCGTGTTGGTGAGTTTCGCCCTGGTGCCGGTACTGAGCAGGGTGGGCAGTGGTTCCCGCTCTGCGAACGCCACCGATGAGGAGAGCGTGTGATGGATGTGCTCGAATCGGTGTTTATGCGTAATAACCTTGTGGTTGCCTTTGCCGTTATCGGTGTCGTCATGTGGTTCTCTTATTTCCTGGCGAACAGGCTTACTGCAGGGCGAATTCAGGGTTCGGCCATAGCCATTGCCATTGGCCTGCTGGCAGCCTGGTGGGGCGGCGTGACTACTGGGGGCAGCTCAGGGGTTGCCGATGTGGCCCTGCTGGGCGGTATCGGTCTCATGGGCGGTGGCATGATGCGGGACTTTGCCATTGTTGCCACTGCCTTCGGCGTCCACCTGAGTGAATTGAAGAAGGCGGGATTGGCGGGCGTGATTTCCATCTTTGCCGGGGTGATTGTGTCCTTCGTGGTTGGTGCCGCTGTCGCGGTGATGTTTGGTTACACTGATGCCGTTTCCATCACCACCATTGGCGCGGGCGCTGTGACCTACATTGTGGGACCGGTGACCGGCGATGCGCTTAATGCCAGCGACGCGGTGATTACGCTCAGTGTTGCCGCCGGCCTGGTCAAATCCATACTGGTCATGATCGGTACGCCCTTGGTAGCAAAGTCCATTGGCCTGAACAATCCACAATCGGCCATGGTCTTCGGCGGGCTTATGGGGACAACCAGCGGGGTGGCGGCAGGGCTTGCCGCAACCGATCCCAGGCTGGTGCCCTACGGCGCCATGACCGCAACTTTCTATACCGGCCTTGGCTGCCTGTTGGGGCCATCGATACTGTTTTTCATTGTCAGCGCAATTTACTGAGCAACTATTATGGGGTCATCAATGATGGGGTCGGAGCCTAGTGCTAGCGTCGGCTGCCGATGATGGAGGGCTGAATCACGGGGCATTATCGAAGAACGAATCGTTATCGCAGTCATTCAAAAAATCAGGTATTGCCTCAATAAGGGGCCTGGTCCCTGGCACAGAAGAGTTTCGTTGGCAAGTTGAACCACTGCGACCTTGACTCTGCCACTTGGCTCTGATCTTTGTAACATGACTCCTGAAACAAACCTGAAACCACCCCTTAAATGCGGGCATTCGTCGGGGATCTTTTATTGCATTTGAGTCGCAAGCGGCATACAGTCCCGCGCTCTCATCTTGACCATCATAAGGCGGGTGAGGCTAGAGTCATGCAAATTTAGTCAATCTACGCTTTGAGGCTACATCGTGAAATTATTTTTAGGCTTGGTGCCAGTACTCGTATTATTAACGGCATTGGGAGGTTGCGTAAGTCATACCAACATCAACCCGGCACTTGACCCCGATGCATTTTTCAAAGTCATACAGGAAAATCCAGAGCGTTTTATGGCTACGTTACAAGAGGCCAGTGAGATTGCCGAAAGGTTAACGCGAGAAAGGACCATGGAGGCGCTTTTTCAAGCGCCACTAACAGCAGAAATACAAGATTGGCGAGCGATTGACGGTGATATTGATGCGCCCATAACCATCTTCACGTATACCGATTTCCAGTGTCCATACTGCGCTAGAGGGTACCAGACGATGCAACAGGTCAAAGCGATATACGGCGATAAGGTTCGGTTCGTACTAAAACACTTACCCCTCGAGTTTCATGACTCCGCAATGAGCGCGGCGACCATCTTTGAAGCTATCAATATGCAAAGCCCAATTGAAGCCTATCAATGGCACGATATTATTTTTGAAAATCAGGCAAAGCTAAATACTCCGGACCACGGTGTTTCCTGGATGCTGGAAATGGCGGGTGCTGTTGGCGCTGATGTCGATCGCGTGAAAAGTGATATGGGCTCTAAAAACATTGAGGCTCGAATCGCCACTGATCTCGAAGAGGCTGCTCGTCTAAATTTTTCCGGAACTCCAGGCTTTTTGATTAATGGCATTCCGCTAAATGGCGCATACCCTATTGAAGAATTTACGAGCATCATCGACAGGCATCTAAGTCATATCGACTGAAAAATGGGGTCGGAGTAAATTTACAGAGGTAAATTTACAAATGGCTTAAGGCGCATTGTGAGCTGAGTCAGATCTGTGCAGTCTAATTCGTTTATCTCTGTGTTCTTGGTCTACGAAAAGACGTCAAGCTGAACCGATCATGAAAGGCTGTATCTAACGACTGGCTACTGACGTAACATCAATAAATATTGCCATATAGATTTTACCCCGACCCCAAATATTCAGGTGAACGACTTTTAAAGCTCGAACAATTGCAAAACGCCCGTGCCCGCTAAGACGTTATCTACCCGCTCACGATCGCCATGATTGAGCGCGGCATAAGCCTCACGCAACCACTGCAAACATTTAGCTTGATAGACAAAAGGGTTTTGCTCCCAGGGTCTGCCATCCAATTCCATTTTTAGCTTATCCGACTTTTCCATGACTGCTTTCGCATTGCCGATAAGATACGGCGCATAGATTCTCCCCACTTCCGCAAGAATGTTTTTTAACGTATCAGGTGGATTATCGATATCTAACCAATCATCGTCTGACACCAGATAACCAGACAACTCTTCCACCACCTCAACCCAGGCATAAACTCGCGGGCACTCTGAAAGAATAAACGCTTGGGGAGTGGGATCAAACAATGCCAGACAAGTGAGCTGACCATAGACGGCAAAGTCCGAAGAGCCGGGGCGCTCTCCCATCAAGAACGGATGCTCGGTCAAATGTTTGTCGAGCAGATGAATAAAACGCTTAAAGCTACCCTCAATGGTCGGCTTCGTTATCTCGTTAGATCCAACATACGACAAGCGTGAAATCTGCCGCTCTCGAATAAACTCACTCATCGGCCGAACCTGGTCTTCTGGTGTCGAGATTCCGCCCCATCTTGGCAAAATATCCCCACCTTTCTTGATATCTGCATCATAGTGCCAGCGATAGTGGAACATGGCTTTGGTTAGCCATTCATCACCATAGTCTTCGAGCAGCATATCGATAAACGCCAGTGCAGGATCAGATGGAATCACCGAGCGCCCGTCGTACTCTAACTCAAACCTTCGAATGATTGGGCTGGAGTCTGTAACGGCTACTTCCTCTCCTTTTTCATCTTGATAATAGAAAGTGGGTAACAAGGGCACTTTCGGTTGGACCCTATCCTTTCGGTGCTTGCCTTCACTCGAACCAAAAATACGGGAGTTACGCTCCAACCGATAGGGAATATGCCTAAAGCGCATCACCCCGAGCATTTTGCGTGTGTAAGGCGAGCCCGGAGCACCCATAAGCTCTTGAACTTTTCTTTCTTCAACCAATGTTTTATCTCCTGAATTCTTGAGTATCGTTTTTAGATTACCTAAATACTTCGAGACCACGTTCAATACACCACATCGCAGACAAGCTGCCAAGCAGGTAAACGGGAATCGGTAATAGCGTTTGAATAGCAATCCGCTGCAAAACTATGGGGCGATTAATTGACCACCACAGGGCCAGCACTAGCACCACAAATGCTATCTGACCAATCTCGATCCCTACATTAAAAAACAGCAACGCTAATGGCACGTTACCCAGGGGCAATCCAATGTCAACCAACGCACCGGCAAAGCCCATGCCGTGCAGCAATCCGAATCCACTGGCTAACCACCAAGGATGGCGTTTGAAAAGACCGCCGTTGTCTTTTCTGGTAAGCGCCAAGGCTAAAACAAAAATGCTCACCGCAATCGCAAACTCTATGAGGGCAACAGGATAGGTTAAGAACCCAAGCGTCACTAACGCCAACGTCAAGCTATGACCAACAGTGAACGCCGTAATGGTCCAGAATAAACGTGCGCCACTACCCACTAACAGTAATAGCCCAAACACGAACATTAAGTGATCCGGCCCTTCCCAGATATGTTCTGCACCTAACACTGAATATTCAGCCATGACTTTCCCTTGACCTGGCTGAACAGGTATCAGAAATTCAATCGCTTCTGCATTCACGACACTTTGATAGCTACGGCCATCGTTTAAGCGAAGCATAACCATGGCTGAAGCCTGGTTTTCGGCTAAACCCTTAACGCCGAGCCTCTGACCCACCAATCCTTTAGGACCCAGTTGCGAGCAATCCAACGTCCAACTGGATACGGTGCCTGTACCTTCTCTGGTGACTGGCTTTTCAGACTTGACCAGGCAGCTATCAGGCCAGGTCGGTAGCAGGGGAATACTGCTGGTGACTTCCGTGGGCGTTTTCCAAACAACGTTGTAGTCGTATTCAGCGGTTTGAACAAACTTTAACAGTGAAGGCGCAAACCGGTGCGCTTCAGCCTCTTTGGGTAACAACAACACAATGAGTAACATTAGCGAGAGGCTCAGTCGCATTACTGGCAGTCCTCCGCATTCCAAGTGCCACCCTGCATCACATATTCGGATCTAAGTATCGCTATCGCGCACTGCAATGCGCGTTTTTTTGCGATGTAGTTAAGATCGATCAATAACTGTTGTTTTATTTCCTGCAACTCGGCATCGCGTGCTGGTTCAAATTCAGCAAGCCAAATGTAGTGAAACCCATATGCAGAAGGAATTGGGCCTAGCCACCCCAGCTTGGCAGGCTCTCTTTCCCTCGCTTCAACCAGCGCTTCAACGAAATGCTTGCCAAAATTCCGTGCGAGCTGATCTGGCGTTTGACGTAGGAATATATGCCCTTGTAAAAAGGGCGCCCCCAACTTCCTCGCGGCTTGAATATCGAGATTTTCAGCAGATATTTTTGTTATAGCCGATGACATCCTGGGTACTTGATCAGTGCCAAAAAATACATGTTCAAACGAATACAGTGGCGGATGTTGCAGCTCAGTTTTTCTGCTTTCAAAAGCGGTTTCAATATCTTCCGCGGTTGGCTCTGGCGGCGGGTATTTCGCCAGCAACCGCTGCTCCATCATTTGAATCAGCCTTCGTTTAACCACTTCATCATCAAGATGCAAGCGCATTTCTAATGCTTGCGCAAACAGTTCAGCGTTAGAGCTCCCCTCTGCGAACTGTAAGAACTGCATATTACTAATAAGTCTTTCGTAAATTATTGAATCATGCAGGTGGAACTCAAGCTCAAGCGCATTTTGCATGAGCATATCCCGGTCAAGCTCGACCGCGATGAACCCGGACAGTTGTGCTTCAGTGGGTTCACGTCCGGTACTGATTCGCCACTGTTCTTTTAGCATCTCAACGCGAGCGTCACTCAAAGGTCCGACAGTCGGTTTAGGCTTTGGAAAGACAGCAGACTGCAGTAGATAAAAAGCCATACCCAACACAATGAAGTGCAGCCATGGCTTGTTTAGTCTGCTTAACCTACTCACGCTTGATCCACACCCACCTGACTCTGACTAAGCTCGCTTACCGGAAATTTAATTTATTCCGGTATATAGTTAATGGGTGAAGACCATGCACGTTCCTGAATTGTGGTCGGTAAATCTGGTCTTGGCGGTACTCCCGCTCGATTCGCATCCCAGGTAGACCAGCGACAGGTCGGATTCTCAATAGCACGTGCATAGTAAAACGCTCGTTGCGCTGCTTTAAATTCAGGATCTCGCCATAGCGCGGCTAATTGCCCTGCGCCGGTTTCTTCATTGATGGAACAGTCACTGATATCTACCGTTGCACCATTATCTGCACAGCGGTTTGTTTCGGGATTAACGGCAACACCGCCGGCGCAGGCAACATCAATGACTATTTCGTGGGTTCCGTCTTTATCAACCCAACCTTTAATCATCTGCAATCGTTGCAAGGGGGCACTTTGTGTATCCGCTGATGCCATCACAAGAAAAGCGGGCTCATTTGTCTGCGCTCCGTCTGATTCGTTAGGTACCAGGTCGCCACCCATAGTCACGCCGGTAGCATACGCTCGTTCGATACCATCCGCTTGGGTCAGCATGCTTTCATCAAAATCGTACCCTGCAAACAGCCGAATCTGCATACGCGGGCCAGATGTCGCGTAAACTTCTTTTCTCCGGAAAGCACTATAGAGGGACTCTCGTGTATTCTCCTCCGCCCAAGCTGCCGCAACGCCAGAAGCGCCGAATGTCGGTGTCGCGCCCCCCGTATAAATATCGCCGTTGATTTTCAATCGGGAACTCATGCCACCTCGAATCATGCTCAGCGCTCTCATAGTCTGATAACTAAGTTCACCTGCGAGGCCAGCTTGTGGTACGGAACCTCTTTGTTCTGCGGTGCCAGACAACAAGCCGAGTTTGGAGACGTAATTAGACTCAAGATTTTGACTCGCTGCTGAGTGGGTATCGCTGGAACCAATGAAACCAAATTGATACGGGTTCGTCATACCCTGCTGCTCCAACGCCAAACCATTTAGCAACGCCTCACGCACGTAAGACCCTTCCGGCTTACTCAAGGCATTTGTTGCTATTCGATAGGGCATGATCTCAAAGCTTGCGAACTCATCACGGGAGGATAAAACCGGGTGTGTTTCCGACGTGCCCTTGATTTGAGTGATCTCAACAATCGGCTCATTTCGAATCCGCTGCTGTGCATAGTCATCGTCTAAAGGATCACCTGCCCAATCGACCAACTTAAACATCTGACCATTAGAGCCATTCGAGTTATGGGGAATTGCCAAACTTTCAACACCCTTTGCGCGAAGGTCATCCATCCATTGCCAAAGGTCTTCAGGATTGATCGAGTGAAAACGTGAAAAAGGTTCCCGTGGTAATTTCTGCGTGCCTTCAAAGATAACATTTCTATGCAGATTGCCCATGTCACTCGTACTGGCGGTATATTCATAAGCTGCAAATGTAGTGAACTTACCGGGCTCGTAAAACTCATCAGCTGCATCAATTGAATCTAGCCAGGCGCTCCTGACAACGCCGAGCACTTCGCCTCGATCCAATTCGCCCGATCGAATCTGCGCAACCGCAGACGGTAAAAAGGTGCTAAAGGTATTGAGTCGTTTCAGAATACTAAACAGGCCAGTCCCCATATTCTCTGAGGCATTTAGATCATGATAGGGCTCGGAAAATGGATTTTTTGAGAACTCAGTGGATGTATCTGCGGCCGCTTTGACGAGACCTAAGAACATGCCATGGTCTGTCACTGCATAAAAATCTAGCGGGCGAGATAGCTGCATCTTAAAACCCGCCGGGTTCGCAATGGCTTCACCTTTTGCAAACCGATAGGCGTCGTAGGGTGTTGCCAAGGTGCCAAATGCATAGCCATCAAAGGAATAGGTCGTATGAACATGCAAGTCACCAAAATAGGCTTTGCGCTCCTTCGGTAAATCGCTCGAACCACGCTTATTCACGCGCTCACCCTGAAGTAGCTCGGTTTCTGTCGCAAAAATCTGCGCAGACCAGTTACCGTCTTTAGCCTGCTCTGCCAGTCGCGCATCAGTGGCGGCCGTATCAGCAATAATACGTTCGTTCGTATGGGCCTCGGCTGGCAAGCTCGACGCCTTTTCAGAGTCGTCTGAGCAAGCAGATAGCAATCCGCCCACCAAGAACAGCATTAAGTAGTTTCGTTTCGTTGCCGCGCTCTTCATAGCTGTTATCTCCGGTTATCGCGTCACATCGATCAGTGCTTTTAGTCTTATTTTTGTCTTATTTTTTAGTCTTATTTTTTTAGTCTTATTAATGTTCCAGTTACTTTTTGCTACTG
>JAYODE010000020.1:12526-19539 GCA_038106185.1 Gammaproteobacteria bacterium | reverse complement strand
ATTAATGTTCCAGTTACTTTTTGCTACTGGGTCTCGCCTGGCACCAAGGCTTTTTCTCAAGAACTTTCCTGATTACACATTGATCAACTTTGGAAGGTGTCGATGCTTTGAGCGCCGATTGGCCAATCTTTACTCAGGTATGTAATGAATCGGCGAGGACCACGCACGTTCTTGCAGCGTGGTCGGTAGATCAGGCCGGGGCGAAACATCCGCACGAATAGCATCCCAAGTAGACCACCGGCAGGTCGGATTCTCAATCGCCCTTGCATAATAAAAAGCATATTGATCTCCTTGAAACTCAGGATCTTGCCAGAGCGCCGATAATTGGCCTGCGCCGGTATCTTCGTTGATGGAGCAATCATTAAGGTCAACGTAGGCACCATTATCTGGGCAACGATTCGTCTCAGCAATAACTGCTGCACCACCAGCACAGGCAACATCAATCACTGCTTCGTGAGTACCATCTACATCCACCCACCCCTTTATGATTTGTAAGCGTTGCAACGGCGCGCTTTGGGTATCAGCAGAGGCCATCACAAGGAAATGCGGACCTTGCTCACCCGTAGCCTTGCTTGTGAGTATTCCACCCATGGTGACGCCCTTTGCATACGCCTGCTCAACACCATCAGCATCCGTTAGCATGCTGGCATCAAAACCGAATCCAGCAAACAAACGGATCTGGATACGAGGACCTGAAGTGGCAAACACTTCCTTTCTGCGGAATGCGCTATAGAGGGATTCACGGTTATTTTCCTCTGCCCAGGCTGCGGCAATACCGGAAGCACCGAAGGTGGGTGTTGCTCCCCCTGTATAAACGTTGCCATTAATCTTCACTCGTAGTGCGGGATTACCGCCAAACTTGGCGAGAACTCTGTTTGCCTGGTATCCAAGCTCACCTGCAAGACCACTAGCTGGTACCGACCCACGTTGTTCTGCTGTGCTGGACAGCAAACCCAACTTAGAAACAAAGTCTGACTCAACGTTTTGGCTGGCGCCTGTATGCGTATCACTCGAACCGATGAATCCAACTTGGAAGGGATTCGTCACACCCTGCTGTTCAAAAGCCAAACCATTTAACAAGGCTTCGCGCACATAAGAGCCTTCAATCTGACTTAAGGCATCGGTCGCAACGCGATAGGGCATAATTTCGAAGCTCGCCAATTCATCCTTGGATGACAACCTCGGATGGGTCTCTGAGGTACCCTTTATCTGCGTAATCTCGACGATCGGTTCATTGCGAATCCGCTGTTGCGCATAGTCGTCATCCAAAGGATCCCCAGCCCAATCAACGAGCTTAAACATTTGACCGTTTGAGCCATTTGAATTGTGAGGTATCGCCAAACTCTCAACGCCCTTTGCCCTTAGGTCATCCATCCATTGCCAGAGGTCTTCAGGATTATTCGAGTGCAGGCGAGAGAAGGGTTCACGGGGTAGTTTATCGGTATCTTGGAACACAACGTTTCTATGCAAATTGCCTCTATCGTCTGTGCTCGCGGTATACTCATAGGCAGCAAAAGTTGTGAATTTGCCTGGCGCATAAAATTCGTCTGCCGCCTTAATGGAATCCCGCCAGGCACTTCGAACGACGCCAAGGACCTCATCTCGCTCTAATTCCCCACTCAGAATCTGTGAGACAGCTGCAGGCATAAAAGCAGCAAAGGTGCGCATTCGATTCAGCACATCCAGTGAGCCCGCGCCCATATTTTCCGGTGCATTCAATCCATGATAGGGTTCTGAAAATGCGTTTTTTGAAAACTCGGTGGATGTATCGGCTGCAGCTGCAGCAAGACCTAAAAACATACCATGGTCCGTCACCGCATAGAAATCCAGCGGCCGAGATAATTGCATAGTAAAGCCTGCCGGGTTGGCAATGGCCTCACCTTGCGCAAAGCGATAAGCATCGTAAGGCGTTGCTAATGTGCCAAAGGCGTAACCATCAAACGAGTAGGTGGTGTGAACATGTAAGTCACCAAAAAAAGCTTTACGTTCAACAGATCCTATGACCCGCGATTCTGTTACTGAAGCCTCGAACTCGAGTAGTTCTGTTTCAGTGTCAAAAATACGTGCGGACCGCGTACCGCTCACGGCTTGCTGTTTAAAGCGAGCGTCGGCCTCAGCGGTTTGTGCAATCAGGCTTTCGTTTGTATGCGCCTCAGCAGGCAGACTCAACACCTGATTTGACCCATCGGAGCATCCCGAGAGCAATAGTGCCATTGCGATAATAGCCACTAACTTTGATTGATTGACTAATTTTCTCATCACCTATGAATCCAAATCGTACCGTTCATCCCTCATCGTTTCGAGTTCAGGGTTAGGGGCGAGTGACGATAATTTCATCATTACCGATGGGTAATTCAAATGACATTAAATCCTCAGCCAGCAGGAAGTTGTCGGGTATACCACGCTTAAAGACATCCTCTACAAGGGTATTCAATGGCACCGGCACAAGGTGATAGAAAGCGACCATAGCAACATTTGATTGCTCACCCAGTTCTATCAAGGCGTCTGTCGACGCGTGATAGTCCATCACATCTGCGACAATTTTTGCCTGCCGGGACCGACCTGCCGCGCCCATCGCTTTCGACAATGCAGTCACAGTAGGAAGCGATAATGCATCGTGTAGCAAAAGATCAGCGCCATCAACGATCTCGAGCGTGTCTCCGTTGACGTTGCTGTCGCCTGAAACCACCACGCTACGACCTTTATAATCAAAACGATAACCCACTGCAGGTTCAATCGGCGGGTGCTCACTCAGATATGCTGTTATCTTTAAATCCTTATCTTCAAAGATGACACCGGGGGTAATGGTTCTGTGTTCTAACACACCAAGCTCTGGCGTGAGCAACGCTTCTCCATGATGACCGGATCGATAGATGCGGTCCAGGCGGTAACTCGCGTTAACGCCATCTATCACTTCATTAACACCGGCAGGACCAAACACGGTTAGCGGAGTCGGCCGGCCAGACACCCAGGAGCCAAGGTTTACCTCGTAAATCTCGGCGATGTGATCAGAATGAAAGTGAGTGAGCAATATGCCTTGCAGACGCTCCGTGGGTAATGCCATACGGTTAATGTTTTCGGTTGAACCTGCGCCGGAATCAATTAGATAAAAATGTTCCGGGGTTACGACGGCAATACACGCTTGAGCCTGTCCCGTACCTAACGGTGAAGCACTGCCGCAAACGAATACCCTGAGACTGCTAGATTCCGTAAAACCTGCACTTGCTCGTTGGGCAATCGCAGCAGTAGCGCGATCCAAAACAACATCCTGAACCGCAGGTAGCAGAAGTAGCGCTCTGCCAATGCCAACCACAAAGACCAGTGCCAGAGTAAAAATAATGACTTTCTTCATTGAGCCAAACTCCTTTTTTCCTGTACCATTTTTGGCAAAAGCCGCTACTTTGAATCCTGCGATTCAGAGGCACCAGGCAGGTATTGAATCGGTGATGACCACGCCCTCTCCTGCAGAGTCGCCGCTAAATCAGATCGCGGCTTCGTGCCGGCACGAATCGCGTCCCAGGTACTCCATCGGCAGGTTGGATTTTCCAGGACACGGGCGTAATAGAAAGCCCGCTCGCTAAAGTCGAAATCAGGATCCGTCCAAGTTGAACTCAGCTCAGCGCTGCCCGTTCTTGCTCTGTAGGTGCAATCGCTTAAGTTTACCGTGGCCCCGTTGTCCGGGCAGCGATTTGTTTCTGGGTTAACCGCCACGCCATCAGCACATGCCACGTCGATCACGTCTTCATGGGTTTCGCCTGCCGCGTCAATCCAACCTTTGATTATTTGCAGTCGTTGGAGCGGCGCACTATTCGCATCAGCTTGCGCCCAGATAACAAACTGCGGGGCGCTTTCAGAACTGGCGGCGAGATTTGCGCCCATCGAGACGCCATTGGCATAGGCGTAAGCTACACCATCTGACCTTTGAGGTAAGTCTTCAGGCAAATCAAAGCCAGCAAAAAATCTCACACGTATTCTTGGTCCAGAGGTTGCAAACGTTTCTTTACGCCGCAGCGCCGCATAGATCGACTCTCGCGTATTTTCTTCTGCCCAGACAGCGGCCAAACCCGAAGCGCCAAATTCTGTTTGCTGACTGCCCAGATAACTTTCTCCGTCAACTTCGTCGACGCTCTGGCCTGGAAGCAAGCCAATCAGCAGGCTTTCTAGAAAGCCAATGGGAACGGAGCCTCGTGTTTGTGCGTCGGCGGACAAGACTCCAAGCTTGGAAGAAAAGTTGGACTCATCATTTTGCGATGCAGCTGTATGTGTATCGCTGGAGCCAATGAAACCATAAGCAAATGGATTGGTAATACCCTGCGCTTCCAATTCCAATCCGTGGCGCAAGGCTTCTCGTACATAACTACCTTCAGGTTGACTCGCGACTGGCTTACCCACTCCAACGCCTCGTGTGCTCACCAGTTCAAAGCCCGCCCACTCGTCGCGGCTGGATAATGCTGGATGAGTTTCAGACGTACCCTTAATTTGCGTGATTTCCACCAAGGGTTCGTTGCGAATACGTTTCACCGCATATTCATCATCGATCGGATCGCCCGCCCAATCCAATAACTCAAACATATGACCATTGGATTTGTTTGAGTTATGCGGAATAGCTAAAGACTCAACACCAGCTTCTCGCAGCGTATCCATCCAATCCCAAAGATCCTCGGCGCTGCTTGAATGCATGCGGGAAAAGGGCACCGCCGGTACACGGTCGCTGCTTTCAAAAATGACATTGCGGTGCAGGCTACCATTGTCAGCTGCAGCAGTTGAGTATTCATAGGCGACAAAGGTCGTAAAGTGCCCAGGATTGTTGTGCTCGTCTGCAGCATCAATTGAGTCTGCCCAAGCGTTACGCGTAATGGCCAATGGCTCTTCAGCGCTGACCTCCCCGTCGACAATCGCCAGGGCCAAGGATCGAGCAAGGCCGAAGCTGCGCATTCTATCCAGCGTACTCCAGCGATCCATGTTGTCTGGCGCATTCAGATTATGAACAACTTTCGCAAAAGCGTTTTTGGAAAATTCAGTACTCGTATCAGCGGCAACCGGGGAAACGCCCATAAAAAAGCCATGATCGGTCACGCCATAAAAATCGAGGGGCGCCTGCAACTGAATTTCAAAGCCCGCGGGGTGCTTAATCGCTTCACCCTTAGCAAATCGATAGGCATCATAGGGGCTGGCCAATGTACCGAATGCATAAGCATCAAATGAGTATTTCGTATGGACATGCAGGTCACCGAAATAGGCATTGCGGTCTGGGTTAGCTGGGGGCTTGTCGGCCTCGTTGAAATTCGCTTTTGAACCAGAGCGACGATCAATAATCTTATACTCAGTTTCAAACAGGGGCTTTGCTAGTGCAGCACGCTGCTCAGCGGTCTGCTGGTTGCCACCTCCGCAAGCAATGAGCGACAACAGGGCTAACATACTAACGGTCAATTTGGTTTTGCTGATCATTGCTCTACTCATTATTCTCTTGCCGCATTTATTCCATTGCCATAATTATCATAACGCTAATTTTGAATAACGAGATGATAGCTGTAGAATGGCGACTTCGCAAGCTAACCATTCAAGTAGTCAAAGTGGAACAAACCTATGGCCAAAACAGCAACCGAAGCCCCGAAACCAAAGCGGAGTCGGGCTGAAACGGAGCGCCGCCTCATCGATGTGGCACTTGACCTGATTCGTGACAAAGGTGTACTGGCTGGACTAAACCTTCGCGAGGTTGCCGAGGGTGCGGGAGTGAATCGAGGCAATATCTATCATTACTTTGGCTCAAGGCAAGAGCTACTGCGAGCTGCGATTAACCGACAGTTCGAGGCTATCGTGGACACGCTATCGAAGAATCACTCTAAGAAAGGCTTCGTCGCTCGAAGGTTGAATGCCTTTCGCTTGAATAACAGCAACGACAAAAACAACGACAGCATGCTTCGTGCACTGCTTGTTCTGGATGGCGACGATACCGTTGACCCGATCCCGCTGTTCGAAGGAGGACTGAGCCAGCTGAGACAAGATGTCATTGATGGCGACATTGATAAAGGTCACGATCTCGTGGCGCTGCAGGTCGCCTTGTCTGCCATGCTGCGCGGTTATCGAATCTTTCGCTTACCCTACGCCAAGCGCGTGGGAATGACGCCGAGGGAACTTGACGCTCGCGTCGGCAAGGTCTTTAGCACTTGGCTCGAAGCCATGGCTCGACCGCCAACAGGACCAGTGGGGTCGGGGTAAAGTGCCGGAGTAAAATCCAACTACCCTGTTCTCTTCCCGGGCGGGCCGCCAGTGAGATGCGCAAACTGCTGCCTGAATTCTGCCGTACCCAGAATCAAGCCCTTGTTCGCGCAATGACGGATATCCGCGATGACATTTACACCGAGCGACTCGCGGATCAATTGCCGGTACCTGCTTCTTCGCGCTAATTCAGAATCGCCAAGCGAAAGGTAGAGCCCGTGCTGCGTCAGCATCGCAACGTCTTTGCCTAGACCATGCGCCACATAGCTGGACCACTGATAATCCCCGGGATCGGTCACCAGGCCAGCACGCACCGGGTTGAGTTCAATGTAGCGTAAGCAGGTGAGCAAATAGGCATCATCCTGGATTAGGCTTGATCTGAAACGATCCTCGAACAACCCACCGCTTCGACCATAGGTATAGTTGAATCGACGTACATATAAACGCCCTAAAAACTGCATCAGACCTGAAACGGCCGTATCACCTCGCGGGGTCAGCAGAAGGTGGACATGATTGGTCATAAATACCCAGCCGTGAATCTGTACATCGTACTTCTGCGCACCTTGCGCTAACCAGTAAGCATAAGCGGCAATATCAGAGTCGCAGGTGAAACAGATCTGCCGATTGATGCCACGTTGTATGACGTGGACGGGAAAGTGCGCAGGACAGTATCTGGGTCGCCTCGGCATCAGTACCTCGCTTTATGTGTCTATTGGGTACAGCAGATCGAAGTTAACGAAACGATCAGGCAACCTTGAGAGAAAACTGCCTTTCTTCGCGTCAGATTGGCGCGG
>JAYODE010000020.1:0-12426 GCA_038106185.1 Gammaproteobacteria bacterium | reverse complement strand
CAAAAAAAAGCCGCCTTGCGGCGGCTTTAAATGCAGGGCTGACCTTAAGCTTTTGCTGAGGTCTCCTGATTTGCTGCGTACCAAATAAACAGACCAAATGCGATCTTGTTTACAACGTCTGCGAGGTTGTACACGATGTTCAATGTACCTGCATCAGTACCGCCGGCCAGGTAGCCAAGGAAGTAACCGATTGGGTAGATGGACCAGCCGATAGTGACAGTCCATTTCATCAAGCCGTAAGACTTTTGAACCGCTGCTGATGCCTGCGATGCGGCGACTTTGCTGGCTTCACCCATGAAGATTTCATAGAGGATGAAGGCCCAACCAAGCATACCGATGATGAAGCCAAGGGTTTGGTCCATATAGCCCGCTTCGCCCATGTAGCCAGGGACGAGCATAACCAGTGTACCGATGAGTAATCGCCAGAAAATACCACCAGAAACCGCCGTGATAGCCGCCAGAATCAAGTAGAATTCGATCATCAGCAATGGCACTGTTAATAGCCAATCGATGTATCTGAAGTCGGTAGGCGAGGCGCCCGTAGTAACCCAAACTTCACGCATATACATGTAATGGAATGCCGCGATAAAAGTTACGAGCGCTGAAACAGTTAAACTTGTTCCCCACTTACCACCAATACGCATTGATTCCATGAGGAAGAATATTGTTGACGCGGCTAAGGCCATGGAGATCAACCAAAACGAGTAGCCAACGAAATCCCCTGATTGTAGCATCTCAGCTGCGAAGGCTGAGCTGGCGCCGACTGAGAATAGTGCGACTATTCCCGTCTTTAGCCAAAGGCTTTTACTTTTTAACATAGACGTTCTCCTAATTTTTCTTACTCGAGGTCTAATATACACCGGTGTGCAAATTGCTGCACACGGCTGAGTATGCCCCACTAATCTAAGTTTTGTCACTTTTTACAAGAAAAACTTCAATTTTTGAAATATGCTAACGAAAGTAACCGTGCGCAGGCGAAATTTGTCAGGGTGAATGACACTAAAATAACTGGAGGTTTATTCCAGATGAACAGTGGAGTTTTGGTACCAGAGGCTGATCGATTAGCGATGACTAATGCTGAGTCGAAGACAGTACAAATTAGTGATCCGGTCCAGATCCATGCAGTGACTGCGGGCTATCTAAGTAAGGTGCCCCCTGCTTTGAGCGAGGCATCTAAGTTTCATCTTGCTCAGCCTGGTAAGCAGCTGCGCGGGCTAATCGCCTATCAGTCGGCACAGTATTTCGGTGTGTCACCTGAGCGTGCGCTTGGTTGGGCGGCTGCGGTTGAGTTACTCCACAACGCATCACTAATCCATGATGATATTTGTGACGGGGACCTTCAGCGACGAGGCCGAGATACAGTTTTTAAGCGTTTTGGCGAGTCTATTGCTATTTGCCTTGGGGACTATTACATAGGCACTGCATTCGGGATTCTGGCGAAGATTGATGCGCCGGCGCCCTGTATTGGCGTATTTGCCCGGCATATGCAGGCGATTATTGGCGGCCAAGCCAGCGAGTTTGTTTTAATTGGCTATCCAGACTGGGAAAAATATCAGCTAATTGCGACCGCTAAAACTGCACCTTTGCTAAGTTTGCCGGTAATTGGCGCACAATATTTTGCCAATAAAAACGCGAATGATCAGGCAATCAGCGGTTACTTTGAATCGTCGGCGCTCTGCTTTCAGATCGCTAATGACCTGCGTAATTTTAGTGGGTCCGACGGGGCCAATAGCCCTTGTTCCGACTTGGCCAACTGCCGACCGAATGCAGTAATAGCGAACTTTAGAACGACGTTAGATCGCAGAGAGGGCGCCATCTTCGATATCTGGGCAGATCGAATCCGCAGCACACAGTTGATTGCTGACACTGTAGAGACACGACGATGGTGGCAAAAAGTTAAGAATTCTGATGCGTTTAATCAAACATCAAGATTACTTTTGCAGCACTTTGATGAAGCCAGCAAACAGCTACAAACGCTACCATCGGGGCTAATACCCTACATGCGTCCATTCCATAACTGGCTCGATGCAGAGCTAAACCACCTAAAGCAGGATTTTTCGTGACGCAAACACTTGTTGTCGGTGGGGGTTTTGGGGGTATAGCGTCAGCGTTAAGAAGTAGAGCTCTAGGTCATGATGTTACGATCGTTGACCGGTTGTCTCGTCTAGGTGGGCGGGCGCAAGTCTTTGAGCGCGAGGGGTTTAAGCACGACGCTGGCCCCACAGTTATCACTGCACCATTTTTGTTCGAGGAACTCTTTGCACTTTTTGACCGCGAACTAGCAGACTACGTAAGCATTGTGCCCCTTGATACCTGGTATGAATTCTATTTTGATGACGGAAAAACATTTGCTTACAAGGGCGATATCGAGCATACCTACGACGAGATCGCACGTTTTAACGAAAAAGATGTTGAGGGTTATAAGGCGCTACTTCGATTGTCTAAATCGATCTTCGAGGTGGGATTTGAACAGTTATCGGCCAGCCCTTTTACTTCGATCGGCACAATGCTCAAGCAGGTGCCGGCGCTACTTAAGCTGAAAAGTTACCACACCGTTTATGCTCTGGTTAGCCGCTTCATAAAAGATGAGCATCTGCGCAAGGTGTTTTCGGTGCACCCCTTATTAGTTGGAGGTAATCCGTACACGACAACTTCAATTTATACCTTGATTCACTACTTAGAGCGTAAGTGGGGTGTGCATTTCTGTATGGGTGGTACAGGGGCTCTCGTGGATGCATTGACGCGTTTAATGCTGGAGCAGGATATCACCGTTAGGCTTGAGACAGATGTTACCGCGATCCGAATTGAGAATGGACGAGCCCGTGGTGTAGATACGGCCGCTGGCGGTTTTATTGCGGCAGACAATATTGTTTTCAATGGCGATGCGCCCTACGCCTATAAGCATTTGCTGCCCTCGAATTTACGTAGGCAGCTTATTCGAAGACCTGACACGCTGACAAAATATTCTATGGGCCTGTTTGTGTTGTATTTTGGGAGTCGGAAAACCTATCCAGACATCGCCCACCATACGATTTGGCTAGGTCCGAGGCACAAGGAGTTATTAAAGGATATTTTTGATAAGCATGTCGTCCCCGAGGACTTTTCTTTATATTTGCATCGCCCAACCGCGACTGATGCGAGCTTTGCACCTGAAGGTTGCGAGAGTTTCTATGCACTTTGTCCTGTCTCGAACTTACAGTCGAATACCGATTGGTCGGTAGAGGGTCCAAAGCTACGAAATCGGATTGTGAGCGCGCTCGATCGTACGATACTACCGGGTTTAGAATCGACTATTTGCGCGGATTTTTATATGACGCCTGAAGATTTTAGAGATCAGTACAAGTCGGAATTTGGCGCTGGGTTTTCAATTCAGCCAATACTCTCGCAATCAGCTTATTTCAGATACCATAATCGCGATCCCGAAATCAGTAATTTGTATTTTACCGGCGCAGGGACGCATCCAGGTGCGGGCCTTCCCGGCGTAGTATCTTCTGCGAAAGTAGTAGAAGCGCTGCTTATTGAAGACGCGCAATCAGGTATTAATCAGGTTGCTAGTGAGGCGTCGCATGAAGTCCGCTCAGCATAGAGAGGCGCTTGACACACTAAGTCGGCATGGCAAGACTTTTCGTTGGGCCTCGGTTTTTCTCGCAGATCAGCAGTTGTATGCCGCTGCCGAGCTTTATCAGTTGTGTCGCGAACTTGACGATATTGCTGATGCATCGCCTGGTCAGCGTGACGTGGATGGCGATCTCTTTGGCGAACTGCTAGCCCGACTAAAAGCTGATGACTTAGGTAGCACCGATGTCATAGACAAGCGCATCAACCATCTTGTGAATAATCTGTCAGTACCTGTGGCGGCGATAGCCGCAATGATAGAGGGGTTTCAGCAAGATATTCAGCATAAGCCCTTGACGACCGAGGGTGACTTGCTGCGTTACTGCTATCACGTTGCCGGAACAGTCGGTTTAATGATGTGTCCGATCTTAGGTGTCACAGAGTCGCGTGCTTTTGCTCATGCGATAGATTTGGGTATAGCCATGCAGCTGACAAATATAAGCAGAGATGTGTTGGAAGACGCGGTTATGGGGCGACGCTATTTGCCCATGAGCGCAGAGCCCGCGAGTTTGGCAGTTGCAACTGCTACGGTGCAAGGGGAAGCAAAAGCGGCTATCAACGCGGCTTTAGACACTGCGGAGCAATATTACAATTCGGGCTTGTTAGGATTGGTCTATTTACCGCGCCGGAATCGAGTAGCTATTCTGCTGGCCGCACATTTGTATCGTGCCATTGGCCGAAAGTTGCGGCGCAAGGGTACATGCTGGTGGCAGGGGCGAACCATGCTGAGCAAGGTAGAAAAGGCGGTAATAACCCTGGCTGCGCTACCCTCGATCGGAGTGCTCCTTATAAAGCCGGCAAGTCGTCTATATCGTCATGATGCAAAATTGCATCATGCGCTTAAAAGTTTACCTTTTACGCATGTCTGAGGTATTTGATATCGCCATTCTGGGCGCGGGTGTGACCGGCCTTAGACTGACTCATAGACTCTTATCGCAAGGTAGAGGCGATTTGCGCGTAGCCTTAATCGGCCCGGTCGACGCGCGTCAGCAGCGGATCAGTTTTTGGCATGAGGTCAGCCAGGGACATGATTACCAAGCAGCTATTGATGGGCGCTGGTCTGCCTGGGATTTTCGTCATCGTGGGCGCATGACGACACAACAGGCGGGGCGCTGCGAATATGTTTCAATTGATGCACTGGTGCTCAAGCAGCAATTTGAGATGCAGTTGGCGAGCAGCCAGTGTTATCGCGTGGCCACTATGGTCCGACAAGTAAGCCAATCCGGCCTGAATTTTAACATAGCCTCTGAGGCTGGTACGGTTGTCGCACGCCAGGTTATCGATACGCGTACGCCCTACATCCCTGATAATTGCTTAAAGCAACAATTTCTAGGGATTGAGGTTGAATTGGCGAGTCCACATGGGCTTAAGAATCCAATACTCATGGATTTTGACATCACAATGATCGCAGCCGATGCGGTTAATTTTATCTATGTATTACCAATCGGCGAGCAGCGTCTATTTGTCGAGGCGACGATCTTCAGTTACAACCTTGCTGCTAAGACTGACTTCTATCGGGCGATTGATGATTGGCTTGACCGGCACTTTGCAGAATCGATACTTAGCAATGATCAGCATGAAGCAGAGTTTGCCACGATTCCAATGGGTCAAGTGCGACCTATTGACCCCTCGCTGGTAGCTTGTGGTGTCGGTGGTGGCGCAACAAGAGCATCAACCGGGTACGCCTTCAAGGGTGCCGAACGACAGATACAGCAGCTCTTATTGCAGACGGTATCGGATCGTCGTCTTCAGCATGTCGAGGCTTATAGTCGGCGCGCGCGACTGATGGACGCGATTTTTTTAGAGGTGACAAAGACTGATATTCAGGTGTTGCCCGAACTATTTAGTGCCATGGCAAGTCGACTCAGTGGTGATGATTTCGCAGACTTTTTATCAGACTCAGGCGGCTGGGGTCCCCTGATACGAACTATTTTAGCAGCGCCAAAGTGGCCTTTCATGAAGGCTGCCGGCAGGCTTTCGGTGCCGCGAAGATGAATGACGCACTGATTCAGGTTGGTCTACCAATCTCGTTGATGGTGATTTTTGGCCTGCCTCATGGCGCTTTGGATGGCGCAATTATTTTTCAGCGATGCTCGGCTTATTGGCCTCGCACTCTCTTGCTATTCGCATACCTATGCGTATGTGCTGTGTGTGTTTTGCTGTGGGTAAATTTGCCGACTGTTTGCCTTGCCGTATTTCTGGGGATGAGTATGTGGCACTTTGGGCAATCTGATCAGTCCCATTCAGATTATACTGTGCGACATATTTGGCGCGTAGTTTCCGACGGTGGTATCTGGGTGTTACTGCTACCTTTTAGTCATCAGTCAGCCGTGCACGAATTGTTCATAGTCTTAGGTGCTGATGGGGGCACCATAATGCAAACTATTAACTGGCTGATTATCCCTTGGTCAATACTCGCACTGGTTAATGGCGCGGTGCTTATTCTCAATGGCGATGCTAAAGCGGCCATCAGATCGTTGAGCTTTGCAGTTTTGAGTATTTTGATGGCGCCGCTCTGGAGTTTGTGTATCTATTTCTGTGCTTGGCATTCGCGGCGGCACATCAACCGCATCATGTCCGATCTGTCGAGTCCTCGATTGGGTTGGATTATGATGATCTCACTGACTTTCATCACGATGCTGCTGGCGCTGCTGGCGGCGCTTGGGTTACCTGCGACCACGCTGTGGACTGCTGCGCTGGTGCAGATTTTTTTTGTTGGCTTGTTTGCTCTAACAGTGCCTCATATGTTGTTAATTGATCTTTATCTTCCTTGGCTCGATAGCGCTACACGAGGTGCATCAGGCGTTGATCGAAGTAACCCTGCGAGGTGAATGACACATGAGAGAGAATATCGGCGAGCGTAAAAATAGACATATCGATGTTGCGTTAAGGCCATCGGCACAAATGACGATTTCAACCGGGTTAGAGCATATTCGCTTCGAACCGAATGCCCTGCCTGAGTTATCGTTAGCGGAGATCGATACCTCGACAGTATTTTTGCGCAAGTCTTTATCTATGCCACTCATCATTAGCTCTATGAGTGGCGGTACCCAAAGGGCACTGACCCTAAACAGAGCGTTAGCTCGGGCAGCAGAGCAGAACGGCATCGCCTTAGCACTGGGGTCTATGCGGATCGCGCTTGAAGATGAGACCGCGCGGGCCAGTTTCCAGCTTCGTGACTTAGCACCGAACATTCCCATTCTGGCTAACTTGGGGGGCGCTCAGCTAACTCAGAGAGCCGGTGTCGATAATGCCCTGCGCTGTATAGAGATCGCAGAAGCCGACGCTATGATCATTCATCTTAATCCGCTTCAAGAAGCTATTCAGTGCACTGGGGATACAGATTGGCGGCATGTCACAAAGGCACTTGGCGACTTGGTTCGTCGCAGTTCACAACCCATTATTGCCAAGGAAGTTGGACATGGTATTGGCCTGCAGACCGCGCAAAGGCTCATCGATTGCGGCGTAACTTATATCGATATCGCTGCCGCCGGCGGTACCAGTTGGGCGGGTATTGAAGCGCAAGTAGATACTGCTGCATACCAAGTCGGGGAGCCTTTTCATGACTGGGGAATTACGCTGGTAGCATCGCTTAATCAGCTGGCAGGCCTGACGCAGGCGAGATTAATCGCCTCTGGCGGTATTCGCTCTGGCCTCGATGTTGCCAAGGTCATTCGGCTTGGCGCACGATTGGCAGGCGCAGCGCAGCCGTTTTTACTCGCCCATGAAGAGGGAGAAGCGGCTTTACATCAGCACATCGAGTGTTGGAGGGCCCAGCTGAAGATAGCGATGTTCGCAACCGGCTCGGCAACGCTGGCAGATCTCAAGTGTGCGCCATTAATCTGAAACACCGACTGCTAAAGGTTGTCGACTAAATGATTGTTTGTACTGTGGCCATCGCCACAAATCTGAGGTGTTTAAGCCCTCGACGCTGAACATAACCTATGCAACATTGCTCCTGCGATTGACCTTGGTGACTTGTTGCAAAATCTTTGTTGTCAGGAAAAACACCCATACTTTTCCCGCCCTGAGAAAAGTACCCTGGTTCCAACCGGTTTGCTGCCGTCCCCGTTAGCCCATCTGAACATGTGTTGTGTGATCGGAAATTTAGCAGATTAAGCTCTGACAGTTCCTGACAGCCGGAATTTTAAGGTTAATAGCAGCATTTGCGGCGAGGTGCTCTGACCCAGCAGCTCCCCTGCCCCGTTTTCGCCGCACTTGGACTCCCAGGGCAACAGCGTGCTGGCCCAAAAGGCTATCCTTTACATCGCCGACCAACTGGGTGCGGGCATTTTTGGTCCGACTCTTGGCTAGTCCGGCTCAGTGGCCCGGCAGCATGGGATTAGGATTCAGCATATGCTGATCGATAAAGCTATCGCCGGTCCTCATTAAATTGCCGATCGTCGATCTCGACATCAGCGCCACACCAGCATTCTTCGAAGACACGCATGATGTTCTCCCCGAGGACTTTGTGGATATCCTTTTCCTTGTACCCATGACTCAGCATCTGGTCGACCAGCGCCGGCAGCATGCGGGCCGGGTTTGCGGTGGGGCCGTACATTTCGATGGCTCTTTTCGTGGTACCCGGCTTCATTCCCATATCCGGGTAGGTGCTTGCCTCGGCCATCACCAACTCCATCGTCTTGTTCATATCCGGAATATAGTCGGAGCCGAAGCCTACATGATCGGCATTGCCGTGCAGCTGGACCATGTAGTCAAGGTGTCGGAACAGGATTTCGGGCCCCACGACCGAGGGGTTGCTGGGATCGATATAGGCCCCGGTGCCGAATATGTGGCAAGTGCCACCCGTCTTAGCAATGGCCTGAATCAGGTCGTCACTCACATTGCGGAATGAAGGGAATACACCTTTGGCGCCGGAATGGGAAAAAATGACCGGCTTGCTACTGACGTCGCAGGCATCCAGGGCGGTCCTGTTGCCGGTATGGGTCACATCGACGATCATGCCGTAGCGGTTGTAAGCCTGGACCAGTTCGCGTCCGTAGGCAGTCAAGCCGGTGTCCTCCTTGTCGGCTATCCCGCCGCCGACAGCATTCTTGACGTTGTATACCAGCAGGCAGTAGCCGAAGCCCATGGCCTTCATCAGGGCCACGTTGTCGACATCGCCCTGGAAAACATTGGTTCCCTGGTGAGTCAGGTAAATGCCCAGCTTCTTCTCCTTGACCGCCTTGCGAATGTCTTCGATCGACCTCACGAACATGTACTTGTCCTGGTGCTCGAAGATCTTCTTGTAGTAGAACTTCGCTGCGCCAAATACCGCCTCGGGATCGGCGCCTGCGACATCGGCAGAGGGGCAGATACCCAGTATGTTCATGCCGGCAGCATGGCAGTCGGCCATGACCGTATCGAACTGGTCGTCGCTCTTCCACTGCAAGGGGTATACGGCAGAGTAGAGGGTATCGACAACGATGGCGTCCTGCACGATTTTCCTGGCGCGCAATGAGGAATCGTAGGTGGCCAGGTAAGTCGGGGAGGTCTCGAACGTGGGTGAGATAAGGTTCAGCCCTCCACTGCTGGCTGTGGTCGGCGTCGCAGTTGCCTGGGCCTTGTCGTCGACGGCAAGTCCCTCGGCCGCGTCGTTGCCTGGCTTTTTATCTCTGCTCATTTGCTGTCACCTCGTGATAATTGTGCCCGTGCCCGGCTATGCGCCGGATCCGCGATCCATGTTCTCGATGAAGTTCGGCACCACCGGCGTCTCGTTGATGCTCACCATCCACTCGGGTCCGAAGACACCTTACTGCCCGACATAGTTGACATAGTTCATAGTTGACATAGTTGAGGTCGAGCTCAAACTTCGATGGTGTCTTGGATATAAAAAGAATTAACCACGTTTTCCTGCCGCTTGCCAAGCATGTGTTCCAAAACGGCGCTCCTCTTATTGACAGAATTCAGGAGGATCTCAGCAAGATATCGCCACCAATGAAGGCCAAGGCGCCGGGTCTCGATCTGAACTTGCGATTCTCTCGTGATCAGGCCGAGTCAACCCCCATCAATGACAGTTGATGTCAGAAAAGTTGCCCTGAATAAGCGAAAAGGCCGATTGACTGTGAATGGATTCTGGCCTCTGATGCCTCATCCAGCTCCAGATATTTGCGGATCTTCCCAATGACCTCTGGATCCTCAATGAATAATAAATGAGGTCGGAGTATGGGTTTTTTGCTTTCTGCTCTACCGAGGCGCTGGGGGTTTCTTTTCTGCTATTTCTAATGACTCAGACGAACTGAATTCCAGGTCAGCAGCCAAAAACTGTGGTGTCTCGGGTATAGCTAGATGGATATCTGTTTCGATATGCATGGCGACCTGTAGATTTTTTCCTCGAAGGTCAAAAACATGACCGCCAAAGCTCCCTGCCGTATTGATAAAATGAAAATGGTAGCCAGGTACACTGATCGACCTCGCATACGTTGGAGACCAAAACCCAACCAGCGTTCCTTGTTCCTGTTCGGATCGAAATTGACTTTGATGCTCGACAGCTTCGACGAGTTTTTCACCTCGCCTGGCTTTGCATGCAGCACGCAATGAAATGTCATCAAAAACACCTTCGATGCGAAACGCTACAAATAGATTATTCGATGGTCGTTGTGCGTCAATTTGACTGAGCAGTTGCTCAAGGTTGTCAGTCATAGCAATGTCAAAGTGCTGATCAGCGAAAAATTTGGTGATGGTTGCAAATGGAACAAGAGCACTGTCAGACACCACCTCAGCCTTGCCAGCGTCACGAATTTGATAACAGATTCCGTCCAGCATGACCATTTCACCGTCTAGGCCCTCAAAGGTCCCCAGTCCAAAGTCTCCATGGCGTTTGAGATCAAGCACGCTGGTACAGCCATCAAAAACGCCTTCTACCAAAGATGAGGTGGTTGAAATCTGGAAAAGCGAATGGTGCTCGATATCTAATTCATTCGCTAGAGCTCGCTGGACGATATGCGCCAGGCTGTCGCCGGTGCGCAATTGGTGTGCTTGCAGGGCTTGCCAAAGTGTTTCAGAAATTTCGCATTGAAACGGGTGTCGAGTATTTGACATAAAATCACCTTTGGCCGTCGTTAAGATAAATATGAGTGAAACTAACCAGAGCTTATACTTATTCCGCCGCCGAAATCAGGTTGTTTTTTCTAGTGCGTCGCAGCCAATTGTAGATCGCCTTTCTCGCTATGGTCTATTAGTTGCCGCGAGGTAATTCTTTGTTAGGGCGCCAAGATTATGTTGCAGTTGAGATTTCGGGTAATCCCACCAGCAGACACCACGACCGCAAAGCAGGGAGTCCTAATCTGCCATTCAGTGGCGGGGTTGGCTTAGGTGCGCATGACACTGTGTTTGACAAGTAGCGGGGCATGGAAAAACTCTTTGCAGGCTACCAAAAACGCTTAGCGCAATAGCGGGTCGATTCCGTGCGATACGATCTGAACAAAACCCCCCAACCTTCATAGGCTTTACCCATAGGCGTTACCGATCTCATTAACGGTCGTCGCACCCTTCTGCACACGCTAGATATCGATGTTGGGCACAATCAGTGTCTTTTATTGGCTGACAAGCTCCCTGAACTGAATTTTAATAGAAGGAACAATAAGCCAAAACTCGCAAAGACGCCAACGCCGTGCCGTAGAGACAGGACAGATTCCCCGTCAATTTCCTACCTGTCTTGAGGGTTCAAAGCAACGCCAGATAGGTCCTCGGCTTTCAGGGAAAGTATCAGATGCTTATCTCGATATAAGGCCTCAGATGTGCCGACTCCCCTTTGTGTATTTACCGCAATTCGCAGTAACTCCCGTGCCTGTTGGCTCCAGGGCAATTGACCCATGCACATTTCAGAGCGTCGGCCCACCAAAGAGGCCTATTGTTTATAAATTGGATTGACGTTAAGCTCATTTTCCGTTGAATGTTGTGACACCTTCAGCATGCCTCGTCCTCCTACAAGAAAAGCCTTAGCGAATGCCTTGCATCAAAGCCCCAACTCTATGGCTGAACCAAAAGGCAGAAATTTACGTCCAGCCACAATATCAGGAAGCCGAAAAGGGCTAATAAATATTGAAACAGCACTAGCGCTTGGACCGAACAAAAGACACTTAGCCAGCGAAAAACAATTCGCAGCGTCTTCCGCTGCAATTCTCAAAAGAATGGAAAAAAAGAGCATTAAGCCAACGTTTTCCAATTTATATAACGTCAAAGATTCCATGGCGAAACGTTACGCAGGGGCGATGCGTTATGCGTATGAAACCACTGGTCACAAATACTTTAATAAAGGGCGCTTTGGAGACGAAAAATATCGCGAAGATAACAACACGTATATGCGAACAACTGCCGCAAGCTTGAAAGATGAAGCCAAGGGTGCGTACAAGTGGGAAAAAGCAGTCAAGAGGGGAGAAAACGTTACGAAATCTCTTGATAAAACCCTGCAATGGGGTGTCAGAGCAGCACATTTTGTTCTCCCCGCTGTCGCGGAAGGCGGCAGTGTCATACGCCATGGCCTCACTAGTGTAATGTACGCTGGCACTTCTCTAATGGCGGGAAAAACGGCTAAAGAATTTAAAAAAGTTGCAGACCAACATGAAGGAACCAGCAGCTTTGCTAGGACGCAATTCTTTCGGGGAAAGGCAGCGATGTCCGATGCCAAAGCGCATTTTTTCAGGGGAAAGACAGCAAGCGCTTTATTAGGATCCGCAATGGATATTGCCGGTACAAAAATGAGCCTAGATCGTGATAAAGCTAAACTATTCAGTAATGACGCCTTGTCCTCAGACCGTTGGAAATCCATGTTTTCAGGGCGAAAGGACAGTGATGGTGATGACTCTTCAC
>JAYODE010000078.1:0-2039 GCA_038106185.1 Gammaproteobacteria bacterium | reverse complement strand
CTCGGGACCTACTGATTACAAATCAGTTGCTCTACCTGCTGAGCTATAGCGGCATCGGCTTTTTATCGCCAAATCAGACAGGGTGCGGATATTATGCGAAGACGACGTTATGTTCAAACATCTAACGCGTTATTTTCAGAACAATTCCGCATTTTTTGCGTTATTTCGGGAAAATCAATCAGGATCGAGGTCCAAAGACTAAAATCAATGACCAACTCCGCCTTTGACCCTGGAGCATATACCCAATATTCACGAGTGATACGCCGAATTGCACGAACTTCAGCTTCATAACCCTCTTCAACAAAACCCGCTCTGGCAATTTCGGCGTTGGCGAGGCTGGCATACAAGCCGAGAGAGATCCCCAGCGCGTCTTGACCTTGCGTAATCACATGACTGTCAATCTCCATAGTCCGCAACTCTCGAAGCTTACGAAACGCGTCTTGCAAGGTTTTCGCAGGCGGAATCAAGACACGATAGTCATTTTCATCAGAGGGCATATCAACCGCACGTAAAACCACGTCAAACTTAAGCGCTTTAAGCCTTTCAACCAGATTTTGCCCGCTAAAAAGATCCGCCAAGGGCCCAAACGCCGGGCAAATGGGGCTGTCGAGGATCTCACCCAGGATCGGGTTATTCACCACCCGGTTCAGCTGCCGCGCTCGCTCTGCGTCCTTTGCCACTTCCCGCGTCAGCCTGATGGCGGCCTCCCCCAGCGGCTGCGCCTGGGTCGACTGAACCCCGACCGGGCTACTCGAAGGTATTTGCTGCAGCGCTAAATACCCCAGGTTCACGATCAGCAGGGTCAGGAAAATATATTTCATTGGCTTAGCCCGCTAACCTCAAACTCACCTCACCGGCGTTAAAGACCTGGAGGCCTTCTTCTGTCAGCACCTGGAGTTGGCCACTGGCATCAATGCCATGATCAATGCCTTGAATGACACGCTCGCCAAGCCTGACCTCCACCGCCCGACCCTGATACAGATTGAACCCCTGCCAGGCAGCACCGTAGGGGGCAAATCCCGTGCCCTCAAAAGCCTGCAATACAGGGATCAGATTATTCAGAAGACCCACTACTATTTGGTTGCGAGCGAGTTTGATAGATTCGGGGACGACACTCCAGGCCTGATCTATGGCTTGTGTATCTCTCTTGCTCAACGCCAGATTGATACCAATACCCAGCACAACACTTACCCGGTCTTTGTCCGGCAAAACCTCAACCAAGATTCCGGCAAGTTTACCGCCTTCAAGAAGGACATCATTTGGCCACTTTAGCCCAGCAGTTTGCACACCCAACTGCCGCAAGGTCTTGACGACCTGCATGCCGGCAACAAGACTCAATCCCCCTAAGGCAGACACAGGGACTCGGAATTGCCAGCCGACACTGAGATAAATATTTTTACCAAAGGGGCTAACCCACTGCTTGCCTCGCCGCCCCTTGCCTGCCAACTGCTGCTCAGCCAGACTGACCCCGCCATGAAAGCCTTCGGCGCCGGCTTTTTTGAGCAAATCGTTATTGGTAGAGTCTATGACCCAATGTATGGTCACATCGCCGAGGCACGCACGCACAGGTGCGCGCAGCTCATTTAGAATTAGTGGTTTATCAAGCAACTGCAGCGGCATCGCAAGACGCACCTGGCCCGCTTCACCGCTGTCGACCTTCGTTGCAGCAGACTGCTCGAACTCTAGTCCCAGCTCGTCGAGCCGGGCAAGCAATGCCTGGCTCGATACGACCGACTCACCCTTCGCAAGTCGACGTATCTGCTCTTCCGACGACAATTGATGTTCTGGCAGTTGATGTTCTAACTGATGCTCTGAGAAAGGCGCATTCGACACAAAAAGTATCCTGCTTAAAATTTAAGCGAGTAGGAAATAGACGCTAGAATTGTGGCACACGAGGATCCTGTACGGAACCGCCGACAACTGCTGAATGCAAGGCAGGCGCTCTACGCTTTCCTATACGGGATCAATACTGGAGAAATTTGGTGGAGCCAGACGGGATCGAAATCGCGCGCGATCCCGGCGCGACCACCTGCATGCAA
>JAYODE010000019.1:25963-66964 GCA_038106185.1 Gammaproteobacteria bacterium | reverse complement strand
CAAGAGCGACAGATCTAGAGTGACGCATACACCGCATCAGTCAACGCGATATTGCGCGGATCGCGCCAGGCGAAACCCTGATGATTCATATGATATGCAAATCCTAAGGCACAAGAGGGATCAGCAAATGCCAAATGGCCGCCGTTACCATAGTGGCCAAAGGTGCTCGCATTGGGTCCCAGCGGCCGGTCTGGCTGAGTCAATTGAAAACCCAAACCAAACCGAGTCGGACGCTGAACATTCAAGTCCAGGCCATCACTGACTATCTGGGTGGCTCGAATTAACTGACCTTGGCTAAGAATATTTGAACGCTTGCCGGTCGCAATCATGGCCAACTCACCAAAACAGGTCGCCACTGAGCGGGCGTTTGACTGAGGGTTGGTTGACGGAAAGACTGCCTTGCGCCAGGCCTCAGAGTTAACATTCAACGGCATGAGAGGCGGATTGTTAGCAACCCGAATGCGCATGTCACCTAAAGTATCAGTCCCATCCAAGGCAACGACAGGCGCGGCTAAACCCTGCTCTGCACGCGGCAGAAACGTCAAATCAGCGCAGCGATGCTGCTGGTCAGGTGCCACGCCAAAGCAGAAGTCCAAGCCCAAAGGGCGCGCTATGTGATGCTGAAAATAGTCAGAAAACGACTGCCCAGTGATCCGTTGCAGGGGTTCTCCGAGAAGAAAACCAAAGGTGTTGGTGTGATAGCCATGCGCTTGACCGGGAGCCCACCAGGGGGTTTGCCTCGCAATTGCCGCCGTCATGAGGTCCCAATGAAAATAGGCGTCGGCAGGCAAATTGGCATCAATGCCGCACAGGCCGGCCTGATGCGACAGGGCTTGAGCGAGAGTAATCCGAGCCTTGCCGTTCTGAGCAAACTCGGGCCAATGGTCAGCAACTCTGCTGTTCACATCGATATTCTGGGTTTCGAGCAGGTGCAGCAACGTCAGGGCGGTCATCGCTTTGCCCACTGACCAGACATTGACGATGGTGTCTCGGTGCCAGGGGCGGGTTCTTTCCGCATCCATGTAACCTGCCCAAAGGTCAACCACCAACTCACCTTCCTGGACAACGGCAACACAGGCACCCAGCTCTTCACGTTGTTGAAAATTGTCGCGGAACGCTTGACCTACAGCTGCAAACTTCGAATCACAAAAACCCTGTATCTCAAGATCTTTCACTATCAGTTACTCTCACGGGGCGCTTGACCATTGCGCCAACCCTGCTCATAGCGGGCACTCAGCACCGGTTCGGCGATTTTTAGGTGTCTGATTTTCCAGACGCCAGCTACTTTTTCGTATTCTTCATGGTACCTGGCAGCCTGCCAGCGACGCTGCTGACCTTGGTAATAAGTGAATAGTCCAAAAAAGTACCAACGCCCGCTGGCACTATGTCCTTCCACATGAATGATCGGGTTATGTACCATATGCTGAGAGAAGCTGATGGTTTTTTGAAAGGACCGAAAGAGCCGGCGGATTTGCTCATGACCTTCATGCCGACCGATCCCTTCGCCCTCCCAGATCCCATCTTCGGTGAACAGCGTTAGAATCAATTCAGGGTCATGATCGGCATCGCAGACCTCGCAGTAGCGGGCTTTCAACTGCCGAATAGCTTCGATATCCTCAAGACGAGTGAGACGAGATTCAAGATCCACTGTATCCTCCTGGGCGCGGGATGCATCGACATTGGCGATGCCTTAACTGATCACCCAGCAATTAACCACGTTTTGTGCTGTGTCAGCAACTCCTGGCGCGACTAAAACCATGCTATCCTTTTTGTCGGTAATACGCCCACCGCCATTCTCTGCACTGCTAAGAACTGGACTCAAGGACTCATAGATGGCACACCTACAGCCCAATAACCCTTTACACGGCGTGACACTGAAAGGCATGGTTATCCGCCTGGAGCAACACTGGGGCTGGGCGGGCCTCGCGGCGCAAATCAATATCAACTGCTTTAAACAAGATCCGTCCGTCAAATCGAGTCTGACATTTCTGCGCAAGACCCCCTGGGCGAAAGCGCAGGTTGAACGACTGTATCTTGAGACTTTTGTCGCCGCCGGAACAATCAGCACGGACTAGTGCCGCGAGTCTGCCTGGATGCACTTTTTACCGCGACCCATCCTGCCCTAAACCTCATCGGAATTTGACCTCAAGGACAGGTCGAGGCCCTGCAGCCAACGGAAACATTTCTTTCGGTCCCTTGGGCGGATCGCCAAAGATGTCTTTATTACCATTTATATCTAACTATTTGACTACATAAAAATACTCTTCCGACCTCATAGATCGCCTCATAAACACCCCTGTTTATTCAATAATCAAACCTTTATCGCGGGTTTTCCATCGTTTACGTGCAATTTCCAGCCAATCTGCGTACACTAACTGCTTTGATATCTAAGTATTAATTTGCCTGATCCCCGGGGGATTCATGTTTCAAAGAAGTCAGTTAAATGTCGCTATTCTCACGGTCATGTTTGGTACGGCAACCACCGCCGCCGAAATCGAAGAAATTGTCGTTACTGCCACTAAGCGCTCAGCGAGCATGCAGGATGTACCGTTGGCAGTACAGGCGATAGGCACTCGCCAACTGAAAGAACAAAACATTCAAGCGTTTTCCGACTACATCGAATATCTGCCAAGTGCTAACGCCGGTGGTCGCGGTCCAGGGCAGAATGAAGTTTATATTCGCGGTGCTGCCGTTGATGCCATCAATATTACTGTCGCCGAGTCGCAGGGATCAGCACCTAATGTTGCACTCTATCTTGACGAGCAGCCTGTAACAGCCGGGGGCCGTAATCTTGATGTCTACATCAGCGACATGGAGCGGATAGAAGTCCTGCCGGGTCCTCAGGGCACCTTATATGGCGCCAGTGCAATGGCAGGCACTATTCGTTTGATCACCAACAAACCGGTCATCGACGAGTTCCAGGCCAGCATGAACGGCAGTTGGTCATCGACGAAAGGCGGCGAAACTAGTAACTCAACCGAACTGATGCTCAATCTGCCAATCATCGATGGCAAAATGGCCGCTCGAATCGCCTTCTATAACGATCGACAGGGCGGCTATATCGACAATGTTGAGGGCACATTTCAAGCAGATGCCAGTATTAACCCGGCCTTTCCAGGCACCAGCATCACCTTTCCGGCCGGCACAGTGTTTGCGAATGGCGACATTGTCGGGGCGGCAGGTCTGACGGTACCGGTCAGCAAGAAAGTCGCCTCCAATGCCGCGCTGGTCGAAGATGATTTCAACGATGCCAGCTATAGCGGGTTTCGCGCAGGTCTCAAATACCTGCTCAACGACGACTGGGATCTATTAGTCCAGCATGCACAGCAGACCTTAAAGACTGAGGGTGTATTCGATTACGACCCCAGCATCGGCGACCTTCAGGTGAGTCGTTTTGCCGACGACCAATTGAAAGACAAATTCCACCAAACCGCCTGGACGCTGGACGGTCGCCTCGGTGCCCTGGACTTAATTTACACTGGCGCGTTTCTCGATCGCGAGGTTGTTGCCAATATTGATTACACCGGCTACACCAACGTTGGCGGATTCATACCCGGTTATCAGTGTGAATACCTGGTCGGCAGCTACTATACAGGATTACCCAGCGTTGCCGATGGCGGGCCAACAACAACCTATACCTACGATCCTACGCTAAGCGGCAACAATCGTGTGATCGAGTGCGGCGACCCATCGAACGCGGCGCATATCGAAAACGACAACAGGCGCTGGACTCACGAATTTCGCGTGACGACCAACTTCGAGGGCCCTGTCAACTTCACGGGCGGCATTTTCTATGAAGACTTTGAGATACAACATGTGGGTGACTTTAACTATCAGGCACCTATAGACGCCGGTTTCGCCCCCATTGACATCAATTCCAATTCAACCTTCGACAATTCGACAGCAAACGCGCGGGGCAAGACTAACCTGGCGACTCAATTTCGTAATGATAATACTCGAACCGAGAAACAAATCGCCTTGTTTGGTGAACTGTCGTGGAATGTGACCGATAAATTTAACCTTGCGGCAGGCGCCCGCTACTATGACCTGGAATACGCGTTCAAAGGCTACGGCGCTTGGCGCTACGGAAATCGACCTTTATTTACCGATGACGCTGATCCCACCAATGATATTCACCCGGCAATCACCGGCGGGCGAGACTATGCCGCCAACTTTGCCGAACTTGAACCCATCAAGGTCGACGATACTATTGTCAAGTTCACCGCCAGCTGGACCCCGAACGATGATTCACTGTTGTATGCCTCCTGGTCTGAAGGTTATCGCCCACCAGGCTTTAATCGGGCGGCGGCCAAAGAGGGTGGCCAATACAATGCCAGCGACAATAATCTTCTCAGTAACGGCACCAATTGTGGCACAGCAGCACCCATAGAGCCCAATGCAGCGACCGGCTTTCCAGGCTATTGCCTGCCTTACGTCTTTGAGTCAGACACGCTAGAGAATATGGAATTGGGCTGGAAAACAACCTTGGCCAACGGTTTGCTTCGGTTTAACGGCGCCCTGTATAAGATTGACTGGCGGGACATACAAGTGTCTCAGTTCGATTCGCAGAACATTTCTGTATTGACCATTGTCGACAACGGTGGCGACGCAGAAATACAGGGCATTGAGGCGGATCTCGTTTGGCTCGCGACGGATAATCTCACGATTTACGCTGCCGCCTCTTACAACGATACCGAACTGGTTAGGGTTGATCCGGCATTTGCCGTTATAGTCGCCGACCAAGGCTCGCCATTGCCTCTAACCCCTGATTTTCAATCCAGCGTTCGTGGTCGCTACGAATGGCAGCTGGCCAACAGCTTGGAAGCTCACTGGCAGCTGGGCCTTAAATATGCGGGCAAAGCCCTTAACTCGCTGGTTGACACGCCTACAGAGCCCAATGTTGAGCAAAAATCCTATACCTTGGTGAATGCCAGTGTTGGCATAGACGACCCTTCTGCAGGCTGGGGAGTCGAACTGTTTGCATCGAATTTAACAGACGAACGCGCCGAGCTGCACATCAATCGACAGGACTTTATCGAGCGCATCACCACCAACCGACCCAGAACCATTGGTTTGCGGGTTTCCTATGACTTTCGTTAAAGCCCGGTCTCGGTATCCTACTTATGTCGAAAGACAGTCAAGCGAATGACAGAATGTTGGCGCACGGTCGAGCACACCTGCAGGCAGGCCGCTTTGCCGCCGCCGAGCAGGTAGCCCTTGAAGTGCTTGCCATCAACCCTGCGCAGAGCGATGGGCTCTACCTCCTCGCGGTCAGTCAGCGCTATGCACAGGATCTAGACGGGGCCTTGCAAACCCTTGAGCTACTCAAGCAACGTGACCCTACTCTGGGCAGAGCCTATCAAGAATCAGGCTACTGCCATTGGGCTCAAGAACAACCGGCAAAGGCTTTAATCGCCTTTCAACAGGCGGTACAGCGCAACAACTCGCTGTTGTCCAGCTGGCAGGCGATTAGCCGCCTAACATCGACGAGCCAGCATGCCGACTGGCATCGACAAGCAAACAATCAGGTCATCAAGTTAAACGCTCTGCCGCCTCCTCTATTGAGCGTTCGCAATATGATCAGCGAGGGTAAGTGGCTTAAGGCAGAACAGCTATGCCGTCAATTTCTGCAGCACCAACCTCAGCACGTCGAGGCAATGCGGTTGCTCGCCGACCTCGGCATCAAATCAGAAGTTTTGGATGATGCCGAGTTTATTCTAGAGAGCGCCGTGACGTTTGAGCCAAACAACGGCCTGGCGCGTTTTGACTATATGAACGTGTTGTATCGTCGTCAGAAATACGCATCTGCCATGGCACAGGCTGCCCTGCTGCTCAGCGCCACCCCTGAAAATCCGGCCTACCAGACGGCTTACGCCAACCAATGTGTCGCTGTTGGGCGCTTCGAGGAGGCCCTGAAAATCTATGACCAAATTATCAAACAATTGCCTGATTCGGCTGAACTACATCTGCTTCGTGGCCACGCTTTGAAGACAATTGACCGATCCGAGGATGCGATTAGTGCTTACCAACAAGCCTATCGGATTCGCGCAGATTTTGGCGATGCCTATTGGAGCCTTGCCAACCTGAAAACCTACCGCTTCACCAGCCTCGAAATTCAGCGTATGCAACAACAGCTGAAGCTGGATCAAACACCGCTGGAAGACCAGGTGCATTTGAACTTTGCCCTGGGCAAAGCCCATGAAGATAAGTTGGACTATCCTTCTGCAATGAATTACTACCAACAAGGCAATCTGCAGCGCAAACAACAGCTTCGCTATAGTCCAGACCGAATGAGTGAGGTGCTTAACCTGCAAAAGCGCACTTGTACGGCTGAGCTTTTTGCCGCAAAGGCAGGCGCTGGTTGCTCCGCCCCTGATCCGATCTTTATCGTTGGACTACCCCGCGCCGGATCAACCCTGCTGGAGCAAATTCTGGCCTCACACTCTCAGGTAGATGGCACGCTGGAACTACCCAACATCAGCGCTTTGGCGCAGCGCTTGGGCGGTCGTCAGATGATCAATGATGCGCCCAAGTATCCCGCCACCTTAAAGGATCTTTCGAAGGCGCAATTGCGCCAATTCGGCGAGAACTACCTTAAAGATACTCAAATCTTTCGCAAGGGTGCTCACCATTTCATCGACAAGATGCCCAACAACTTTCGTCATATAGGCCTGATTCATCTGATTCTCCCCAATGCCAGGATTATTGATGCTCGCCGTCACCCCTTGGCCTGCTGCTTCAGTGGCTTTAAACAATTATTCGCTACCGGCCAGGAGTTCACTTATGGCCTGACTGAAATAGGTCAGTACTATCGCGACTATGTCGCCTTGATGGACCATTGGAATCAAACGCTGCCGGGGAAAATCCTCCGCGTGCAATACGAGGACGTCGTCACTGACACAGAAGCGCAGGTGCGGCGACTGCTCGCCTTCTGTGACTTGCCATTCGAAAACGAATGCCTGGCATTTCATGAAACAGAGCGCTCAGTACGCACACCAAGCTCAGAACAGGTCCGACAACCCATTTTTCAGTCGGGTCTGGAGCAATGGCGGCATTTTGAGCCTTGGCTGACCCCCTTAAAGACCGCACTCGGCTCAGTGCTTGAAAGCCACACAAAATCCGGAGGGCCACCCTATTAACAAACCCATTGTCACGATCGATGAGGGGCTCGAAGCACCCATCGACATTGGCCATGAAATTGGCGAGCATAATATTGAAGTACTGGGCCTGGATATCCACAACCCGGTATTTGCTATATCGGCCTTGTCCGTCATCACGCTTGTGGCCTGTACCCTCATGTTTCCGGAGCTGGCAGCTGCGCTTTTTCTCGGCATGAAGGCCTGGGTGACGTCCACTTTCGATTGGTTTTTTCTCATTTCGGCAAACTTTTTCATCCTCTTTTGTTTTGCCCTCGCGATCTCGCCTTTTGGCAAAGTTCGCCTGGGCGGTCCTGATGCAAAACCCCACTATAATCATATTGGCTGGCTCGCAATGGTCTTTGCCGCAGGTGTAGGCATAGGCTTGATGTTCTTTGGTGTCTACGAGCCTCTGACTCACACGCTGAACTCGCCACTCGGTATTGACCCACAGGATATTCCGAGAGCACGAGAAGCCGGAATGTCTGCAACTATTTTTCACTGGGGGCTGCATGCGTGGGCCATCTACGGCACTGTCGGTCTTGCCTTGGCATTCTTCTGCTTCAACCGGCGGATGCCCCTGACGCTGAGGTCCGCATTCTTTCCCCTGTTTGGCAAGGCCGTCTGGGGGCCTTTAGGTCACTTCATCGACGTGATGGCCGTGTTGGCGACCATCTTTGGCTTATCCACCTCCCTTGGCTATGGCGCCGAACAAATTGCTGCCGGACTGAACTATCTGTTTGGTGTTCCGGTCGACAACCTTGTAAAAATATTGCTGATAGTGGTGATCATGTCTATGGCGCTGGTGTCTGTCGTGGCTGGTCTGGACAAGGGCATCAAACGCCTGAGCGAGTTCAATATGAGCCTGGCAGCACTCATGTGCCTTTTCGTAATCATCACGGGGCCGACACTCATCATCCTTGAACAGCTATGGCACACGACTATCAACTACGTGACCTACCTGCCCCGCTTCAGTAATTGGATAGACCGAGAGGACACTGCATTCTTTCACGGCTGGACTATATTTTATCTGGCTTGGTGGATTTCCTGGTCACCCTTTGTCGGCATGTTCATCGCTCGGATCAGCTACGGGCGAACCATTCGTGAATTTTTCACCTGGGTCCTGTTGCTGCCAACGACAGTCAGTATCGTCTGGATGTCGACGCTCGGCGGTACAGGTCTCGATCAATACTTTAACTTTGGCATTACCGCGCTTGCCAAAATACCACCAGAGCTCTCCTTGTACGTCATGCTCGAGAGCCTGCCTTTTACTCAGATCGTCTCCAGCATCAGCGTCATTCTCATCTCAATCTTTTTCGTCACATCCGCTGACTCAGGCTCGCTGGTCATAGATACCATGACCGCTGGCGGAAAAATGAACTCGCCGGTGGTGCAGCGAGTCTTTTGGTGTACGGCGACAGGTTTAGTCGCTATCGCGCTGCTCATAGGTGGCGGTATGGCCTCACTGCAAGCACTGACGATTGCCATCGGTTTACCGTTTTGTCTGATACTTTTGCTTCTTTGCGCAAGCCTCTACAAGGGGCTGCGAGAGGAACTATGGCTCTGAAAGGCAACAAGTGGATTGACTGGCACGCCAGCCCTAGCCGGCGTATTATTCGTGCGATTCGTTCGAGAGAATACTGAATGCTAGAGCCCATTGACCAGGTCATCACGAGCTTGCGCCAACTGATTCGCGCGACTGAGCTACACTCCAAACAGTTGCTGAAATCCACCGGACTGACAACGCCACAGCTTCTGATATTACGGGCCATTCGTGACAAGGTTGAGGTTACTACTGGCGAGCTTGCCAACGCTGTCAGCTTGAGCCAGGCAACCATGACTAATATCCTCGATCGAATGGAAAGCCATGGTCTGGTCACTCGCCAGCGAAGTGAGGCTGACCGTCGCAGAGTCTATGTTTTTTTATCCGATCAGGGAAAGCAAGTTCTGAGCCTCTCGCCGTTGCCACTTCAGGAGCACTTTACCGAGCGCTTTAATCAGTTGCGAGAATGGGAAAAAAACCAAATTATTGCCTCCCTCCAGCGCGTAGTCCAAATGATGGATGCGAGTGACATCAAGGCTGCACCGGTACTTACCCATGGCGTCATCGAAGGCTCCATCGATCCAGTGCCTGTGGACCAATGAACAACTCAGAGATCTGGTGCCGGGTCAGCCCAGTCTGACCCGATACCCTCGATGACTGTTACAGCCTGAGCCTCATCGCGCCCATCAATCACCAATCTTTGCAGGTCAGTCGAACAGTTCTCCACCACACGCCGATGCCGTCGTGCCATATTTCTCAAACGCCTTGATGACGTTAGCGCCGGTTCTCCAGCGATGCACCTCGTCCGGTCCATCGACGAGACGCTGGGAGCGCACTGCTGTATACCAGCGAGCAAGGGGCGTATCGTGACTATAGCCTAAGGCTCCATGTAGCTGCAGCGCTGTATCGACCACCTGATGAACCATGTTTGCCATGAAGACTTTGGCGATACCATTTTCCTGCCGCAAGTCCATGCCCTTCTCAGCTTTGTAGGCAATATGCAACAACATCAACCGCGCCTTATAAATTTCCGCCGCGCAGTCAGCAAACATCCATCTGACACCCTGACGATCTGCCAGACGCTCGCCAAAGGTCACACGGTTAACCACATGACCAGCGGCAAGATCAAGGGCTCGCTGAGCAATAGCGACGTTGTGCATACCATGGCGTAGCCGTCCGTACGCGAGCCTGTGTTGCCCCATGTTGAAGCCTTGACCACGACCGCCCAAGATATTCTCGCGAGGCACCCGCAGATTCTCTATCTTAATTTCGGAATGGGAGCCTCCCAGTTTGAGACCCAACTCAGTGTGCGGCTGCATGGTTTCAATGTTTCGTAGAATTTCATAGCCAGGATTAGGCAATTCAACGATAAAAGTAGAATACTGCTCATGGCGGGGCGCATCCGGATCCGTTTTCGCCATAACGACAGCAATATCCGCCACACTGGCCGAGGAACTGAACCACTTTTCACCGTTAAGCACCCATTCGTCACCCTCCAGCACAGCAGTCGTTTGCATGCCTGTTGCATCGGCACCCGCGGCTTTTTCAGTCATCGAATAACAGATGCGCTTTTCTCCATTAAGCAACGGCTTAAGAAACTTTTCCTTCTGGTAATCGGTTCCGTGCTCCAGCAATGTCAGCATAGTGGCATCGTCAGGGCCTTGAGTGTTCATCGACAAGGCACCAAGAAAGCTTTCTCCCAGCTCCATCTGCACCAGCGCGTTAGCCAGCGGCCGCAGGCCCATACCTCCATGCTCCTTCGGCACAAACGGACACCAGAGACCCTGAGCACGCGCCTTGACACGCAGCTCTGCCAGGACACTTTCAAAATTTTCGGCGGTGCAGTTCTCCTCTGCCGGGTGGCACTCTTGCTGAACAAATAGTCGAACTTTGTTGCGGATTGCTCTAGCGTCTTCTGGAATCTCAAAATCTATCATTGGCCTATACCCTCTTTTCCTCGAAGTTTTGTCAGCCTTACCTGAAGACTAACCCTGAATCAGTGCGCTTCGGCAGTGTACCAGCAGAGCCCTTGAAATCAACCCGACTACGGGTTTCCAGTCCGGATTTGCCATGGGCCTGGACTTGCGATCGCTGACTGTATACTTGCCGCGCCATCCCACAGCTTTCCAGGACCGAGGGGCAAATTGCTTGTGTTCAGGACAATCCTGGAATTTCGTAATTCCAATACCAAAGCAATTGATCCGGCCACTGTCATCCTATATAAGTCCCCTACAGCGGTCGGCAGAAGGCCACTCTCATTATTCAGAAAAGGTTAGGAAATTATGGCAGATCGATTTGATTTGACGGGCAAGGTGGCAGTTGTGACCGGCGGCAGCCGAGGCATGGGGCTGGAGATGTGCAAGGCGTTTGCCAATGCCGGCGCTCGGGTCATCGTCGCCAGTCGCAAGGAAGAGGCCTGCGTTGCAGTCGCCGCTGAAATTCAGGCCGAGTCAGGCCAAGAATGTCATGGTTTCGGCTACCATGCCGGGGATTGGGACGCGAGCGATCGGCTCGCCGAGTTCGCCTATGAGAAATTTGGTAAGGTCGACGTACTCGTAAATAATGCTGGCATGTCTCCTCTGTATGACAAACTCACTAATGTGACTGAGGCGCTTTATGAAAAGATTCTTCAGGTTAATATGCGTGGTCCGTTTCGACTATCGACGCTGATCGGCGAACGTATGGCTGAAGGTGACGGCGGCTCAATCATCATGGTCAGCAGCACCGCAGCCGTGCAACCCACACCCACTGAGTTGCCCTACGGGATGGCGAAAGCCGGTATCAATGCCTTTACGCTGGGACTGGCTCGGGCCTATTGCCCCAAGGTTCGCGTCAACTGCATCATGCCAGGACCCTTTTTAACTGATATCGCCAAGGCCTGGGACATGGAGGCATTCAACGAGCGCGCTCGAACCAGTATTCCCTTGCGCAGGGGCGGACAGGCGGAAGAAATCGTCGGCGCCGCGCTTTACTTTGCCAGCGATGCTTCAAGTTTCACGACCGGCGCTATATTAAAGATCGACGGTGGCTCTGCCTATCCTGCCGCTTGATCAAGCTGGCGCCTTGATTTTCGCAGGAACGGCAGGATAGGCGCCGCGATTCAGCCACATCGAGTAACTAGTCGACATGATCATTCATCCAAGCGGGCAGTTTGACAACCAACCCAGGTCCTATCAGCATCTGCGAGCCAAACCGCTGGCCGCAGCTATGGGCGCTGAGATTCAAGGCGTCCAGGTTGCCGGGATCAATGAAGCTGCTTTTGGCGAAATTGAGGATGCCCTGTTTCGGCACAAGATGATCTATTTTCGGGATCAGGACCTCAGCCATGGCGATCTGGAGAAATTCAGCCGTCGCTTTGGCCCCTTTGCCAACGATGCCTATACAACCGGCGTCGTGGGTCACGAAAATGTTCAACCCGTGATCAAGGAAGCCGTCTCGAAGGTGCCCATGGTATTCGGTTCAGGCTGGCACACTGACTCACCATTTCTCGACCAACCACCTGCCATTAGCCTGCTCTACGGCGTCGATATACCGCCCTATGGTGGCGACACTCAGTGGGCCAATACGGCGCTCGCCTATCAAATGCTCAGCGAAAAAATGCAGTCTCTGCTGGCGCCGCTGATGGTCCATATGTCAATGCGAAATGTGCTTGAGACAGCCCAGGAATTCGTTCAACCGGATGATTCTCCAATCGGCCGAATAGCCGCCACCAAAAATGCAGAAGAATTACCGCCGGCGATAGCAACTAAAGTGCGCGGTACTTATCATCCGTTGGTAAGAAGTCACCCAAGGACCGGTGAAAAAAGCCTGTACTGCGATCAGACTTATGCCATCGGGTTGCAGGGGTTAAGTCGGATGGAAGGGGAATCTTTATTGCGATTTTTGGTTCAACACAGCACTCAACCCGCCTTTACCTGTCGGCTTAAGTGGGAACCTAAAACGCTGGCCATCTGGGACAATCGGCTCTGCGTACATCAGGCTTTTAATGACTATGATGGTTTTAGGCGAGAAATGTATCGCACGACCATCGCCGGCGAAAAGCCAGCCTGACCCCGCATAACCCGGCAGGGTATGACAACCGTCGAATCGGTACCGAGGGTTGTGATCAAGCCCCTCGGTCGAACTGATCTGTTCGCTCGACCAAGATCTCTTCCCGCACCAGCGTCAAATCAAAATATTCACCCTTCAGCCAGGCCCCATAATGATCGGTAACATGCGGGCTGCCAGGCCGACCACCATTACCACTGGCGGTCACAAACTTGATGTGTTTGGGGTCTGCCAGGTCAACCACCCATCGAAAGGCGGGACCGTGATAAACCTCTTGATAGATCTCAAAGGACTCAGACGGGACATGCGTCGCCATCGCCAGAGTTGTCGCACTACCACCAATTGGGTCAGGACCAACAGTCATGTGTTGCCAGATCGGAAACTTTCGAAGCGAGTGTCCAAATCGAATCTTGTGAATATCACCCCAGCACCAGTCATCACCGTATTGCTCATTTAAACGCTGAACAATTGCGGTGACGTCTTGACAAATCATAGCCTCAAATTGCGCGCGGTGCTTCAGCCACGGTGAGCCATCAACCATAAAGTGATCAACCGCGAAGCGATTCAAGCCAGGCGCAATTGCAGACAGCGTCTCGATCAAGACGGATTCTCCCAACACTTCTGCCATAAAGCGGATATGGGTACGTTTATCCAACAAAGGATAAAAGATACAGGCTGCTCTGGAATCCACAGTAGCCTTGAAGTCCCATTCAGCTAAAAGGCGCAGGGCAAGGCGCAGGGCTGGACTGGACTGGTCAGTGGTCAGGGCTTTGATAATCGCTGGCACCTGGTCTCGAGCCCGTATGTCCAACAAGTCCCTTTGCATCGAGAGGAAGTCCTCTGTATCAAAGCCGCCACCTTGCTGGCGAAGCAACTCCTCGATTCGTCTGGCTCTGGCATCCTGAGCGGGGAAATTGTGTATCGGAAAATCGCCACGGTCCCCCATTGTGTCACTGTTGGCGGTATACAGGTAACCTGTCAAGGGGTTCCGCTCAACAAGCAAATCTCGCGCTCGACTCGTGTCGAACTGAAATTGATTATCCCAACCTGGCAAAGGTACAACTCCGGTGACGCCAGGCTTACCATGGCCCGGACGCTTGCGAATCGTCGCAGCGACGTAGCGATGCAGGTCATCATGACGATCAACCGCAATGATATTGTTGACCAACGGACAAACATCATTTTCAAACAATGCGTGACCTAGCTCAGCGCTGGTTTTCGCCAGTGGCATCAGCGCCAGAATACCGGCTGAAGTCGGCCGATCCCGCATGACCCAGTCCAGAGCGGTGACATGCGTCCGCTCACTCGCGGCAGTGATTCCCAAATTGTCGGTGATCGATTCCAGGATTGGTCCGTTCTTTGACTCCAACACACTGAATGATCGTGGCGCCTGACCTGCCACGGCAATCTGATATTCACGTGCCATGCTGGGCCTATCCTGCTCGACAAAGACATCGTAGGTATCGACGAATCCGGTGGTCAAACCCCACGAAACATCTTGATTGAAGCCCATCATGAAGTAGGGCACACCAGGAAAGCTTGCGCCAAAGGCATCCCAGTTTGGTGTACTCAGGTGCGAGTAGAAGAAGGTGTTCGGAATCGTATGCGGCTGATGTGGATCCATTGCCATGAGCGGCTTTCCCGACTTAGACAGGGCGCTTGCGACGGCCCAATTATTACTGCCACTTAACCGAGTTTCATGGGGAAACAGCAGTCGCGCTACATTCAAATCTATTGCCTGCAGTGCATTCTGCAACAGTGCAACATTGGCAGCGTCAGCATTGGAAAAATGCAGAACATGATTGCGAAACCAGTCGACGCCATGTTCCGCCATCAACTTGCCAAGATAAATTTTTTCCAGCCAGGTCTTGTGCTGGAACCAGCCGGTGAACCGATACCGCGAGGCAACATCATGCCGAGTGTAGTGACGTGGTTGGGTCCCCGCTTTCAAAAACTCTGGTGGCACCTCATCCAGTGAGTCGACATAGCTATTAACACCCTGCAGGTAGGCATCAACGATATAGTCCCCTGGCGAGTCAGGAATATCGTAGGCTGCCACATTAAACGCCTTGTGCATGAGGTCCTGGGCAACATACTTCTCGCCCATAACACTCGCGGCTGTACCCGTTGCGTAAAGATTACTCAAATGAAGTTGCCAGAGTCGTTCACTGGCACAGGCATATCCCATGCCGCGAAAAGCGTCTTCGACATTCTGAGCAAATATATGTGGGATGCCGACCTTATCCCAACAGATTTCAAGAGGTGCAGTAGCGGCCAGTATGCGATGTTTCTGTTTCATTTGTTGATCTCTTGATGACTGCTCATAAGTTACCGATCCTGATGCTGAATATCAATTCGTTATCTCCAGGACCTATCTTGTGATACTTTAAAGCCTATCTTTCGACGGACGGGCGATACTCTCGGTGGTGTTCTCCAGACACTCAAGATTATTCGGGCTCTCTCGGCTCTTCACCATATGGAGACCCAGCAGTGCCGCTCAAGGTTCGCTCAGGACGCTGAAGCCATGCCGGCCTTTGCTCGCTCGCACCCTTAACTTCAAGCGCAGGTTCCAGACAGGTTGCCTGACTCTGCTGTGCACCCTGGCCACTTGGCAGCAGGTATCAGCCAAGGGTATTGATGCGGAATTCCAGCATATCACCCTCAGCCTCTCACAAGAGCCACCCAACCTCGACACCTCTCTATCAGAAGACACAACCAGCGCGTTTATTCTTGGTCTGATCAACGAACCCCTGGTTCGAGTGGATCGCCGTGGAAAAATCCAGCCTGCGGTCGCCTCGAGCTGGCGCCTGCAGCCTAAAAGCGCGACCTTCAGCTTGCGACGGGATGCCCGCTGGTCAAACGGGGAAAGCGTCACGGCGCATGATTTCGTCTACGCTTGGCGACGTCTGGTAGACCCTCGCACTGCCGCAGCAGGTTCGAGTTTCTTCGCCGACCTATTGCTGAACGGCAAGGAAATTCTCGCCGGTCAACTGCCACCAGAGGATCTCGGTGTCGTGGCGCTGGATGACTACACCCTGGAAGTCACACTTTCTCGATCAGCACCGTACCTGTTGAATGTATTAAGCGGCACTCCCTATATGCCCTTAAATGAAGCATTTGTTTCAGCACAACGGGATCGCTATGGCGCTGACGCGGGCAATCTGCTCTCCAATGGGCCCTTCAAACTCGACAGCTGGGTTCACAGCGCCTCCATGTCCATGTCCCGCAACCCGCATTACTGGAACCAGGCCAAAATCAAGCTTAACGGCATAAAGATTGGCTATATCACTGCCGACAATCGCTCGCTATTGAATTTGTTTAAGAGTGGCGAACTGGCAGCACTAACACTTGATGAGGACATTCTCGAGGACGCCTCGGCCGCAGGCTATCGCATCAACAAAGCACCTTCGAACTGCATGGCATGGCTGATACTGAATATGCGACCAGACCGTCCCACCGCGAGTCGAAAACTCCGTCATGCCATTCGCTTGAGCGTCAACAGGGACACCTATATCAACAATATTATCGGCATGCCCGGCGTGGAAAAAATCGAATCAGTCCTGTCAGGACCCACCCAGGGCATCAATGGCAGATTTCAAACCGAATATCCGGCAAGCCCCATAGATTTTGATATCGGCCAGGCTAAACGTCTGCTCGCTGAAGCCAAGGCCGAACTCGGTCTCACGGAGATGCCACCCATCGTTTTGCTGGCGAATGAGACTCGGCAGATCGATGCCGAATTCATTCAATCACAACTGCAGAATGGTCTTGGTCTGGATGTTCGGGTTGACAAACAAACCTTTAAACAAGCAATCGCGAAAATGCATGCGGGCGAATTTGATATTGCTCGCGCGGCATTTTGTGGCGGTTCAGTATTTGACCCGGTATTTTTTGCCGGTATCTTTCAGTCACGTAGTCCGTACAATGACGGCGGTTTTCAGCATCCAACCTACGATCAGTTGTTCACGCTGACCCATTCGACCGACGATCAACTGGTTCGTATGAATGCCTTTGGCGAGATGCAACAGATATTGTTTGAGGAAGCACCGATTGTTCCGACCCATATCTATTCTCAAGTCTATATTCAGAATGAACGGTTGAAGGGCCTGGTGCGTTATCCCACTATCGACTTTTCCAAAGGCTATATCGACAACTAGAATATCCTTTGATGATCCTTGTGCAGGGCGACCCCGCCATCTAAGCTAACTTTCATCGTCATAATTTAATGGATCGCAACCCAATGACCATGGACTCCGGGGAAAGCCTCAATCTCAACTTGATGACTCGTCGAGAACTGTTGGACTCGCTGTTAACACTTAACTCGCACGGAGATGCGTACCTGGCCCTGACCGCTTTTTTGAGTCAAAAACCTCAAGAGGCCGCGCGTGATCAAAGCGATGACATTTTCGAGATTGACTTCGGCCACTCGGTCCTTGAGGAGATCGCCTACGCGGTCGAGCAATACGCCTGGACACTGGCCGAGGGACATGCAGTACAGGTGGAAGACGAAGAAATTGTCGAGACAGATTCTGCCCACTTCTATTACTGGCAGAAGCTCAGCGAGCAATGGCACTACCTAGAGCTTATGGTCGATTAACCTAGGAGTCCTGCGAATCCGCTTGCTTCGATCCCACTGAAGCTTTGACCGTCGAACAGAAAAGTGCTTAATTGCACAAATTATGACCAGCGCTTTTCGGAGGATTCGTTATTAACACCACAGCACCGACTAACTTACTCAGCATCGACCACGACCTGGATTTTTCGCCCTTGCACGACCGTATGCAGGCCTATATTGACAAAGACTTACTCGCTTGCGCCAGCACGATCGTCATGCGCGGAACCGACATCCTGGACTACACCACCTATGGGGTCATGGACCAAGAAACTCGAACCCCACTAGCGAAAGATGCCATCTATCGCATGTATTCAAACACCAAGATTGTCACTTCAGTCGCGCTGATGATGCTATTTGAGGAAGGTAAATTTAGGCTGGAGGACGAGTTGGCGAAATTTATTCCCGCCTTTGCCAACCCGCGGGTACTGAAGGCAGGTGCGACGACAGCTGATGATGTAGAAGCGGCCACCAATCCCATCCTCATCAAACATATTCTGAGCCACAGCGCCGGATTCAGCTATGGCTTCATCGAACCCAACTCTGTCATAGACCGTGCTTACGGTAGCGGCGGACTGAATGTCCTGGGTGATTTCAGCATCGATCTCGAGGAATTCTGTCATCGCGTCAGTCTGCTGCCACTGGCTTACCATCCCGGCACCAGCTGGCGCTACTCAGTCGCCACGGACGTCTGCGCGCGACTGGTTGAAGTACTGAGTGGTCAGCGGTTCGATGAGTTCCTGTCTCAGCGGCTCTTCGCCCCACTTGGCATGGTAGATACCGACTTCTGGGTACCACCAGAAAAAGCCCATCGATTTATCACCATGTATGCGCCCAATGACCTGTTCGACCCCATGAAACCCGGTATGACAAAAGCTGATGATCCCTACGCGGGTCAATACAATCGCCAGCGTACCCTGCTCATGGGCGGTGGTGGGCTTGTTGCAACTATGAGTGACTATCTGACTTTTATTCGAATGATCGTCAACCAAGGCGAATGGCAAGGTACCCGCATTCTAAAACCCGAGACGCTGGCATTAATGCGCACCAATCAACTGGCCGAAGGCGTGGGAGTAGCATTCCCCATGTGGAAAATGCCGGGTACCGTCTTTGGGCTTGGGTTCGCCTTAAAAAACACTTTGCAAGCCAGCGACCCGGCCGGTGCTCAGGACGAGTATCACTGGGGAGGCATGGCGGGCACTCACTCATGGATGGCACCTACAGCGGGTATCACGGGCATGTGCTCGACTCAGCGGATGCCCGGTTTTTGGCATCCCTTCAGCCATGAGTTCAAGATGCTCGCCTATCAAATAGCCGGTTGAATCGAAGCACTTGAGACGAACCCCGGCTACTTGATGGCCCTTGAATACAAAATGCCGATGCAACGGCGGCGCTTGCGCTCAAAGAGGGAAAGTGTTTTATTCGACCCTTAGCCTGCTATCGAACTCGCCAACCCGCGACATCGAATACTTCGGCAATCGAATCTGAAAACAGCAAGAGAGAACTTAAATCATGCAAACTGAACACCATGACGTCATTATCGTCGGCGCCGGTATCTCCGGCATCGGCGCCGCCTGCCACCTTCAGCGGGAATGCCCTAACAAGGACTACGTCATATTGGAAGGTCGCGCTTCGATCGGCGGTACCTGGGACCTGTTTCGCTATCCTGGCATCCGCTCAGACAGCGACCTGTATACTTTCGGCTACGATTTCAAACCCTGGCATGGCCAGCCCATCGCCACGGCGCCGGAGATTCTTCGCTATCTCAACGAAGTCGTTGACGAGAATAATCTGGCCCCCAGCATCCGCTTTAACCATTGGGTCAACACTGCATCTTGGTCTACTCAGGATGCCTGCTGGCAGGTCATAGCCACTCGGGGAGACGGCAGCCAGGTCAAAGTTACCGGTAATTTTCTCTTTATGTGCCAAGGATACTACGACTATGCCGGCGGCTATAAGCCCGACTTCCCTGGCGAGGCCTCTTTCAAAGGTACCGTGATTCACCCTCAGAAGTGGCCTGAAGACCTCAATTACACCGGCAAGCGGATGGTCGTCATCGGTTCCGGCGCAACTGCTGCGACCATAGTACCTGCGGTCGCAGAAAAAGTTGCCCATGTCACGCAACTGCAACGCTCGCCCAGTTACTATGTCTCCATGGACAACTCTGTTGAGGAGCCCATGATCACCGAACTGCGCGCCTTGGATGTTCCATTGGAGTGGATTCACGATATTAAGAAACGTCAGGCTTTGGCCTTTGGCGCAGATATCACCGCACGTTCAATGAACGACCCTGTCGCGACAAAGGCTGAACTGGTTGGTCTGGTCGCCGCTGAGCTACCGGAAGGCTATGACGTCGAAACCCACTTCACGCCCAGATATGATCCGTGGAAAGAGCGTCTGTGTCTGTTACCCGACGGCGACCTGTTCAAGGCCATCAAATCCGGCAAGGCCTCGATGGTCACCGACCACATTGACCGCTTCGTTGAAAATGGCATCCTGCTCAAGTCTGGTGAGATACTTGAGGCAGATATTATTGTCAGCGCCACCGGCATTGAACTCTGCGGGCTTGGCAATATTGCCTTTGATATCGACGGCAAAAAGGTCAACCTACCCGAAAGCTGGACTTATCGAGGCGTCATGGTGTCGGACATTCCGAACCTGGCCTGGATTTTTGGCTACATCCGTACCTCCTGGACCATGCGCTCAGATATGATCGCTCACTATATTTGTCGAGTACTGAATCATATGGATGAACAAGGCGTGCGACAGGTGACGCCACGCTTGAGACCCGAGGACCAAGGCATGAACGGCAAGGGATTTATCAATCCTGATGACTTCGCGCCAGGCTACATTCAACGGGGCGGACCCAGGTTACCTCGCCAAAGCGATGCTGGACCCTGGGTCAATAGTCAGGATTACTACACCGAAAAAGATATCCTGCCTGCCGCCCCGCTGGACGACGGCGTCCTGACCTTTAATAACCCGGCACCACAGAATAAGGTGGCTTGAAGCTGCCCAGTAAATCTCAAAACCGTTGAGCCGAAAAATCTGCCACCTCGACGGGAGAGGTTTCACCCAAGACCAGTGCACTGACCATCGCGGCCGTTACCGGCGCGAGGGTCATGCCAATATGCCCATGCCCGAAAGCGTAGACTATATCGTTGCCTTTTTTAGAGGCTGAGATCACCGGTCGGCTGTCTGGCATGGATGGACGAAAGCCCAGCCAGGTTCTTGTGGGCCGGCCCAGGTTGGGAAAATATTGTTGAACCCCCCGCTCCAATGCATCCAGTCGATGCTGTGACGGTATCGGGCTCAAACCACCCAGCTCGACAGTGCCGGCGATCCGTAATCTGCCCGTCATAGGGCACATATAGAATCCTCGCGCATTGGCACAGGCCGGGCGTTGCAGCAGCGGCTTCGTCAGGTCATATTCGAGATGATAACCTCGCTCGGTATCGAGCGGCACCTTGTCTCCCGCCTGCCTCGCCAGGACGCGGGAATGGGCACCAGCGGCTATGACGACCTGCCGAGCACGAACGCTAGTACCGTCAGCCAAGGTCACATTCACGCCTGTCGACTGACGCTGCAATGTTACAGCCGCCGCTTGCTGGAACTCGACCCCGGCGGCTTCAATGTGGCGGTAAAGGCGCGCCATGACCTGGCCGGGATCGCTCAGAAAGATGGCGTCGGGAAAGTAGGCCGCGCCGCCGCCTACATCAGGCAGCTGCGGTTCCAGTTGGCTCAGCTCCTGCGGGCTCAGCATCTCACCCTTAACACCCATCGAACGACGATAGGCTATGTCACGCTTGCCGCGTTCAAAGCTTGCCGGGTTTTCATATAGGTAGAGACAACCGCGGGCGCGAACCAGCGCCTGAGCGTCAATCTGACTTGCCAATGTCTGCCAGCGAGGCGCCGCATCAGCCAGAATACTCGCCAGCGCTCGAATGTTATCTTCTGTCGCCCGAGGCATGGACTGAAACAGGAACCGAACTAACCAGGGTGCCAGCGAGAACAGGGCTGCCCGTCGAATAGTGAGAGGGCTGCTTTTGTCAAACAACAGCGCTGGCAGATTGCGCAACACAGCGGGTGAGCCCACTGGCATAATGGCATAGTCGGCGATAGTCCCTGCATTTCCAAAGGAGGCTCCGCTACCCGGCGGCGCCGGATCTACGAGTAAAACCCCACGACCGGCCTCAAGTAACCGTTGGGCGATGGTCATACCGATCACCCCCGCGCCTAAGACCAAAATATCGGCGTCCCTGGTCCTTTCTGCTGGTGTTGCGCCAATTTTCACGGCGTTTAGCGACCTTCTGCCAAGCCTTCGCGGCGCACGGGTTTGACCCCAGCCACGCTGATGAGCGACTCAACACAGTCTCGAACCGATTCATCCAGGGATCGAAAATTGATTGGCACTACAGCCTTGATTCGGTCATTACGCAATTCGATCTTCGACCAGACGGCCCGAAGCTCAGCCTCTCGCGCCTGAATACGTTCAGGAAACGGATCTATCACCTGTGGAATTGCAAAGCCTAACTCTGGCAATAGCCGATCAATATCAGCGCAGATATCTTCAACTTTACGCATGTCAGTCGACCAGGCGATATAGCGTTCGCCATTTTTGACATCGACGCTTTCCAGCAGTCCCACATGGCAGGCCGCGTCGTCTCGAACATCCACCGTAATCCAGGGCCGATAGGCCCCATTTTGATAATACTTACCAAGCAACATGGTCTCGATGTTGTGCTGCCAGGGCCCCATGTTTTTCTGATGTGCCGATAGAATTGGACCTACGTTATCTGCCGGACAGCAAGTGATGGCATCCCAGCTGCCGTTAATCGCGGCAGCATCAGAAAAGGCCCGTTGAGCGATAACCTTGCCCATTGAATAACCCTGACCACGGGCCGGCGTGCGTTTCGGGTTTTGCTCATCGGGATAACGGTCTTCGTAACAAACGGGCCGACGCTCTAACTCAAAAATATCGACCTCAGAGATGACCGCCGCAATACTCGAGGTTACGATCACTCGAGAGACCGTCTTGGCATTGTTGACACTCGCAATGATATGGTCGCAAACCCGCTGAACATATTCCTGATCATCGTAATCTGTCACATGAGAGACGTGGCAGACCCCATGACAGCCAACAAAGATCTCATCAAAGCAACCATTCGTGTCCAGGTTAGCACTATGCAGGGTCAGACGCCCCGAGGCAAAGCCGGGCATCTGCCGCAGAAAGTCAACTTTCGTCGAATCATTAACGTCGCGAACACAGGCTCGCACGCGATAACCCTTGTCCAGCAAGAGTCGGGTTACCCAGCCACCGATAAATCCTGCCGCACCTGTCACGGCGACGGTGCCGCCTTTGGGAATGGGAGCCATCTGCCTTTCTCCGAGTAAAAACGTGAGTATAAACATACCCGTTGCGATCAACCAGCAGGGCATGTAGAGCCAAAAATATTTTCTCCTTCGAGGGTCTATCAAGGGCTGTTGGTGTCACTCGCCCTCAGTATTTCCTGCCCGTCCCAGCCAACGACTGGACACATTCGTACTAGCCTAAAGCTTGAGGGATTGGCAATTCGTTGAGCAACGCTAAAGGGAGCAGGACTTCAACAGCCATGATGGTGCCAACCGACAGCGGCGGCTATAATCCGCTCCGCAAATTTCTCAGGCGGAACCTATGGGTTGGCAATCACGTTTTCAGGGTCTCGTAACCCACAAGATCTTCGAGGCTTTTATCATCTTTATCATCATTGCCTCAGCGCTGATGATCGGCGTAAAAACCTATACCTTACCGCCCTGGGGTTACCGACTGCTCCTGATATTCGACTGGGCTATCACACTCATTTTCCTGGCGGAGATAGGCATGCGCTTTCTCGCCGCCAATCCTCATCGAAATTTCTTTCGAAGCGCCTGGAATATCTTTGATGCACTGATCGTCACCATCAGTTTGATTCCCATTGATAATGCCGACATGGCTCTGGTTGCCCGGCTGGTTCGCGTATTTCGTGTGCTGCGAATGGTGAGCATCATTCCTGAGTTACGCATGTTGCTCAACTCACTGGTTCTGGCCTTGCCGCGCCTGGGTTATGTTGCGGCACTGATGTTTATTATCTTTTACATCTATGCCGCCGTCGGCTCACTGCTTTTCGCAGAAATCAATCCGGTTCTCTGGGGTGACCTTGCCGTGGCCATGTTAACCCTGTTTCGAATCATGACCTTTGAGGACTGGACTGACGTGATGTATGAAACCATGGAGATCTATCCCTTCAGCTGGCTCTTCTATATCACCTTTATCTTTCTGACCGCCTTCGCGTTTTTGAATATGGTCATAGGCATCGTCGTAAATGTCTTGGAGGAGGAGCATCAACGAGAATTGGCAGCAGATCCTGAACACATTTCTCTAAACCAGCTGCATGAGGAAATCCTGGCACTGAAGGCATTGATTCAGGAGCAAAAGAACTCCCGTCAGTAGCACTGAATCGACAGACACACAACCCAATGTTTACGGTGTTATCCGCTCGACCGCTGACGAAAAAAAGACCGGCGTTGCATTGGTGGCACGGTAAACCGTATGCTGGCATTGATTACTCCTTTCAGGATTCAAAATGCTAGCGCTAAATGCTAAGACCTCCGCCGACCAGGTCCTCGCAAGCCGGGATTTGTCCGATAAATTTGTCATAGTCACGGGCGCCAATACTGGCATAGGCTTTGAAACCGCCAGGTCTTTGGCTGCGGCCGGCGCCCACGTAATTTTCGCCTGTCGCTCCCGTGCTACCGGCGAAGCGGCTGTGGAGCGCACTCGCCAGCTGCATCCCCACTCCCAGGTTGAATTTCGGCCGCTGGATCTGGCCAGTGCTAGCAGCATCATCGCATTTGCAGACCAGCTTGAGGCTGAAAAAATCGATATCCTCATCTGCAATGCGGGCTTGATTACATCCGACTACCAGCAAACCTGCGAAGGTCTGGAGCTGACTGTAGGCGTCTGCCACTTTGGTCATTTTCTGTTAACGCGCCAGTTGATGCCGCGCTTACTCAATGCGTTGGAGTCCCGAGTGGTGATGGTTTCAAGTGAGTCACATCGCATGCCCAAGACGCTGGATTTTCAGCGTTTTCCGTTAACCCGCGACAACTTCAGCACCTGGACCGCCTATGGCCAGGCCAAGCTGGCGAATGTACTGATGGCCAACGAATTACAAAGACGCTATGCCCAACAAGGCCTGAGCGCTTGCTCCCTGCATCCAGGGACGCTGGTAACAACTGAGATAGGCCGCGGTTCTGCCTTCATGCGCACCATGATGAAGCTCATCAGCCCATTTACCAAGAGCCCAAATCAGGGTGCAGCGACCACCGTGTATTGCGCAGTTGAGCCTAACCCCAAAACCATAGCTGGCTTGTATTTCTCTCACTGCCAGCCTGCTCCCATGTCAACGGAAGCCGCCAATGAGGCCGTGGCGAAACGTTTATGGGATCTGAGTGAGGCCTGGGCTGAGACCACCATCACTGCTCTGCGAGACTGAATTATTGCATTGAGGCTATCACGCAGCGACATTCTCGGTACGCAACACAGCCTATAACGCCGCCATCTAAGTCTTCGATCTGACGCGTGGCACCTCAGCGACTGAACTCTGCCACCAGAAAACCAATATAGGTTCCAATACCGGTGCCGAGACTGCCAATCAGAATGGCCGGCAAAAACAACTCCGGCCGATTAAAGGTTCGGCAGAGAGCAATGGCAGTGGTTTGACCACCGATATTTGCCTGAGATGCGATCGCCAGCAGCTCCCAATCCTGACGGAACAGACGACCTACTCCAAAAATGATAACACCATGAACCGCGATGATGATGCCGACAAACAACACTAATGAGTAGGCGAGACCACCGATATTACCAAGCGCAGAAAACTCTGCATGTGCACCTATAACGGCAAGAAACAGGTAGACTCCAAACAGGCCGATGGTACGACTACCCCGTAAGGTGCCTATCGCCGGCAGCTGCGCCAACAGCAGCGCAATGGTCGAGAGAATAACAATCATCGGCAGATTGATCCCCTGCGTGAGCAGCCAGCTGGCGGCAAAGTTGGCGAAAGCCAGAGCAATACAGCCAAGCCCCAGCAATAGCGCCAGATCCCATGGCGACATCGTCTCCTCGTCAGCGACTGGCAGTTCCAACAATTCGTTTGCTGGGTTCTTGCCGACCAGGGGCTTGATGGCCATGAAAATCCTGGGAATACCCAGAGTAGCCAGCATCCACACCATAGAATAAATGTTGTCCACTACCACCGCTCCCGCATACAACTCACCGGATTTGGTCACATCGTAATTCAGCGCAATGGCATTAAAATTCAGGCTGCCGCCAATGAATGTACCCGTGAACATGCCATTGATCGCGTAATAAAGATCGCCAAATGCGCGTTCGCTTTGCACCACCAGACTGGCGACCAGCACGCCCAAAACTGTACCAATCGCACCAAGAAAGAAGGTCAGGAGCATCGGCAGACCAGCGCGCCTGAGATCCCGCAGATTAACCTCAAGCAGCAAAAAAAATATCGCGGCAGGCGCGAGATACGTAAAGATACCCTCATATAAGGGGGGCGCCGCGGAGGCTGCCGGAATGACGCCGATATTGGCCACCACGGCTGCAAAGACGATAACCAGCAAGGCTGTGCCCAAGTGGCGCAGCCGAGTATGTGCCACAAGCCACTCGGCAATGACCACCAGCAGCGCCAGTATACCCAGTAAAACCAATGGGTCAGTAAATGCGATCATAGGCCTTCTCGAGACGGAAGAGCCTTCAATATGCATGAACAGTGAGGTGCATACAAATACTATCGCGCCCTGCTACTGCTGCTTCGTACTCAGCGAGGGTGTCTTCGAAGGCCATCGCCAATGCCTCAGGCTTTTGTTATCGTCACGTCAACCAAGTGACTCGAGCTTTGACCATGCCACATCAAACTATTAATGGTGTTGAACTTTTTTATCAGCAACTGGGCGCAGGTGAGCCTATTATTTTTCACCACGGTTATACCGGCGCACATGATGTGTGGCTCGACGAGATAGCCCCGCGCCTGCAGCACAAATACCGCTGCATTGTCATGGATTGTCGAGGCGCAGGTGACAGCGAGCATGCTGCAGACGGCTACAATATTCCCCAATACGCTCGTGATGTCGTGGCTATGGCAGACGCCCTGGGACTCGAAAAATTCACTTATGTGGGTCATAGCATGGGCGGCGGCATCGGTTATCAGCTGGGTGTCGAGCATTCAGAACGACTCAATAAGCTGATACTGGTGGCGCCCATACCGGCGGGTGGGATTCAAGGTGACCCCAAGGTTCTCGAGTCTGGAATGGCCCTGCGGGCCTCACCAACCGGCCGTGACACCATGATCAAGCAGCGGCAGTTACTCAGAGTTCGCGCCTCTGACGCAGACATTATTCTTGGCGTCGACCGAGCCCTCTCAGTCTCCGACAAACACTTTGTTGATTCCTGGCACGCCATGTGTGAGTTTGATGTGACAGACCGACTGGCGTCGCTGACGACACCCACACTAATCATGGCAGGCGCAGCCGACGGGCTCTGCGTTGCCAACGTCAATGATTGGCAGAAGCTACCCAATGCCACGCTACATGTCTTCAGCAGGGTCGGCCATGGCGTGCCGCGAGATGTACCCGATGAGTTTGCCGCAGTGCTTGACGACTTCATGGAACAGGGTGTCATCAATGCCCGCACCTTGCAGGCCAGGCTCGCGCTTTAACCCGTCAAGGGCGGCCAGGAGGACTAGGCAACCTTCGATCCTTGGTCAACCATCGACTGCCCCAACGCTGCCTTGAGCGCATCATCAACATTGTCCAGCCAGATAATTTCCAGCTGGGCACGGGCTGAGGCCGGTATGTCCTCCAGATCTCGCCTGTTTCGAGCGGGTAGCAATACGGTTTTAATTCCTGCTCGGAGCGCTGCGAGGGTCTTCTCTTTAATGCCTCCCACCGGCAACACCAAGCCACGCAAACTGATCTCACCTGTCATCGCAATATCAGGGCGAACGGCACGATCAGTCAATAGCGACACCAGGGAGACGAACAGGGCAACACCGGCACTCGGACCGTCTTTTGGTATCGCCCCGGCTGGAACATGAATATGCAGATCGTTGCTCTCAAGCCGTTCTCGAGGAACTGCCAGACTCTCGGCTCTGATCTTTGCAAGGGAGACCGCCGCCTGCGCGCTTTCCTTCATGACGTCGCCTAATTGCCCGGTCAGCAGCAGGTTGCCCTTACCTGGCACCAGAGAGGACTCCAGAAACAGAATGTCACCCCCTGCCGGCGTCCAGGCTAGGCCCGTCGCCACGCCTGGAACGCTGGTGCGCATTTTGACCTCGCTTTCATACCTGGGAGCACCCAGGATAGCCGGCAGTTCGGCAACATCAATCACGACAGTTTCCGCAGTACCTTCAGAGATCGCCATGGCGGCACTGCGCATCAGGGCCCCGATTTCCCGCTCCAAATTCCTTACGCCCGGTTCTCGTGTATAACCATCGATGAGCGCCGCCAGGGCTTTATCCGTAAGGGTCACCTGCGAATCCTGCAGCCCATTGTCCTCTTGCTGGCGCTTGATGAGGTAGCGTCTGGCTATCTCGAGTTTTTCCTCCTGGGTATAACCCGGCAGCTCAATAATTTCCATGCGATCACGCAGCGGCCCAGGAATATTGTCCAGGACATTGGCAGTGGCAACGAACAACACCTTGCTCAGATCAAAGGGAACATCGAGATAATGGTCCTTGAAGGTCGTGTTCTGAGCTGGATCCAGCACCTCAAGCAGCGCAGAGGACGGATCACCATGAAATCCAACACCAAGCTTGTCCATCTCATCGAGCATAAAGACGGGATTACGGGTACCTACTTTGCTGATACTCTGAATAATGCTGCCCGGCATGGCACCTATATAGGTACGACGATGGCCACGGATTTCAGCCTCGTCATGGACGCCTCCGAGACTGGCTCGCGTAAACTTCAGACCGAGTGCTCTGGCAATGCTTTGACCCAGCGAGGTTTTGCCAACGCCCGGCGGACCAACGAAACACAAGATCGGGCTACGGCCCAAAGGATTGAGCTTACGAACTGCCAGATACTCAAGTATTCGGCGCTTGATCTTGTCCAGACCGAAATGATCTTCATCCAGAATTTGACGGGCGACCTTGATATCAATCTGTTCATCATCCAGCTTGGACCAGGGCACGGATATTAGCCAATCGAGATAGGCGCGTACCATCGAATGTTCTGTTGATGCCTCGGGAATGCTGCGTAATCGGCGCAACTCCTTGTTTGCTTGTGCCTCGACTTCTGGCGGCATCCGTGCCGCATCAATCGCACTGGCAATATTTTCAAGCTCTGGCGCCTCACCGTTCTCACCCAGCTCTCGCTGAATCGTTTTCAGTTGTTCACGCAACAAATAGCGACGTTGTTGTTCGTCCAGCTTTTCCTTGGTTTGGTCACCGATTTCCTTCTCAAGACGCATCACATTGAGGCGGTGCGTCAGGGTTTCCATGACCAGATCAAGTCGCGCCTTGACGTCCACTGCCGCCAGTACCTGCTGCAGCTCGGGTGGCTTCGCATCCAGCAGACTGGCGACCAGGTCAGCAACTTCTGCTGGAGACTCAATGTTTTTCAGACCTTCCGGCAGTCCTTGCGGCGCCTGCGGTAACAATTCAATCGCCTCAGCAGCCAACTGTTTGAGGGTGTTAGCGCGCGCCTCAACATCGGCGCCACTGGTATGCAAATCGTGAAGGCGTTCAAATCGCGTGGCGAGAAATGGCAAACCGGGCAGAAAGTCCAGTACTCGAAAGCGATCTTCACCTTGGCAAATCAAGTACTTCATACCATTGGGCGCAGTCAGATACTGCACGATGCTGACGATTGTACCGACTTTATACAGATCTGCGGCGGTGGGTAGATCGAGGCTCTCATCCAGCTGTAACAACATACCCAGCTTGCGCTCATTGGCTACCGCCTCTTCCACGGCCGCGATTGAGACTTGACGTCCCAACGCGACTCGAGAGATAGCGCCGGGAAAGGTGACAATGTTTCTCACCGGAAGAACGATCAATACATCATCCGAGATGACCAGACTCTTATCCTGTGAAGACTGCTCGACATCCTTGTCAGGCACTTGGTTCATACATTTTCTCGCGATTAATCTGTAAGGACTGAGACCTCAGGGCTATCCTGCAGAATTCAAGAGACTGCTGGATTAATTTAGGCAGATATTTACGATACAAAACCAATGGGCTTTCGCCCCATAATCGAGGGACAAATCGAAAGTCTCACGAAAGGCCAAGGGATGCTGAACTGGTCGAGAATTGTGCGTAAACTCTTATCTGGCTTCTATCTCTATCGATAAAGTAATCCAGGAGGTGTCAGTGAAGGCCTTAAAAATTGTAGCGGTGCTGATCGTCGGTTACATCTGCGTGATAGTCACCTTTGAATCGCTGCTTGGTTACTTTCAACCCAGCGGTCAGAGCACCTTAAGCATAACCACTACGGACGCAAGTGGAACTGCCCAGACGCGTGTAGTGGTGCGTCTCGTCAGTGATGGCAACCTCTATGTCGCAGCCAATCATTGGCCCCGCGCCTGGTATCATCAGGCGCTGGCAAACCCCAAGGTATTGATTGACTTCTACGGCCAGAGCGAACCGGCCGCGCCTTATCTCGCCACATTAGTCACAGGTGCTGAGCAGGCGCGGGTCGCCACCGACAATCCAACCAGTTTCGGGTTTCGTCTGTTGACTGGCTTTCCCCCTCGCTACTTTCTTCGTCTGGATCCCGCGAGCGACTCAGACAGCCTCAAAGCTGTTGAGCGGTGAAACAAATTTCGCAGGCTAGCGTCGCACAGCAGGCAGACAGGATACTCAGTGCGCCCTGGGGTGACTGGGCTCTTGAGCGCTTTCCTCGACGACCGAGAGAGCTATTGCGCGCCTGGGATGCCGCCGATGAGTTTGTTCTTCAGCACCTTCAAGCGTTACCGCCTGTCATGAGTCGAGTGCTGATCGCGAACGACAGCTTTGGGGCTCTCTCGGTGGCGCTGAGCGCGCTGCAGCCCTTGAACTGGTCAGACTCCTGGCTTGCTCACCAGGGTATGCGCGCCAACTTGGTTGCTAATGGCATCAACGAAGTACAGGTCAGAACACTGCCTAGTACGCGCTCGCCGGATTTCAGTCCAGGACTCGTTATCATCAAGGTTCCCAAGACGCTGGCATTATTGGAGGACCAATTGACCCGTTTGCAACCACTGTTGGCCGCCGACAGCCGAGTCCTGGTCGCAGGCATGGCCAAGGGCATGAGCACAGCTGTGTGGCAATTATTAGCGCGCATCATCGGACCCACTCAGACAGAGCCGGCGCGTAAAAAGGCGCAGTTAATTACAGTCACCGTCGACAGCAATTTACCGGCGACACTAAACCCCTATCCGACTCATTGGCTGCATGAAGGCACCGGTCTGCGGATCGTCAACCATGCCAATGTCTTCTCTAGCCAAAGGCTCGATATTGGCACGCGATTTATGCTTCAGCACCTGCAGATCGACAGTCGTCACAATGACATTGTTGATCTGGGTTGCGGCAATGGCATCCTGGGTGTGACGGCCGGCGCCCGCTTCACCGACGCCAGGGTCCATTTTGTTGATGAGTCTTATATGGCCATAGAATCTGCACGACAAAATTTTGCCCAGTTGAACAGCCTTCTGCCACGAGCCCACTTCCATCTGGCGGACGGTCTGTCTGACTTCCCCAGCGCAACTGTAGACCTGATTCTTTGTAACCCGCCTTTCCATGAGAACCATGCTGTCGGCGACAGCGTTGCGCTCAGCATGTTTCAGGGTGCCGCTCGAGCCTTGCGAGCCCAGGGAGAACTATGGGTCGTGGGAAATCGCCACCTGGGCTATCATGTCAAACTTAAACGCTGGTTTCCTCGAGTAGAGCTGGTGGCCTCGAACAGCAAATTTGTGCTGTTCAAAGCCAGTAAAAATCGATGAAAACCAGCAGAATTTCATCACGTCTCGCTCTGGCTGGACGTCTCGCTATACCCTGTTTGAGGTTCGAACCATGACAAGCAGCACGAGTTACACGGTGGTAATCCCGGTACTCAATCAGCTTCACTATACTCAGCAATGCGTTCAGAGCCTGCTTGAGTCTGGAGTACCGGCAGATTCACTGCTGATTATCGACAATGGCAGCACTGATGACACACCCAACTGGCTTGCGACACGCCATGACATTCGATCTGTCACCAACCTGGTCAATCTCGGCTGCGGCGGCGCCTGGACCCAGGGCGCGCTCTTATCGTCCAGCGATTGGGTTGTTCTGCTGAATAACGATATTGTCTGTGGCCACAACTTTATCGAGGCCCAGATTGCCGCCGCTGAGCGGCACGGGCTGGCTGTCGTCAGCCCTTCAATGGTGGAATTTGAGCTCGACTATGACCTCAACACCTTCACCCAAGACTTTGTTCAAAAAATGCAGCATACGCTGCGCGAGGGCTGGTTTCATGGGGTCTGCTTTTCCGTTCGGCGCGAAGTGTTTCAAAAAGTGGGGTTCCTGGACACTGACCGGCTGCTCTTTGGCAGAGAGGACGCTGAATTTCTCGCTCGCTGCACTCGCCACGGGCTCAAAGTCGGCTGTGTCGGTGCAGCTCTGATGCATCACTTTGGTTCTATCACCCAATCAGCCATGAAACTCGAGCAACAGGTCACCAAATTTGGTGACCACCGCTATTTATACGCCAAGCTGGGCCTGAATTGGTGGGGTCGACAGAAAGCCAAGTTCACGCGCAAGTCTCGAACCGCAGGTTGGCGCAAAAACGAGTTGGCCCGCAGCGGCATGACCTTACATATGGTTCACCGAGATGGCCAAATAGAGTACCGATAAAGGTTCACTAGTAGCGCGTGTCATAGGCCTATTAACAGGTCAGGGGCGCCTGTTTTTTTGGCCTTCAGCTCTGCTACCATGCGAACAATCTCACACAGGAATTCAGCATGGATCTCAAGGTCAATGGCAAGGTTGCAATTATCACCGGGGGTAGCGAAGGTATTGGTCGCGCGACAGCCGAACGTCTATCTGCCGAGGGTGCGCTGGTCGCCATCGTCGCGCGCACGCAGGTCGATCTTGATCGAGTTGCCACTGAAATCACGCAACTGACCGGCCATGAGGTGGTGGGCATCGCCACCGATGTTCGCAATGAAGATGCTGTCAGGCAAATGGTCGACAGCGTCGTGGCGCGTTGGGGGCGCCTGGATATCCTGGTTAATAACGCTGGCACCTCGTCTGCCGCGACCTTTGAAAACATGACAGATGCAGCGATCGAGGACGACTTTAGCCTCAAGGTCATGGGCGCTATCTACTGTACTCGTCACGCTTTGCCGCATCTCAGAAAGACGCAAGGCGCCATCTGCAACACCACCACGCCCGGTGGTAAAGCACCCAGCGCCGGCAGCCAGCCCACGGCCTTGTCCCGCGCTGCCGGTATTTCGCTGACCAAGACCTGGTCAAAGGAGTTTGCTGCCGATGGCATTCGGGTTAACACGGTTTGTGTTGGCTTGCTGAAGAGTCGCCAGCATCGCCATCGCTGGGAACAGATGCATGCCAAAGATCCTGACTTGACCCTGGATAAGCTTTATCAGCGCATGGGCGACAATGTGCCCATGAAACGGGTCGGCGAAGCTGAGGAGGCGGGAGATGTGATCGCCTTCTTATGTTCTGGCGTCGCCAGCTATGTGACAGGTACCGCCATCAATGTTGATGGCGGCTCATCCCCGGTCGTCTGAGTTTGACCTGCACAAGCACGCATGGGCCTAACAGGCCAACTCAGTCTGTCTTAGGCCCTTGCGGCGCAGCTAAACCTTGTCACTTTTTGCAGCGCCAACCAGTAGGAAGACCCTTCACCCATGCCTGCCATTGATCATCGCCCCTTCAACGCTGAGCTGCGATCACTCATCACCGCGAATCTTCGCGCCTTTGACGATCAGCGTCATCTCGACTCTAAGCTGCGTGCCGCCGCGGTCGCTGTGACGATTTTCCGCCATGACGATCAGGGTGCCGTAATCCTGACTCGCCGCGCTTCTCGACTGCGCGATCATGGCGGTCAATGGGCGCTGCCCGGTGGCCGCATCGACGCTGGCGAAACTGCCGTTAGCGCCGCACTGCGAGAGCTGCATGAGGAGGTTAACCTGAACCTGGATCCGTCTGCCGTGCTTGGCACCCTGGACGACTATGTCACTCGCTCAGGATTCATCATCACTCCGGTGGTCGTCTGGGCAGAGGTAAAGGCTATTGACCTGACACTTAACCCAGACGAAGTTGAGTCCATTCACCCCTTCACCTTTCAGGAGCTGATGCGCGGCGACTCACCCAACCTGGAGATCATTCCAGAGAGTGACAGACCCGTATTATCTATGAATTACCTGGACGACCGAATCTATTCCCCCACAGCCGCCATGCTCTACCAATTCAAAGAAGTCGGGCTGTGCGGCAAAGGGACTCGCGTGAAACACTTCGACCAACCGGTTTTCGCCTGGCAATAAGCCGACCCATCAAGGGTTACTGGTTTTAAAGACCCAGTGTTTGCCGGTGCTTGGCGCGCAGCGTAATTTTATCGATCTTGCCTGAAGCGATTCTCGGCAGCGACTCAAAGGTCAAGGCGATATATCGCGGAATCTTGAAGCGCGCCAGATGATCGACCAGAAAACCACGCAGCCCGTCCTCATCGACAGGGGTTCTGACATACAGGGTGGCGCCTATCTCTTCGCCTAATCGCGCGTCCGGGATGCCATACACAGACGCCTCAAGCACATCAGCATGGCTTAACAATGCCGCCTCGACTTCGCCACAACCCACATTTTCGCCACCTCGAATAATGAGCTGCTTAATTCTGTCAACGATAAAAACAAAACCTTCCTCATCCAAATAAGCGACATCACCCGTATGAAACCAACCTTTGGTAAAGGCGCTGGCATTCGCCTCTGGATTATCCCAGTAGCCTCGAATCATTGAGGTACCACGCACCATTAATTCGCCTCGCTGGCCGTGAGGCAAGGGATTACCCGCCTCGTCCATGATCATCAGATCCAGCACCGCCGCAACTCGACCTGAGCTGTTAGGACGGTCAAGATAGTCCTGACCGGATATGCCGGTACCGATGGCGTTAGTCTCGGTCATGCCCCAACCCGTATTCGGCATCGCTTGTTTAAAGGTCGTGGCGATTCGCTTCACCTGATCTGGTGCACGCGGCGCGCCGCCTCCACCGACCACCAGCAGCGAACTCAAATCCCGCTGAGTTCTGAGCGCCGCCTCCACCAAGTCGCCTGTCATAGCCGCTGGCGCGACGAAACTCGCGATCTGTTCTCGCTCAATCAACTCAGCGGCTGTATCCACATCCCACTTGTACATGCCCACCAGCTTGCGCTGACTTCGATAGCAAGAAAGGAATACCGCATGAGAACCAGCCACATGGAACAAGGGAACGCCCAGCAGTGTTGCCACCTGGTAAGGCAGCTCCAATGGTACTGTCTGATTGATCAGTGCGCTGGCGGCTGCATCGACCTCCCAGGAAAGCAGGGCAGAGATAATGGCTCTGTGACTCGATACAGCACCCTTGGGATGACCCGTTGAGCCGGATGTGTAGAGAATTAACGCATCATCGTCTGCGTCAATCTTAATCAGGGGCATGGTGGCAGGTGTTGCGAGCAGGCTCGTGATGGAACGTATATTAAGCGCGGGCGGTGAGTTCGTGAGGCGCACGCCCAGGATGTCGATATCTACCGCCGGCTCGCACCTCGCCAGTCGGTCAACCCGTTCCTGATCGGCAAAAACCAGTCTGGCACCGCAATGACGCAAACCATAGGCCATTTCTTCCGGTCCCCACAAGGCATTCATCGCCACGGCAATGGCACCGATGGAGGTGATTGCCGTAAATGCCAGGATCCACTCTGGATAATTACGCATCGAGATCGCCACTCGGTCACCCTGACAGATGCCATAGTCACTCACTAGCTTTGCGGCAATGGTGGCTGCTTGCTGGTACATGCTCTCAAAACTGTAGCGCTCATCTTCATAGACAAAGAATGTTGCTTCGCTTCGATTTTCCGCAAAAAGTTCACGAAGAGAATTCGGCGCATTAACATAGACTCGACAGGGGTTACCGCGAATATCCAGCACCCGCATTTCAAAAGGTTGACCCGGTGCGGTTAATTGTTGAAGCGCCTCAGCACGGTTAAGGCGCCGGTCAGTTGTTGCTAATGTCATTGGTGATCTGCTCGATAGAGTTAATGAATTTTTGGTTGTATCAGATTGAGTTGTGCCAGTTTTAGCTGAAGCTATCAGTCAACTGCATTCGTCTGATTAAAGCGTGGCGAGCGCTTTTCAATGAAAGCTCGAATTGCCTCTCGAGACTCATCGGTGCCACCGCTGAGTATCATGTGTTTGGCTTCCATTGTCAGACTTTCTGTCAACCCCTGATCGAGACCGGAGTTGAGATTCTTCTTCATTCGGCTTAACGCCTTTGTAGGACCGTTGGCGAGCTTTCTGGCGTAGGCAAACGCCTCTTGCCTGAAGGTCTCATCAGCAAACACCTTGTTAACCAGGCCAAGTTGGGCAGCTTCGGCGGCTGTCACTCGCTCAGAGAAGTAATACAGTTCTTTTGCTTTTGCCAATCCGATCAAACGGGGTAAGAACCAGGTGCCACCATAATCGCCAGACAAACCAATATTGGCAAACGCGGTGGTGATAAATGCGCTCTCTGCAGCGACCCGCAGATCACAGGCCAGCGCAATCGAGAGTCCGGCGCCAGCGGCGGCACCCGGCAAAGCCGCGATGGTAGGCTTATCAAGCTCAAACAGACGTTGAGTCAAGGTCGCCTGCTTATGGGTCAGATCGGCGACCCTTTCCGCTGTCGTCTTGAATTGCTGATCACTCGCCGCCATGCCGCTCACGTCACCGCCGGAACAAAAAGCATTGCCAGCACCTGTAATCAGGACACATCCCACTCGATGGTCATCCTCTACTACTGCAAGCATTCTGCGTAACGCCGGCGTAATAATGTCACCCAGCGCATTTTTCTTTTTCGGTTTATTCAATGTTAGCGTCGCAACACGATCCTGGATGTGGCACAGCAACTCGTCCGTTCCGGTATCAAGGGTAATCATGGGTAGCTCTCCAACAGCTTGGCTCGATAACTTGGCCTATGGTGTGTAATGGCATAGCCTAGGGAATCGTCGTGCCTGAGGCATTTCTGGCCACGTGATTCTGGGCCACGTGAGGAAATATTTCTCGAAACAGATTCAACATGCTCAGGGTCGAACGCCGATCAGCTGTCTCAAACAGGCGACCCGGCGGTCCCAACGTGGGCGGCAAGGCAAAACCATGGGGGGTCTGCGCATATTGATGAAACACCCAATCAACGCCGGCCGCGTCCATTTCTGCAAAGAACCGCTGTTTACTGGCCTCTGGTACCAACTCATCATTTGCACCGTTCTCAATCACGACGATGGTTTGCGTATTGTAGGAATTCTTACAGGCTTTGAGCGTCGGCCGAGTCACACCAAATCTCGCCGGACTTGGGTCTTCTCCGGTCTGCAACAGACCATGCAGAGAGACCACTCCACTCAGATTCAAACCGCCGCGAACGCCTTCTAATACCGCCATACCGCCAAAACAATAGCCAATAGCAGCCGGTGGCACTGACGAGTCAACCGTCGCCTGCGCCAGACCCTGCTGTAACCAGGCATCAAGCAGTTCGCGAAAGGCGGCCGGATCGTGATCCATGGCGACCATGCCCTCAAAGCATTGCTTTTGGTAGTCAGCAACCTTGCTCATATCCGTCGGAAAAATGCGTTCGTCTGCCGGTACAGTTTGACCATACATATCGATAGCCAAACCTACATAACCGACTCGAGCCAGATATTCAGCCACATCTACATCGAAAAATTTCAAACCCTGGTAGTTATGGATGACCAGGACCAAGGGTCGCGGACCCGCACTTGAGGGTGGTGCCACCAGATGACCGACAAAGTGATTACCATTGAGGCTGAATTCTATGACCTGTCTTCTCAGATCAGGCGCCGGCGGCCAGAATTTCGTCGCTTCACTCATATAAGATTCCTTGATATTGCTTGGTACCAGACCTCAGGAGCAGCTCAGAGGAACTGCCCTGGGCTTTTCTCATACCCACCTGTCTGGCTGGCGAATTGTTGCGCGACTGATCCGTCGCGCTACTTGGTCTCTGCTTGCTGATTGTGACAATGATGCCCTGTCGCTGTCGAGTCTAAACTCAATGCGCATGAATTAAGCCTTGGCTTCTGGGGGCCGCCGTTCTTTCAACGCATGCACGGCGCCAGCGCCAGTGAAGCTGGGACTGTACTTGGACTCTCAGCAGCCATAGGCGGTTGGCTCGGCGTGAAGTTGGGCGGCGTATCGACAGACAGATTAAGGCGCACACATATTCGCGGGAAATTTTATGTGGGTATGGCCTCTGCTGAATCGTTGCAAAAGGCCATGCTAACCGGACTCCTGATGTAGGGACTGGCATTTTTGACTTTATATCTGGCTTCTCGCCAGGTCGCGACAGAGGAGCCTCAACGTTTAAAGCGCGCCAGGGCCATGGGAGAAGCTGTCTAGTTGTTTACCGCCCCTGTCAATCGGCATGGCCCAACGCCCCTCAGTCAGCGTCAATCGCACAGAATTTTGGCTCTAAATCTAGCACCATCAACAGGCGACCGAAGCCGATAAACTGGCCGATCATCATACCCAGCTCGACGATTTGCTCGTCGTTGAACTCGCTATGCAAGCGATCAAAAAACTCGTCATCGATATTGTGATGATCCGTCGCCAGACGTTCTGCATATTCCACCGCAAGCCTCTCAGCCGCCGTAAAATCATTCGTCAAGCTGTCTAATTGCGCAATTTTTTCTTCCGTCAATCCGTGTTCTGCACCCTGCAGAAGCCGAACATTGAGTCAGGTAAAGCAATTGTTGGCACGGGCAACCTTGAGCCGCACCAGCTCTATCAGAGCTTCATCAATAGAACGACCTTTGCGGGCCGGCCCGTAAAATTGGAAGTAGTCATTGAAGAAGGGCTGGCAGTGCGCCAAGCCTCGAGCAAGTGACGAATCACCGCCTGCGGCCTCAATGGCTTTGACATTTTTCAATGTCGCCTCATCCAGCTCGTGATCCTGTTTCAGGCTAATTCGACTCATGCTGCTCCCCTTACTGGCTTTCTGCTGATGTCAACATTTGACGCTCATACGAGCGCACTGTGATCCAATTACAAACCCAATACCGTCTTGGCGATAATATTCTTTTGCACTTCGTTTGAGCCACCAAAGATTGTCGATGCGCGATTATTCAAGTAGATCGCGGTTGCGGTCCAGCCGTCCTCAGGGCCCACGCCTTGCTCGCCCCGGCGCATTAACTGATTGTTGTTCGGCACGGCGTAATACGCCATGACCGACATTCTTAGCGCCGACAAGCTTTGGCCTAAATTACTCGACAGCAGTTTCAACAACGATGAATTCGCGCCCGGGTTTTGGCCTCGAGCCAGCCTTGCCAATACCGCATCTTCCATCTGCTTCAGCGAAGTTATGGCCATTTGCAGCGTCGCTGCTTGACTGTTGAGCTCAGCTATTGCGTCCATGTCGAAGTCCTTCGCCAAGCTGGCTATGAGGGCTCGGGTTTCCATTAAGCCCGACCACAATCCGGTAGAAGCCGATCCACCCCCACGTTCGAACTCCAAAAGATATTTAGCCACGGACCAGCCATCATTTTCATCACCCACTCGCTGGGTGACTGGCACTCGAACGCCATCAAAGAACACCTGGTTCACTTCGTGATCACCAGCAATCGTGATGATGGGCTTCACGGAAATTCCCGGCCTGTTCATCTCTACCAGAATAAAACTAATGCCTGCTTGCTTTCGAGCGGTGGGATCGGTCCGCACCAGGCAAAAAATGTGGTCCGCAAAATGTCCGTGAGTGGTCCATACTTTTGTGCCATCCAGTACATAGTCGTCGCCGTCACGCACGGCCCGCATCTGCAGGCTTGCAAGGTCAGATCCCGACCCCGGCTCAGAATAACCCTGACACCAGTAATGCTCACCGGAGAGAATTTTAGGCAGGTAATAGTCTTGCTGGCTCTTGGTCCCATAACGGAATAACACCGGTGCCAGCATGCGCAGCCCCAGGGGTATCAGATCAGGAGCGCCAGCCCGCGTGCACTCTTGGGCAAAGATATGCCGCTGGGTAACGTTCCAACCCGTTCCACCAAACTCAACCGGCCACGCAACACCCGCCCAGCCCCGCTGGTGCAGGATTTTTTGCCAGGTCAAAGCCACCTCTCGATCGGCAAATACCGTGGTCGTCTTCGCCGCAGCTAACCTGATTTCATCCGTCAGTTCTGCCGCAAGCATGGCCCGCACTTCCTCTCGAAAAGCACTTTCCGATAGGGCGCTCGCGCTGGACTGCCGCTTCGATGAATGGCTATTCAGCGACTGGCTTTCGGCTGATTCGGTTTCCATTGTTTCGATTTTCAACTGCCTACTCCTTCCAACCACCAAGCATCTATTCGCTTGGCTAGACACTTGACGGTCGTGGGCGACTCTATAAGCGCCTGCGTCAACCCACCAAAGCCTGACTTGCGCCTTTGATACCGCCCGTGTAAATACCCCTGACAATGGCTTCGGCTTGCGCTTCAGGCACACCACGTGGCTCAAAGGTACCGGTCCACTCAACGGTACAGGCATCGGCACCGTCACGAGTAATCTGAACAACTGATGAATAGTTGGACACCGGCAAAGGGCTGTCCTGGTTAGTGATTGCATAGCTGAAGGTCAGTCCTACAGGATCATAGGTCTCCAGACGCTCTACGATCTGGCCACCACCCATTGAGATGGTTCGCACCGCACCAACCCCCTCGCCTTCCATATGAAAGGCCGTTATGGCACCACCGACCTTGATACCTCCAAAGTCTCCCAAAATAGCCCACACTGCGTCTGCACTGGCGGCGATCCCTTCTTTAACAGCAACAACAATCGTCATAGTTCTCTAACCCTTATAGTGTTTACTCGCTTATCCTACGCAAGGATCGCGACAATTGCTAACCTCCTGGATTTAGCGAGTGCGTCTGGGTGAGGCATGCGGAAGAAATCAATCTCTCGCGGCCCAGTAAGCCCCTTGGCACCAATTAAACCACGATGACTTGTGGCCAATAGTGGCTTAGAATTCATTCAAAAATTTCGACAGCTAGTTGCAGGAACAGACCCTATGACATTTCGACATCTTGAGATCAATGGTCTGAAAAGCCTGATCAAAACAGACCCATCTCTGCGGATCTTCGATACTCGAGATCCAGCCTCTTATGCGGCAGGCCATATAGAGGATGCCATCGCATTCAATAACCAGACAATGCAGCAACTCCTGGACGCCACACCCACAGACAGCAGCATCGTGGTCTGCTGCTATCACGGCGTAAGCAGCCAAGCCATCGCGAACTACCTAGGCGAGCAAGGTTTCGACAATGTCTACAGCCTCATCGGCGGCTATGCTGCCTGGGCAGCTCAGGCGTAGGCTGAGCTCGAGCAGCGAGAAGCTTCCATGGCTGCTTGCTTGAGCTCTTTCTTGGAAACATAAAAATAGCTCAT
>JAYODE010000019.1:3387-25863 GCA_038106185.1 Gammaproteobacteria bacterium | reverse complement strand
AAAAATAGCTTGGAAAAATTGCCTGGCATCAGGTACAGCGCGCCAATTGTAAATCCTCGACGCCATGGGTCGCATTGAGAAAGAGCACCAGATCCGCCGTTTGCGGTAACACCTCAAGGCAGCGCCGAGTAATACGCTCATAGTGTTGGATAAACCGAGACAACTGCGCCGAATTCATCACGCCAACACTTTTGTCCAGCCTGCTGCCAACACGTTCTGCCAATTTCTGCTCCTGCAATTGCCGCCACTCATACACCTGCTCAAAACCTGGAATGGCAATATAGACCAGTAGGTCCGTCTGGCTGAACAGCAGCGAGTGATAGCGCGCCAGTTCAGTATTCACATATCGACGCCAAACCCCGTCTGGGTCCTCCTGCCGCTCAAGGGTATTGATAGGGTCAGCGAGGGAACTAACCTCAGCAACAGGCGCATGCAGACACCAGCCTTCAAACAAAATCACATCCACCGAATGCTCGACCTGGGTCCAATTGTTCTTCGCTTGACGATCATCCATCGACTTATCGAATCGCGGCACTTGGCAAGGCTGCGATGCCGAACAATGGCGCAACTGCTCGAGCACCTCGCAGGCCAAGCGCAGATCATGCGTGCCCGGCACGCCACGGGTCGCCAGCAGGGGGTGGACATCCCGCGCCAGTTGCTGGCGCTCAGCATGGGTCAGATAGAAATCATCCAGTGAGACGTCGACCGCCTTAAGCTGCCAGATCTCTTTCAGCAACAATCTCACAAGGGTCGTCAGCGTCGACTTACCCGATCCCTGCGCACCACTAACACTCACCAAGATGGGACGACCCTGCTGAGCATGGGTGTCCGCGACACGCGCGGCTATGGGCACATACCAGCGCTCAACGATGGAGACAAAATGCGGGGGAAGCTGCTCAGCCGCAATCAGCGCGTTCACTTTGGATCGCACGGACTGAAAGTCTAAGGGTGCCCTTACCGTCATATATTTCATCCGTTGTTAGCTGTCATGCCTTCGCTGCAACAGTTGCAGCCATCTCGTCGTCCGCCAATCGATCCGGCTTGCACTGGGCTACTTCAAGCAGAACAGCGCCGATTTGTGCAATATTGAGCAGAGCGTCGAATACCATGACTCTAATCCGCACTAAGAGGTACCCATATGGAAAATCCACCCATGCCAGTCTGTGGATCGAATTTCAGTGGATACTGCTCAATATTCGCGGCACCCTGGACCACTTGATAGCCACTGTTGGGGAGCCAGTCCGCATAGATAGCATCCATGACAGCACCCAACTGCATGACCGGCAAGTCCTGCGTGAACACAGCATAGCGACCAGCAGGAATAACCAGCCGAGTCTGACCTGCGGGTGTCATAGCATCAGGCTCAAGTTCAATAGCCGCCAGATAGTCGAAGCCGATAGCATCCGCATCATAGACAACACCATAGGCTGGCACTCGACAGTCGAGGTTCACCGCAAGCCACTCATTGAAAGCCAGCCACTGTTCGCCGATCTGCCCCCGTTGATCGTATCGATAGCGCCGCGAGCTGCCAGCAAATTGCCGTTCCTTTTGATCGACAAGTTGCATCTGATCAAGGTTCACTTTTCCCATCTCAATATCTCCGACCGATCTGCCATCTAACCCTTCTTGCTCATGAAATTTTCGTCATTGTCCAGCCGCGCAACCCCTAACTGGTTGAGCTGCCAGATACCCTGCTCAAAAAGACTGAAACGCCGTTGGGTCGTCAGCGCCGTGTGCAATTTACGCCATACACCCAGGTTGACCGTATTATCCTCTTAATGAATCGGCCGCAACTTCGCCGCCGCGTCGGCCTTGTCAGCCTTGCTGCTATAGGCTGGTGACAGCAAAGTCCAGACCCCAGGTGAGGGTGCCATGCCTTTTCGCAGCATATCTGTAGCAATCAACCCCAATGGCTTGTTGTTCATAGTCTCTTCACAACTAATCGTTTATCACTCGACGGCTTAACGATCGAGCAGGTGTTCTACTCAGCGTGTCGTGCGATGAGCCAGCACCAAGCAGCTTCTGCGAAAACCTGGCATGCAACCCTTGATGGGTTAATAGGGCTGCTCACCCTGCACAATGACCCGGTGCATATGTCGACGCTTACCCTGATAGTCGTTCAACGCATTATGAAATAAACAGCGATTATCCCACATGGCCAGCGTACCCTTGTGCCACTTAAAACGGGTGACATATTTGTCTTGGGTCAGGTGCGCCTGCAGGAAGTCAAAAATCGGCAAGCTTTCTTCTCGCGTCATACCCTTGATACGGTGTGTATGAGGCCGGCTGCAGTAGATACTCTTGCGCCCAGTGTTCGGGTGAACACGAATCAGCGGGTGCTCGACTTCGCTTTCAGCAAACTCGCTACTGCTCGAGTCTCCGCCACCATAGGCCCCGCCGAGATCCGTCGATTTTGCCGCCAGGTTGGCATAAGCCCCTCCCTGACCATGGACGACCTTGGGAGAGAACACGCCTACATGACTTTCCAAGAGTTGCTGCATAGTTGCTGACAGGTCTTCATAAGCCGCAGAGGCGTCAGCAAACAAGGTGTCACCACCCTCGTCAGGCACTTCGACTGCATACAACAGGGTCGCCATCGGCGGCTTCTGCAAATAGGACGAGTCAGTATGCCAGGCGCCACCAAAGTTCATCTTGGCGTCAGGCTCCTTGATGATAGGGATGACATTCTTGTGGGAGTCCACCGCCTTCATGAATGGATAGACATCGAGCTCGCCAAATCTCGCGCCGAACTCTGCCTGTTGAGCAGGGGTCAACGTCTGATTGGGAAAGAACAACACATGATGCAGATACCAGGCCTGTTTGATCTGCTCGAGTATTGGCTCGCTGACGGGCTGTGACAGATCCACGCCGGTCACTAAAGCGCCCACTGGACCCAAGGTTGTATCAATGTGGAGCTGACTAAGACTCATAAGACGGCCTCCTGCTTCATCTATACTAGGTCTAAACTACTTCTGAACGACTTCTGAACGACTTCTGAACGACTTCTATACTAAGTCGGCGACTGTGCATGTATCAATGCCGCTGTTATCCTTATCACTTATCCTAATCAGCGCAGTAACCGGAGGTGAAGGAATGGCGTCAAAACGCGTAGTTGTAATCGATGGTGATGATGCCTCGCCGGAAGTCATGTTGCCTGCCCTTGAGATTCTTAGATCACTAAAGTTACCGATAGACTTTATCAAGCCTCTGATCGGTCAAGAAGCGATGCAGCAGACCGGCAGCTACTTTCCCGACACGACCCGGGATCTCATTGATGCGTCTGACGCGACTTTTTTCGGATCCACCAGTGGTGCCAGCACTGCGGCGCTGTTTTACCTGCGGTGGGGCAAGCAGACCTATGCCAACGTTCGGCCATGTCAATGGCTACCCGGCTACAATAGTCCCCTGGCGCATCCAGAAAAGTGCGACTTTGTGATTGTTCGAGAAAATCTCGAGGACATGTATCTGGGTCTCGAGGGCGATCTCGAAGAGCTTGGCGGGCTGAACCTGACATCGAGAAATGCTCGAACCTCATTGTCGAGCATGGCACCCGGGAAATTTGCCATCAAGGCGATCACTGAGCGAGGTACTCGCCGAGTGGTCCGTCATGCCTTTGAGCTGGCCAGACAACGGGAAAAAAAACGCGTCACTGTGACCTGTAAATACAACATGTTAAATGTCTCTGATGGCTATTTTCGCGATATTGCTAACGAAGTCGCCCTGTCTTACCCGGATATCGAATACAAGACCTATATCATTGACGACTTTTTATGTCGCATGATCACTCGCCCGGAAGAACTCGACGTCGTGGTCATGCCGAATCTTTACGGTGACATTATGTCAGACGGTGCTGCTGGCCTGATTGGCGGTATTGGTCTGGCACCGTCGGGTTGCTATGGCGACGACTATGCCTATTTCGAGTCAGCCCACGGGTCCGCGCCTGACATAGCTGGCAAAAATATTATTAACCCAACAGCCACATTACTGTCTGCAGCGATGATGCTTGACTATTTGGCGTTTCCCGATGCCGCGCACCGCATCCGACAGGCCATTAAGACGGTCTATCATCAGGGTCGAGTCTTAACGCCCGACCAGCTCGGCAAAGGCACTACAACGGAGTTTTGTGCAGCGGTCTCAGCCCTGGTCTGAGAACCTCATTCGCACAATAAAAGAATAGCGGGGCAACTACGATCAAGCCAACAGTGATCACAGTCGACTGTATCACTGTTTGTTTCACGATAACCAACCAACCGTGTATATTGTTGCCACTGGTATCTGATTTGCCTTGCCAAGCAGACCCTGAGAACTCATTCACCGGCCTGCCCGCAGACACTCAAGAGGAACACACCATCACCACGAAACCCCTGGAAAAGCGCGCCATCTTCTGGTTTTACGGCTCAGCATCTGCGGCCTACGGGATCAAGAACAACGCCTTCAGCTATCTGCTCCTGATCTATGCTAATCAGGTACTCGGAGTACCCGGTTATCTGGCCTCGATTGCACTGGCGATCGCGATGCTCTGGGACGCGGTCTCCGATCTGCTGCTTGGTCATTGGTCCGACAAGACCCACTCTCGCCTCGGTCGACGCCACCCGTTTATGTATGCTGCCCTCTTTGTACTGCCCTTTTCCTTCTATGCATTGTTCAACCCCGTGGTTGAGATCACCGACAGCAATGCCTTTTGGTACATACTGGTACTCGCCATAATTATCAGAACCGGCACGACCCTTTTTGAGGTCCCGTCAACCGCCATGCTGCCTGATCTTGAGAAGGATTATGATCACCGCAACAAATGGCTGGCTTTGCGCTACGCGTTTGGTTGGTATGGCGGCAACGGTATTCATACGCTGAATTTCATGTTCTGGGTCGGGGTCTACGGCGTTGCAGTCCAGACGGGCTACACCATCTACGCAACCGTCGGCGCTAGCGTGATTGCGCTAGTTATTATCTTGTCTTCGCTCGGCACGCAGAAGCTTATGGCAGATTTACCCAAGCCGCTTGAACGTTTCAAGTTCAGTGAGATTGGCCGAGAGATACGCCAGATATTCCAGTCCGTGAAGAACCGTAATTTTGCTGCCTTGTTTTTCTACGGACTTATCGTCGGCATCGCTGGCGGCCTGGGCACGGCACTGTATTTATACAACACCACCTATTTTTTTGGCTTTTCTGGTCAGCAGATTGCTGTCACCGGACTCGGCGTCATGGTATCACCGGCTATAGCCTACTGGGCCGCACCCTACTTCGGCCGTCGCTACGGCAAGAAAAACGCGGCCATTGGCGCCATTTTGGTCAATATCAGCCTCTACCCCATACCCTACATCCTGCTCCTGTCAGGCTATTGGCCTGGTCTAGGCAGCTGGCTGAGCTTAGCCATTTACAGCGCTTTCATTGTTGCTGAGGTGATCTGCAGCATTATTGGCGGCGTCTTGCTCGATTCAATGATGGCGGACGTTGTCGAGGACAGCGAGGTCTCGACAGCGCGTCGATCCGAAGGCTTGTTTTATGCCGCCAGAGGCTTTGCAGGTAAGGCCATTTCTGCCGGCGGTATTATCGGCGCCGGGACGATCGTCTCCCTGGTCGGACTCGACGGAATCACCAGTCTCGACCAGGTGACGACCGAGATCAGGCAGAGCCTTGCGAGTTTGTTTTTGCCGTTGTATTGCACCTTGTTTCTGATCGGCCTGTGGTGTGTGTCCACCTATAAAATAAATCGCCACGCGCACAACGCTAACATCAATACCTTAGCGGCGCGCAAAGCGAACCTGTCGAGTGACACCTAGCAACCCAAAGAGGACTCGCTGACTTGATGCCATCAACAGGATGTTGGTCCGCAGTGCGACTTGTATTTGTTTTCTTGTTACGCAGAATCTTCTGCCAGGAATTTTGAGGCGTTATAATGACGCAACTACAACGGGATTTCCGGCTATGCGCGACACCTCCTACAGTGCACATACATTAGGTTTCAGTGGGCTGATCCTTGGAGCTACTTTACTCTTGTTAACAGCCTGTGGCGGCGGTGGTGGCGCCGTTCGCGCAACACCAGTCGCGCCAGCGCCACCACCAGATCCCAGCCCACCGACCGGGCTTCTGATTCCCTTCGCCTCAAGCGCGGATATGGTAGATAGCGTCCAGGCTAGCTTTGAGCGCCAGTTGCAAACACTTAGAGTGGCCAGCGCCGATAGCCCGGTATCCACCGCACCGGAAGCATCGGAAGCCGGAACTGGCTTCACGACGACCTATACCCAAGAGGCCAGCGTCGACGAGCATGACATCGTCAAGTATGACGGTGATCGCATGTTCGTTGCGCCGAGCCGAGGCATGGGTTGCTGCTTTATCGCCGTCGACACTGAACCGGCTATTGATCTTCTGCCTGCAGATTCAGCAATTCCTGAACCGGGGCAATCGGATCCTCAGGATCGTGCGATTCGCATTCTGGCAACGACGCCCGAGACGGCGAGTGTGCGGGAAACGGGACGAATCGCACTCAGCGGTAGCGACACAGTGGAAGGCCTGTATCTTGAGGGCGAGCGCCTGGCCGCTATTACCAGCAGCGCCTGGTGGGGAGGCTATGGCCAACGCTTTGCCGATGTCCAGGCTTGGTCAGGACAACACTACGGCATGACCCTTTACGACATCAACGCCAGCGACACCCCTGTAGTCAGTCAACTGCAGGTTGAAGGGACATTCGTCACCAGTCGCCGCACCAGTGCGGGCATCTACCTGATCAGCCGCCACACGCCAGCGATAAATGAACTCAATTACTATCCCGCCACCGACGCAGATCAGCTAGCCAATGAGAAGCTGTTGGGAAGTCTTGAGATTGACTCCTTATTACCCAAAGTTCAGCTCAATGGTGAGGAAATCACCGCTTTCAGTGTTGCGCAATGTTATGGTATTGACTCCCGTCACCCACTGGCACCGGAAACCCAGGGATTCCCAACCATTACCAGCATCTTGCTGGTGGATTCGCAAAGCGGCGAGATTAAGGACAGCCTTTGCTACGCTGAAGCTACCGATGGCGTTTACCTGTCCGGCGAAGCGCTGTACCTGGTGCAAGGCGTCTACGAGGTAGATTCCTCGAGTGGTTTCGGCACTCAGACGACGCTGGTCCACAAATTTAATCTTGTAGGAGGGCTTAGCTATAGCGGTTCCGGTGCGGTAGAGGGCGGTCTCTACTTAGGTAATAACCGAGATTTTCGCATCAGTGAGCAATCGGGTTTGCTGCACCTGGTCACGACCCAGTTCACTGATGACGCTGCTGATCGCTGGCACCATCAATTATTCATTCTTGCCAAGAACCAATCTCTGCCAGAACTGGAGATCATTGGTCAGCTACCCAACAGTCTTCGGCCAGCCGCCATTGGCAAACCTAACGAGGACCTCTACGGCGTTCGATTTTTGGGAGACAGGGCCTATCTGGTCACTTTTGAACGAACCGACCCCCTCTATGTACTGGACTTAGCAAACCCCCGTGACCCAAAAGTCGCGGGCGAACTGGAAGTGACCGGGTTTTCAAATTTCCTCCATCCGGTGAGCCGAGACCTGCTCCTGGGCCTGGGACAATCTGCCGAACAGCGGGTTAAGCTAGAACTGTTCGACGTCAGCGATCTCACCAACCCAGTTTCACGAGGTAGTCTTGAACCAGGCCCGACGCTTATGTACACCTATTCCAGCGCTGAGTACGATCGCCACGGCTTCACCTATTTGTACCGAGAGGCTGGTCATGACCGATTCGCAATACCGGTACAAGGCGTTCAGCTCGTCGATGATCAGTATACCAACGTCGCACGACTCTATCTGTTCGAGGTTCGCGAGCGGACTGATCCTGGCCTTGCTAGCTTGGCAGAGCAGGGCTATCTGGAGGCGACCGGTTCATCTGCTGACCATTACTCGACGGATAGCAGCCGCTCCATTTTAGATGGCGATGCCGTCTATTTCGTTCATGACACTCAAGTCTATTCTGCACTGTGGAATGACCCTTACAACCAGACAGGCCCCCACTAAAAATCGAGGACTGGTATGCCGGGATTGAATGCCGAAGCTGGTGGGCTGTGTTTTCCTCTCTGAGTGCCGGAGTTCTGCATTATTTTTTTAGTTCGGGCTTTTATTTCGGGTTTTTATTTCGGCTTTATTTACCGCCATCAATTGCGAGCAGTGTCCAGATGAGCGCGTAATTTTGCGAGAAAAGGCGTTACTTTGCTGAGCTCGGCCACTGGAAATTTTGCCATCAACTCTTCAAATAGAAGCTCGCGGGCCTTGAGCGCTTCTGTTCTCGCCTTTGCACCCGCGGGCGTCAGAAAAACCAGTTTAGCTCGACCATCTCTGGCATCAGCCCGCACCTCCACCAAACCGCCAGACTCGAGTTTCGCCAGCGTATTGGTCATGGCACCCTTGGTCACCTGAAAAGCGTTGGCGAGTACTGAGGGACTTTTGCCATCGCCGAGTCGGGACAGATTATTCAACACAGAGTACTGTGAAATCGTTAGGCCGGCAGGTAAAACCCGCTCGAATGCCTTGAACGAGAGCTGCGCAATAATGCCTATCTCGGTAAAAAAAACAGAACCTGGCGATTCTTTCTGGGTATCGCTCATTGTTGCCTGCCTACCTTCAAAAGTCGGGTCGAGGCAGAATCATATCAGCCTGGTCTCGATCTTCCACCTCGGCGTCTCGTCCAGGTCCGGCCCGTAGCCCAGTCTTCCAAACATCTGCAGACGCGGACCTTCTTCGTTAGTCAGCAATATGCCTAGCTTCGAGTGAAGCTCGGCAAAGGTTTCAGTCATCTCTGGATACTCTTGTAACGCCTGACTAATAGGTTGAATACCGAGCCCTAGCTCGGTGGCTTTCAGGTTGACCCTCAACCAATTCGCACCTGCGCGTAACTGATCTTCTCGTCTGTTATCAGACGTACCCAGCCAGATATAACCCATTCCACTGAACATCATTGCCCTGTACATATCAAGACCCTGCTGAAAAGCCGCAGAATTCTGGTCCGCCAGTTGCTCGCGATCCAGTTGGCCGATGAGTGATAATCCTTCCAGAAACGCACCACCCAGATCGATGCCGTCAGGATTAGCATTAATCTCGCGTTTACCAATTCGCATCAGATCAATGCTTTCCTGCATGGTACGTGGCGTCGTGCTCTCGATGTAGTGCGCACGCCAGCTGAGGTCACGCAAGTCCTCAATCAGCTGAGGATCATTGGTACTGCCGACCTGAACTGCTTCATCGACAACCGCCTCCAACGCTGCCAAAGTGGCAGTAGTTACAGGTTGCTGAAGATCAAAGGGCTCTTTCAATGAACGTCGCAGCATAACCTGTCTAAACAAAGGGTCCGGTGTTGCCTCACCGTCGACAAACTCAATGCGTGCCACCGGCCGCGCATCAAGTTGGTTAGCGCTTGCACCGAGCGGGAAAGGCGTAATTTTTACCAGGATGCCTTCTTCAGCTGCGGCCATACGCAGAAGCTCCAGAAAGCAGCCCAGGCCTATGGTGATCTGACGATTGGGTGGATCAGTTTCGGGTAGTAAGCGATCGAGGTCACAGTAAAGCATCGCTTCATTCGGCGTGCTCAGATCCACCATCCATGGCTGGCGATTATGGGGATTGGGCGCAAGGATAGCGTATGACAGCGCCCGCATACGAGGATCCGCGTAGACTTTGCTGCCAGCGAGCTTCCAAGGCGCCAGGGCCTCTTCCGGCCTTCGAGTCGCTGCAAAACCATAGAAAGATGCGCCAAGTATCACGCCGCCAGCACCCATCACTTTAATGAAGCCTCGCCTTGAAACCCCCATCTCTGTACCTTTTTAGTTTAATATTAAACCGATATATTGGTTTAATGTTAAACTAATTGTCAAGGCGCAATTCGCCTTGTTTTTACAGAATCGGTCCATTCCGCTAACTTTTTCGCAAGCAGGGGCATCGGCAAAGGCCCACTACCCAGTAGCGCATCGTGAAACGCTCGATAATCAAAGTCATCGCCGAGCGCCTGCTTTACCTGAGCGCGTAGCGCTAGGATCTCCAACATGCCGATCTTGTAAGCGGTTGCCTGAGCCGGGTTATTGAAGTACCGACGGATCTCTGCCCTTACTGCAGCCTCTGGCCTTGATGAGTTGAGTAGCGCATAGGTCACGGCCTCGTCCTCACTCCAACCCTTGGCATGGATGCCCGTATCAACGACCAAGCGAATGGCTCGCCATATCTCACCTGTCAGTCGACCAAAATCGTTATAGGGGTTATTGTAAAAACCCATCTCCTTCGCCAATAGCTCGGCGTACAGACCCCAGCCTTCGCTAAAAGCCGTATAGCCATGGTAGGTTCGAAAACGCGGGATATTGTCTAACTCTTGTTGTATGGAGATCTGCAGATGATGACCCGGCAGACCTTCATGATAAGCGAGGTTTTCCAGTCGATATTTTGCCACAGCCTTCATATCTGCCATATGTATGTAGAATCGACCAGGACGCGCACCGTCTGAGGTGCCACGTGCGTAATGTGCGGAACCACCGGCCTGCTCGCGGAAAGACTCCACCCGCTGCACCTCCAACGGTGCTTTGGGTAAAATGCCAAAGTAGTCGGGCAAGCGTTCCTGCATCTTGCCAAGGTAATCTCGGGCCATCTCCAAATAGGCACGACGACCCTCGTCGGTGTTCGAAAAATAAAACTGCGAATCCTCTCGCATGAACACAAAGAATTCCTGCAAAGTACCTTTGAAACCTAGCTGATCCTTAATAAGCATCATTTCTGCCTGAATTCGCGCGACTTCCTGGTGACCGGTTTGGTGTATGGATTCAGCCGTCAGAGCCAACGTCGTCATAGCACCTAGCGCATAATCGTAATATGCCTTGCCATCCGGCAGGGCTGAAGCACCAAGGGCTTTGGCCGGCACATTTTGTAGATCTGCCTTTAGCCAAGCGGCTATTTCATCGTACGACGGCTTCGTCACGTTCAGTAACGCTGTCCTTGCGGCTGACTCAAATGCAGCTGCCTGCGTCCTGTCTATTTGCAGCTGAGACTCGAGGTTACGAATTTTGGTCGTGATGTCGATCCAGATTGCAGACTCTCCATCTTCAGAAAAAGGCGCTCCGCGCATGAGCTGTTCGATCTGGCTGAGCGCCAGTTCATAGTCAAAATAAGGCGCACGAATGCCTCGCTCCGCTGCAGTCTTGGCGCGCGCCAGGTATTGCCCTAGGTATCTGCCGCTTTGGTTCAGGCGTGAGATGTAAGCGTCCATATCCGCCGCAGAATCAACCTTGTGATAGTTGATGAGGCCGTTAGGTAGATCCGTGTGTGGCCCACTGCGCCCAAAAATGTACCGATGCCACTTGTAAGGCTCCGCCGCTTCCGACTGTTGCAACATGAATTCCCAAAGGTCCCAGGAAATCTTACCCTCCGGATCAAGCTTGCTTCTGTCAAAGCCGGTGTGCATTTTCGCAACACTCTGCCTTCGCCATGCAGTCACTCGATCGCGCGCCGCCATCGAGACATCATCCAGCTCGCCATAGTCGCTCTTGTCGCCCTGGCGAGTTTTTGCCAGCGGGCTGAAATCAAGATATTCACTGAACTCAGCATCTAGCCACGCATTCAACCGCCTGGTCTCGTCTACCGGCGTAGACGATGCTGACGGCTCGTCTGCCCTAGCACAGCTCATCAGCAGCGCTAGAATTACCATTGAAATATAACGCATCTACAGTCTCACTTAATGTGTTGTGACCAGCTGCTCAGTTAAGTATTACCTATCTACCTGACTGACTAGCTAACAGGGTTTTACTCAATTTTATTCGCTTATTCTCATACAGGAGGTCCGCCAACAATTGTTGTGGAGGAGGCTGGTAGCGGGGCAGCTTTTCATGGCCCCTTAGAAAATTTTACAGGCTTAATACCTTGACCCGCCGAGAGCGTTCAATGGATTTTTATTCAGCAAATCTCGGAACCACGCTCAGACACTGCACCAATTGTTGCGATTTCTAACACCCTCTCTGTTCGACTTGATACCCATACAACCCAAGAGTGACTCAAATATTTCTAATTGTCTGACGACTCTACCCTTCTCTTGGTGATGCCTGAGCGCATCAAAACTTTGCGAAAAATGGGCATCTGCCAGCGCAGAATCAGACATCCACATAATGATAGGAATGTTAAACTGCTCCGCCGGCGCGTTTTCCTTAGGTGATGCATGAAAGTACTTGCCGTCCTCCAGTGATTCACCGTGATCAGAGGCGTATAGAAGCAACGCTTTTTTATCGCGGAGCTTTTCCAGCAAAGAAAATAAGAAAAAGTCCGTATAGGCGATGGAGTTGTCGTACGCGTTTATCATGGCTTCATCGTCACAGTGTAGATACTTGCAATCAGGCTTGTAGCGTGAGAACTCTTTGGGGTATCGAGCGGCATAGTTAAAGTGAGAGCCTTTTTGATGAAGAATGACCAGGTGTTTGCCTTCCTTCCGCGATATCGAATTATCCATCTGCTCTACCAGCAACATATCGTCTATAACCGCGATACCACGATGGCTGGCTTCAGCCCCTATCTGCTCTCTGATTTTTACCGAGTCAGCATTGGTTCTTGCGTAGAAACCGGCCTCGCTTTGCATGGCGAACAAATCACTGGAAAATCCCAGCTTTTTCAGGACCGAAAAGACATTATTCTCGTGGACATATTGTTGCAAGGGGCTGCCGTTTTCGATAACGCCACCCTCACGGACAAACATACATGACAAGCTTAATTTTGTGCTGGTATTGCATGAGGCGCCTTTAAAACCTATGACATTGGGCTCTTTGTCCAGCAGGGGCGTGGTCTCGATTGCGTAATCCATCAAAGACATGTGATCGTGGCGAGCTGACTCACCAATGACAATTACGACAAACAGGTCATCGAGTGAATGCTCGGCGTAGAAACCGTAGAGATCCATCGGATCAATCAGTTGCTTTTCCAGCCGCCGATTGATATCCACATTAGCAACCGCGATGAGTCCTGCTGACACCCAATTGATTGGAACGTAGGAGAAGGTTGCAACACCAATGGGATTAGTCGGTAGCCTGGCATCCACCATAGGTTCACGAAAGGTTTTGTAGTAGAGGTTCAAGAGCGTGAGTGACCCTACTAAGACGCCCAAACATAAAAGTCGTGGAAGCAGAAACAGCAACCAAGGCGCCTCATAACTTGGGTTGAAACGATTCAGCAGATAAACCGGAATGACAGCAAACAGACCAACGAAGGTCAGCAACGCCCATCCCATCGACTCAACCATTAGTGATATTTCTGTACCCACGACCGCCTGAATGATGGCGTAGCCAATGGCAACATCGAAAAACCAGATGTAATAGCTGGCGACAGCCGACAATAAAATAAGAATGCTGATGCCAACTTGCAGAATTCTGCGGCCAAAGAGTGCCAAGGCACAAAACAGCAACGCGGCCGCGGCAACGGCGAAAATAATATCGCCCAGCAATAGACCAAGCCCGCCGCTTTCGACCCTGTAGTATTTTTGCAGGAAAATCGGCGCGTTCAGCACAAGACCCAGATAGAGCGAAGCCTGTAACACCAAGATTATCTCGGGACGATATAGACGCCTTAAAACCCCGAACTGCACTTGCCAAAACTGCAACTTTTCAAACCGCGAGATCTTCATTACCGCGTGGATCCCTTATTCACTAATCACTCACGAATGACCAACCACTTAACATCAATATTCGTATTAGTCTTACAACCAGTGCAGCTTGCTACAACGAGTCACACAGAGTTGGCTGCCAGCGCAAAGCACCTCCAAACTAGCAAGCTTGAAAGGATCAAGCAAGCAGGGAATCACATCGCTTTACTGAAAGGTTTTATTTTGAGTCTTTCGTCAGTGGGGACCGCCAATGGATAGCGGCTATGTCTACGTCTGTCATACCCCGGTCAATTAGCATCGCGTTGACATCGTTCGCAGCAATGTTTTTAGTCATGATCGCCAGGTTGGGATGGCTCATACGGCGCTGTCGCTCACGGAATATTTCTCGCAGTTCCTTTTTATTTGGCTCCACAATCAGCATCTCCAACCGCGGCAAGTACTCTTTTAACGGCAAGGGCAAACCCAGCATTTTTTCAAGCTTTGTCAGGAATATTGCTCGACGGGCAAAATCGCTGTCTTGCAAACTGATGCTTTCAATCTCCGCTAAATCATGGATGAAGACACTCACGCCAAACATTGTTTCGGCGCCAAGTGATCGAGCAACCTCTAAAATCGCATTATCTGCCTCGGCACCCTCGTATTTACCGCTGTGACGGACTATCAGGACAGCACCCTGACTCAATACCGCATACTGATACATCTCAGAACTCATAAGTTCGAACAGTGTACAAACAGTAACCTTATTGTAATTTTTTTGCAAACTTGTCAGCAGATCTCTGCTGCTTGCCTTTGCCTTGTCTTTGCCTTGTCATTGCAGCGAGATTGATTTAAAAGGACGAAATTTGCCGCGCATTCTTTCAAGTACTGACTTTGAAGGGAGGTTGGCTCTGCCCTTAACAGCCTACCAACAAACCTAAAAAAGTTGCTAAAACTTCGAGTTAGGTTACCAATATTTACAATATAGCCCGTGATTGTGTGACTCTTAACGAGTAAGTTCCACAGAAAAAGGCGCTGAACATAAGAAGCGACTTGGAGTTTTAAGCGCTCACACTGTGCCTTTATATCTTGAAAGGAAGAACGCTGGTTCCAAAGCTGATAGCTTATAGCTCGCTGAAAAGCCGTCAACTGCTGTCACCTTTTTCCTGCCGTATCCTGAAAAGATTCGAGCATTATTGATAACCAAGACCCTATGGTCCTTAGAAGGTAGGCTTTGTTGCACCATCGAAACACCAACACTTTGCCTTTCGAACAGGTCGTCCTTGGTTCTTCCAAGGCCATGCTGGAACTTTGGCAGCTGGTTGAAGCTGCCGCTCGTGGCGACACCTCGGTTTTGATCCGGGGTGAAACCGGTGCCGGCAAAGAAGTGGTTGCGCGTCAAGTCCATCGACTGTCGCCAAGGCGTGGCGGGCCTTTCGTTGCCATTAACTGTGGGGCCATCCCTGCTGACCTGCTTGAAAGCGAACTGTTTGGTCATCGCAAAGGCGCCTTTACCGGCGCCATCTCAGACTATAGTGGGCAATTGCTGGCGGCTAATGGCGGAACTCTGTTCCTGGATGAGATTGGTGATATGCCCCGAGCATTACAGGTGAAGTTACTCAGGGTACTGGAAGAGCGTGTCATAGTCCCGGTAGGCTCCACTGAACGAATTCCCATTGACGTGAGAATCGTTAGCGCCACTCACCAAAATTTGGAGACGCTCACCGAGCAAAATCTGTTTCGAGAAGATTTGTTCTATCGCTTGAATGTCTTTCCCCTGCAGGTGCCAGCGTTGCGTAACAGACTGGGTGATTTGCCGGAATTGATTGCCTACTTTTCTGCCAAGCTCGTCACTGAAGGCGAGCCCCCCTCTTTTACTCAGGAGTCCATGTCGATACTGCTGGATTATCACTGGCCGGGGAATCTCCGAGAACTGTCCAACTTCGTTGCCCGCATGCATGCTATATCGACCGGTCCTGTGCTGGACATCACGGCGGTACCAAAAAGCCTGCTACCTGCGAGAATTTGCGAGGCGCTGGAAAATGCCTGCCCTCAGTGGCGAACAGACGCCCTGAACCTAGATGCCGACTTACCTATGGATGCTCAAGGCATTATGGATCATCGTCTCGAGCAAGCCTTGAGCTTCACTCAGAGCGATGTGCCCTTGCCAAAAGACGGCTTCGCTCTGAAAGACTTGCTGCAAGACATAGAGATTAATGTGATTCGTAAAGCACTGGATTCCACCCAGTGGAATGTTTCATCCGCGGCGAAACTGCTAGATATGCACCGAACAACGTTGATTCAGAAAATCAGTAAACTTGATATTTCTCAGGACACCCAGCCCGTTACCAATTGATATTGTCATTCCATTGATCTCGGATGAATCCCAGATCGAGTGACATTCTGTCGCGCCCATTCAGGAGTGTCTCGATCAATCAAGGCGATGCCTACTCACCATCATCATCACCTTCCCCTTCACTAAGCAGCTCCTCTAGCTGCTGGTAATTATATTCAAGCAGATTTTCTGTATCCTCAACATAGTCCTGTATGGCTGCATAGATCATCGCAGTTTGACCATCGATCATATAGAACCGGTTCGGATCCAGCGCTGGCAGAGCAATGATTTTTCCACGCTTAAAGTCGCCAACCCTAAAGTTATCGACTCCACCATTCTCATTGATGATGGCGTTAGCCACCACGGCAGTCTTGAGCCTCTCGATGTCATTCCTGTCTTTCAAAACAATCACAGGTTTGCGCTTGCCTTCTACTGGCTCGCCTCTTCTCACACTTCTGAATTCATTCAGGTTGGCACCTTTGGGCAATTGCACCAACTCCACGTTGGGCGTGTTACTCAGCAATGCATCTTCTTCATATTCAAAACTAATGACCACCGTGTCAGCGTCAGATCGACGACGCCGAGCCAGGACATTGTCTAACACAGCGACCTGGGTCTTGCCGGCCTGATTTTTCTCGGAGAGGATTAGATTACTCGCCTTGACCTCAGCACCAATTTCATGACGCCCCACCAGGTCATATATCATTCTCGCCACGTAATATTCACCACCGGGGAAATTACCATTGCCAAACTGCCGAAAGATTGGCTCACCTCGTTGATCGGGATACTGCTTCAGATACGCCTGAACCCAACGTTCGCGATCCTGGAAAGACGGCCTGTTATAGATAAAATTAAAGTCATAGAGGTCTTCTGACCTTAATCGATAACTGTCACTAAATAGCGCCAGCCCATTCACGTCAAACATTTCCGTGTTGTTTGGTGCACTAATATCAAAGCTGGAACCAGGCTCATTGATGACATAAGGCGTCAAAACAATCACAACCTCACGCTTAGAAGAGGCTTTCTGAGTTGCACCAAACAGCCGACCCAGAATCGGAATATCGCCCAGTATGGGCACTCGATTTTTGATGTCTGCCTTATCGGAGGTGATCAAGCCGCCTATGATAATTGGAGTTCTGTCTGTAAGCCGGGCAAATGTTTGTACGCGACGCAAGGACGCACCGGGTTTTGTTGCAATGACCACCCCATTTTCATTACGCACCTCGCCATTATTGGCTGCAACCACGGCCTCCACGGACACATCTATTTCCATGCTGACATATTGATTGTCAGCCGATATACGTGGACGCAGGTTTAAGGTAATACCCGGTCTGATTTCCTCAAAGGTATAGGCAGATTGAACCACGTCACCAGACGAGCTGATCGTGGCTTTGGCGATTGGAAACTGAATAATGTCGACAACTTGAATGATGGCTTGACGGTTGTTCAGAGCCAGTACACTGGGTCTTGAGAGCACTTCGGCTTTGCCATTGGCTACTAGGGCTTGAAGCTGAACTAGCCGACTGGCGGTAAAGCCCTCATCTGCTTCGCGGTCTCTGAACAGATCCAGCACCTTGGAACCGCCCGCCGAGACTGGCGAGGCACTGAGTGCACCAAATTCGATGTAGTCGTCACCACTTTTTATGTTTGTAAACTTGATGCCAGACTCTCTAAGGGCGTCCTCGCTAACCTCCAGGACCAGACCCTCGATATAAATCTGCCTGGCTTCAAGATCTAAATTGCGCACTAAATTCAAGAGTTCGGCATACTCCGGCTGCTGGGAAGGATGAAAAAAGACAAGCAGCTGATCCGTCTCGCCAGAATGGGGCTTACGCATAGCGCGAAGGCCGCTATCATCGCTCGGGGCGCTGCGACTTGAACTACTATTACTACTGCTGCTGCCGCGACTACCGCGACTACTGCTACTGCTACTGCTACTACTGCTTGACGACTCGTCTGCATTAAACTCGAGGCGAGCCTCCTCCAGAGCCGGCGGCAGCATCACTACAGGTAACTCATCGCAATCGTAGCTCTCCACCTTACGCTTTGATGCAGAAGCTTTGTCGTCCAGAGAGACAGTGTTATAACCTAAAGAACTCAGTATCTGAACAATCTGAGTCACATCCTGATTGGCGATATGCAGGAATTCGAGTTCAAGATCACGTAACTGATAGGAACCCTTGTTGCAGCCCTCAACATCATTCGCTGAATTAGCAAGCACGACGCTTGGAAAGGACACGCTGGCCATCAAAAAGATGGCGATAAAAAACTCTATTCTTCTCAGCAACATCTTCGAGAACCTGCTAGGAGTGACGAAATACGGGGCGAGAAGAGGCCACATCAGCAGAGAAAACTTGAAGGTACCACCGATTAAAAAACGGTAAATCTTGCTTCATATTTCGCTAAGCCTTTCGCCTATTCGCTCCACCTTTACCAGTCATGGGCAAAAAAATCGAATAACCGCAACGGCCTTGCACTTTACTGGACTTTCTTGTCTCTCTCTTTCTTTTTTTAACTTCATGCCGAGAGACGGCCGTCGTGCATCTTCGCACGTCCTGAAGATGAATGCACACTTATCGCCGCCCGGTCTGCCAACGAAGGGCTAGTGCAGCCAGACATCAATAGGGTTCTGTCGCGTAACGCATGAGACTTTACTCCAACGTTCACCGCGGCCCCTGGGTTTGAATCCAGCCACCGGTGAGGCCGGCGATATAACCACCGTCAACCAACAATTCAACTCCATTTAGCCAGCGGTTGTTACCCGTCGCCAGGAATTCTATGACCTCAGCTATGTCTACAGGCGTGCCTTCGCGGCCGACCTGCTGCACACCCCAGTCATACCTTTGCGGCCCCACCAGCTGCCTAAAATCGGCAGTTAAGCGGGTGCCAGTCGAGCCAGGATTAACGCAATTGACACGAATACCCCGGCGAAAGGCCAGACCCGCAGCTCGGTAGGTATAGGCCGCGGCACACTGTTTCGAAAACTTGTAGGGATTGTCCTGCCAAGCTGTCCGATTCTGTTGCAGCCAACGCATGCCCGCACCGAAATCAGGCGTATTCAGCAATTCCTCTATTACGGGCTGCCGCTGACGCCAGTCATAACCCGCAGAAGAGGCAACGATAACAACGCCACCACCGTCAGTCATGCGCGGCACCAGCCGCTCAGTCAGGTAGCGCATACCCAGAAAATTGACCTGCAATATCTTGTCATCCGCCGCGGCATTGGAAACACCGGCGACGTTGATCAGCCTGTTGATGGGACCAGGTAACTGCGCCATGGCTCTGTCTATGGCCGCAGGATCACTGAGGTCACAGTGAATAAAAGCGGTAGGTGCGGTCGGCTGAACAATGTCGAGAACGGTCACATTATGCCCTTGGGCCTCAAGTCTTGCGACCGTCGCGGCACCAATACCCGTAGCACCTCCCGTCAGAACAATGGAGAGTGCAGTTGCATCAGTCGCGAGTTCGGTCACTTGAAGGTATCCTCATGGCACGCTATTCAACGAGACTAATCAGGCGAGCAGACTAAGTCAATTGGCGCACGGAGTACCGCGAGTGTTATCTTGAGGGCTGCAGGTTATGCGAGGCAATAGAAATGCGTGAAGGTCCCTCAGCGCTGAATGCCACTGATGCGATCAAGCTGATCAGGCAGGGTGAACTGACGCCCGAAGACCTGCTGGAAAGCTGCATTGCCAGAATTGAGCAACTTGACCCAGTGGTCAATGCCATGATTACCCGTGCCTATGAGCAGGCTCGAGAACAAGCTCACAACGCCACCCTGGCGGTCAGTCGCGGTGACCCGTTGGGAGCACTGCATGGTCTGCCGGTTGCCATCAAGGATATCCAGGCTACTCGAGGCATTCGCACCACTTATGGATCTGAAGCTTTTGCCAGGCATATTCCCCAAATCGATGCCGGTATTGTGCAACGCATTCGCAACGCGGGCGGCATTATTATCGGCAAGACCAACATTCCTGAGTCCAGTATCGGCGCCAATACCGTCAATCGACTATTTGGCGCGACCGGTAATCCCTTTAGCCCGCACTTAACCTGCGGCGGCTCTTCCGGTGGCTCGGCTGTCGCCGTCGCAACCCACATGGCGCCCCTCGCAACCGGCTCAGATCATGGTGGCAGTCTGCGTATTCCAGCCTGCTACAGCGGCGTCGTCGGTTACCGCGCCACGCCAGGCGTCGTTCCGAATGAGGGTCGATCGACTACTCAAACCAATTATAGCGTTCAGGGACCTATAGCCAGATCTGTTGGTGACGCCGCTCTATTGCTGTCTGTGATTGCCCAAAGGGACCAGAATGCGAGCATGGACCCTATGGCATATCCCCTTGATGCCGCACAACTGTCCCAGCTTGATGACGTGGATCTCTCGCGCTTACGGGTTGCAGTCACCGTCGATTTGGGCGGCGTGCTGGTATCTGAGACTATTCGACGCACCTTTACCGAACGGATGAACCTCCTCGCGCCCATGTTTGGCGCTTGCGATTGGCATGACATAGACCTCACTGAAGCCCCCAACGTAGACTGGCACCTGCGCCAGGATCTGTTTGTGGCCCAGTATATTGAACAGGCGAGTAGTTGGGGTGTCGGCTTTAATCCCAATGTTCAGTCGACCTACCGGTCTGCGCTTGACACACCCATGGTAGCCATTGCCAGTGCGCGACGACGGCAGATGGCCCTGTACCAAGCGTTTCGGCGTATTTTTGATCACTACGACCTAGTGCTCTGTCCTGGCGTCAGCATTCCACCGTTTTCCTGGCGCCATCTGAACCCCCAGGAAATTGATGGCAAGCCAGTGACAAATTATATGGCATGGCTGGCGCTAACCTCGTCTTTGACTGTGGTTGGCCATCCCGTGATAGCACTACCTTGCGGCTTGGATGAACAGGGAACGCCATTTGGCATTCAGGCCGTGGGCGCCATGTACTCGGACCAACGGCTACTCAGTGCGGCTCAGGCGCTAGAGCGGCAATTCTCTCGTGTGCCAGCGCTGGCACGACCCACGCCAGACTTCGATCAGTTAGGCCGAACTTCTTCCGCCTGCCGGACTGAAGGCAGAATCGCGCCTTTTGTAAACTAGACTGGAATCTCAACTATGACCGAAACCTTTCCTGGCATCATCACCTTTGCCTTTCTGGTTAGCCTTATTCTCGCTGGCGTTGGCTTGCGCGCCCGTTTTACCTGGATTCAGTCGACACTGGTACCCGCGAGTCTCATTGCTGGCCTACTGGGATTTACCCTGGTCAATCTTGAACTGTCGTTTGGTCTGGTCAACAGTGACTTTACTGTTTTTGCCTTTCACTGCTTCACTTTGAGCTTCATGTCTCTGGTGCTGACAGGCAGCGAGCCACGCACGCGCCAAGCATCCTCGATTGTCGCAGGTGGCAGCTGGCTTAGCGTCATATGGGTGATGAGCCTGGTCATGCAAGCCATGGTGGGTCTAGCGGTGATTATGCTTTACAACTACCTCACCGAAGGTGATTTGTCGTATTTTCTTGGCATGATTGCCACTCACGGTTTCACACAGGGGCCGGGACAGGCACTGGCGTTGGGCGGCATCTGGGAACAAGCGTTGGGTATTCAGCACGCAGTAGACTTCGGCCTCATCTATGCTTCGGCGGGATTTGTTGTTGCTTTTTTGGTGGGTGTACCTATGGCCCGGCATGCTATTCGGCAGGGCATGCATGCCAACAAAACTGCTCGTATCGACGAGGAATTCCTTAAGGGTGTCATGCACCCTGAATCAAAGATTTCAGCCGGTACACAAGTGACTCATGCGGCGAATGTAGACTCATTGACTTTTCATCTGGCAATTCTGGGGCTGGCTTATGTTCTCACAGACCAGTATCTGAAGCTTATCCAGCCGATCGCTAATACTTGGCAGTTGGGCGATGTGAACCTGGGATTGATCTTCAGTCACAACCTGTTCTTTTTTCATGGATTGATGGTTTGCATGCTACTACGCCTCAGCATTGATCGGCTCGGCTGGGGGCACCTCATTGATAACGACACTCAAAAGCGCATTACCGGCACCTCAGTCGACCTGATGGTCGTGGCTACCATCATGAGCATCCAATTCTCGCTGCTCAGCGACTATCTGTTACCTATCCTACTGGTTTGCGTTGCCGTGACTCTGACGACTGGCCTGTTGTGCTTTGGCTACGCCCGCCGACTCAACCACTACTCTATTGAAAGAGCCGTCACGATCTTTGGCTGTTGCACCGGCTCCACCGGCAGCGGCTTGTTATTACTACGTATTCTCGACCCGGATCTCAGTACGCCGATTGCCAAGGAGTTAGCCTTCTTCAACGTCGCCATACTGGTGCTTGGCTTTCACATTTTGACATTGATGGCACCAGTGCTACCGAGTTTTGGCCTGGGCACAATCAGCCTTGTGTATCTCGGCACCTTCTTGGTTGGCGCCCTAGCTCTGACAGTGATCACGAAGCGAACACTGGCTTAGTATCCGCCGCTTGATCCCGCAGGATCAACAACAACGGCGAATGACCTTGACTAGCCGGAACAATGAAAAGAACTCGAAAAAATTCAACGA
>JAYODE010000019.1:2175-3287 GCA_038106185.1 Gammaproteobacteria bacterium | reverse complement strand
ATTCGGGACATCCATTCACCGAATTAGTGGCAATCCGCACGCCTGACGCTCAATCATGGATGTCCCAAATTAATATCCTCGCCTTCCTCTCTCACACCGATGGCATTGACCAAAGTCGAACTAATATTTACTGAGTTTACCGACCATGCAATGCTCTTTCGCCATCGCAGACTCAATAAAGGATCCGCCAAGATGACTAATAAATTATTGACGATTTTCTTGTTAACTTTTTCAATATTTACCAGTGCCCAGGCTGCAGATGTGCAATTTGGTGAGCCTATAGCGGTGTCTCTCAATATCGCGTCAATCACTATGAACGATGACGGTATGACGATCACTTACGAAGGCATTGCAGGTAAGTATGGCCTGGTCCATGCAACCCATAATATGGTCGGCACAAACGCAGCGCTTACCAAAGGATACTTCACCGGCACTGTACAGGCGATCGATGACGCCGGTCGAATGGAACAAAGTAAGACCTTAGGACTATGGTCTAGATCCGGTACTGCGCTCAAGGTTTACGGTTTTGATGACGATGACCCCGCGAGGATCCTGCATATTTCTGATGTAGACTTGGGAACAAGAACCTTCAGCGCCAAGGTTTGGGAACTTAACTAAAACCAGGGGATAGGTGTTCGGCCGATGTTACAGCACAAAAAAGCCGATTGGACCTCATCACTTTTTCACTAGAGCGAAATCCAACATGGCAGATGAGCGAATCAACATTTTTTACGAACTTAAAATAAAGCCGGGTAAAGCTGACGAGCTTAGAGAGATCGCTAAAAAAATGGTCGCGTACAATGCTGAAGGTGAGCCAGGTACACTCGTCTACAATGTCTATATCAGTGAGGACGAAGCGCTCCTGACCTACTGGGAGACCCATGAAAATAGTGCCGCACTACTCTTTCACTCAAACAGATTTGTTAGTGGAAGCTACGTAGGCCAAGTGCTGGAGAGAACCGAAGGTGCCAGACTCTGTCTGTACGGAGTCATTCCAAAAGCGCTTAAAGATTGGGCTTCTGAACACGGTTTTGAAAACGAATACCATGAACCGATCGGTGGATTTCACCGCTGATCAACCTCTTTAAAAGCAATCATTAAAAGCAATCATT
>JAYODE010000019.1:0-2075 GCA_038106185.1 Gammaproteobacteria bacterium | reverse complement strand
TCAGCTAGGCTAAGCAATCACTTAGGGTTAAGACTTTTTACGCAAACTATTGCTTAAAACAAACGCAATGACGATAACCAATGTCAGACTAATTGGCTGACTGACCATATCCCACAGGAACTCACCCAGATCGTTCTGGACTGAGATCGCTGCTCGGCGAAAAGAAACATCTATCAGGGGCCCGAGGATTATACCGAGAATAATCGGCGCAACCTGATAACCGTAGGTCTTGAGGAAATAGCCTAGAATTCCACAGCCAAACATCCAATAGACGTCGGTGATACTGTTTTGAATAGCATAGGTACCTACCACAGATAAAACGATAATCACGGGCAACAATATAGCTCTGGGGCACTGCACTATTTTACTGAATAATCTGATACCCGTCAGTCCAAATACTAAAATACACAAATTCGCGATCGTCAAGTTGCCAACAGTGTACCAAAAAAGGTGAGGGGTCTCCGTTAGCATCATAGGGCCAGGTTGGATACCGTGGATAAATAATGCCCCAATCATCACGGCGGTAACAGCGTCACCCGGCATCCCCAGAGTCAACATGGGTATGTAGGCACCACCTACCGCAGCATTGTTCGATGACTCTGCGGCAATAAGGCCCTCGTACGCCCCTTCACCGAACGGCGTAACCGGATTTGGTGTCACTCGCTTCGCATGGTCGTAGGCTAACATGGCAGCGATATCACCACCGGTACCGGGCAGCGCGCCGATGATAACGCCTATGCCGGAGCTCTGTAATGACAAAGGCAAGTACCTTTTTACCAGGGCCCAAGACGGTATTATCTTTTCCAAATTCTGCCGTATAGGCGGGACTCCAACCTGATGTAACTGCACGAACACTTCAGCGATGCCAAAGAAACCTATCATGGCAGCGATATAGGGAACTCCACCTGTAAGCTCAAGACTACCAAAAGTAAAGCGCTCTTCTGCAGTTAGCGGATCCAATCCTATCATCCCAAGGTTTACACCCAGGGCTGCGCAGAAGATACCTTTTGCGAGCGACTCTCCCGCCAGTGCGCCCACTAATAATAAACCTAGCACTGCTAACAAAAAGTAATCTCTTGGGGCAAACATTAGGGTAAATTCGGAAATGATTGGCGCCGCTACTGCAAGCACCACTATGCCCACAAGCCCACCTAAAAATGACATGATCGTGGACAAACCAATTGCTTGACCGGCCGCACCCTTCTTTGCCAGCGGGTAGCCATCCAGCGCAGTAACCATCGCGCTCGGCGCACCGGGAATATTCAGTAGAATTGCAGACCGAGATCCGCCGTAGACACCTCCCATAAAGATACCGGCCATGAGGGCAAGTGCTTCGTTAACTTCCCATGAGAAGGTAAAGGAGATCAGAATGGACACAGCCATAGTGACAGAGAGCCCCGGGATAGCGCCGATATATATTCCAGCGAAGGTACCCAGCGCCGTAAGAAAAAACAGGTACGGATCCGCCCAGCCGATGGCAAAATGTTCCAATGCACTACCCATGCTCTATTCCTCCAAGGAAAACATCTAAAGTGTGTAGTTGCTATTTAGGGTCATTGCCATAGGTTTGCCTCGGGCAAAATCACTGAAAATAAAGCACGAAATACAACATATATAATGGCTAGCGTGTTAATGCTGATCAGGATCGCAAGTAGTGGACCGCGGCGATATAAAACCAAGCTGCTAACAAAAAGATACATCAGTGATGCTGTTAGAAAGCCCAATTGGTTGATTAACAATATGTAGATAAAGCTGATAAGTGCGAAAAACAAAAATAGTCTAGTAGAAACAGTGTCCAAAAAGCTAAAGGGCTCACTGTTTGTCGACTTTTTGGCAGTTTTTAACAGCGTGATCAGTGATGATATCAATAAGACTAAAGCTGCCAAGACCGGAATGGTGCCCGGAGAACTCGTCGAAGACAAGCCAGAAATATTAAAAGCTAAATATGTGATGGCTATGCTCAAGCCGAAAAGCAGACCGGCAAAAACTAATTCTCCAGGTCTTCTTGCCAGTTTGTTACTAGTTATTAACTCACTATTATTCATTTAGAAACTTTCTCGAAGGGTCGTTTTGGT
>JAYODE010000018.1:29479-68863 GCA_038106185.1 Gammaproteobacteria bacterium | reverse complement strand
AATACCGTAAGGCGCTCCCCTAAACTCGTCTACTGATGTTCGGCGGGATTTCGCTCAGTACGCAAGCACATGAAAAAGCAGGCCGTCGCCAGCGCTGATAAGAGATGCCAAATGCCGTGGGCCTGGATCAGAGAGTCTGGGCTACACCAGGGATGTGTGGGCTTGCCGGTTTGCCAGATGGCAAACGCCGTCAGGTAACACGCCACACCGAGGGCAAACCAGGGAAAATATTGGCGTCTGCCGAGGGGTGGCTCAGATGCTAACAGTCCGGGCACCCAGAACAACACAACCCACCAGTAACGCAGGGGCTCAGCCCACATGTCAAAGGGTGTAATGCCGAAAATGCCGGCCACTGCAAATCCAACAAAACCAGAGGCCCAGCGGAGCGTTGGCGAGTAAAAGCGATACAACACCTCGGTAATGATCCAGAAGGCGATAGACAAACCAAAGAAATCGAGATTGATACCAAGCCCCCAGCCATTCAGGCCACGTAACACGGCATAAATGCTGACCAACCCGCCATAGGTCAAAAGCAGCCGCGCGGGACGCCAACGACCCATTGCAGCCACGTTAATCATCCAGGGAATCAAGATATACATGACCATGCTGAGGTTGTCAGCCCAGCCACCCCATGCTGTATGAGTGCCATGCATTAACAGGGAACCGGGTCCCAGCCAGATTGCAGCGCCAGCGTAAAGCAGGGCTACCGGGTTATGGCCATACATCAGGCCTGTTCGGCCGGCGCGCACGTCCCCACCCAACACCCAGAGCATCCAAAGCCCTGCTACCATAAAGCCAATATTACTCAGCGCATTAACCGGTTCGTAGAAGAGCCCGGGATGCACCCGCTCGCACCATCTCGAGACCTCACCTATACCCTGCTCTACCGCAGCGGCTGGTCCCCAGCCTTGAGAGCCGACCAGGATATAAACGAAAAAGAACAGCACACTGGCTAGCAGGCCTATGTGCAGTGGTCGATAGGCATTGGCCTGCATCGTCATGAGCAACACTTCCGGGGTGACGTTTTAGGGATACTGAACTGTAGGCAGAGAAATTCGCGACTCGCCGCCTTATCCTTGAATATCGAAGTCGCTTGCCGAATGCCGCTCTGGCACACGCAACTCTTCCGGTCCCCAGGTGATATTGACCCGTCGACCACGCTGCACCGCTGGTCGTGCTTCTATTTCTGTCGCCCAACGAATGACGTGGGTGTAAGACGCGACATCAAGGAACTCCGCCCCCTGATACGCATTGTGCAGTACTAAAAAGCCATACCAGGCATAGGTCGCAATATCCGCTATCGTATACTCATCGCCACCCAGGTAACGTCTCGTGGCTAAATTGATGTTCAGTACATCCAGCTGACGTTTCACCTCCATGGCGTAGCGATCTATCGCGTACTCAATCTTGATGGGGGCATAAGCATAAAAATGACCAAAGCCGCCACCCAAATAAGGTGCGCTGCCCATTTGCCAAAACAACCAAGACAGGCACTCTGCCCGCGCCGCGCCTTCGCGAGGCAGAAAAGCATCAAACTTCTCTGCCAGGTACACCAGCATGGCGCCCGATTCAAACACGCGAGTGGGCGGTGAGGTGCTGCGGTCAAGCATTGTCGGTATCTTTGAGTTCGGATTCAGCTCGACAAAACCACTACCGAACTGTTCGCCTTTGCCAATGTTTATCAAAAAGGCGTCATATTCTGCACCGGTCTTTCCCAGCGCCAGCAACTCTTCCAGCAGTATCGTGACCTTGACGCCGTTTGGCGTCCCAAGCGAATACAACTGAATAGGATGCTCGCCCACTGGCAGCACCTGCTCGTGGGTCGCACCGGCGATAGGACGATTGATGTTGCTGAACCGGTGTTCTGAATCAGTATTCCATTGCCAAACTTTAGGCGGGGTGTAAGTTGAATCGGTCATAGTCGCTTCTTTCAATCGCAGGTGGAGGGTTGACGAATACTAACTCAGTGGCGGGGCTTGCAGCAACGTGGTCAATGCCCATCGTCAAGTGCACGCCCGTCAGGTTAGACTCCAGTGAGCTGTTGAGTTAACTCTCTGAACTGTCATTGGATATTGCCATGCATGATCTAGCCCGTTTTCCGCGCCTTGAGCTCGCCCAATTGCCAACACCTTTACAGCCCTTACCGCGTTTGTCAGCAATGTTGGGTGGTCCAACCATCTGGATCAAGCGGGATGACTGCACAGGTCTGGCGTTAGGTGGCAACAAAACCCGTAAGCTCGAATTCCTGTTGGGTGAAGCGCAACAATTGGAGGCCGAGCTGATTGTGACCTTTGGTGCAGTACAATCGAACCATGTGCGTCAAACCGTTGCTGCTTGTGCGCTTTTAGGCTTGCCCTGTGAGCCTATTCTGAGTCGTAGCGTGGCACTCAACACGTCCAGTTATACCGCCTCGGGTAATGTTCTACTCGACCGCTTGATGGGCGCCACACTACACCTGGTGGAGCCGAACGAAGTGCAGGCCTGTTACCGCGCTTTAGTTGCAAGAGAGTCGCGCCGAGTCTATGCGATTCCTGCCGGCGGATCGAACCCCACTGGATCCTTGGGTTATGTCGTCTGCGCTCAAGAAATCATCTCCCAGGCCAAAGCACTTGGTATTGACTTCGCGGCGATAATTCACGCGACCTCTAGTGCCGGTACACAAGCAGGCTTGATCGCGGGTATGGCCAATGAAAACAAGCCGATCCCGGTACTGGGTATCAACGTCTTTGAATCTGATCGCGATCTCATCGAAAGCCGAGTACTTGAGCTGGCACAGGCGGTCGCCGAGAAAATAGACTCAAAGCCTGTGACTCAGGCCATGGTGCAGCTGAATCATGGGCACCTGGGGCCTGGATATGGCCTGCCGACCGATGCCATGGTGCAGGCTATCACGCTGGTCGCTCGTCAAGCAGGTCTATTGCTTGACCCTGTCTATACAGGCAAAGCCATGGCGGGACTCGTTGCCGAGGTTCGAGCCGGTCGTTGGGGGCGCGATGAACATATTATTTTTCTGCACACAGGTGGCAGCCCCGCCCTTTTTGCCTATCACGAGATCTTTGCCTGATCCGCGACTGGCGCGAGGCTTTCAAGGATGTTTTCCTACGTCACTTCGGGTATTCTCGTCTCGTCATCGACATAGACATAGACATAGACATAGACATAGACATAGACATAGACATAGACATAGACACCGCGACCAGGCCAAGTGCCAGCGCAGCGTTACACGGCGCGTCCCGTAAGGGCGTACCCTGAGACGACATTTGCAGTGACCGTGGCAACGTTTCTGTAATAGATGGTGAAACACTTTTTGAAACGCTTTTTGAAACACTTTTTGAAACACTTTTTGAAACACTTTTTGAAACGCTTTTTGAACCGCTTTTTGAACGGCTGACTGCAACAACCATTAAACCATCATTCAAAGCGAGCATCGCTGTGGCGGAGCAGTATCACGCCGTTCCAGGGCGCCAGAATCAGGACATTCTATGAGTCAAGTTAACAACCCAGACACTTCCAGCCACTTTGATGTGGTTATCGTCGGCAGTGGCTTTTCCGGCCTGCTGTGTACGGCCTATTTGACCCAAGCCGGCATCGACAAGGTGCGAGTCTTTGAGATGACGCCTTCTGTCGGGGGTGTTTGGAGCAATGGCGGCGTGGGTGCCTATCCGGGCGCGGCCTGCGATGTACCGGCCTACACTTACCTGCCCTTTCTGGACCGCACTGGCTTTATCCCCTCAAAGAAGTATGTGAGCCAGCCGGAAATATCAGGCTACGCAGAACTGTTGGTAGACCATACTGGAATCCGTGACAAAATACGGTTCTCGCGCAAGGTCGTCGACTTGACCTACCTGGGCGAGCAGGAAAAAGTCTGGCAAGTCACGACCCAGAACACCCACTCTGGTGAGCCCGCGGAAATCGTCACCTGTCAACACGTCGTCACGGCCAACGGGCCGCTCTCCAGTCCGCGACTACCAGAAATTCCCGGCATGGCGTTGTTCAAAGGTGAGAGCTTTCATACCGCACAATGGGATCAAAATGCCAGCCTGAAGGGCAAACGGGTGGGCGTAGTGGGCACTGGCGCTTCTGCGGCTCAGGTCATCACGGCCATCGTCGACGAGGTCCAAACCCTGACGGTGTTTCAACGCACACCCACCTGGTGTCTGCCAAGAGACGACGAACCGACGCCTCCTGAGTTGGCGGAGAAATTTCGCGCCGGCGGCTATGGCGAGAGTCTGCGTTACGTTGACTGGAAAGGCGAGTTACCGCCAGCAGAGGTCGCATTCTCCTTTGATGACCTGCATGATGAGCAAAAAAACGCCGCCATTTGCGCCCAAATTACTGCTCGCTTGAACAAGGAAGTGCAGGACCCAGAAATTGCCAAACGGCTCACGCCTGACTATCCGTTTTTCTGCAAGCGAGCGCTGTTTATCGATGACTACTACACGACCTTTAACAAGCCGCACGTCACCTTGGTTGATGACAATGGCGGCGTGGTTGCGGTCAACGAAAACGGGCTGCAGATTGCTCGTGGTGAGACTTATGACTTGGATGTGATTATTTATGCCACCGGATTCGACAGCAACTTCATTCCCTTTCGTATCGTCGGTCGAGACGGCGCGACCCTGGCTGACAAGTTTGGTGCCAATGAAGCCAACAATTTTCAAATGACCACACCGCACTCACTGTGGGGTATGCATGTGGACCAGATGCCAAACCTCTATATGATGATTGGTCCGCAAAGTCTGAACCCGGTCACCAATGTGACACTGTTGTGTGAACAACAATCTAAGTACATCGCTGAGCTGGTGACGAAGATGCAAGCGGCGGGTCACGCACAAGTCGAACCCACCGTTGATGCGGTTAACGCCTGGACACAACTGTGCAATTCAACTTCAAAGGGTAAGGTGTGGCTGCGCTGCAACAACTGGTATATGAAAACCACAAAAACTGACACGAATGCCGGCCGAGAGGCCTCTGCCGGCATGTGGATGGCCTCCTATGCGGATTATCTGCAGCATGTCCTCGGTGAACGGGGTGGCTCTCAAGATCAGTTACTGCACTTCAGCTAAACGATGACAAACTGCCAGACGGCGATGCCAAGGTTGGCTCGCGTCTGGCAGGAAATCCCGGTCTGCGTCACTGTCTTTTGTGATCTTCGCGGGCCGCCAGCCTATCGAAACTCCAGCCCCTCAAAGTCGCCCGACTCTCGCCAGGCCTTCAGATACTCGAAGTAGGCCATGGCACCTGCTGGATAACCCACATGATATTTCGCACCCACACTCGGTGCCTGACCTTCATTGTTGTAATAGCCCGGCGTGCAATCTGGCGATCCCGTCATCCTGGGTGCGGCCTGCAACAACAGTTCAAGCCAGGCATCTTCTGCGGCTCGACTCACCTCGATTTCCTTGAAGTCATGGTCTATGGCGTGTTTAACCATCATAGCTATCGTTTTACCGGACTCGGTGAGGTTGTGTGGCACATTGGAAATCAGATTAGCGCCCTGGGTCGGCTGCACCATAAACGCATTGGGAAACCCGTGAATATGAATGCCATGTTTGGTTCGCATGCCTTGGGCCCAATAATCTGACAGCTTCAACCCGTCGCGACCTGTCATATCAAACCCGGCTCGCCGCTTCAGTTCAGTCCCTACCTCAAAGCCAGAAGCATAAATAATACAGTCAACGGGATACTCAATGCCTTTGACGACCACGCCATTAGCCGTGATCCGCTCGACACCCTGACCATCTGTATCGACAAGATGGGTGGTCGGCGCATTGTAGGCCTGCAGATACTCATCATGAAAACAGGGGCGTTTGCAGAGCTGCTGATACCAGGCTTTGAGATTCGCAGCAGTCTCTGGGTCTGCCACAATCGAGTCGACTCTGGCCCGAATCTCCTCCATCTTCTCGTAGTCTGAATCCGAGAATGCCTCCATCATCTTTGCCAAGTTCATGTCTTCTGGCTTGAGCTGCATGATTTTGGATCGAATTCGCCGTGACAGATCGGTCCAACCGTCCATGACCAGGTCTTCTGTGGCCAGACTGCCCGTCTGGTTGGCGGTGAAATTCTCTAGCCAGCGTTGTTGCCAGCCTTCGGTGGCGATCTCTGCGAACCATTCTGGGTCCGTCGGCCGGTTATTGCGTACATCAATTGACGACGGTGTCCGTTGAAAGACGTACAACGCCTGGCAGGCCCTGGCCAAATGCGGCACACATTGTACCGCGGTCGCGCCTGTACCTATGATTGCGACGCGCTTATCGGCCAAATTCACCAGTGGCGCGCCACTTGGGTCGCCACCGGTATAGGCATAATCCCAACGGCTGGTATGAAAGGAGTGACCTTTGAAGTCCTCTATGCCGGGTATGCCCGGTAACTTGGGTACGTGTAACGGACCGGTACCCATGGCCACATACTGCGCGGTGAACGCATCCCCGCGATTTGTTTTGATCAACCAGCAGGACTTCGCCGCTTGCCATTCCAGATGCTGAACCTGAGTATGGAACAGCGCATTGTCATACAGTCCATAGTGCCGACCTAGATGCTGGCAGTGCGCGAGAATCTCGGGCGCGTGCGCATATTTTTCGGTCGGCATGTGACCGACCTCTTCAAGCAATGGCATATACACAAAAGACGCCGTGTCACATTGCGCGCCCGGGTAACGGTTCCAATACCAGGTGCCACCAAAGTCGCCGCCTTTTTCCAGAATACGCACATCCGCAACACCCGCTTCACGCAATCTGGCTCCGGTCACCAGTCCAGCAAAACCGCCACCAATAAAGGCGACTGTGACATGGTCGGTCTTTGGCTCACGCGCTATCACTGGGTTGTAGGGATCTTCTAAATAGTGGGCCAACTGACCCTTCAACTCCAGATATTGATTATTGCCATCGGCGCGGAGTCGCTTATCCCGTTCAAGCAGGTACTTCTGCCGAATGGCTTCCTTGTCAAAAGGCAGTGTACTGTTCACGTTTGGTGGGTTGGCATTCGACATAGAATTTCCCGAACTCCTTTAAGTAATCGAATTGAACACAAAAGGTCTCGACTATGGCTCGAGCCGCCTAGTCGGCAGCAGCCAAAGACGACGGCGATAATTTGGCCCGCCCAAGACTTGGCGCTATTTTCGCTTGGTCATGCCCGAGGCCAGGTCTGGCCAGGCGATCTGCAGATACAGAACCATCGACCACAGCGTCAACATGGCGGCCGCATAGAGCAGAACAAACCCAAGAATCACCCACCAGTTGTTCTCAAGGGGACCCTGGGCCAGCAGGACGATGATCGCTGTCATCTGAAAGCCAGTCTTGATCTTGCCGACCAAAGAAACCGCAACACTGCGTTGTGAGCTGTAGTTTGCCATCCATTCGCGCAGCGCCGAGACCACGATCTCGCGCCCAACAATCACCAGCGCTGGTATCGCCAGTAACGCACTGGCATGCACCTCAACGAGCAAAATCAGGGCAACGGCAACGATCAATTTGTCAGCAACCGGATCCAAAAAGGCGCCAAAGGGGGTCATCTCGTTGAGCCTTCGGGCCAAATAACCATCCAGCCAATCTGTGACGCTGGCCAGGCTGAATACCACCGCAGCCGCCAGATAACGCCACTCGAATGGCAGATAAAACACCACCACAAGGATCGGAATCAACAGAATCCTGATGCTGGTAATCATGTTGGGAAGCCCGATGATCAAGTTTGCGTCCTAATCAATTTTCGAATATCGCTATTCTAACTGTTATGCAGCGTAGCATAAATCTGTTCTGCCAAAGTCTGGTTAATTCCCTCAACTTTTGCCAATTCCTCTATGCTGGCGCTTTCAACCCGCTGACTGCCGCCAAAATAGCGCAGCAACGCTCGCCGGCGCTTGGGGCCCACGCCGGGGATATGTTCCAGGACCGACTCATTACGCTTCTTGCCCCGCCGTTGGCGGTGGGCCGTGATTGCGAACCTGTGACTCTCATCGCGAATATGCTGAATCAGGTGGAGTCCAGGGTTATCGGGTGCCATTTCAACTTCACCGCCGCCCGACAGAAACAAGGTCTCCAGGCCCGCTTTGCGGCCAGGCCCCTTGGCCACGCCCACCAGTATGACTCCAGTAATCTGCAGAGTTTCCAGAATCGTCTCAGCCTGACTCAGCTGGCCCTTGCCACCATCGATAAAGAGGATGTCCGGCAGAACCCCCTCGCCTTTCTTGACTCGCGTGTAACGCCTCAGCAACGCTTGCGACATGGCCGCATAATCATCGCCAGGGGTAATACCGTCGATATTAAAACGCCGGTAATCAGACTTCAGAGGGCCATTGCGATCAAATACCACGCAAGAGGCCACCGTTGCTTCACCATGGCTGTGACTGATATCGAAACACTCTAGCCGCTCTGGCATATCAGCCAAACCAAAGGCCTCACGCAGCGCATCAAACCGTTGGTGATTGTTATTGCGAGTCGCGAGATGCCCGCCCAGACTTTGCTCTGCATTGGTCATCGCCAGACCGACCCAGCGATTGCGTTGGCCGCGTACATTGTCACCGATGCTGACCTTGCGTTCGGCAACTTCTGACAGGGCCGCCTCTAATAATGATTTTTCGTCAATTTTGGCGCTGACAACGATATCTTTAGGTATCTCGCGCGCGCCATTGGCCAAATAGAAACGCGGGATAAAGGCGGACAGTACCTGGGCGGGCGTCTCTTCCAGTCGAATGCGTGGAAAAAACGTCTGGTTTCCCAGGAGTCGACCACCTCTTACCATCATAACCAGAACGCATACGCCTCCTGGATTGACGATCGCGGCTATGACGTCGATATCACCGCTATCACCAGTGACGTACTGAGACTCCTGAATCCGCTGCAGGTGGGCTATCTGGTCGCGGTATTTCGCGGCGCGCTCAAACGCCAGCTGCTGAGATGCTGCTTCCATCTTATCCGCATAGTCGTCGATCACCGCGCGGCTCTTGCCCTCGAGAAACAGAGCCGCATGTTTAACGTCTTCCGCGTAGTCAGTGGCACTAATCTGACCACAACAGGATCCTGAGCAACGTTGAATTTGATACTGTAGACAGGGTCGTGAACGGTTCTTGAAGAAACTGTCCTCACACTGCCGAACTCGAAAAATTTTCTGCAGGATATTGAGGCTATCGCGCACAGAGTAGGCACTGGGAAAGGGACCAAAGTAACGCCCTGCCCGCTTCTTCGCACCGCGATGAAAGGCCAACCGGGGATACTCATCTTCAGTGGACAGAAAAATATAGGGGTAAGACTTGTCGTCCTTGAAATCTATGTTGTAAGGCGGACGCAACTCCTTGATGAGACTCTGCTCAAGTAAAAGTGCCTCGGTTTCACTATTGGTGATCGTGTATTCGACGGCCTGGATATGCGACACCAGCGCCATCGTTTTCGCATCCAGCGCGGTGGTTCGAAAATAGCTCGACAAGCGATTTTTTAAATTCTTGGCCTTGCCCACATACAAGATTTCACACTTCGCATCGAGCATGCGATAGACACCCGGGCGACTGCTAACGGTCTTTAAAAACGCCTTCGCATCAAATGGGGTGACTGACAGGTCGGACATGGACAATGCTATTCAATCTAGAGTAGGCAGATGATACGAGGCTGCGCACCTGAGTACCAGCATCCCGTGTCGATCTGGCGCCTACCCGGCCGACCCGCAGCCCACGGCTAAAGCCCCGCCAAGGCGATGGATCTGGTTCACAACTGGCTGCAGAGTCTAGATGTAGAGTCTAGATGTCGAGTCTAGATGTAGAGTCTGGCTTTAAAGAAAAGCTATCAAGAAAAGCTATCAAGAAACGCTATCAAGAAACGCTATCAAGAAAAGTTGTAAAGAAGCGCTATCAAGAAAAGTTGTAAAGAAAAGTGATAAAGCAGCGCTTTATAGACAGGCAGTGAAGACTGTGCAAAAGGCTCAATTAACAGCGCCAGCGTTGATGACGCCGTGTTTTATTGCGAGTTTGGTCAGACCCACATCATTACTCAAATCCAGCTTCTCAAAAATACGATAACGGTAGCTGTTAACCGTTTTTGGGCTTAACGAGAGACTTTGGGAGATCCGCGGTACTTTAGTCCCCTCAACAATCATCAGAGTGATTTGCATCTCTCGATTTGACAAAATCTCAAACGGTGAGGCTTCGCTTTCAGAAAACGGCTTGAGCGCCATCTGCTGCGCAATTTCCGCACTGACATAACGCTGACCCGCAACCACCTTCTTGATGGCACGTACCATCTCGTCGATCGCTGCGCGTTTGGTGACATAGCCCTGCGCACCCACGTTCAGCAATTTTGATGGGTAGGGTTCGTCCTCATACATACTCACAGCGATCACCTTGATGTCGGGATGTACTCTAAGGCAACGCCGAGTCGCCTCAAGTCCTCCGATACCGGGCATTTGGACGTCCATGAGCACCACGTCCGGCTTCAGGTGCCTGACCAGCTCAATCGCTTCCTCGCCACTGCCAGCCTGGCCAACTACTTCGACATCACCGACGTCAGCCAGCAACCTCGAGGTACCCATTCGAACCAATTGGTGATCATCAACAATCAGTACACGAATCATCTTGCGTCTCCTATGTTGTTATAACGAAAACGGATAACAAAGCAACGACCGCAGGGTAATGACTACTTTACTGTCAATGGCCTAAAAGGGAAGAAGGAGAATGACGGCCAATGACGCCGCACCGAGTGGGCAGACTAGTGCTTTCGCAGTCGTCCACCGGCCTGACAAAGCGTGCGACTTTGGCACGCCCGTCAGGGCCAAAGGCTTACAAACGAAGCTTTTCATCAAGCCCGGGCAACCAGCCCGATCGCTTTAGAAGAAGGCCTGCAAACCGGTCTGTGCTCGCCCCAGTATCAGGGCATGCACATCGTGAGTCCCTTCATAAGTGTTCACAGTTTCCAGATTCATCAAATGACGCATGACATGGTATTCATCAGAGATGCCATTGCCGCCATGCATGTCTCGAGACAGACGGGCAATATCCAGCGCCTTGCCGCAGTTGTTGCGCTTCATCAGGGAGATGATCTCAACCGGGCAGTTGTCGTCATCCATTAGACGCCCGATTCGCAGGGAGCCCTGCAGACCCAGTGTGATCTCAGTTTGCATATCCGCCAATTTCTTCTGAATCAGTTGGTTCTGCGCCAGTGGCCGACCGAACTGCTTGCGCTCCAGCGTGTAGCTTCTCGCTGCATGCCAGCAAAACTCAGCCGCACCCATAGCCCCCCAGGAGATGCCATAACGGGCCTTATTCAAGCAACCGAATGGACCAGCCAAACCTTTCACATTGGGTAGCAGATTTGCCTCCGGCACCTCGACATCTTCCAGCACTATTTCGCCGGTAATCGATGCTCGCAGGCTCATCTTGCCTTCAATCTTAGGAGTCGAGAATCCCTTCATGCCGCGTTCCACCACGAACCCCCGGATAATGCCGTCGAGCTTGGCCCAGACCACCGCAAGATCGGCAATCGGCGAGTTAGTAATCCACATCTTGGCACCGTTGAGCAAATAGCCATGGGCAGTCTTCTCGGCCTTCGTGACCATACTGCCGGGATCTGAGCCGTAGTCTGGCTCTGTCAGGCCAAAGCAACCAACCCATTCACCACTGGCCAGCTTGGGTAGATATTTCTCTCGTTGCGCATCATTGCCATAGGTATAGATGGGATGCATGACGAGCGAGGATTGAACACTCATGGCCGACCGATAACCGCTATCGACCCGCTCTACCTCTCGAGCCACCAGACCATAGGAGACATAATTGACCGCCGAGCCGCCGTACTCCTCCGGCAAGGTCGCACCCAACAGGCCCAGTTCGCCCATCTCAGTCATGATTTCGCGGTGAAAGTATTCATCACGAAAAGCTTGTTTCACGCGAGTCTGAAGTTTGTCCTGGGCATAGTCTCTGGCGGCATCCCGAATCAGACGCTCATCTTCCGTCAATTGATCGTCTAGAAAAAACGGATCGTCCCATTTAAATGCAGCCATTTTTGCTCCTAAAATCAGTGTCAGTGTCAGGTTGGCGCTTTGGTGAAAGGATGCTTACAATGCGGCCTTTCATCGCGCAAAATCGAACAGCCGCCATTATATAGACACTGGTGTGTGATATACAGGTAAGTGCCCGATTCCACATTTCGCTTATTAACCCCCATAAGGTAAACCATGGCCCTTGACGCAGACACGCTGAAACAACTCCTTGATACTGTTGAAAAATTTGTCGAAAACCGTCTTCGCCCCTTAGAGTCCAAGGTGGGTGCAGAGGACATGATTCCCGATGATGTGATTCAGGACATGCGCGAGCTTGGCTTGTTCGGCCTGACTATTCCAGAAGCCTATGGTGGCCTCGGTTTAAACATGAGCGAAGAAGTGGCTGTTGCGCGGGTTTTTGGCCATACATCGCCGGCATTTCGCTCTATCTTTGGAACCAATGTGGGCATCGGTTCTCAAGCTCTGATCATCGATGGTACCGAAGCCCAGAAACAGCAGTACCTGCCCGCCATGGCTACTGGTGAGATCATTGGCTCCTTCTGCCTGACCGAACCAGATGCGGGTTCTGACGCTGCCTCTGTGCGTCTGACCGCCAAACGAGACGGCACGGATTACCTGCTCAACGGCACCAAACGCTACATCACGAATGCGCCAAAGGCTCAGCTGCTGACGGTATTCGCACGAACTAACCCAGAAGAGTTGGGGGCCCGTGGTGTGTCAGCGTTCCTGGTCGACGCCAAGAGCGCCGGTATCAGCATGGGTCAACCCTATCGCAAGATGGGACAACAAGGCACTTATGTCTGCGATGTGATGTTCGATGATGTTCGCGTCAGCGCGACGCAACTGGTCGGAGGCAAGGAAAACGTTGGCTTTAAAACTGCCATGAAGGTACTCGATAAGGGTCGCCTGCACATCAGCGCCTTGAGTGTTGGTATTGCCGAGCGGCTGATTCGAGACAGCGTCAAATACGCCTCGGAACGCCAGCAGTTCGGCAAACCCATCGCTGAGTTTCAGTTGATTCAGTCGATGCTGGCGCGCAGTCAAACAGAGATGTACGCGGCGCGATGCATGGTCGAGGAAGTCGCCAGACGTCGTGACCAGGGAGAAAATGTTGCAGCCCTGGCTGCCGCCTGCAAATTGTTTGCCACCGAAATGGTGGGCCGTGTCGCCGACAATGCCGTACAAATTCATGGTGGCGCCGGCTATGTTGAAGACTATGGCATAGAGCGCTTTTATCGCGATGTCAGGTTATTCCGCATTTATGAGGGCACCAGTGAAATCCAGCAGACTGTCATAGCCAAAGACCTGCTGCGCCAGATGGGCTGAAAACGATGAGCAGGCAGCTGGTTGAATACGCCCTAAGCCCATAACAACGAGCTGCCAACAACAGCGACTAGTAACCTCGCAGTCGACTGAAGACTGCGTAAAAAGAGCGATCAATGAAAGGTTATTCAACCCAGGAGGTTGCCGATCTACTGTCTATGCCGCCGCGGGCTATCCGCGAAATAGCCCGCGGCGTCATTGATATTGAGCGTAGCGCCCGTGCCCGTTATCAGTTTAGTTTTCAGGACATTGTGTTGTTGCGCACCGCCAAAGAATTAATCCAGGCGGGGGTTCAGCAAGCGCGAATCAATCGCACGTTACTCACACTGCAACGGCAACTACCGCAAAGAGCACTGACCTCACTGCGCATCACCGGCGATGCAGGTGCTGTGGTCATTCGCGATCAAGACCATGTGTACAACCCTGAAAGCGGTCAGATCCATTTCGATTTCACCATATCTGAACTCGCAGGCTCAGTAGCACCCCTCGCCCGCCGAGCAGCGAAACAGGCAGAAACCCAGACACACCTTAATAGTGATGATTGGTTCGATCTTGGCGTAGACCTGGAAGCCGTTGCACCTGAGGACGCCCCGGCTGCCTACCTGCGCGCACTAGAGCTGGATCCTGCCAATGCCGACGCCCATGTCAATCTCGGTCGTTTGATGCAGGAAGCCAATCAACCCGCCATCGCTGAAGAACATTACCTGCAGGCACTAACGCTGGAGCCAGATCACTTGCTAGCAGCCTTTAATCTGGGCACCTTATTAGAAGACATGGGGCGGTATGAAGATGCTATTGACGCATACAAACTGGCTGTCAATTTCGCCGACGCACATTACAACTTGTCGCGATTATATGAGCTACTGGGTCAGCACCTGCTGGCACTGTCACACTTGAAAACCTACAGACAGCTCACAGATCCCAGATAGTCGTCTCACCAGATTTCGACATTTCATGGCTACTAAACCTAAGCCGTCCGCCTCACACCAGAAAAAAGCCAGCGCACTGGCTTGCCACCCTAAGCTGACCCAATCAGCAGATACCTGCGCTAGTGAACGGCCTGGTGCCTACACGAGAAAATCATCTAGTGAATAACGGGATTGCGGGTCTCCAGCGCGACTCGCAGTAGACGCGGCCCCAACAGGGTTACTCGCCCTCGATAACGCGTCTGACCGTCCTCGGTGTAATCAAACTGATACTCGCGCCAGACTCGCCACTGTTTGCTGGAATCCCGGCTCATGGATACCTTGATCAGATGTACCGTTTGATCCAGCAGTTGTACATCACTTGACGTACACTCGTTGCCCGCACTTCTGACCGCAATTTCCTTCGCCCGCATACCTGCCTGCCAGTAAAGCACAAGTAGCACTACCGCAAAAATCATAAAGACTTCAAACATAGCAAACGCTCAAACGAAGGCGAACATAGTCGCAAGTTTCGTCTTTTGATACAAATGCTCAATGAATCAAGAAGAAGATTGCAGAAGACGCTTAACAAGCGCATCGAAATGACGTATATTTCGCCACGTTCGGAGGGGTGGCAGAGCGGTTGAATGCACCGGTCTTGAAAACCGGCAAGGGGTAATTCCCTTCCAGGGTTCGAATCCCTGCCCCTCCGCCACACAGATCACTTAAGCCCATGATTATATGGGCTTTTTTATGCGCGAGACTTTCTTGACCATCAAAACGACCATCAATATTATTACTGATTGGTTGACCGTCCAGAACACCCACTATCGCCAGCTGCCAACGCCCTACTACTCTTTTGTTACCTGGCTCGCCGAGGCTACGCGGTGGATACGCCAGCACGGTTAGAGCACACCAACGCCAGCGGCATCCTGGAATAATCTACCAGGGGCACAGACTCGATCGATTGGGCAGGGAGAATCGCCAAAATCGGTGACTAGCCGAACGCTGCAGTGGCGCGACACCCCTTTCCAGAAGTCCTCAGAGTACCTTGGAGGAGCATTGAGCCGTTTGACATACCCCTGTAGTCTGTTCGAAGCTCGAGCCCTGTGACGCATTCTGGACCCTTGAAGCCTGGTGTACATCGACTGCTTCCCAAGGCCGTCATTTTTGAAGCGGCGATCACCAAGGCCCTCCCCAACCGAAAAGCACTAATCTGCTCAATGAGTGCAGTGGAGCACGGTGGTGACAACGCAGCATACGAGGGCTTCTTCGACATGCTGATACAGAAGGCAACTCATCACATGAAGTATCCGACCTTGGACAGTGCCACGGCCAACGTGATTCACTACATCAAGTGAACCCATAATCGTCGTATCCGGTGAGGTGTCGCGAGGTAGACCTGAGGGGCACACAGGCGATTCAAAAACGCCCGTGGAGATGGGGCAGAACCCCTTCTTTAAATCATGAGAATAAGAACGAGGAGAATAAGTCGTTTAAGCCGCACCTCCCTGAGAACGCAAAAAATTTTGTTAGTGGGATATTTTGTGATAGGCGTCTGATACGTGACATGCGTACCCTAGTTTAGGCTTGGACCCGATTTCATGATATCTGGCATTGGCGTTTCCCTACCAAAATATTACCCCCACAGACTTCTTCTAACAAGAAACGCCAATCAGCATGCTTTTGCAATCCAGGGTAAATGTGGTCTATATTTACTATCCTCCCCGTCTTGCCTTCTCCCGCCGAAATAGGTTCGCTATGCCGCGGCAACCGCTCTCGCAATTTCTCCCCAACGATTTATCTTAGAGGGATTTCGGTGTATGTCCTCAGCAGCAAGGTAGGTCACAACACGACTCGCTATGCCTTGGTATCGTGCAAGGAGGGCGTCTGCCATATCATCCCATTTAGCCTCGACAGCAAAATGCGCCAGCATTTCATCACTGATTGTATTCGCTAACCCTGCTATGTCACCCTGTTTCATTAACGCGCCAAGTTTAGGCGTCGTGCCTTCGAAGCCAAGGTCATCAAATTGGTAAGCGTAGTTTGGCGTAGAACCGTAGAATGCAATTTGAGTTCTGGCTCGCTGAAGCATGACCGCACGTTCTTCTCGCGTATCACCAGGGATCGCAAACACCGGCACTATGAGATCGACGTCCAATAAAGTCCGGCCAGCTTTGGTTGCCCCGGCTGTGACATCAGGAATAAGGCGATTTTGTAGATAGTGCAAAGAGTGCATCGGATGCACATGCACGCCATCGCAGAGTTCGCCGGCAACACGGCACATGAAAGGCCCCACTGCCGAGATATCAATTTTGATGTCTTCGAACTCGTGACGACCGGGCGACCATTGAGAGGGAAGCAAACTCAGATTGTAGTAGGGCCCCTCGTGATGAAGTTTTTCTTCCTGACGAAATGCTCTTAAACAAGCATGAACCGCAGAAACATAGTCGCGCATCTGCGGCGCTGGTTTGTGGAACTGACTGGCATAGCGGCGCTCAACGTGACCTTTTACCTGACTACCCAACCCAAGCCTGAATCGACCTCCAGTGTTCTCAGCTAACTCCCAAGCTATTTGCGCACTCATCATCGGACTACGCGGAAAGGCAACTGCAATACCGGTGCCAAACTCTAGAGATTTTGTGGCCATGGCAGCCGAGGCAATCATCATCCAGGGGACCTTGGCTGCTTCAGTGAACAACATCCCGCAGAAGCCTTGCTGTTCTAATTGCTGGGCGATCTCAGCACTTTGTGACCAGTTTAACCCGCCAGTCATTAAATCAAATTTCATAAATCCCCTTGTAGACTATTTACCCCATTGAATAGCTCCAATAATGCTGGGGCCAGAGTAAAGTGACAAAGTATGCTCGCTGCCGATGCGAGTATGCCCCAACCACGTTATACTTTCTAATCAGTTTTAGCATTGAAGAACGTGACCTCCCCCCAATAATCCAGGCCAATTAAAACTAGAAGATTCTGGCAAAATCACGATAGCAGAGGAGTGATTTTGTGAAGAAGACGAAGTACACCGAAGAGCAGATTGCGTTTGCTTTGCGGCAGGCGGAGACAGGCACCAGGGTCTCAGAAGTCTGCCGCAAGATGGGGATTTCTGAAGCGACTTTCTACAACTGGAAGAAGAAGTATGGCGGGCTTGGCGTATCGGAGCTGCGGCGACTGAAGCAGCTTGAAGAGGAGAATACGCGCCTGAAGCGGATGGTCGCGGATCTCAGCCTCGACAAGCAGATGCTGCAGGATGTACTGACAAAAAAGCTCTAAAGCCAGCCAGAAAGCGACAGTTGGTTGATTTTCTGCGTGATTCCTATCGAGTCGCCACCCGGCGAGCCTGCCGAGTGTTGCTCACGCACAGGTCAGTCTATGAGTATCAGTCCTGCAAGGACCCGGATACGGCCCTTCGAGAACGGATCAAAGAGATCGCGGCAGCTCGGGTCAGATATGGCTACCAACGGATTCACGTTCTTTTGCGACGGGAAGGCTGGCTCGTCAATCACAAGAAGGTCCACAGAATATACTGCGAGGAAGGATTAAACCTGCGACGACGTAGACCCAGACGCCATGTTGCCGCAGCTCGGCGCATGGAGCGACCAGAATCGGTCACGGTGGACCAGTGTTGGAGCATGGATTTTGTTGCCGACAACCTGTTTGACGGGGCGCGTATTCGGGCGTTAACTATAGTCGACAATTTTAGTCGTGAGTGTCTGGCAATTCATGTTGACAAAGGCATTCGGGGAGAGCATGTGGTTAGCCTGCTTGAGCTGATTGGCGATGCACATGGCCGCATACCGGAGCGTATTCAAGTGGACAACGGCAGCGAGTTTATCTCGAAGGAGCTGGATCGCTGGGCGTACGAGCGTGAAGTGACGCTGGACTTCTCAAGGCCGGGTAAGCCTACAGATAATCCGTTCATCGAGTCATCCAATGGGAGCTTCCGCGACGAATGCTTGAACAGCCACTGGTTCTTGTCAATTGAAGATGCACGAGAGAAGATTGAAGCTTGGCGAGAAGACTACAACGCCTTTCGACCTCATTCCTCGCTGGGAAATCTATCGCCCAACGAGTTTGTTGAGAGGCATTTTGAAACCGGAAATCTCTAATTTTGGATGGCCCAGATTTGGGGTGGGGCTCACAGGAGCTATTTACTACAATTTGAAGAGCGAGCTAAAAAGGGGGGAATCACCATCCGAAATGCCTCGATCTCAAATACCCTTGTGTACGTTTTATACGACTGACTTTTACTGGTCATTTTGAATACTCCTTGAGCGACATTGTCACCTATTAGAAGTATTCGTTAAACTGGAGGAGCTTCACGCTGCCCCCACCACTTGCCAAAAACCCAGCGCTTTATCGTAGACATGTCGGATGGAATCATAAAGGCTGCAGGTACAACTAAGAGTGTTAGCAAGGTAGAAGAACTCAAGCCGCCGATGAGCAGAGCGCCCAAACCGTTCCTCCATTCAGCGCCATCAGATGCTGCAATTGCCACGGGTATCATGCCAAAAATTGCGGACAGTGCTGTCATCAAAACCGGGCGTAGCCTCTCAGGACAAGCTGTTGTAATAGCCTCTTGAATTGACATGCCTTGTTCCACTAACTGGTTGGCTCTATCAACCAGGAGAATTCCATTTTTCATTACTATCCCCATCATCCCGACCAATCCAATCTGGGTGAACAGCGACACTTCCATTCCACCGACATAAAGTGCAGCAAAGGCCCCAGAAAAACTCAGCGGAGCAGTGAGCATGATGATTGCAGGCTGGGAGAAGGAGTTAAACTGACTTGCGAGCACCATATATAAAGCAATTACTGCAAGCAATATGGCAAAACCTATTGCCACCGCTGATTCAGCCATGCTTTTTGCATAGCCTTCAAAACTATGGGTTATCGATTGTGGAGGAGGCGAAACTATTAATATCCCCCTCAACTTTGTTGCTGCCTCACCAAGAGAGATACCGGAAGCTGCGTTTGCCAGGATAGAAATTTTTCGAGAACGATCCACTCGATCTATTTGCGCTGCGCCCGACACAAACTGAACATCTGAAATCGAACTAAGCTCAACGGGACGGCCATCCGCACCTCTTACTTGAAGTCTTCCCAAATCTTCAATATTTTGGCGTTGATCTTCCGCTAGCCTAATCCTCACATCGTATCGCTTACCTTGGTCCTCAAAGGTGACCGCATCTACACCACCTAAAGCAATCCGCACCGTGGATGCCAAACTGCTTGCACTGACACCTTGATCGCCAGCGGAAAGACGATTAATAACGACTTGAATTTCAGGTCTGCCTGATTGATAAGAAGATTGAACATCGGAAAAGAGACCACTGGAAATCATTTCTTGCATGACTACATCTGCATATGACTCTATTTCAGCAAGATCAGCCCCCTTAAGGTTCAAATCAATATCAAAGCTCGATGTTCCTGATCCACTCACCCAAGGAACTTCTACAATAGCGGATTTAGTGGCATCAGGGAGTACCCGAGCAATAGCTTGGCGGGCGGCATCCATGACGGGGAACTGGTTTACATCTCGTGACTTTTTGGGCGTCATGGTGACGTACAGTTCTAACAGGTTAGACCGCCCATTTACCCCAGCGCCCACGGTAATGAAGACAGATTCGATATGTTCAATTGAGCGCAGCGCGTCATTCAGGCGGATTGCCTGGTATGCCGACTCGGCGATCCCTGTGCCAAGTGGCAACTCAACGGTTCCCATGAATTCGCTACGGTCCGCCTTGGCTGTAAACCCCGATGGAACCTGTGAGGCGAAAAAACCACCAAGGTAAACAGAACCCACGGCCAATAACAAAACAAGGTAACGAAATCGGACTGCATAGATAACCAGTGAAGAATACTTCCTGTCTACGGCGTCCCAGAATCTTCTGATGGACATCAGCCAAACAGGGGTCGCATCTTTTTTTAGCAGCTTGGATGCCAGCATTGGCGTCAACGTGATGGCCACAAGCAAGGATACCGTGACCGAAAATACAATTGCCAGACCATACTGAAAGAAAAAGCGGCCAACAATGCCATCCATAAATGCTATTGGAATAAACACCGCCAAAGTTGCCACTGTTCCAGAAAGCACAGCCAAACCAACTTTTCTTGTTCCTTCACGGGCAGCCTCCATTGGAGAAGCACCATCCTCCAACTCCCTTGTTATCGCCTCAACCACGACAATTGCATCATCAACCAGCAACCCTATAGCAACAGTGAGGGCTAAGAGCGTAAGCATATTGATCGTGAAGTCAAATAGATAAAAAGCAAAAAAAGTCGCGACAAGAGAAGTAGGGATTGCCAACGCAACAATGAGTGTTGACCGAAAATTGAGTAAAAATATAAAAGTCACCAAAACAACGAGCGCCATAGCAATCATAAGATCAACACTGACATCTTTAACCGAACTTTCAATAAACCGAGCAATATCACGCGCTACAATTATCTCGACACCTGCTGGCCTTTCTGCACTCAATTGTTGCACTGCATCTCTTATCACCCGCGAAACTTCCACCGTATTTCTACCCGACTGCTTGCGTACCTCAAGTGACACACCGCGCAGTCCATTTAATAAAGCAACAGAGTGCTCGTCCTCCATTCCATCCTTCACCTGCGCAACGTCACTTACCCTAATAGTTACGCCATTTTCGCGGTAAGCAATTGCAATGTTGGCAAACTCCTCTGGCGTCGTGGCCTCCGCGATTGTTCTGATACCGAATACCTGCGAGTTGCCATTGATCTCCAGACGCCCACCAGGCATTTTCACATGCTCGCTTTGAATCGCCCTCAATACGTCTTCTGTCGTCACACCAAATTTCTGTAATTTATTGGCATTGATTTCTACACGAATTGCTCTCTCTCTGCCTCCAACAATAGATACAGAGCCAACGCCAGGCAGTCTTTGAATGGCTTCTTTTACAACATCATCTGCATATCGGGTTAAATCGCGAATAGGAATATCGCCGGCAATCATCACTGAAATGATAGGCGCCGCATCTGGGTCAACCTTTTCAACAACTGGCGGATCTACACCATCAGGCAAATCAGACAATGCTATTTGAACCCGATCTCTTACATCTTGCGCCTTGATATTTCCGTCTTCAGATAGTTCAAACTGAATAAATACCTGACTAATCCCTTCCGAACTGACAGAGCGCAGTAGTTCAATGCCGGATATAGTGTTGACGCTCTCTTCGATAATATCAGTTACTTCCGTTTCGATCGTTTCGGGGGACGCTCCTTCTAGCCTTGTCGTGACAACAACATAAGGAAATTCAACATCCGGAAATAAATCGACACCTAGCCTATCAGTAGAGATGACACCCAACCCAACTAAGGCGCTAATCATCATCACGGCAAAAACCGGATTTTTGAGAGACAGGTTCACCAACCACATCATGACTTTCTGATCTCGACTTTCATACCGTCCCTTAAATCACCTTTAGGATTGACGATGACTTTCACTCCGGTGGAAATCTCGGACAGAACTTCCACCCTAAGCACATTAAGATCAGAAATTTCTATGCTTTTCCTCAGGGCCTTTCCATCTTCTACGACAAAGATATAGTGACCTCCTTGTGAACTTTGAACCGATGAGCGGGATAAGCTAACAGCTTCACGCGCAGGCAAATTTACTTCACTCCTTACAAATTGCCCCGCCTTTATCCTGCAGTCGGGATTCAGAAATGCCATACGAAACTCAGCAGTTCTGTCAACAGGATCGACTCGATCATTAATAATTAGTATCTCCGATTCGATCGGCATGTCATTCGCAGCAACAAAGAGTTGACCCGAATATCCTAGATGAAGCTTCGACAGGTTATTCTCAGATGTAAACAGGATCGCGGCAGCAATTTCACATTCCTGTATTTGCACAACAGAAGAGCTACCCATCCCAGAAAACCGATTGCTCATGTACGTACCCTCATCAACATATCTCGCTGTGATAGCACCGTCAAAGGGGGCACGGACAATCGTGTCAGTGAAGGATTGCTCTGCTGCAAGTAGCGTAGTTCTAATCTGCGCCAATCTGGCGAGGGCAATATTCAAGTTTGTTTCAGCATCCTGCTCCGTAGCAGTTGCAGCCAATCCTTTGCTTACGAGCTCAGAAATTCGATCCAAATCACGTTGAGTTTTTGCTGTTTCTGCTTCAGCAACCCTTATTCCTGCTTTTATCTCGTCGATTCTCCGAACAAAGTCGACAGTTCGAGTTTGAAAAAGTGCCTGACCTTTCTTAACGCGATCGCCTACTTTGACTAGAATTTTCTCAACAACACCCTCGACAAGCGGACCGATGGCACTGGTTTGCTTAGCAGCTATAGTACCCGTCGCTACCAGTTTATCTCTAACCATCTCGCGCCGAGGGTATTCCACCGCCACACTCACCACTTCCGTTGTTGCAGCCTCTTTCATAGGGGAGGGAGATTCAGAACCCTGACTACAGGCAGCTGATGCAAAAACAATAATTAGAATGGGCAGCCAGCTAGCCCCTCGAAAACAAAGCTGCACTCTATTCTTGAAACTCATGCGGACTTGTTCTCCAATATCTTAAGTGACGCCGTTGCTTGAGCCACCAAGATCAATTCCTCACTATCTCTGCGCTGCCAAACATCAGCGGACACAGATACAACACGCCTTCCCGTGCGGTTGATTTTGGCGGATGAAAATAGATCGTTTTCTATTTTTGCTGACCTTAAAAATGTCGTAGTGATGCTAATCAGCTCTGGTGGATACTCTAGGTTTTGGGCATGCATGGTCGTGAGACGCATGGAGCATCCTAGCAATCCGTTAATAACCCCACCGTGAAATGCTCTAATCATGGGGTTTCCGATAAAACGCTCATCTGCTTGCAGAATAAATTGGATGCCAGAGACTGCCTCCTGGCAAACAATACCGTGATATTGGGCGTAGGGAATCTTGTTGATCAGAGATCTATAGTCCGTCATACACTCCCTCGCTCATCTGGAAACTCCTGCTCTTTTGCGGCATTCATGATGACTTTTGACAGGTTGCCCTCCCCCCTGGTTAACATGAACCTTGCAGTACCCCTGCAAAATGGCGTTACAGAACCTTCTTGCCATGCCTCTGCTTGAACAAAAATCAGATCTTCCACCACAGTATCAACTTTGGTTCTGACGCTGATTTCACAATTAGCTCTTGGGTTTTCGATCCAGTCCGTACGAAGCTCGAGAGTAGCAATGGAGGAGAACTCCTCAAGGCTTAGCATTACGCTCATACCCATAGCTGAGTCCATCACCGTTGCTACAGGCCCAAGATCACAACTATTCGTGCTAACCGAGCCTGCCATGGAGGCTGTCGGAGAAAAACTCATAGTTACCCCATCTTCCCCCACATCGAGAATTCTGATGCCGAGCTCACTATGAACACCCGAAAGACCAGTATAGCTATCTCTAAACTCTGGTCGTGAAAGATACTCCCGAAACTCATTTCTACTTAGTTGTTTCAATGTCATGTTTGGTAGACCTGCATTAGCACTTCTATGTTGAGCTTATTAGCTATTATACTTTAAGATAATAACTATGATTATTATAATCAAGTCTTCTTTTACAAGACAGTTGTCAAAGACGGCCGAAGCACAAAATTAATACAGAAGGGATGCTAGTGAACACACTAAAGAAGAAAAAACCCAACGAGACCCAACTAGCCGTGCAGGTCCATGAGCTAAGCCTTGCTTTTTCAAAATTATTTAACCGGCGTGTAAAGCATCTTGGATTAACACGCGCTCAATGGCAGGTACTTAAGGCACTGTACTCAGAAGATGGTAGGACACAAACCCAGTTAGCCAATGAACTGACGATGGCGACACCACCTCTGGGAAAGATAATTGACAAGCTGGAAGTAGGTAAATGGGTTGCTCGAAAGGCAGACCCCATAGATCGACGGGTAAAGCGAATATTTTTGACATCAAAAGTTGATCCTCTCATGGAACCTTTAAGAGATAATGTTGAAGACCTTAGAAAGATTGCTACACGCGGTATGACAAAGAATGAAGAAAAGCACCTATATACCCTATTGAACCGGCTCCAGGTAAACTTAGATGCTGAATTGAATTAGAGACGACGCCCCGATTGCTCGAAGCAATTGAGGTGGCCCCACTTTTCCAGACAACTATGGGAGTGTTAGAAATTCTGTGTCAATCCATTAATCTCACTATGAGAGGATTGACCTATGAGCAAAGAGTTTGATTTTGACAAAGCCCTGAAAGCCCTGCAATCAGGTAAAGCGATCACCGGGAAGGATGGTGTCCTGACCCCGCTGATCAAGCAGCTTACCGAGGCAGCACTGGAAGCCGAGTTGGATTCCCATCTGGCCGATGAAGTTACGCCGAACCGCAAAAACGGCACGACCAGCAAGACGGTCAAGAGCACTGCCGGCCCTTTCGAGTTAGATACTCCACGGGACCGGTCTGGAACCTTTGAGCCACAGTTGGTCAAGAAGCATCAGCGCCGCTTTACCTCCATGGATGACAAGATCCTGTTTCTTTATGCCCAGGGCATGTCAACACGGGAAATTGTCACGACCTTCAAGGAAATGTATGGCGCTGACGTTTCTGCCGCGCTGATTTCCAAGGTTACCGATGCAGTCCTGGAGCAGGTCGTAGAGTGGCAGTCTCGGCCACTGTCAGAACCGTGGCGTCAAAGACATCCTGATCGCCTGTGTCGATGGCCTGAAGGGCTTTCCTGACGCTATCAGTTCAGCATTCCCCGCGACGCAGATCCAGCTGTGCATAGTCCACATGGTTAGAAACTCAGTGAAGTATGTGCCCTGGAAGGAGTACAAGGCAGTAACTTCAGACCTTAAGCTGATCTACCAGTCTGCGACAGAGGAAGAAGCCCTGCTGGCCCTGGAACAGTTTGCTGCACGCTGGGATGAAAAATATCCACAGATCAGTCGTTCCTGGCAGGCCCATTGGCACAACCTCAATACCCTGTTCAGCTACCCGGAGGATATCCGCAAGGCGATCTACACCACCAATGCCATAGAGTCGCTCAACAGCGTCATAAGCAAGGCTATTAAGAAGAGAAAGCTGTTCCCGACCGATGAATCTGCCAAAAAAGTGATTTATCTGGCGATCCAAGCGGCATCAAAAAAGTGGACAATGCCCATCCGAAATTGGAAGCTTGCCCTGAATAGATTTATGATCATGTTCGAAGAACGTCTGACAGATCATATTTAGCCACTGCAGTTACACAGAAATATTTACAGGGTCCGCTGGAGGCGATTCACAATATACTTGGTCAGGTGTGCATTCGTCGAATCTAGGGAGCCCCCGCCCCTGATCATTTTGGTATTATTAGAAAAGCTCGTGCATTTCACGATTCAAACCCATCTTTGCACCGGCTCCGGCCACAATCTTAAACAACATCCATCAAACTCATCCGCCAGTTCTGCTCATCCCTGAGCGCCTTAATGGCCTTAAATAGCTGATTATCGAGGGTCGTCTGGTATTTCGAGAGCACATTCAGTTTCTGCCAGGGCACGGCAAGCTTGTCCTTGGCCTGCGCCGCAAGCTTGAGGACGGTGGGTTGGCGTGCCTCTTGGGTTTCGAGCTTATGGACGTGACCGTAACACCAGTCCATTAGGTCCTGTATGTACTGCTCAAGACCAGTCTCTGCCAGGTGCTCCTTGATGGTTTCGCTATCCGCCTCGGCATCTTGAGTCAACTGGTCGTAAATTAACGGGGCGGCCTTGCTCAGGTTGCGCAGGGTCAGTGAGTCGGACTCGTCATATTCACTTATCATGGCCCTGCATTGATCTAACAGCTCAGATTGCTCTTGCGTGAACGGTTGTAGGTCTTCAGGTTCGATCTTGTCACCAATGAACCCCGACAAGCCCATGCAAGAGCTCACCTCGCTGGCAATTCGTTGGGGGGTCATCACCAGCTCGACAACGGCAGTTTCAGCACCAACCAGACGGCGCTGGCGCCACAGGATGACCGCGACCTTCTCGACTAGGCTCAGCTCCAGAACACCTACGGGCCGTAACTGCACCTGCAGGTCACCCAGCAAGGCTTGGTAGTCCTGGATATCCTCACCCGCCAGCAGCAACTTGGTTGATAGGATGCCGTGGGTGATGCGGTTGCTACCGACTTTCTGTTTACCATCAAGACTCTTAGGGCCGGTTGATTTCTGAGCGTTCTGCTGGTTGGCGAGTACTTGTGCTTTAGAGGTCATGTTATTCCCGTGACGTGTAGAAAACATACCGTAATTATACCCCGCTAGCACCGGAAGACATACTTATCTCTTTGATATATAACGTTTTTATCTCCATCGCGCGCTCTGATTCTTCCAGGAGCAATATTGCCTCCTCTGACCCCGCCTCTTCCCAGGTCTTTCCTACGCCAATCTCAACCAGATTCCAGTCAGGAGCACCCGGGAAACAGGTGCGAAATCCGTGGTAGAAGGCATCCCGCAGCAGATGTGCAGCCTCGATTGCCTTGGGTTCCGGTGCCAATAACGTCAGTTCATCGTAGACATGGTGACTGATGTGGATACCCTCTCCGGCATGTTTGTCGACATACAGAATCGCTAGTGCGAGCACCTCCCAGGCAGACGATTGGATCGGGTAGTTCATCGCGTGCGTGTAGACATCCTCGTCGTAATGACGGGTGAGCTTGATCAGATTGCTTTTAGATGACTCGTGCAAGTTGGTAGTTTTAACAATATCCTGCTGCCACTCACGGAACTGAGGATATGTTTCGAAGAATAGCTGACGGTAGTCCTCAGCCTCTTCCAGCGACATAGCGACGCCGTAACTGCTGACCGCTTGCCGCTGCAATGTGGCTGCACCCGCGCCGAACAGCAGTCCGAAGTTGACGGCCTTTGCTGCCGTCCGTTCAGCCTTGGTGACGTCTCCAGGTGCCTTACCTGACATCCGGGCAGCCATGCTGCGATGCAGATCCTCACCATTACTATAAGCAGCATTGATCACATCATCTCCTGACAGGATTCCCGCAACCCGCAACTCAACCTGTGACAAGTCACCCGTGACGAAGACGAAGCCCTCTGGCGCACTGAAACAGCGTTTGAAGCCCGACCGAGGCATGTTCTGCATGTTGGGGTTCCGACAGCCGAATCTGCCCGTCACCATGCCCGCGATCTGGTACCCGGGGTAAAGGCGCCCGTCAATCAACTGCGCTTGCACCTTCAGTCCAAAGTTACTCAGGCGACTGGTGATCCTCGTGTACTCTGCCAAAGGTTTGGCGGCAGGGATATGGCTCGCGTTCTCCAGCGCCTCACGCGCAGTCGACAGGTTGCCGTTGTCAGTCAACGGCCAGTCCAGCAACTCGTCGTCACTAAGGGCCTGCGTGAGCCATGCCTGCTTCTGCTGGGCGCTGTTAGGGTTGTCGATGTTAATCTGCCCGAGGGCGTCGTCCCGCGCCTGCTCCCAGTCAGTAATGATTCTGTTGTGGCACTCAACGTCAAACGGCACCCCTTTGCTGATCTGACGGGACAACGGGTATATCAGACTGCAGAGAAACGTATATGCTCCTCTGTAGTGGGGTACATTCTCAGCGAACCACTGATCAAAAACATTAGCCAACTCGAAGGCCACTACGGCATCAGCCGCTGCGTATTCAAGTTGTTCCCGCAATAGCTTAGGGCGCGCCCAGTCTGACACCTGCAAGGTCTTGTCCAGACCCAAGTCAAGGCACTCTTCGGCCAAGTCCTTGAGCGCCCTGTTTTCGTTGAAGAATACACGCCCCATCAACATGCTGTCGTGCAGATTACTAAAAACCATGCCCTGCTGCATGAAGTGCCCGGCCTCAAACAGCGCGTTATGGGCCACGGTCTTGACCGACAGCAGCGGCTGAATCCAATCCAGACTATTGATCTTAAACTGATCAAAAATGTAACAGTCGGTCCCGTCGCAGTATTGAATCAAGCGTATGCGACTCAGCTTTGGATTCAGACCGCTCTGGGGGTGACAGGGGTCTGTCTTGGCGGTCTCTATGTCCAGCCCCAGCATGTCGCAAGCGGCAAGCTTGATGGCCACCGGACGGGCAAGCTCGAGGTTATCGACCGTGTGCAGCGTCACACGATCCGCCAGCCACTCACGCAGGTTTCGAGCCTTGCCCTCCGCCTGCCAAATATTTTTGAGTTTGCTGACGCGCATGACCTCTTCGTTGTTCGGATCAAGGCGCCGCTGTTCCAACCAATCCTCATAGCTCATCATGGCCATGCCCTCCCTGGTTGGCAGATTGCGCATAACTATGTGTCACCGCTTCTGTTTCAGCCGCTACCTCGCTACCATCGGTAATCGCTTGATTTGTAGGGCCTCCAACCGATTGGACGGGTAGCGGTAGCGTCTCGTCATCCGCTACCTCCCCAGTGACACCGACCGCAGAGTGCTTTGTTGATACTGTGGTTGTCGCCGAATCGACGTTAACAGCCGCTACCGCTACCTCACCCGCTACCATCACAGGCCGCGGTAGATCTAGGTTTCCGGCCTCAGGTAGCGGTTTAGCGGTTGATTCAGGGGTAGTGTTCGCAAATTCTTTTCTAAGGTACCTTTCAAAAAGGGGCCTGAGATCCGCAAGAAAGTAGTGCTTCAAGTTCTTGGCGCCCACCTTGGATTGGTGGGTGTAAACATCAAAGTCCTTGAGCAGTTGAGCGAGTCTGTTCTGGGTGAGAGGTTTATCTCGGTTGTATTCTGACCATGGACGCTCCTCCATGGCAGTCAACATCTTCACCAGAACCTTCGACGGCAATTTGTCTTTGCCCTCATCGCGGAAGAGCTGCTGGATGTCCGCCAATAGCTCCACCGTCAGGCTATCATCCTCCTTGATGGTCAGCTGTCGGCAGGCGGCTTGCGCGTCGTCAAGCAGTCCACAGCGCAGCGCGATTGCGGCCAAAGGTATCCAGTTGTCCCGTGCCCGGTCGTTGCTGATTTCCTCCGGCGTCAGATCTCGGTCACCTTTTAAATCTGCCACGTTATCCTCGGCCCAGCGGAGGCACTTTTGACGAATGTCCGAATATTCATTTTCTGCCTCGAGCGGCAGTGGTGTGACCTGATCGGCGCCCAACTTGCGTTGCATGCGAACAACTACCGATCGATCCAACAGCGTGTCCGGCGGTCGCTTAATCATCCCTATAGCGATCGGTGCAAACGTTGGAAACAACTTCGGCTCGTGTTCATCGCCCACGGTTCGAATGACAAATGCAGTAGATTTTGTGTGACCTGAGTTGAGAATTCCACGCAGCTCATCATTACCCTGCAGGAATGTGTCGGCTTCATCTATCAACAAAGTGGGTGACCAGGCCTCTAGCCCCCGATACAGCGACGCAGCTGAAATATTTGCAGCCGCAAGCCCCCTAAAACACATTGCCTGAATCGTTTCCAATAACGTCGTCTTGCCGCAGCGCTTCTCGGGCGACGAAACCAGCAGCCTGGGACAGATTCGGAACGCCCTGAAGACATAGGTCAGCACGATCCAAAGCGCCACAGCCATGGACTCCTGCGCCGAAAGGATAACGTGATTTCGGATGATGGATTGGATCTCAGTCACCAGCACCCTACCATCAACCGCTTCCGGCCACGGTTCCTCGCCGCTAAACAGACCTCCTTGCTCAGGCCCATCATCGCGGGCTTGATCTAAAGCCTTACGGGCTTTATTGACCCCGCTGTCCACAGTACGTTTACTCACTCCCCCCAGTAAATCGACGAGCCTGCCTTTGCATCGATCGTAATCCAAGGGCGACAGGCGGGCTGCGGCCTCGATGATCAGATCGTCCATGCCATTCATCCCAGCCCACTCACGGACTGGGATGCGCTGCTCTGTCAACCATTCCTGCGTCAGATCAGCGTGGTCTGCAACGTCCTCACCGTCAGTCCAGCCTAATGCCAGTGTGTCGATGATGAACACCTCTGACCCGTTGACCAATAATTCAGCCGCGATTGTCATCGCGTACTTGGTGCCTGGCTCATCAGCGTCAGGTATCAACGTCGTAACTCGCCCATAGAGCGGTGACCAATCCGATTTCAGCGCGTTACTGCTGCCGCTTGCCGAGGTAGTGCAGATAGAGCCTGAAAAATGTTTGCTGGCAGCGTCTACAGCCTTCTCGCCCTCGACGACAACTATCGCAGCGCTCTTGTCGCGTAAGATCTGGTCAAGGTGATATACCGGCAGCGGTGAACCTGGCAGCCGCCACTGCCAGTCCTGTGCTTCAGGGTTGTAAGACACAGAGCGTGTTTCCTTCCCTTGGTGGGTGTCGAAACGATAGACGATGAAAGCAACCCGGCCATCAGCAGTCAGGTATTCCCATGACATGGCAGGAACACCGAGCTCAGGGTGAATATCGGGTGGTAGGTGACAGTCGTTCGGCGCCGGAGTCGACAGAACATCCGGTTTGACGGTCTTGCTTACCGACTTTGTTGATGTATGTGTGGTTATAGGTCTCGACTGGCGAAGCGTTTCCTCCAGCGCGGTCACTGCAGCATGTTCGTCCAGCTCATTTAGCACCATATACAGGCTAACCAAATCAGGTCCTGAAAAACCCTCGACTGCGTAGTCCTTCCAAAAGCCCGTGGCCAGAGTTACCTTGAATGACCCAAGGTTTTTGTCATCTCGACACGGGTTAATCGCAACGAAATGCTCGCCCTGTCTCTCGCCTTCCAACCAAGCCCTAAGAACAGCCTCGCCGTTAGATAGCAGTTGACTATTAACGCGAGACCTTCCTTTATTAAAAGTTTTGCTCTTCATGATGTATTCCTTTTGTGTGCAGGGGCTGATTCCAAACCACGCCCCCAAATGTTTAGGAGTGGCGGACCCGTTTTGAAACCCAGCCCTTGATGTCGCGGTGCAACTTGAGATAGACATCACGATCCATCTCTTCGGCATCAAATTCCAACATCTCGGTCATCGGTTTAATCGGTTCAAACCCATTCTCTAAACACAATATCCCGGTGACGCGCGGCCACTTGGCGTCATGTACTTCCACCTCGATCAATACCGACTTACCGAGCAAATCGGTCAGCCCTAACGCTTCATTGGCTGATTCGTCGTGAATAGGGAACGCTGAATTGAACAGAGCGAAGCAGCCACTGGATGGGTGGTCCGAGAACTTCATGCGCTTAGCTATCAGTTCACCTGAAGCAACCTCAAAGGCTACGGCCATTTGGCCCTCAGGCTCTTTGTTTCTGTCGAACGCCAACTGCAGGCCGATATGGGCTACCTGAACCACTACAGCGACATGGAGACCGTCCTGAATGGTGATCGGTGACTGAGTGGTCGATGAAGACTTGCCAAAGGTGAATTTGCTCATTGAGAAACCTCCCGGGGTATAGTGTGCCCTGGGCGGCTGGAATCGATCTGCTGAGCTAGCCAATCGTCGATCTCCGATTCGACCCAGCCGACGGCACGACCGCCTAACGACACTGGTTTCGGGAAAAGTTTTTCAGAGATGCGTAAGTAAATTGTGGAACGGGAAAGACCCGTGCGCGCTTTTACTGTAGGAAGTCTTAGAATTGCTGTAGCCATGTTTGAGCCTCCTGAGGCGTCGTTGAACATGGCTAGGGATGTAACCAAGCTTAGCGAAGAGGCGAAATGCCTTCAGCTAGCAGGGGGGATACACTGTGCGCGCAGACTGTAAACTCAGGCTCCAAGCTGATTTTTATTGTTTGCACTGATCCAGCGGGCAACAGTTCTCGACTTGACTGGAACAATTTTGTCGGCGATCTTACGAGCTGCATCCTGAACACTGTTGTATTGATGTTTATGCATCTCGTAGTGTGCCAGGGCTTCTTGCTTTAAGGCAGCATTCTCCTCATGGCGCACCGCCGCGGCAGCGCGGGCATTTTCAGACCTTCGTTCCGCAGCTTTTTGGTCGGTTTTCTTTTCTATATCTGAATTAGATTGTTTCAATCTTGACCGCAGGTTCCGAGTTTCTTCGGATGTTTTCTCTAACGCTTCTAAAAGCTCAGCATGGCAGACGGCCTCCATCGCCTTAATGGCCGCCGCCCCAGCTAAAATGAAACTCCCGTTACTAGTTCTGCGAGCCAGTTGAGCATCGTATCGAGTGTTGCTTCGCGCCCATTGCAAACTATCTGCGAGCAGCCAGAGAGCAAGCACCGCAAAGAGTTCAGATTGCGTTGCTTCTTTAAACCACTCATCCTCAATGTCGTAATCATCTATGCAGATTTTCAAAGCCTCGACTTCAGATGTATTGTCCCCATCGGAGAACTCTATGTGGTCGTTGGCACCGGCATGCTGAGGCAAGTCGTTTTCGACGTATGTTGCAATATCCCCCCCTGCCGCCTTCACTTCGATCAGATATTCTTTTGCCCAACCATCATTATCAATTTGGTCTTCTATAAACCCGTTTAACTCTCGCCTAAAAAAGTCCTCAATAATCCCATCAACAATCTCTGCCGCAGAGACAACTTCTTCGCGGTCGCGACGGAGGAGTAGAGCGCGAGCCCGGAAAGCAATGCTCGGGAGGATGTCGAAAGGGTAGTTGGAGACACGCCCCTTTAGCGGATCAAAGTCGTCGAACTGCCCCCAAAAACTCATATAAACTCCTCATCTTATAGTGCTGAGAATCAACAGCATCCTTGGTCTAGGCAGCCAGTCACCCTGCAGCCCACTAATTAGTAAGCGTATTACAAAATCCTCCAACCTCCTGAATATCTGTCGGTAGCGACATGTAATTTAACTGCCCGGTGTCTCTGACCAATGTTTATATCGTTGCCGCAGACTCACACGGCCCTAGCCTCGGAGCAATACACAGCCCAATCTGCCATCAACAAGGTTCGTTTGGTGAACTGTGAGCCTCGCTGGTAGGCCCGTTCGACAGCATCAGGCAGTTGGTGCGCCAATGAGTGTTCAGCTACCTCACGCGGGTAATCTGTTATCTCCGCTGCCCACATGCGAAACGTAGTACGAAAACCGTGCACTGTGACCCTTGCTCCATGTGCGTCAACCCAATCATGCGTGTCACCCATTCGCCGGATCACGGCCGTCAAAGACATATCAGATAACGCCTGACCTTTGGTGCCGGGGAACACAATGTCGCCGTCTTTTGGTAACGACGCTAGTATCTTCACCACAGCATCGCTGAGCGGTATCTGATGTTCGCGCCCCCCCTTCATGCGTGCTGCTGGGATGGTCCAGAGCGTCTCATCCAAATCAAACTCATCCCATTGCGCACCACGCACCTCTCCTGATCGACAGGCAGTCAAAATCAAGAACTCGAGTGCCAGAGCGGCCACACCTGCACGTTCCCTTAATGCTTGAACAAACGCTGGGGCATGCTGCCAAGGGAGCGCCGGATGATTCTTCGTTCGTTTAGTTTTACTGATGGTCGCCAACAAGTTCTCAAGGTGCCCCTTCCATCGGGCAGGGTTCTCGCCGCTGCGATACCCGCTGGTTGTCGCCCAGCCCAACACAGCCTCAATTCGGCCACGCACACGCGTCGCCGTTTCGGTCTTACTTTCCCATATCGGTGCGAGACACTTTACAACCAACCCTGTGTCAACGTCAGAAACTGGCGCTGCTCCAAAAACGGGGCTGGCGTAGGTTTGGAGCGTACTGCGCCACTGTTTAGCATGCTTTGCATTCTTCCAGCTCGCCTTCTGTGCCTGGATGTAGGCTTCAGCGCATTGGTCAAACGTCATCATGTTGGCTTCTGCGAGCTTTGCTGCGACCTGCTGCTGGTTTTTAGCGAGCAACGGATTAACCCCATCCAGTAATAGGCGCCGCCCCTCCAAAGCCTTCTGCCGGGCCTCAGCTAAACTGACTGTATGAGTAGGACCCAGGCCCATTGCATAGGACTTTCCCGCGACCATGTAACGGTGCAGCCAGGACTTTGCCCCCGCAGGTGTAATCTGCAGCGTTAAGCCCCCACCGTCACCGTAAAGGCCTGGCTTGTTTAGTTTCGTGACCTGGAGGGCCGTGAGCCGGTGTTGTTGACGCGCCATAGTAATCTTAAACCATCAAAACGACCATCAAATAGTACACGGATTGTAGTGGAACGCATAGAACTACTTAGGACGCTGAAATGGCCTATCTCATTGTTTAATATCGATTAAATGAATTTCTATGGATGCTACCGGAACCCGAAAAGGCGGACTGCCCCTCCGCCACATACTCCGCTCAAGCCTCTGATAACCCTAGGATTCCCGCTTTGATCGCCTGCTTTTTTGATGTAGGATTTCAACTGTTCCGGAAACTGGTTTGTGTCATATGCTGCGCCTCGAAAATCTGAATCATCAGACCACATGGGGTTTCTGCACCGGAGACTCACTTGCCAGGAAAAGATGATAAAAACCGTATGCGGGCCCAAGCGGCCAGCTCGGGAAATGCCCAGTCTGGAGGCAATTTTTCCGTAACTCGCCATCTTGGCCGACCTTCGCCTGCCTTAGCGAGCACCGTGACCGCTAACCGTGCTCGGGCGTCGGCAGCCTTTTCGAAAGATCACATTGAATCTAGAGGACGAGAAACATTATTCGAAGCTCCGCGCGAAGTGCTAGAACTTAGACACAAAGAGAATCAAATGGCTGCGGCTGCCAAGAAAGTCCAGGCTCGCCTCAGGGGTGGCCATGAGAGAGAAAGGATTCTTAGAGCTCCTGTGCATGAAGATAAAAGAGAGGCAGCCAAATCCTTTGCGAAGAGTTACAAAAGTGCTGAAACGGCTAGATCACATATGTTATCCGAGCCAGTGTCCTCTGGACGAGAGGCTATGCGGGCGAGCTCAACAAATCTGATGGCCGACATCAAAGAAGTGGGAAGTCTCGGGGTAAAACCCAGCGAGGTAAAAACCTTCAGCGGCATTAAAGATCGGCAGCGGCAGAAACAGGGTGTCGAGGCTCTCGAGCAAAAACGCGCTCAGCATGGCTTAAGTGAAGACGAAACGCTCCAGCTGTCAGCGGCATCATCCAAACTTCGTATGCGCAGCGAAGTATCCAAATTGATGGACAAGGATGCGTCGGGTAAAGAACAAGGTTTTCATCGGCTCGCATCAGCTATTTACTTCCAGACAAAAACTGCTGACGAGATGGGTTTAAAACATGCAATACACACGACGACAAACCCTGATTCTTTACGCTTCATCCAAAGAGATGGGATTGATCCGACAAGAAGCCAAGAATCCGGACGCGGTGATCGTGGATTCTATGGCGCAGGCGACAGAGAGACCTCACTCAAAGAAATAGGGGCGCACGGCTTTAAACCACATCACGAGATAACCCATACCATTGACCCCCGTGCAAAGGTGCGCGATTTCACGCACCCGGTTGATCGGCCAATCATTTCTAATCGGTCAGCTGATGACGCCGAGAGAGATGGTAGGCCGAATCGTGGGAACTTTGTGAAAAAAGATACTTTGGGCGCTGAAGCCGAATTTGCGGCACTGCCTTCGATGCGCCAACGCAGTGGTATCAATACGATCAAGTACACCGCCGGCATGAGCGGCTATAAGAGTCAGACGGTGACTAAAACTTACAATGCTGAGGAACAAGCGCAGCAGCAGGTTAAGCTAGGTGGTCATAAAGAAACATTTGGCCCGCATCAGAAAGATGAAACCACAGCAACTCGACGTGATGTTCATGCACACCGGCAACGCACAGCACACCGCGCTCTGTTTGCTGAAATCCATGACCAAGCTCAATTAATGCGAAGCGGCCGACCTCGAGCTGCTGCAGTCGCTTCCGAGCACGAGGTCAGACCGAAAAAATAATGATCTTGAAGTCAGCGAGATCAGAGCGACCAAAGGCTGCGGGTCATGCCGAAACTGGACTGGGTTCCGAGCTGGATAAATCGGTTGGCAAGCAACTGGTTTATTAGAAAATTGACAAGCCGATAAAAATCAGACTCAAAACTTTTCCGCGCCAATACCAATTATCCTATTTCATTTTGAAGTACCGCGAATATTGTTACCGCAAACAAATTTAAAGACATGAAGAATCAAGATTAGAAATTATTTCATTCATGACCGCTATATTTGTGTCTATCACCTAACCTGTCGCGCTCATTGCTTGTGCAATTCTAGCCAACGAGTGCTTATCGACGCACGATAGCGATCATAGTATTGACCAAAAGTAAGTGCCAGGCATGATCTGGGTAGCCTGTAACCGCACGGGCGGTGTGGGGAAGTCATCCATCGCCTGCAATCTCACTGCCATTGCTGCCAGCCAGGCATCGCCACTAGGATGGCGGTCTTGACCCGCAGGCAAAGACCAATAGCTATCCTGACCACGGTTGATCTTTTCGCAAAAACCAGTCCATGAGTTAAGAGGCATCTTTACTCGCCAGAGCGGGACACTGACCAACGCGCTATCCACAACATGACTCCCAGCAAATAGGTACACGACATGATTCCCAGCGAATGCGTGCTCGGCCTCTAGTGACAACAACTCATGATTTCTATTGATGTCGTCGTTGAGTTATGGCGCTGATGCACGTACGATCTCACCGAGGGGGACTTGCGAGTCTAATGCACAGCATATTGAAAATTACTTAAGGGGATTCTGTGAAAATAATAAGACCAATCGGCTTGCTATTGGGCGCCGTTACCGCCCTCTCTGCAGTCGCAGAGACAGCTTTGGAAGAAATCGTGGTCACGGCCCAGCGCCGAGAACAGTCGCTGCAGGAAGTGCCGGTCAGTGTAACAGCATTCACTGGGGATGCCATTGAGCGCAGGAATATCAAGGGGGCTACTGACTATCTGGCCGTGACACCCAATGTCAGTTTTACTGAGGATGGTCAGGCCGGCAGCCGTGGACTGGGGATCTCAGTACGCGGGGTGAACAACCTGGTGTCCGGGGAGAATGCGGTCGTCAATTCCATCGGCGTCTATCTCGACGGCTTCAGCGTTGCGTCAGTGCCTACACAGGTTTCCAACCCTTTCCTGCCGGACATGGAGCGGCTCGAAGTGCTGCGCGGCCCGCAAGGCACCTACTTTGGTCGCAACGCTGTTGGCGGCGCACTCAATATGGCCACGCGCAATCCCACCGACGAATTTGGCTGGAAGGTTCTCACTGGTGGCGAGACTTATCAGGGTGCGAACGAACAATATAATGTGATGGCATTGGTTAATCTGCCCGTGTCTGATACGTTCAAGCTCCGCGGTCTGGCCTATTACGAAGAAAGTGGTGGTCTCGTGGACAACATCTGCGGACAAGGTGCAGACGCTGCCCGCTGCCCCACCGCTGGGGTCAATGGATTTACACCCAATGGTGCCAACGACAGCGGTCATGAGTACCTTAACCTCAGGCTCAAAGGTGTGTGGGATATGAGCGCCGAGACCCAGGTTGCTCTCACACTGATCTATGCCGATGAGGACCAGGGGCACGACGAGAACGTACCCTCAGGCATCATGGACCTGGATACAGTAGACTCGTTGGGCATTCAAACCGCGATCGATCCGGGCACAGGTTTCTGGCCTAATAATCTTAATAAACTCAGTCACGACCTGGACGAAAGCAACTCGAATGAAACGACAGTTGCCATCCTCAACATCTCTCATCAACTGAGTGAAGCATGGGTGCTGAAGTCGACCACGGGCATCATCAAAGCGACACAGAAACGACGCTTCGATAATGATGGTATTGGCGGGCTAGATGGCCTTGGACGGATCAACCAATATGAGGGATCCTCCTGGAGCACCGAACTGCGCGCCGAGGGATCTCTCGCCGCTATGGATCTGGTTCTGGGCGCTATCTACTCGAGAGACCGCCAAGAGCAGCAGAATAATGTGCACGTCTCAACTGGCGCGGAACTGGGACACGTGTCGGTGGGCGGCGTTGGCATACTACCGCCCTTCCCCGAGGGGCTAGGTCTCTTGTTGAACAGCAAGAATCATGAGATCACAGGCCTCGCGCTGTTTGCTGATGTTACCTATCACCTCACCGATAGCCTGGACCTCATTGCCGGCGGCCGATTTAGCCGCGATGATGTCGAAAATGATCTTCTTGGCTTTGGTATCGGGCCGACTTGTTGCTTCCCTGGCTCACCGGGCTTTCCTGGAGGTCCAGGATTTGAGTTCTTCAACAGCTTTGCGAACTCAGCGCGACCACTCACCGCGGCGAATGAAAAGTCTACCGACTTCGCACCACGGGTTGGCGTGCAGTATCAGGTCAATCCCGACGTGAGTGTTTACGGTATTGTCTCTAAGGGATACAAAGCCGGCGGGGCCAGTGTTGGTAACAACACCAACGCCGACGGGTCGCCCGCATTCAGCGTGGCTTTCGATAAAGAGCAGCTGTGGAACTACGAACTGGGCTTCAAGACAGAATGGGCTGATCGACGCGTGCGCCTCAACGGATCTGTCTTCCGTCTGGCGTGGAGCGATCTGCAGTTCGAGTCGTTCCGTTTCCTTACCCCGGGCGATCTATCCACTAACTTTGAGCAAACAGTCAACATCGACAAGGCCAAGGCAACTGGTTTCGAGCTAGAATTACTGGCCATTCCAGCGACCGACCTCACCGTCAGCGCTTCACTTGGCTGGCTTGACAGTGAGATTACCCAGGCAGATCCAATAGAACTGACCGGAGGATTCCAGGTGGATCTTAAAGGCCTTGAGCTCCCCAAGGCACCGAGGCTGACTGCTAGCCTCGCCGGCGAGTACCGTTGGACGATCGCTAATAACGATGCATGGGTTCGACTCGAATATATTCGACGCGATGGTCAATATTCTGATATCGAAGGGTTGACCAACAAACAGACTCGTGGCCCATCGCCAAATCAGGGGCTTGTTAGGCCAGTAGGGTCAGGCGAGTTCCCCTACTTGAGTCCTGATTACGGCCTCATCAACTTGCGGGCCGGCTATGATACCGAAAACATCCAGCTGGTCTTCTACGTGCAGAATCTGGCCGATAAAGCGTACTACACCGGCACCCAGGAAAATTTTGGCGCCAGCGGTATTCGTCTGCGACCCCATCCTCGCACCGTGGGGATTAGCATCGGCTATATGGTAGGCGGTGCCCGCTAGGATCGCCGAGAGGAATGGTAGAAAGTAGAATAAAGGGGCGGGTTCGATGTTGCCACAAACATTGAATCTGGCTCCTTATTCCGAATATCGATTTTAATTCGTGTGCCTTGTCGCAGCGATCCTCGCGCGAATACTGCCGGCACTGTCTATGAATAAGGCCATCTAAGAACCAGGCTACGTAGGAACCGGGCTACCTACGAACGAGGCTACTCACCGAGCGT
>JAYODE010000018.1:23104-29379 GCA_038106185.1 Gammaproteobacteria bacterium | reverse complement strand
GAACCAGGCTACGTAGGAACCGGGCTACCTACGAACGAGGCTACTCACCGAGCGTTAACCTACACACCCCGTTTTAACTTGCTGTAAAAGCCGAGCCAAGCCCACAGTGGCAACGCTATAAGCACGCTGTGGCACCTCTATTTGTAGACTATACTGCCCAAGCCCACTCCGTCGTCAGGTTCACGCCTTTGCTGATCGATGAAAACACACAGTTGCTACCCCGTCATATCTGCCTGTTATGGTATCAATGTCCACAAAGTCGATATGATGTCGATTAACGGAGTGGACACATGCTACTTAGATACGCTGAGTTCTAAACCTTTTCGCCGGCGGCTCGCTGGTGCACGGTAAATGGGATTATGTTGGGCTCACAGCGCCGCCACATTGGCACTACGCGTTTCGATGTCACGGGGCTATCTATTAATCTGACCCCATGATGATCTGTGCGTAACGTTTTAAACATCTAAGGACGCAAGGACGTAATGACGTGAGGACGTGAGGACGTGAGGACGTCAGGACGTGAGACGTGAGGACGTGAGGACGTGAGACGTGAGGATAAGATGATTCAGCTAATTACCGCCGTAAAGGCCGCTCATAATGTCTTTAAGTGACTCACGATCGGTTGTCTCAACCATTAGTTCTTTAAGCGCAGCCTTAGCTTCCGGAAGGTGCGCCGCTTGTTTGCTGATGGCTTTCACTGCAGCTCGGCGAACATCCAATGTCTCAATGGCGGCGGTTTTCGATCTGATCTGGGCTAGCTCTGTTGCGGAAAGCTGGCTTTCGCCGAGGCTCTCGATAACACGACTCAAGACCTCAGGTCTGCTCTCTCGAAGCAAGCTGGCAGTGAGCAAGCTTTTTGCCGTATCTGTCTTAATCTGCCCTAAGGAGGCTGCGGCCCTTGCACTCAAGGCGGATGAGCTGGAACTCAAGTAATCACCAAGCACCTGAGCACTGGTCTTAGAACCGGCATTACCCAGAGCGGTCATAGCGACCATGGCACCCCTTTCGTCCCCGGCTGAGTTCAACCGATTGATGAGGAGGGACTCCAGCCCACTATCCTCGGTGTCCTGCGCAATGATCCCTAATACCATCAGTGTCGAGTCGGCTAATTGCTGATCGTTTGGACTAAGGTTTGTCAGCGTGCTAAAGCCAAGCAGCGCATCCCGTGCTTCAGGTTCTAGTTTATTCTCTGAATATTTGAGAGCCATGATGCTGCCGAAGCGAGTCTTGGTTTCAAAAAATTCGTCCACTACAAGCTCTGTCAACAATTGACGTGAGCTCTGGCTATCAGCCTGCCCGATTCGTAGTAACAATTCTTCCTCAAAGCCTTCGGAGAAGGCTTTCGCTCCGAGTTCCTGTTTTATCGCAAACAGGAACTCATCGTTATTAAATAACAGTTCGCGAAGTGCGTCTGAATCTATATCCTTTGTATCCAAGGCGTTTAGCTGCTTTAGGAAAACCTCAGAACTCGCAAGAGGCTGACGTTTCGCTGGCGGGTAGATGGTCGCTATATCTATCGGCACCCATTTTCGTGGATCCTGATCAAGCGATGCGAGCCTTAGGTCGATGGGGATTTCGGCATCTTTTAACGGTTGAAGAAGTACATTCTGGTCAGTAACAATGGACATGCTGCCCATCATATTGACTGTCACCTTTGCCCTACCCTCAAAGGTTTTCATGGCACAGCTCAGTTCAACTATCTTTGCGACATCTTCCGTGATTTTGGCAGACTCAATAAATGCGCCGCCTTCATCGTTCCCGAAACTCTGATAGCGCTCCCTGGTTCTGATCACTTGACCCGCGACGGGGCTCTCGTAGCGTGTAGTTACAGAGCCAATGCCGTCCAGCTCCGCCACCATCCGTACTTCTCCCGCTGGCAGTAAACTGCTTGGAAGACTGTGTAGCGTCCGATAAATGGCGAGGAGACGTTCTCTATCATCATCCTTGAGCTTGGCATTCAGGATTTCGGCAAGCCAGGCGCCACTTTTGCGATCAATTTGGATCGCAAAAGGTACGGAGTAGAACAGCGGCGAGATTCCTTTCCCTTCAGTGGTAAGGGTGGTACCCATTAGCTGAAAGCCAAGCCAATAGCTATCGGGTTCGATTAGCAGTTCCCGACTGTAGAGGACGGTATCGAGGGTAACCTCAGACCGACTGAGGTTACCATCTTGAGAGATCAAAACTTGCGTTCGTGTACCTAATTCGCCGGCAGAAACGCACACCGTCCCAGGCGTTTGAGCAAAACCAGTCGCGCCCCAACACAGAGAAATGATCCCCAGTAGCCACCTGAGCAGTTGCAGTCTACTCATAGTGTCGCTCACCTCGGCGATGTCTCCCTGAAGAAGTTAGCCGCAAGCCAATTTTCCTAGAAACATACGGTTTTAGATACGTTCAACAAATCCCAACTTTTATCGAAGAGAGCGCCTGTGGAGTAGAGCGTAAACGTCTTTTCTTTCGTTCTAAAACCCCACCATTTCCAAACAGGGTACCGGGCATAGAGAGAGAACTTCCCTTTTATCGCTTCTAGCGCATTTGTGACCTTCGCACTCAAGGTCACTTCGCGGCGCAGAATTTGACTGAGGTCTGCTGTGCCTGTAGCCGTCAGGCTAGTGTCAAGCAGCAACATATCAGCGCGAATTCCACCTGACGCAAAACCAACATCGACACCGCCCGTTGCATAGGCCTCAAACTTCGCAAAAAATACCTTCCCTTCACCAGTGAGTTCGGATCCAGCGAGTGCTAGGCTCGCCCCAAATCCCATCGATCCTTCGGCTCCCGCATTAATAGTGATTGGAATTGGGCCAGCAAAAAATGTTGCTCGTGCGAAGGTTTTTTCTTCACTCCAAGTGAGGTTCCATTCTTTATCGTAGTCAGCCGACACGGATTTCTCTTCGTCCAGCACCACCTTGCCGAAAACCCGAACATATCCATGATAACCAGCTGTTCGATTAAGTACATCGGCGCCGGCGTCACCAAATGCTCGAGCCAGCTCTATTTTCGTGCCAAGGGCGTAGGCATTAACTTTTGCTTCATTATGGATACTTGCACTTCCATCTAGCCCGCTAATATTGTTTTCACTAACGAAACTGAGATTCACTGCAAACTTACCTGTATCGCCATACGTCTGGCTGTAGGATTTCTCGAAGCTGAACTTTCCGGCACTGGAATTCGGAGTGGGACATGAATCAGAACTCGCCGCCTGCACCTCAATAGGCACGCCTAGCTCAGCGAAATCCATTGATGGCATTTTAAGAGATCTACTGTCTGAAGGGTCGATTGCTTGCAAAGAAGCTGTATCAATATCTGATTCATCGCCTGGTGTGTAAAAGCGGTACGGCACTTCTAGCTCGAAACTGTTGTTTGCCGGGTTTTCATCCTGTGCACCGGAAGTTTGCTGAATTTGAAATCGAAAAATTGCAACGTTTTCCGTCGCAGAAGCGTCGTATGCAGCGAACAGTGCATCTCTTTGCTCTGCAACAAGGCGAATATCCCAGGGTACAAAATGCACCTCGTCCGGTGACGGTACAGTATATTGGGCCTCGTTAGTCCACTCGTCGTTCTCCCCTTTCCACATATACCCCGCTGTTTCTGCACCATTGACGATGACATCGACCCGAATATAGGCGTTCATAGAATCTGCACCCAGCTTCTTCACGTCTATATGACCAACGACATTAGATTCCCTGGGATCATCGTCTACAAGCACAACGTTTGAAGGTGTAGTGCCGTTAGGGAAAACGCTCGATGGGGTTTCCAGTAGAATAAAACCTTCGCCGACCGCGGCGTTTTCGATACTTAAATCGTTAATAAAGGTATCTGTGACAGTGATCACCTTGGTGGTGGGGTGATCAAAACTTGGGGTAAAACCCCTTGAAATATTGTCTGCGGCGTTACTATCGTTACTGATGACACTTTCGGGATCTAGCGCAGCGAGGATGACGAAATCTTGACCGCCGACCAGATTATTTGGAATGGTCAGGTCGACCTGATAGTCCGCGTACCCTGGCGCGATGGACTCGATGACTAGTTCTCCAAACGACTCAGCAGAAGTTGAGCCGCCAGATTTCAACAACTCAAGTTCGCTGACAGGCACCAGAGAAAAGCTGGCGAGAAGATTTTCCGCGCTGATACCTGACGAACTGACAGAGAATCCAATACTGATTGGCTCACCCTTGCGGTACACCGATTGTTCGGTTCGCGATATAGCTACCAGAGTGATGTTTGGGGCCGTGGGAATCTCAGCTGAGACAGACAGCACCTCAGTCGAAGAGTCATCGTTGTCGCAACCCGCCAAAATGGCCAGGCAGGACGCCAACAGGAATGCTGGTGCACTGATTCGTTTCATTTTTGCCCCCTTTTTTCCCCCCATCTAAGTGTTTTACTTGTCCTATGTCAATTGAAATGACAATTAACAGTCAGAATTAAAAATAAACGCCAGTTTGGCTGGGTGAACCCCTCGAAAAACCAAAACAAAAAAGTCGCAAATTGACTTTTCTCGACAACCATGCCGGATAGGTGGCCTCACGCAATAGAACTGCCCAACTCCAATACCCAAAATACCAAAAGCGCCAAGAAGCCAGACATAACGCGAGCACGCTTCAAGGAGCGTTCGATAAAGCTCACTCGCTACGAAACATGGTTGAATGTAACTTGATTGCAGACAACGCTGATTCTATTCGTATCTAGAGTCTCGATGTCGATGCCAGAGGTGCGTGCGCTGTTTAGGATGGTCAGATTGGCGCACAATATTATTCAAGAGTTAGGTTGCTACAGCAGCATTTTATGCAGAAAATGACCCAACCTCGAGTAAACGGCAGGTATCTTTGGGCAGTCCTGCCGTGAATATCAAATCAACTGGCAAAGCCACGGCTAGGCCAGATCAAATTTTAACGCAGTAATTATTTTATGAACGTTAAAAAAATCTTACTGACTTTTTTATCATTGACTATACCGTTCAGCACGGAGAACGCACTAGCGTCCAATGATCTCTTCGAGGCCACACCAATACTAATGCCAGACTTGAGGCATAAATACGATCAACTTTGCGGCAATCATACATCCGCACAAACGCTTAACTTGGCTGATTTAAATGGGGACGGCGCGAGAGACATTTTGTTGGGCTTGTGGTGTGGTTTAGAACCAGGAACTATAAGTCATGAACCAGTTAAAGCCGGCCTACTGGCTTTTATCCAAAATCAAGATCATTCGTTTGTAGACCAAACCTTCGAGCTTTTTGGTGAAGAGATAGTGGCTGTAGAAAAAACCTTTGAAAACATTGTCTATGACTTCAATGAGGATGGCTATGATGATGTTTTCATGACCCAGAGTCGAGAGGATGGGAGAGCCGACCCTTGGGATGCTCGAGATCACATTAAGAATGCCATTGTTATGTCCAAAGGCGATGGTACCTATTCCATTGTGCGGACTGGCTGCAATGATCCCTGTGGTACAGGATACAATGCGCACAGGATGGATAATGAGGTTGGCAGCATTGATGTCGTCACTCAACCAATTGGCTACGGAGGACAAAATGAGTTCTGGCGGTATACAGATGAATGGGTAAATGTTGCAAGCTTTGATATGACGCAAGGTGGCCTTACGTTTTTTCGGGGCACGGCGTCTAATCCCGCTGCATTAATGTATTCATCCACGTCTCGGGTGGATGGTGTGCCTGTCATTGACTTGCATACTAGATCTAGCTTTAGCGACGAGTGGGTAAAAAAAGATTCCCTGATGACAACCGCTGACGCCATTATTCGTACGACATGGACAGCTTGGAATGGCGATGAGGGACCAATAGACCTGCTCGTGTTAGATGGGCACTATTACCTGGGCGGCTCCTTCGAGTATGGCTGCGAAATCTCCGCTCAGTCAGACAGTCCTTTAAACCTAATTTATTTGCAGACGAGTTATAAACTAGATTTTTATAACGACGGGATGGATATCGTTGAAAGTCAAAACATGAGGTGGGTTTATCGGCTATTTGGTTTCTCAGCCCAGGGCGGAAGCTTGACTGCCATACCTATTGAAGTCGAAGGCAATGTAGATTTAGATGATAATTCCTACAGGATTAGCTGTGAAGATGTTAACAATGATGGCCGTGACGATATCATTGTTTCTACTTGGGGTTATGATACTCATCCCCATGTCTATATTAATACCGGAGGAAATAAGTTTTCACTTTTAAGGGAAAGGCTTTGGCCACCCATGGCAGAGGCCTTGAAAAACTCGCAGCCAGTTTATGCTGATGTAAATGGTGATGGACTACATGACAT
>JAYODE010000018.1:14191-23094 GCA_038106185.1 Gammaproteobacteria bacterium | reverse complement strand
CATCATTTACTTCTCGGGTGCAAGCGTTCGAGAGAGTGACTCGAATGAAATTCTGTATGAAATCTTTCTTGCAAAACGCAATATCGAGACGAGGGACTTAGCGGTAAAGGGAGATTCATTAGATGTTGATGGTAACGGTGAGACCAAGGCACTAACCGACGGCTTAATGATCATTCGCCGGCTGTTTGGCTTTTCCGGCAACAGCCTCAGTGCCGGCGCTGTCGCTGCCGACGCAACCTATACAACGTCGGAAGAACTGGCGAGCCGTATTGATGAGTTTGCAACGGGCTTGGATATTGACGGCGATGGCGAGACCAAGGCACTGACCGATGGCTTGTTGATCATACGGCGCTTGTTTGGCTTCTCTGGCTCCAGTCTGACCGCGGGTGCCGTGTCGGCGACAGCGACAAGAACCGAGAGTGCAGATATAGCTGCCTACATCGATAGTTTGGTACCTTGAGAATCTAGCGCGGTTTTAAAAGAACAAAAAGGACTCCAATCACCCGGATTGGGGCTACGCTCAGTAAATGGAGTAAATTACGTAAGAGAATTAAATGGGGAGTCAGGCACAATCTCGGGCAGTGATGTCGGGCTGTGATATCGATACAGATTCTCTCATCTGCTACTCACCGAAACAGTTGTTTGCAGACTTTGAACTAGTTTCAACAGCTGTCATGGGGGTACTTCTTCGCTAGCCGAGTTAGCGGTTCGTTATTAGCCGTTCGTTATTGTGTCTCTCCACCACTCAGTGGCCGAGTATTGAGTGAGATTAATCGACTGTACAGATGAAGTCGCCACTCATGGCGGACGATTAGACTAAATGGTTCGATATCAACATTCTGCATCGGCCAGCCTGGGCGCATGGAGATCGGCGCAACACCCTGCTTTTTCCCCGTTTAATGAGCCTTGGATACCTATTCACTAGCGTTATCGCAACGAGCCGTTGCCTATTTGCCCCGCCGTTATCTGATTATCGCTATATCTGGATTTAATTTTCTAAGAATACCTCTTTCAAATTTACGGGGAGTTACACCTACAGCAAACCTGCACGGCCTAACTCGGCGTCTGCCGAGGCCCCTACTTCTGTCGTTAAGGGCTTAGGCAGATGTCTTAGAACTTTATTCGCTGAGGACTTCAGACCTTATGGCACCAAACTATCGATATACTCGGCAATCTCCGCGCTTTGAGTACGGGTCGCTGTCGCCGACAGGGCACCCGCGGTCAGGCTCGAGCCAGAGAAGCCGAACAAGCGCCGTATGATCATCAAGCCATCGGTCAGCGCCTTGGTCTCGCCATCGCCATCGACATCCAGGCCGGTCGTAATCGCATCAATACGGGATGCCAGTTCTGCCGACGTTGTATAGGTTGCGTCGGCAGCGACAGCGCCAGCACTTAGGCTGTTACCAGAAAATCCAAACAGACGGCGAATGATCATCAAGCCATCGGTCAGCGCCTTGGCCTCACCATCACCATCAATATCCAACGACGCCAACACCACCGGGTTATAGATGCTCGGCGCACTCAGGTTATAGCCGGTCGGCGTATCGCTAACGCTGAACCGAATGGGATACTCCTTCAGCTCGGCGATCTCAGCGGTGGTGCTCAGCACAACATCAAACAAGATCAGGTCCAGTTCACCGGGCCAGGTTGGACCACTGAAGCTAATCCAGGCAACCAAAATATAGCTGTCGGTTTCAGTATCCCCATCAAGATCGAAGCTGTCCTCCACGGGATCGCCGACGCTCAGCAGGGATGTCTCAAAAATATTTTCCAGACTTATCGCTGTCACATACTTTGAGTTGTAATGGACCCTAACCCCCATACCAGACAGGTTAGGGTCAGTGTCGGTGGTGGTGTAGCGCACACTGAACCGAGCTCTGCTGCCAGGAATCAGAGTGGCGGCACGGCCTGTGTAAAGCACTTGAGCCGGACCTGAAGCAATCGTGGGGTCGGTGTCGGCATAGAACTCTTCCCAGTTAAGGTAACCATCTTGGTCACTATCGAAATAAGCATCCCGCTCATTCGTCTTATCCAAACCAAACTCATCTTCCCACTCGTCGGGCATCTCATCGCTATCTGCATCGACAGCATACCGACTGTCTAGCGGAAAGGCGTCATCTTCATCAAAAACGCCATCATTATCATCATCGATATCTGCGACCATGCCTAGCCCAATGCAGGAGCTGTTGCAGCTATTAGGCACGCCGTCGCCATCCGTGTCGGTCAAAGCGCCCAAACTGATTAGCGGATAAACATCGACACTATCTTCGACACCGTCATTGTCATCGTCAGTATCTGCCACATCACCAACGCCATCATTATCTACATCTGACTGCTCTGCTGGGTCTTCAGGAAAGGCATCTATGGAGTCCGCCACAAAATCACCATCAGTATCACCAAAGATGGCCACGCCCAGAACCCCCTTACCAAGAGGAAATGCACTAATGCTTGCTGACATCGCAGCAAGTACCAGAAACAAAATATATGCGGTAAAATTTTTCACTGAACAATCACTCTTTGCGGCAAGCCACTGCCTACTTAATAAACATCGACTCATGTTCGAATAGTGGCGCTTCACCTCAAGGTTCTGAAATCAATCGCCTCGCCAAAGTACAATCCCAATAGGAACTCAAATTAATCGAAACCGTTTAAATTTGACGTCAATCTTAATTAACTGGGAAAGCAGCGTTAATAAGCGAGTTCCAAGCGGCCTTATCTAGACACTGATTACCGTTATTGTTATTGATGTTTTGACCCTGAATCTGTAGTTGAGATAATCCATTACAGTTGATTTTCGTCGTGATGTCGGCGGGGATACCACTGCCAAAGAGCTCTACCATGGCGCTGTCGAGACTAATGGATCCCGTAATAGAATGGTTGAACAGTTTTGCCAGAGAGCCACTAATCACTTGGAGGTCGCCGTTCAGCTCCCCCCTATATCCAACCGCTTGCGCGCCGTCACTCAGAATGAGGGCAGCTGGCGCTGTCATCGCAGTAGACTGCAAAAAAAGTTCCCCACCGTCCATTTCGATAGCACTACTACTTGCTGTCACATCTGAAGATATCATGCGAATCGAACCAGCCTTTCTTCCATATACGCCGTAGTCCACTCCAGTTATTGTCGCCTGTAAGTAAGCCGACGCGCCGAACTGCACCATCACACCAATCTGGCCAGCGACTCCTTCCGGGTGACCGGTGACTGTCACATCCTGTAACCCACCATTTGAATTGCGGGAATAGAGAACCGAATAGGGGTCATCAGCCCCCATCTCTATGTCTAAGTAGTTTAGATATAGACCATTACCAAAACTTGAGACGAGACTAACGCGACTCTCATTACCCATCGTCCTGGGGATTAGCTTCGCTCTCGGATTCACCTCTGGGTTACCACTACTTATGCCGAGGACTTGGTTCATAGCCTGTACCTCAGCCCAAAACACCTGGCCTTCCGGATCAACTTCCTCAACGTAACCGATTGCACCAAAGCAGGTACCAGCAATCTTAATGATTAGGTGCCGCTCATGAATGTTGGCTAGATAGGCGACACGCAGCGCGTCTGGATTTTGATTGCAGTCCACTTCCAGCTCTTTGGCGACACCCGCAAATCCACGGTTGAGCCAGGGTGCATTCTTAGCAACATCATCTAATTGTTCGGCTTGTCCCGCTATGACACCCTTTAGGTAATCGAAATTAGTATTGAAATCGTCGGCATCAGCGACTTCACCATTTTCAAAAATCTTTGGTAACTCAAGAACGGGTAACGCCAGTTCGGCAGACTGAGCCCCAAAAGGTATTAACCCAAAAGCTACTATGACTAAGAAATACTTCACGCTTTCTTTCCTCTTAATGTCTCTCAATATGTCTTGTAAAATGGCCTGCAATTATTGATCAGGTCAGCCGCTCTCACGCCCATCAGGCTTGGTGGCGAATCCATCACAGTCGCACATTCCTAGTTAGGCTGGATACGCAAATATTGAAGCGCTTACTGAACTTTTTTATGCTCCGCCACTTGAAACCATCGCTACCTCGCTCTGCCGATACACATTATTGCCCTAATTATTGCAGACGCCATCGGTAGCCACGCACTACATAAAATTTAAGCTAGATTAACCGACCTTCCACTTAACTTCGAGGGACGCAGCTGGCTATTATTCATACAAATTTATGGTGCTGATATTAACTTTTTTACAACAATTGTCTATAGATTCTGCCGCCGTTCCATTACCTACTGAAATCATAGGTGAATAATGGGCGCAGCTGCAACTAACACGCATTTTTGAGCGTTGACTGGCTTTTTTTAGGTTTTATGAATGAATTTCTAGGTATTCTCAAATATAGACAGGCCAGGCAAACCTGGAGCCCAGGCGACGTTGTTAAGCTATCGCGAGGGCTGAAGGCTTGATAGATAGAAAAACGAATTAATGCACTATCGCGTGGGCTCGGTGTAGATCCCAGGTGCAGGTGGCAGGATTGTCCATCTCGCTATAGGTTTGATTAGCCGCGGCAACTGTGCCGGTTCTAACACCATCCATCAGCTTGGCCATACTGGACTTTTCACCGGTTAATGTTTGCACATAGTCAAAATCCCCCGTCATGCCGAAACCAGGATAAATTAACGCGCCGCCATTATTGGCTTCAATCGCCGCATTAATCGCCGAAGTTCGAGCGAGCGTACGATATTTTCTCACATCAGCCAGACTTTTTCCGGGTTCAAGTTTGCAGACACCCGCGATTAAATACTTTTCTTCGACTGCTGGTATCGGTGCAACCAATTGTACGTTTCCAAACATTGGCCGGTCACACGTGATTAGCGAGAATACCTTCTCGACAGTTTTTGCGGCTTTAGGGTCGCGCCATACCGTCTCGCTGGCATCCCAGTCAGCCCAGGTGGGATAATAATTTACCCACCTTAAATCAGGCGCATCGAACGGTGGCGCTACCGCGACAGCTTCCCAGATATAAGAACTCATCTTGAGTTTGTCAGCGCTAAACAGTTTCGGAAATTCAGCACGACCCAGCTTGACGACATCAGCAAGAGACGCACCTTCATTAAGCGTGCAGGCGTGTATCTCCATGACAACAGGCGCTGCCGCTGGGGCATGGTGGTCTGCATAGGCGATAGAGGACATCAATACGATTAATGTTGCGAGTAGATACTTCATTTAGGCTCCTTGAATCAATAACTAGCAAAATTTTGCTGTAGGCCCAAATGTTACTGCCCTGACCTCGGGCCGCCAATAATGGTTCGACATTGGTAAATCGCAGTATTGGCAGCCAGGATTACGCGGGTATGGCATGACTTCTAACGGGAAAACACTGCGCTTTGTTGTGGACGCGGGACTCTTAGAAAGATCTAAGTCTGGTTTTGAATCGCCGGCCCTGATCTAGAAATAACAGCGGCAAGTACTAGCGGCGACCCCTACAGATTTGGATATCCGCGTACATTAATTTAGCCTTTTATATTAGTTCGACTCTTGCCGCAGGACTACAGTGTGCGGAATGGCTGCCTATTAGAATCCTTTAATCATGACGATTGCTGACTGAAACGATGAATATTTGGGTTATGTAGGTCCCGCATCAACAACTGCGCCGAACATTCATAACTGGACGAAAACTCGTGTAACAGGCACTCAAGAGACTTGTGTCGTTTATTGCAGCACCTTGACTCCCCGGCCATTCCTCTTCAGTTATCCTGCGAGCTAAAAGGCATCTTTCGTTCGGTAAGCATGCAAAAATCATAAGTGAACCAATACCGAACAAACATTCAGCCTAACAAAACCCTGTGGTAATTTTTTTGTTGAATGGAACAGGAAGTACGACCTGCACTTAGGGTTGTCTGTGGGTTGTCTGTGGCTTCTCTAGTCAGGTCTCGGCCAAATACAGGTCTCGACCAAATTCAGGCCTCGGCCAAGCGGTAATCCCTCATAAAAACCGCGCCTGGGCTTCTTGTTGTCATTCAATTTTGGTGATCTGTTTAGGTGACCTGTTTTGGTTACCTGTTTTGGTTACCTGTAGAGGAAAGGATTAGAGAAAAGGATGAAAAAACACCCATCTTTCGAATTAAACCCAATGTCACCAAATTGCTAAAAGGAATCAAAAATGATGAAGCTGTTTCTGAAAATTATCGTCTTGACACTCTTATTTACTGGCGTCAAGACAGCCTACGCAGACGCCCCGGTAATGACTCCGGGACAAGTACAAGCTTGTACTGTCAATCCTGGTGCCTCAATGAATGATGTGAATGCCATCTTGGCAAGCGCTCGAGCCTGGTTGACGGCCGGCGGGCATGATTTTGAGATGTGGATGGCGATGCCCCATTACAAACCCGCCACCGGTTATAATTTTGACTTCTTACTGCTGGGATTCTGGCCTAACCATGCTGAAGAGATGTCCGGTTTACAAAGCTTTTATACGACCGCTGCTGGGCAACAGCTTGGCGCCAACATGCAGCAAGTTATGACTTGCAACAACCAGCACGTCAACAATATCCAGGTAAGACCCGATATCGTGTCCAATTTGGATTCAGCCTTCGGCTATATGTTTGATTGTACGCTTGCAAAGGGTAAGGGGCCGAGCGATGTCAATACAGCATTTCAAGGCTGGAATGCGTATCTCGATGCAAACAATATAGATCATGGCGTCACAGCGATGTTTCCAAGCTATGGCGCGAACGAAGAAAGGGCTGGTACCTTTAAATTCCTGTGGGGTGGTGACTTTGAGAATGTTGGTAAATCAACCGCCTTTCTGACTAACACCGATGCAATGGCGACCTGGACAAAGCTCACAGAAAAAACCTACACCTGTGACAACTTTTCTCGAGGCTACGTCTTTCAGAGAATCAGCGCCTTGTAATTAGGCACTCTGCTTTGACGAGTGAATGGCGAGTAGGCGGCTTAACCAATGCTCAAACGCATTGGCTGAGTGGCCTCCCCTTCTCCAGCATCAAGTCAAAGCGCAAGTTTGATTCAGTCAAGATCAGAGTACGGCAGGCTGCATTCAATCTGTCCTAATAGCAACTCAGGACCGATTGAAAACAGCCAACTGTCTTGTCAAGACCTGCAAGCAGGCAAGCACAAGCAGGCAAGCATAGGTTCTTCTTCGAATTTATTTTGCCCAATCACAATTGTGATGAACTCATCGACTCGATAGCAAAGCCTGTTTATAACTGGGGGCAAACGCATTCGTTGCACACCCATCGTTATCGCACCGCACGAAAAGGCGTAGATGGGTGTTCTAAGCTAACCTCTGGCTGCCGTAAACCCACTACAATCGCGATAGTCATCTAATCCAAGGCGATACTCGCCACTCGATCGCCATGGGCACTGCCCATATAAAGCCTTCCTTGGTGAGGTAAGGCAACGGTTGTGTAGCCCATGGGTTCTCCCTTGTGCCGGAGCGCCACTTCGGATGTCATGTCGATCGAGTTAGCCTTGATGACCTGAAACTCCAGCAAACAGGGACCTGGCTGGCTATCATCACATCTGTCATTGATAGGATCGTGCAGGTGCGATGCGATCCAGAGATTACCCTCGGCATCGATCACGACGTTATCGGGACTACGAACGGCGACTTCGCCTTCAACTTCGCCGGTGAGTCTATCAACCTTGATGGTCTTGTTACCCATATAGATATTGATAAACAATTTCGTATTGTCAGCGCTGACGGTAATGCCGTTGGGCATGAGTTCATCAGAACCCGGCAGCTTGGTGAATCCTGATGCTGCTTGCCACTCCCAGACCCAACCAATTTTCTCACCACCAGTCAGCTGCGTAACGACGGTTTCAAAGGGTGTACTCTTGTTCCACATATGGGTGACAAAGAAGCCACCATCCTTGAGACCCGCGACATCGTTCATATAGGCGTCATTGCCCGGTTGGGCACAACCCTTCCAGTCCAGACGGCTATCCGCACCGGCAGCGATTAATTCAAAAAACTCGACTTGCTCATCGCCATGATTAACCACCAATACCTGGTGCCGACCATCGTCTCGCGTGATCAGGTCTATGCCATGAGGACTAAACTTGGCGGCGTTGGGTGCTAAACAAGCGGGATCACCCCAGCGTGGTTCATCTGTTTCCCAATGGATGGTCAGCGGAACCCGCTGACTTCTGGCGATATCCAGCAGCGCCAGGGTCGTCGGCTCATGTGTCATGAAGGCACCCATCTCACTGACTAACAAAAACTCGCCACCGGGAACGACCGCTAAATCCTCCGGGTTGTGGAAACCGCAGACTGGCGTGACGCCGGCTGCAGCATCACAGGCGATGGCTAAACCTTCGGTAATGGGGGTCGCCGTGTCGGCTGAGGCTGACGACTGGGTCCTTACGTCAGCAGGATTACAGGCCACCAGCAGACCCATCATAGTGAACAGGCATATCAGGCGTTTGCCTTGAGTCAATGCGTCAAACATAGATTTCTACCACGCTTCAGTCATTATAGTCATCGAGAGTATGCCATTTGGCACGCGCATTACAACGGGTATCATCGGCAGCATGGCTGGCGAACACATCGCCCGCCAAGGGGTTTTTTCATCAATCTGTAGGGCTTTATTAGAAAAGAGTATTAACAAAAGACTTTTCCCTTAACGGGGCATTAAAACAAGGAGCAAGGATGTTTATCGAGATTCGATACTGTGCGCAGTGAAATTATAAGCCCGAGGCGGACAGTTTGTCGGCCGAGCTTAAGACAGAGTTACCACCAGCACTGCCTGTTGTTGTCACGCTGACGCCGCTGGGCAAAGGCATCTTTGACGTCGTCGTTGATGGCGATCTCATCTATTCCAAATACCAAACCGGACGGTTTCCGAGAAAGCAGGAAATTACCGATTTGATCAGGTCACGGCTCTGAATTAAGCGCTTTGAATTAAGCGCTTTGAAGTAAATGCTTTGATTTTAAAGCGTTTA
>JAYODE010000018.1:0-14091 GCA_038106185.1 Gammaproteobacteria bacterium | reverse complement strand
TTAAGCGCTTTGAATTAAGCGCTTTGAAGTAAATGCTTTGATTTTAAAGCGTTTACCCTGGTGGTGGTCGCATTTCACCGGCTGCCACTGGCTTTTATGTAGAGCAGAGTTTTTGAAGAGCAGAGTTTTTGAAGAGCAGAGTTTTTGAAGAGCAGAGTTTATGAATAATAGCGTCTCAATGGGGCTAACCTCAGCTAAAGATCGTCGGCCCTGCTACCGAGGCTGGGCCGCATCTAGCCCTCTGGTTGTCCATAAGCGATGCGCTCCAGCGCTTTCAGTGTCGCCACGGCCTGCGTGTCAAAGAAAGGCAGCAGCTGAGTTGCGAAAATCCCACAGAGATCCTGAGCCGGGTCTATCCAGAAATAGGAATTAAAGAGACCGCCCCAGGAGCCTGATCCAGGATTACGCCCCTGGGCTGTACCCTCGGTATGCAGCAAAAATCCCAGCCCCCATTTGGCGCTGGAACCGAAACCCATATCAAAGTCGTTGCTTAGCATGGGCATGACTGAGGTGCCTGTTTGAACGCTCAAAGAACCTATTTGGTTCGCAAACATGGTATTGACAGTGGCGGTTTGCAAGACCCTTCGCCCCTCTAACTCGCCCCCTCGCAACAAGGCACGCAGAAGTCGAGTATAGTCACTCAGGGTCGAGTAGAGGCCACCGCCACCGCTATAAAAGTACTCGGCGGTCTCATCACCGGGCTTAGGCTGAAATATGGGCGAATCGATCAGGCCCTCAGGGGTACGTAGTACAATTGGTACTGCGCGATCTGCCTTGGCCAGCGGCAGAAAATAGCTGGTATCCACCATTTTCAGCGGCGTGAAGATATGCTGCTGAAAGTAGCTAAGTAGCGTTTGCCCGGAAATCTGCTCTACCAGGACCCCTAACCAGTCGGTGCTGATACCGTATTCCATGCGTGACCCAGGCGCAAAACTCAAGGGGGCGTTGATCGACGCTCGACCCGCTGCCAAGCCCGCGGTAAGCCCCAGTGTTTGCGCCTTTAATGCGTTAGCGTTCCACATGGGATAAACGAACCCCGAGGTATGGGTGATGAGCTCTCTTGCGGTCGGCGCCCTGGGCGCAGGCTTATAAACTGGTTCATCACCACGAAATTCCACCAATATTTGTACGCTCTCCAGCGCTGGCAGATAGCGATTGACGGGTTCATCAAGAGACAAGGCGCCGCCCTCCACCAGCTGTAGTGCCGCAATGGTAGTGACCAGCTTGGTCATGGATGCCATCGCGATAATCGCATCCATGTCGACCGGCGACTGCCCCTCGACATCGCGGGCGCCGACCGCGTGCTGAAACAGAATCTCTTCGCTGCTGGCAATCATCGCGAGGCCAAGACGTAAGTCGCCCTGCGCCACTGCCTGATCGAGTACCGACTCGGCTGCGGCTATGGTGCTGGTGAGACGCATGTTTTGGTGTGAAGTTGGCATCATCTTTTCTACCTTTTGGTCTGGCGTTGAGCTAAGCGTTTCAAACTCCCCGGCCGGCTTGCTTTAGGTGCGCCGCGGGTCGGGCTGCTGCTTTGATTTACCCTGCTGCTTGACGCAGCGCCAACTGCGCTCGAATCTTATCATGTGCCTGCTTATTCAGCGGGTAGCCGAGTAGAGCCAGGAAGGCCACGAACAAACCCGCTGCTGTACCTAGAGCATAGGTCACTAACAAACCGTCTAGCGCCGGTTGGGCATTATTTCCGCCGGGAACGAAATCAAACACCACCTCCAGTATCGCAAAGCTGGCACCCACCGCCAGCGCCGCCCCAAACTTATTGGTGGTGGTAAGTAACGCGAAAAACAACCCAGCGCGCTGTTGGCCGCTACGTAAGGTATCTTCGTCGGTCAGATCCGCCATCATCGACCGCAACAGGGTCGGCGCTGCGCCGAAAGCAACGCCAAAGGCTATGGTAAAGCCCCAGAGAACTCCGACATTGCCCGCCTCTGCTACCAACAGCAGTCCGAGGTTGATCACCACCGCGTACAGTAAGGCGATTTTCAGTGCTGCGTCCTTACCGACCTTATAGGCGAGTTTGAGCCACAGAGGCATCGCCAGAAAACTGGTCAAAAAATAAAACAACAAAGCCAGACTGGCCTGTTCCGGTAACTTGAAATAGGCGCTGGCGACAAAAATGTACAGAGCGCCAGACACGGCAGTACCAAATCCCGACGCCAGGTCTGCCAGCAGCAAACGCCACATTAAACGATTAGTGTAGAGTATGCGCATGGCCTCGCCCCAGGGAACTGAGGACTGCTGACTCGTGTGGGTGTCTGGCACCATGATCAGGGTTGGTAGCACCAAAAGCGGAAACAAAATCAGGCAAAACCAACCCATACTGGCCACCTTGGAGGCTTGATCATTGAATCCGGTTAACTCTAAGCCGGCAGGTAAAGCCAGCACAATTGCCATGCCGGCGATCACGAAGATTTCACGCCAGCCAAACAAACGCGACCGTTCATCGTAGGTCTGAGATAACTCTGCGCCCCAGGACTGGTGTGCGATCGCCAACATCGTATAGCCCACATAGAGCAGGATCAGCCAGAACAACAGATAACCGCCAGACACCTGTTCGCGGTTTGGCATAAAAACCATGTAGACGGCGAGTAACAGAATCGGAATAGACAAGGCAATCCAATGCTTGCGTCGCCCCCAACGCGTGTCATAGCGATCGACGATCATGCCCATGATCGGATCTGTGATCACATCCCAGATACGTGCAAGCGTAAATACCAGGCCAACAGTCACTAACGAAAGGCCCATGCCCTCCGAATAAAAACGCGGCAGATAAACGGCAATAGGCATGCCCATCGCCGCCATCGGTAGCGTGATACCGGAATACGCCATGAGAATTTTTGGGCTTAAGGTACTGATGGTGATACTCCTGTCGCAGCGTTACTTCCTATCCTAACAGCTGGGATTGCGTCGCAGCCGTCACCGCAAGATAACAGTTGCTGGAAATAATGACAAAGCGGCGATGAAACCATATTTCGCCAGCATAAATCGCTTGCACCGCAGGCGAGTGACCGGACGAATCTGCCACTCACCTTTCGGTCTATCAATTCAACCATTCGGACTGTCGCCGATGCGTCGCATCGAAAACTCACCTAGTCTCGAACTGCGGCATGGGCAGACCACAATATTCGTCAGGAGGACGAAACGACACTTGAATCGATTCAGTCGTTACTCGCTAACAGCCAACAAGGTCTGTCAATGCATTCTGTTTCTTGCGACCGCTTTCTGCTCTTCTGTCTTACTGGCCGCGGGCGGTGAGACCGTTGGTTTAACCAAGACCTATGCGGGTAACGTCGATTATGTTGCGACCGGCGCGAGCTTTAGAAGTGCCGGTAATACGACAGACGCCTGCGCCTTCGTTTCACCGATGGCCTCCAGTGTCTCACTAAATATTCCCGCTGGCGCTCAGATACTGGATGCTTACCTGTACTATGCGGGCTCTGCAGATATCGACAGTAGCTATATCACCGGCGCTGGAACGATATCTCTTGCCAATCAAACTGCCTTGACCCTGAATGGCGTCGCCATTGCTCCCGCTGCCGGCTTCAATGATCGAGACTTCAACAATCTCACGGGACTTGGCTCCGGGGTCGTCGACTTTTTTGGTGCACGCCGCGATGTCTCAAACATTGTGACAGGACCTGGCGCCTATACGCTTGCTGGCATGGTAGTCCACGTCGAGGGCGAGCCAGACAACCGGCCCGCCACGCAAACCTGTCTCGCTGCTTGGGCTTTAATCGTCGTATTTGAAAATCCTGCCATAGACCAGGTTCGTGTCATCAATTTGTTTGAGGGCTTCAAGGACTTTAAAAACGCGCAATTTGACCTGTCACCCAGAAATTTCGTTGTCGATCCCGACACACCGACAGGCAAGATGACTCACCTTTCCTTTGAAGGCGATGAAACGATCTTCGGCACCGAGAACTTTCAGCTTCAGATCGGCAGTGGTCCCTTTACAACCATGGTCAATGGGCTCAACCCCATCGACAACCAATATAACTCGACGGTCACCGGCCCTAATCTCTTCGATACAAATACGACCTACGGCTTAGATCTTGATACCTATGACATCAGCGCCGAGTTATTCGAACAAGCCAACGCTTTCACTGCCACTACCCGCTACAACAGCGGCACAGACCTGGTGTTATTGATGGCGGAGATCATCGCCATCGACAACAAGGCCCTGGCGGATATCGAGGTCTTCCTCAGCAGCCCTGATGTTTTTCAGTTCCCTTCGAGCGATCAGGCGCAATATTTGATTCAAGTACGCAACAATGGCGACGGTACCAGGATCGCCTTAAGTGGCGCTGCAACCGGCTACTTACATGTCTATGACGCCCTACCCGCCGGCATAGAAATTGACGCTTCGACAGATATCACTGCACCCGGTTGGGACTGCACGGCCACTGACTTCATCGATAACAAGCTGAGCTGCACCTATGATCTGGCAACGTTGCCCGGCGGAAAACTCAATCGCAGTGAATATTTGCCCGACATCGTCGTTAACGTCGATGTCACAAGCGGCCTATCACCGGTGACTAATATTGTCTATGCATCACTGTGCAATGGACTAATAGACAGCTGTACGACCTTTACCGGCAAACATACCGATTCGAACCAATTTGATCCGGTCAATTTCTTCGAAGAAAGCGCGATCAATGGTCTGTTCGATGTCATGGCCAAGACCAGTGTCAACAACAACGTCGACCGTGATATCACACCTGTAATTTCTGGAACGCCCAGCGACCTGTCCGCATCTGATTTGACGGTCATCGACATCAACGGTGGTCTCCTGGAGGCGGGTGACAGTATCCGCTACACCCTCAGACTGCAGGAGTCAGCGGGGATTGCTGCGACGAACCTGGTAATGACCGGTTTGCTCGACGCTCAAACCACGAACCTGACCTTTCAACCGACCTTAAGCTGTTCTGGCCTGACGGTCTTCGAAGCCGGCGGCGTCATCACAATCACCTACCCTTCTCTGGCTGCTAACGAGAGCTGCCTGGTGGTTTACGATGTGACGGTCAAACCGAGCGCTGTCGCTGGCAGCCTGATCAACAGCGCCCTCGAGATCACCCAGGACAATGGGGCGAACCAATCTGTCACGGCACCCACTCTGTTTGTTGCTGGTTTGGCAAGCGGCGCGAAGATACTCTATCTGGACGATCTGAATGGCACCGGATTTTTAACCCGCAGTCCGCCGGATATCGACAGCCTGGTCTCCCTCGCGCCTGGCACCAGCAAAATGCTGACCCTTAATCCGTTGTTAGCTGGCAACCTGAACATACGAGCCGGCATTATTCCGGTCTCGGTCTGGATTGAAGCAGAGAACACCGGTGTCTATGACCTGTCTGCGACATTGCATTACCAGTCAGGGACCCTCATCGGAACCAGCACCAGTCTTTCAGGCGTGAGCATGAATAGCGGTAGTAGCGGCGCTCAGTTATTCCCGTTTCAAGTGACGCTCGATTCGGCCATCACGGACCTTGGTAGCGGCGAAGACATCACGCTGACGATCACCAACGGCGGCGGCTCCTTGGGCAATATCAAACTACACGCGCAACTCAACGGGATTAAGTCGAGTGTGGTCCTGGATGCCGTCAATGTCATCAATGTCGAGAGCATCGATTTTTATTCGGACTCAGATCGCAATAATGCACTGGCCTCACCCACCCATCTGATAGAAGCGGGTAACACCATATATATCGAGACGGTTGTCAGCGATCCCTTTGGCGCCTTTGACATCACTGGTGCGAAGCTGACGCTGGTTGACCCTGATCTGGTCGAGCAGGTCAGCAAGATCACCATGACAGAAAGCTCGGTTAGCACCATCGACGGCCGTAAGACCTATGTCTACGCCTATGAGATACCGCCCGTTACCTTCGTCAACCCCGGCTTGTGGGTCGCAACGATTACCGCAGCTGAGGGCCAGGAAGGAGTTATTACCCACACCGAGGTGAACAGTTTCACAACCACGGTGCCTGCGGTCGATGCCACCTACACAGTCACCCCGCTCTTTGGGGACGTGGGTGACGTTTTAACTTACAGCATCGTCATTCACAATGCCGGCACGACGAGTACAACCGTCGCTATTGCCGAGGCGATACCTAGCGGCACCACTAACCTCAGCAATGTCATGGTATCTGGCAGCGCGACAGCCACCATCATACCTTCAAGCACTGATCTGGTTATCTCAAACATCAACCTTGACGGCGGGGCCTCGGTAACGGTCACCTTTAGCGTCGAGGTATCAACATCAGTCTCTATTGGCGACATTATCGACGCCACCCTTTCAGTCGACAATATGGGGACAGATGTAACTGCGACCGCACCCTCTGTTGTGATCAGTCCGTTCAGTATCGGGGGTGGCAATAAGCCCTTATACGTCGACAATCTGGCAACGTCGCCCAGCCTGGACCGAACCCTGCCGATAATCGACACTCTTCGCACAGTCAGTAGCCAGGGTGGGACTGTAACCCTGACGCTGGCGCCAGTGCTGCAAGCAGATCTCACGCTGGCTGCCGGCAGTATCGAGCTGGGTCTCTGGATCAGTCTTGACACGAGTTTTGGTGGCGAGCGTCAAATCCAGGCAACGCTGGGTTACACAGGTGCATCAACTGGCGTCATTGGCACCGATACAGTCAATGTCAATCTGTTACCCGGCATTACAGGCGCTCAGTATCTTCCTTTCCAGATTGACCTCGCCAACGACTTGCCGCTGCTTGCGAATAGCTCCTTGACGCTGACTTTCACCAATACCACCCCGGTTGCCGGCGAATCAGTGACATTGCATAGTATGAAGGATGCGGGCGTTGGTGATCATTCGAGCCTGGTATCGCTCAATGCCCTTGAGCCCCTCGTCGTTACAGCCATCGAGTTTTTTGATAACGACATCGACAGCGGCGGCGTTCAGCTGGACTCGGCCGCAGAAAGCTCGTCCCTGTGGGTGCGAGCAACAGTCGAAGATCCATTTGGTGCCGCAGATATCACCTCGGCGCGCCTCTTCGTGACAGCACCATCACTGGCCACACCGATCATGGGGGAAGCCATGACGATACCCTCAACCCAACCTGATATTGGTAGCCAAAGGTTCTTTCAATTTGCACTGACTCCACCCACCTACAATCTGAACGAGCTTGGCGACTGGCTGTTTCAGGTGACTGCATTTGAGGGTACTGAAGCGCTGGTGAGTGCCAGTCGTCACGTTCTGCTCAATGTCAATAATGCTAGCGTCAACCTCGAGGACTCCTATAAGACAGTCGCGAATTTAACTTCTGGCAGCAATGCTGACACTAATCCCGGTGATACCCTGCACTATTCGATCAACCTGCTGGAAACAGGCGGCAAGTCGCCCGTTAACCTTGCATTGACTGACACCATCGATGCCCATGTAGCCTACATTTCCGGTTCTCTCAGGGTTAACGGCGTCGCCGTCTCCGATCCGCCTTCACTACCAACAGATTTGGTATTAGATGAACTTGTGATTCCTGCCTTGGGTTCCCTGACCGTTGAATATGATGTCATCATCAAACCTGCGACGCCGGTCGGCACCCTGATCTCAAATCGAGCACTCATCAGTGCCGACGGTGGTATCAGCGAGATACTGGATGCTGAAGATCTCACCATCAGCGGTGTCGCCGCCGTCGGTACCAAGCTGCTCTATCTCACCCAACTCGACAATGGCCCCCTGCTCACCCGTGCTCGACCCAACGCCGCAGGTGACACAGACTTTCTGGTATTAAACAACCTGGGCGGTGGCGCTAACAGCGTCACCCTGAATCTCACACCGGAATTGGCAAAAGCGATCACACTCGAAGCTGCCAACGGGCCAATCAATGTCGCGCTGCGGATGAAAACCAATGGCGAGGCTAACAATCGTAATCGGTCGATGTTGGTAAGCCTTGGATACCATGCTGGTCTTGACGTCACAACCATCAGTAGCACTACTCAAAATGTCAGCCTGGATGGGAATGTGACAACCTATAATTTCAGCCTGCCTTTGATCACCGACTTGACTATTCCGGCGGGTAATCGTCTGCAGCTAACCGTCAGTAATCTGCAGACCAACAACAATCGTGACGCAGCGCTTTATAGTTTTGACACGGCAGGAAATTATTCTGTGGTACGTTTGGTACCAGACCCGGTTATCAATGTCGACTCCATCAGTTTTCATCTTGACGAATCTGGCAGTGGCCCGCTGATAACCAATCCAGAACCAGGCTCGGTCCTTTACGCGCAAGTAACGATCAGCGATCCCTTCGGCCAGGCAGATATCCAATCCCCTGTGGACCCAAATCCCACTCAAGTCTTCCTGAGCAATCCTGATAATACGATCGGTGTTGCAGTGCCACTCGCCAACTGTCAGGCGGGTGACGCACCCTGCTTTTCTTACTCCAGCGAACTTGAAGACGGCAACCCAGCTACGCGAACTTTCTTTTACTTGATCCGCACCGACTCAGACCCGCCGGCCACCAGAGGTAGCTGGACGCTGCAGGTCATTGCCCATGAAGGTTTGGAAACTGCGCCTGTGGTCAGCCACGCTGCGGCCGCCTCTTTTACGACGCTATCAGCATCGAACCTCTCGACCTCGACTAAAACGGCTGGTTTTAGCGGTGACCTGAACCCGGGTGACACCCTCACCTATACCGTAACATTGATCAACTCGGGTGCACAGCCAGCCAACAACCTGTCAGTCACCGACTCGCTGCAGCAGAGCCCTTTAAGCCTTGACTACAGTAACGCTGCGACAAACTGCGTAGACGAGGCCTCGAGTCCACTGCTTGCCAATCATAGTAGCGGAATTGTGAGTCTGACCAACGTCTTTCTCGGCGCCGGCGCCCAATGTAACCTCGTTATCACCACGACGGTGGGCACCGGTACACCGGGCATGCTGATTAACAATACGGCAACTATCATCAATCCCGATGGACCGGGCGCGACCCCTTCTGCTCAGACCATAACCCTTTCACAATCGCAGGTTCCCGAAGCCGGTAGTAAGCAGCTTTATCTGAGCCTCAACACGCTGACCCGTGGCATACCAGGCGCCTTTAGTACAATTTTGACGGCTGGCGGCGGCACCAACACGCTGCTGTTGGACCAGCCAACCGTAAGAGACCTGTCGCTCGCGGCGGGGCCTGTGGACGTGAAGCTGTACCTTGGTAGCAGCGGAGTGAATGAGGGCAAAAATCGCGCCATCGAGGTGCAGCTATGGATCAACGATACAGTGAGCGACCAGTTGATTGGTACCGCTACCAGGACAATCGCGCTGCAAAGCGTCCTGTCACTGGAAACCTTTAATCTGATCAATGCAGCCCCTGTACAGCTGCCTGCCGGCTCCTCTATTTGGCTGACAGTGACCAATAACCAGGGCCGAGGCCGCGACGCAGAACTGGCTCAACTTGTTCCACCAATAAACGATTATGCTCAGGTGGTGCTACCGGTGCTGGGTTCTATCACAGTGACCCAGCTAAAATTTTTCAATCAGAGCGCAACGAATAACGGCGGTACTGCCGGCTGTGAACTGGACTTCAGCTGTGCCTCAGCGATCGATCCAGGACAGGTTGCAAGCGGTCCTAACAGCCTTTGGGTGCAGGCAACCATCGCCGATGCCTTTGGCGCCAGTGACGTGAACAGTAACTGTATTGGAGCCACACCACTGGACTGCCCAACCTTGACTCTCACTGACCCAGCAGCAACGGACCAAACACCCACTGTTAATGTATTAACCTACGTTGGTGATCTTTTACCTGCTGCTCGACTCTACGAGTTTGAGATTCCTGCGCCGAGTGTCATGGCTGGTTTAGAGGGTGTCTGGACACTTCAGGTAACCGGTAGCGAGGGTCGAGAACAGCGCGTTTTCGACAGTGGCACGGCAACTTACGAGGTTCTTGGTCAACCATCCTTGACCATTGCCAAGTCTGTCGCAGGTCTTGTCGCTCCGGGCGAAATTCTGACTTATCAAAACAATATACAAAACACAGGCTTGGGTACGGCGAAAGCGGTGAGGCTCACCAACTCACTGGGGGCATTTCTGGGCTTGGAATTGACCCGTCCCGGCATTAACTGGACAGCGAGCTTTTCGTTGTCCGGCGCCTACACAGTGTTGAGCGAAAAATTTGATGATGGCCTTGCTCAAGACTTCAGCTACGACCCCAACACCACCGGTCCCTGCGCCGGCGGCGCGCCATCGCCTTGTTATGACCCTGCCATTCGAGAATGGCAGATAGAGTTAAACGAGGTCATACCGGCGGGTGGTCAAGTCATCCAGGAGTACCGCACTCGAATTGAGTAGCCTGCGTTTCATGTGCGCGGGCATGCTCGGTGCGGCCACTGATACGCGCACCCTGAGGCGGCTGGGTCGAAAGGCGAATTTAAAAACACGACAAACGTCGAGCTAATGGCGCTGAATTGACAGATCCCTGCGATTACTCGATCATGCGAGAACGATAAGCAGCGCCAAGGAATGAAAGCATGCCAAACTATATACCACCAACGATCGATTGGGTGCGCAAGCAGGTTGAATTATACGAGAGCAGCGGTGGCACCCGCGGTACTAAGCTCCTAGAAACTGGTTTGCCTTGCATCATCGTCACGCATCTGGGCAATCAGTCCGGCGCAATACGTAAAATCCCGTTAATGCGCGTCAAGGTCGACGCTAACTACATCCTCGTTGGCTCCATGGGTGGTCAACCTAAGAATCCCGTCTGGGTCTACAATCTGCGCGCCAATCCCGAGGTTCAGATTCGGGATGAGACCCAGGTCTTTGATATGCACGTGCGCGAAGTCACTGACGAGGCAGAGCGGTCTCGCTTATGGGCGGCAGCGGCAGCGGCTTATCCCCCGTACAATGACTATCAGGCGAAAACCACGCGAAAAATACCGGTCTTTGTTGCTGAACCGGTCTAGGCGGATAATGTCGTCACCCGTCGTACAGCCAAACCCCACTAAAGATGGTGAATAAGAAACCCAAGTTTTACGTCATCTGGACGGGTCGAGAAACGGGTATCTTTTTTGACTGGGCCAGCGTGCAATCGCTCGTCACGGGTTATCCTGGTGCGAAATTCAAGGCCTTTGAAAGTCATGAAAGTGCTGTTGCTGCTTTCGGTGCAGGGCCGGCAAAATCTCCCCCACGTTCTCCAACGCCAACACTTAAATCGTCGACGCCGAAGCAGGTCATCAACCCTAATATTGATATCACCATCTTTTGTGACGGCGGTTGTGATCCCAACCCAGGGCCTTCAGGATCGGGCTTGGTGGTCTATTTACGGGGTCAATTAATTGAGATGCACTACGGCCTTTACCAAGCCGCCGGAACTAACAATACGGCTGAGCTGAATGCTCTTCATCAGGCACTACTGATTGCGCGCAGCCGCTTAACAGCTGGCCTCACAGTGCAGATATTGTGCGACTCTATGTACAGCATAAACGCCATGACAACCTGGGCTCTGGGCTGGAAGGCAAGAGGCTGGCAGAAAAAAGTGGGAGAACTGGCGAACCGCGACCTGATCATCCGTATGCACGATGACTATCTGGCGCTGGATGGCCAGGTCAACATAGACCACATCAAGGCACACACTGGCGTTGAGGGTAACGAGCTGGCGGATCGATTATCGCTGCTGGCGATTCAAGATCAGTGCAGTGCGTTCTTACCTTATGACGGCCTTGACAAGGTCGACGCCATGCTCGCCAGCTAGGGTCGGTGCAGGAGCCTAAACCTTCTCGACGGCTAATACCGGCGTCACCGCGTTTTGCGCTCGACTCACCCACCAGGGGCCCTTGCCAACTCCGACGAGCGCAGCAACGCAAAAGCAACATCCACCGGCAATCATCATCCAGGTCGACCAGCCCCAGAGATTGACTACCTGAGGCAAGCCGAGATTCAGAAACAGGCCAGCGATCGGGGACAGGGTTGCAGTAATCCCAAAGGCACGGCCAACACCATGGGGGCTAATGCTCTCCGCTGTCTCGGAATAGATCGCACACCAGGCGGGATAAATGAAGCCCGCAAAAAAACCGGTCATCGACCAGACTAGAATCAGCAGCGTTGTGGATGCATCGACATCCAGGTTGGCACCTACAAAAAAACACAAGCCGGTTGTGACGCCACCAAAGGCGGTCACAGTCTTGCGTACCCGTAACTTGTCAGAAAGCCAGCCTGAAATAAATACACTGATCGTGAAGACTACCCAGAAATAGGATGTCACTGCCGCGGCGCGCGCCGGGTCAAGACGATGGTGTTGTACGAGATAAGTGGGTACGTAGCCGGAGACCGTCACATAAGTGAGCGCCCAAAACACAATGACCAGCGACAGCAGCCACAACCGCGGGCTGCGATAAACCAGGCGGCCATCATCATAAGCACTGCGCGCCTGAGACGCTGATTCGAGGCTCTCGCTTGCCACCTGTTCCAGCTGCGACTGCAGGATTTTGCCGCGAATACGCAGGCTCAAATCTCGATAGAAAATGTAAATCAGCAGGGCCGTCACAGCAGCCAGACCTGCGGCAATCCAATACTGGGAGCGCCAGCCTGGCCAGATTGGCAACGTTTGAGCTGCTACCGCAGTAGACATCAGGGCGCCGATGGTAAAAGCCAGTGAGACCCACGCGTACACCATGGCGCGGCCCATTCGAGGGGTCAAATCACGGGAGGCCGCGTGCACCGCAGGATTCATTCCTGCCATTAAAAAACTGCCGGCGGTAAACAAAAATGCCAGCGTCCAGAAGTTAGGCGCCAAAGCGCCAAGCACCGAGATTACCGCGTAGGCAAAGACGGGCCAGATCATCAAGGGTCTTCGACCAAAGCGATCAGCGACTCGACTCAAGATAATTGCCCCGGCGCTATAGACCAGTCCAGCCACAGCAGCCACCTGACCCCATTCCACCAGCGACTTGTCAAAGTCAGCCAGAATATAGACCAGCACGGGCCCATTTTTCAGCGCCTCATACTGCTCCACGGCCCAGCCTAGGACAATTAAACCCAACAGCCACCAACGCAACTGACCCGTGGGCATGAAATCAATTTCACGGTGGCGCAAGTAGGCAAAGAATGATGGCTTTGACATAATTAGGCGTCGACTCAAGGGGTCAAACCTACTATCTGCCAGTGGCAAACGAAAAACAACCCAATTGTTGAGACCGACGGGGCGGATGGCAGAGTACAATCCACCACTAGGGCCGACGCGGGCGAAATGCTACAGTGGTCAAAAACATATTGAAACGAGGCATCGCAATGCTCACAGCCACACAGCTAGCACATTACCACGAGCACGGCTATGTCGTTCTCGACGGCTTTGTCTCAGATCACTGGTTAACTCGGCTTAACCAAGTGACCCAGTCTTTTATCGATCACAGCCGCAGCGTGACTGTGTCGAATCGGCAGTTTGATATAGAGCCGAATCATTCCAGCACTATGCCACGCCTGAGACGCCTCAACAGCCCGGTGGACCAAGATGAGACCTATTGGGAGTTTGCGGCTCAGTCAGAAATTGTCGATCTTGCCGAGGCGATCCTCGGCCCGAATATCAAGTTCCACCACGGTAAACTCAACTTTAAGTGGGCCCATGGTGGAGAAGCAGTCAAGTGGCACCAGGATATCCAGTTCTGGCCACATACCAACTATGACCTGATCACCATTGGGGTCTATCTCGAAGATGTCGTGGCGGGTCAAGGCGAGATGGGGTTCATACCCGGTAGCCACCTCGGCGACCTGTATGATCAATATGACGGTGAAAGGTGGACTGGCCACATCAGGGATGCTGATCTTCCCACGCTGAATATCGATGCCGCCGTCTTTCCGGTAGGCCGCGCCGGGACTGTTACCATTCACAATTGCCGCACAGTACACGGCTCTTTGCCCAATTTGTCTGCTCAAAAACGGCCCTTGCTGCTGCAGACTTATGCCGCCGCCGATGCCTTTGCCTATACAGATCTGGTGCGTAGCCAGCCTCACGGTGAGCGGATCATCAGAGGTCAGGCGGCGCGATGGGCACGCCATGATCCCCGTCCCTGTCAAGTGCCGCCGGCAAAAGTCGGCACTATATTTCAAGCCCAACAGCGAGAGATGTAAGGGCTTCTTTT
>JAYODE010000017.1:64231-69281 GCA_038106185.1 Gammaproteobacteria bacterium | reverse complement strand
TTGACAAGCCTAGGACGGCACCTCCAAAGAAGAAGCAACCAGCAGCCTCAGAAACGTCGTTGTCTATCGCGGAACAAACCGAGGCCTTCTTCAAATCTGGTGGTACCATTAATAAAATCAAATCCGGTGTCAGTGGTCAGCAAAGCGTTGCTGGTCCCAAGCATATCTCTCTTGGCAATAAACCTCGAAATACCTGATTCTTCTCGCGTGCTCCAGACCAGTGCGCCAATAGCAAGGGCAATTGCGCCCCAGTACCGATAGCCAAACCGACAGCCAACAAAAAAGGACAGCAAAGCTGTCCTTTTTTATGCACGGATCTAAGGGACGTTCACCCACGCTTTAAAACGGGGTGAACAGGTCTTAGAACTGGTTCATGGTGTTATCTTTACCACCTGCCAGTAGCGCGTTATCGCCAGAAAAGTACTCTTTATGGTCATCGCCAATGTTTGAACCGGCGAGGTCCTGATGCTTGACTGACGCCATGTCACGTCGAATTTCTTGACGCTGAATATCACGGACATATGCAAGCATACCCAGATCACCAAAGTAACCTTCACTGAGGATATCGGTCCCCAAGGCAGTTTCGTGATAAGTCGGCAGCGTGATCAAGTGATGGAAGATACCAGCTTCGCGGGCTGCGTCTTTTTGAAAGTGCTGCACCAAGGTATCGGCAGTTGCTGCCAACTCGGATGTGTCAAGATCTGCCGCCATCAGTCCTCTTGGTTTGACAGCAGGATCCGGGTAGGCTGAAAGATCTTTGCCCGCGGCTTTCCATTCGCCGTAGACCTGCTCTCGAAACGCCAGCGTCCAGTTGAAGGATGGTGAGTTGTTGTAGACCAGTTTAGCATTTGGGACATGCTTACGAATTTCATTCACCATTGCCGCGATCTGTGCAACGTTTGGCTTCTCAGTTTCAATCCAGAGCAGATCAGCGCCATGGTTCAGACTGGTAACGCAGTCGAGAACCACGCGATCAAATCCGGTGCCTTCGCGGAAAGAATAGAGTCCATTGTCGAGACGAATGGGCTTTACCAACTTACCACTCTGGTGGATCGTGATGTCGTTTTCTCTTAATTCACTGAGATCAGTGATGGCTTTCGTCTCAAGGAAAGAGTTGTATTGGCTCGCGAGGTCGCCTGGCTCTTTTGAAACAGGAATTTTCTGGGTCAAACTGGCGCCCAGCGAGTCGGTTCGAGCGACGATGATGCCGTTTTCGACGCCCAGTTCCAGAAAGGCGTAGCGAATTGCATTGATTTTCGACAGGAAGTCCTCGTGTGGTACCGTAACCTTGCCCGCCTGGTGTCCACACTGCTTTGCGTCGGATACTTGATTTTCCACCTGAATGGCACAAGCGCCGGCTTCGATCATCTTTTTAGCGAGCAGATAAGTGGCTTCCTCGTTACCAAAACCGGCATCGATGTCCGCAATGATGGGGACTACGTGGGTTTCATAGTTATCGATCTGCCGAATAATGCCATCGACATCGCCGCCATTAGCGCGTGCTTCGTCAAGTGCGATAAAAATGTGGCGTAATTCACGTGCATCGGCCTGTTTGAGGAACGTATAGATCTCTTCGATCAAAGCCGGAACCGTGGTTTTTTCGTGCATGCTCTGGTCTGGCAGGGGGCCGAACTGTGAACGCAATGCTGCCACCATCCAGCCACTTAAGTAGATATAACTCTTGTCCATGGTGCCACGGTGTTTCTTGACTGACATGGCCAGTTGTTGGGCAGTGAAGCCGTGCCAGCAACCCAATGACTGCGTATACCGAGATGAGTCCAAATCGTAGTCAGCCATGTCTTTACGCATGATGTTGGCGGTATAGCGCGCTATGTCCAGGCCGGTCTTAAAACGGTTCTGTAGATCCATGCGGGTGGCGAATTCTGGATTAATGCCATTCCAGGTTGACTGGGCATTGCGCAGCTTTGCAAATGCCTCGATTTTCTGCAGATAGTTAGACATGGGAATTCCTCGTCAAAAAATGAATAAGCGAGCAGGCTCTGAGCGCGGCACTCTAACAGCGGCTGAGCAAGATGTTAATGGAATATTAGGATACTAATAGATTCCAAAAGTTCATCAATCAAGCCTCTGCACACGGCGTGTGCAGTGACCGGCGAAAGCAGGCGTATGACTCAAAAGTCAAGGCGTCGAGTCAGTTGTTCTAAGTAGCTTAGACGGCGTTGCAGGAGCCGATTTTGATCCAGCAGATCAAGCACCAGGGCCAGACTCTGAAGATCGAGTTCAAGGTCCTGTTGCAGTCGTCGAGCCTTAATGCAACGCAGAACCTGTTCGCTGTCGAATTGGTTGCTGGCCAGAGTCTCAATGATGCCGAGGTTAACCAGTTCTTGAATGTCATCCTGTGCCAGTTGGGTTGCGCGACAGAATTCTGCCAGAGTTAATATCTCGACGCTCATTCTTGTGCCCTTAGTCTGGGGTTGAAGCGCGAGAAGCGCGTGGCAAGCGCTTCAAATGCCGCGCGTTCGGCATCGGTACTCAGCTTCGGGTTAATCAGCTTCAAGACGACGATCTGATCACCTGCACCCGCCAGACCTTTACCTTTAAGGCGCAAACGACTGCCGTTCTGGCTGTTTGGCGGAATGCGTAATTTCACGCGGTTGGTGAGCGTTGGCACCTCAATGCTACTGCCGAGCGCCGCTTCCCAGGGAGCTACTGGCAGGACCAGAATGATGTCATTACCGTCAACTTCAAATTGGGCGTGAGGCAGAAATTCGATCTGCAGATACAGGTCACCGGCCTCTGCGCTCCCCATACCGGCTTCACCTTGGCCGCGCAGGCGAAGTTCCTTGCCACTGCTGATGCCGGCTGGAATTTTGACGCTGATGGTTTTTTCACCTTGGCGGGTTTGCAAACGAAGCTGTCGATCGCCGCCTTTGTGCGCCTCCTCAAGACTGATCTGGAGCTTGTAGTGCAGATCTCTGCCCGGTTGACGAAAGCCCTGAGTACCTGAAAAGCCGCCGCGATCGAATCCTTGTCGACCGAAGATGGAGCCGAGAATATCTTCAAACCGTTTATCACCGCTAAAGTCGCGGCTATCAAATCGAAACCCCTGATTAGCGCCTCTTTGACCCTGGTTTCGCACATAAGCTCTGAGTTCGTCGTATTCGGCCCTTTTGGTCTTGTCCTTAAGCATCTCATAGGCTTCGCTGACGGCCTGAAACTGTGCCTGAGCATCAGCCTCATTGCTCACATCTGGATGATATTTACGCGCAAGCTTTTTGAAGGCGCGCTTGATTTCCTCTTGGGTCGCCGTTGGCTCAACGCCCAGAACTTCGTAATAGTCAGTAAAATCCACAATAGTGTTTTCTTATTTGAGTGAACGTCATGAATTGGTTGCGAGCGCCTGTAACGTGCGACAGACATGCTGAGTCAAACCCGCTGAGTCAAACCCGCTGAGTCAAACCCGCTGAGTCAAACCCAGGTCAGGCAAATTTAACCGACGACGAGGTAACAGAATTATCAGGGGTGGTGGATCAGATACAAGAGGTGATGGCGGCGAGGTTGCGCCAGGTCAAAAAAGAGCCTGGGTCAGGGACGTTTTCTCAGCGGCCGAAAACCTTCTTCGATGGTTTTCTTAGAGCCATCTGTCGAATTTACGTTCGCCGATTTTGCTGTCGCAGGTCTTGGTGGCGCGGCTTTACGTTTCAGATGCTTTTGTTTAGCGGGTGTGACCGACGTTTTTTTAGCATTGGCGGCAACCTTCTTCTTTGCCGACTTCTTGACGCCAGCGGCCTTGCCAGACTTCTTCAGCTTTTTGGGTCCACGATAAGCCGCCTCCAGGCCCTTGACTTGCCGGGGTTCAAACCGGATCTTCAGGTAGCGTTCGATGCTCGACATTCGATTAAACTCAAGGGAACTGACCAACGTGATGGCTTTACCCGCAGATCCTGCTCGACCCGTACGACCGACACGATGGACATGGTCGTCACCAGAGTGAGCAACCGTGTAATTAATCACCAGTTCGACATCCTGAATATCCAGTCCTCGAGCTGCCACGTCTGTTGCCACCAATATCGTGATCTTACCATCACGAAAGCGACTCATGACCTGCTTTCGAATACTCTGGGCAATTTCGCCATGGATATGACCGATCTTTAACCCCTGATTCTGCAGCGTGCTCCCCAATTGCTGGCACTGTTCACGTGTGTTACAGAAAACAAATACGCGACTCGCGCCCTCCTCCTTGACCAGCGCAGTAATGAGACGTTCTTTGTGCTTGGCATCGTCAGCAAACACAAATTGCTGTTGAATCTGGCTGTGGGCCTGACGGTGCGAGTCTGTGGTGATTGACTCGGGTCGGCGCAGAATGGCCTTGATATGGCTAAACCCCTGGTGGCTCAGAGTCGCTGAAAAAAGCAGATTCTGGCGATTTGGATTGCACGCTGCGGCGATGGTATTCATGTCGTCGGCGAAGCCCATATCCAGCATTCGGTCTGCTTCGTCCAGAACGAGGACCTCGAGATCCTTAAAGTCGAGACTACCCTTCTCCAGGTGCTCTACCAGTCTGCCCGGAGTTGCAATCAGCACCTCAGGGTTTTTCCTGATTGAGGCTATCTGGTGTTTGAACGCCTCACCACCTATCACCAGGCCGCACTTGATAGCGGTAAAGCTCGCGAGTTTTTCAAACATTTTTTGTGTTTGCAGCGCCAGCTCACGAGTGGGCAATAGTATCAGGGCGCGGGTACTGGTATTCGGCGGGTTGCTGGCCAGCAACCTGTTCAGTACAGGTAGCACAAAGGCCGCCGTTTTACCGCTGCCGGTCTTGGCCGAAACCATCAGATCTTTACCCGCCAGGGCTGCAGGTATCGCCTGCGCTTGAACCTCAGTCGCTTCAACAAAGCCGAGTTTGTCCAGGGCCTTGAAGAGCTTAGGGTTGAGCTGTAAATCTGTTAGTAACGACACGTAAGCCTGCTTGAGTCTAATGGATGTGTTGGGGTCGTCGACGATACCAAGTCAAGGGGGTTTGAACCAGCTTTCTTCTCGCTATTTACCTGGCACGTTTATCCGGTATGTTTATGCGGCATGTTTATTG
>JAYODE010000017.1:28835-64131 GCA_038106185.1 Gammaproteobacteria bacterium | reverse complement strand
TTCTCGCTATTTACCTGGCACGTTTATCCGGTATGTTTATGCGGCATGTTTATTGGGGCATGTTTATCCGGCGTGTTTATTGGGCATGGTTATTGAGTATGTTTATTGGGTATGGTCTCTGTTGGCTCGCATCCATAGTGTTGGCAGGATGGTAATGAAAAAATGACGACCACTGCCGATTAACCCTCTCAAAGTAACCCGCTCAAAGTAACCCTCTCAAAGTAACCCTCGCGAAGCAAGCCTCACGAAAGGAGGTTACCATGGTCTGGCCGCAGACAGTGCTGGCCAGATGGTTAAAGGCTAGGTCAAATTCCATCAAAAAACCTAAGCGTTCGCCAGATTGCATCTGTGATGCCAAGCGGCTTGAATGGGTCTTCCATGGAGAATCTGTAGCGATTTCGAGCTTGCTTGTAGGTGAGCTCGCCTTTTTCAACTTACTCTACGATTGAGAGTTTAAAAGCCAATGTGTAATCGCATTGAGTGCGCTTTCGAGTTCTATCTGTAGAGTGATCCATAAATAAGTCTCCACAGTGACAACTTATTTCAGGGCGGGACAATGTGCGAAAAAAAAGGCCGGATATCCGGCCTTTTTTTGATCGGGCAGCATAGACCACCGGGCTTAGGCCTTGGCGGCTTTGCGCTCCAGAGTTTCTTTGACCACTTCGTCGGCGACATTTTTTGGTGCCGGGCTGTAGTGACTGAACTCCATGGAGAACTGACCACGACCAGAGGTCATGGTGCGCAGATCACCGATATAGCCGAACATTTCAGACAGGGGAGCCTGGGCCTTGACGCGAGTACCGGTTGCACCAGCTTCTTGACCCTGGATCATGCCACGACGACGGTTCAAGTCACCGATCACATCACCCACGTGGGCGTCCGGTGTGAATACGTCGATTTTCATGATGGGTTCCATGATTTGTGGACCGGCTTTGGGCATGGTTTGCCGATAAGCAGCGCGAGACGCGATCTCGAACGCGATTGCCGAGGAGTCGACCGCGTGAAAGCCGCCATCCATCAGCAATACTTTGACATCAAGACAGGGGAAGCCTGCCAGTGGACCTTCTTCCAGGCTGACTTTGAAACCTTTCTCAACGGCTGGCCAGAATTCACGAGGCACGTTACCGCCAGTGACCTTGGATTCGAACTGAAAACCCGTACCCACTTCTGCCGGCTCGACAACATAATCGATCTTGGCAAATTGACCTGATCCACCGGTTTGCTTCTTGTGGGTGTAGGAATCTTCGACTCGTCGAGTGATAGATTCGCGATACGCCACCAGAGGTTTGCCGACGACAACGTCAACGCCATGGGTTCGGCGAAGAATGTCGACCTTGATGTCCAGGTGCAATTCGCCCATGCCTTTAAGAATAACCTCACCTGACTCAACGTCGGTTTCCACACGGAAAGAGGGGTCTTCTTGAATCATTTTCGACAAGGCTAAGCCCATTTTCTCTGCAGCGCCCTTATCCTTTGGCGACACCGCTATGTAGATGACGGGTTCCGGAAAGACCATGGGTTCCAGCGTTGCTGGGTATTTGGGGTCGCACAAAGTGTGCCCTGTCTGGGTATTCTTCATGCCGATCAGTGCGACAATATCGCCGGCCGTCGCAGAGTCAATCTCGATTCGCTCGTTGGCATGCATTTCCACCAGGCGACCGATTCGCTCGGTTTTGCCTGTAAAGGTGTTCAATACTGTGTCGCCTTTCTTCAGCTTACCTGAGTAGATTCGAGTGAAGGTCAGCGCGCCGAATCGATCGTCCATGATTTTGAAGGCCAGCGCCCGAAGTGGCTTGTCCGCGTCGACGATGGCAAAACTACCCGTCTCATTGCCTTCCATATCGACTTCAGGTTGTGGAGTCACCTCTGTTGGGTTTGGCAGATAGTCGACAACGCCGTCCAGCATCATCTGAATGCACTTGTTCTTGAAGGCTGAACCGCAGAAGGTGGGGAAGAACTCCAGGGCAATCGTGCCTTTGCGAATGCATCGCTTCAGGTCCTCGATAGAAGGCTCCTGGCCTTCTTCAAGATAGGCCATCATGATGTCCTCATCCTGCTCCACAGCGGTTTCTATGAGCTTTTCTCGGTATTCGGCGACCAGATCAAGCATGTTCTCAGGTATGTCGGTGATGACATAATTGGATGGATCGCCAGAGTCGTCCCAGATGTGGGCCTTTTGAGTGATGAGGTCAACCGCACCGACGAAGTTTTCTTCCTCGCCAATGGGTAATACCATCACCAGTGGTTTGGCCGCGAGCACATCCTCGACTTGCTTGATGACGCGGTAAAAGTTCGCACCGAGCCGGTCGAGCTTATTGACGAAAATAACGCGAGCGACTTCTGACTCGTTGGCATAGCGCCAGTTGGTCTCTGATTGCGGTTCAACCCCACCCGAACCACAGAAGACGCCGACGCCGCCATCCAGGACTTTCAATGACCGGTACACTTCAATGGTGAAGTCAACGTGGCCCGGTGTGTCGATGATGTTAAGGCGGTGGTCTTTCCAGAAAGCCGTGGTTGCAGCAGACTGAATGGTAATGCCGCGCTCCTGCTCCTGTTCCATGAAGTCAGTGGTGGCAGCTCCGTCATGAACCTCACCGATCTTGTGGATTTTGCCGGTTAACTTCAGAATTCGTTCGGTAGTTGTGGTCTTACCAGCATCAACGTGGGCGAAAATGCCGATATTTCGATAGCGGCTCAGGTCAGTCATGGCTCTATGCTCTGTATAAAAGGATCAAAAAGTGCTTGTGAAAAGGCGCGCCATCTTATATTGACACAGCGGCAATATCCAGTGCTGTTTTATAGGTGTCCGGGATAAGAACGAATTGTTGTTAAGCGACGGCTTAGGCCGGCCAAAATAGGCGCTCGGCAGCGGTTTTTTGAGTCGTTCATCAGATATTTGGGCTTGATTGCGGACAGCCTGAAAATGGGCGATTTCGGCTTTGACTAAGATTTCTATCAGCTATATCGTAGGCGCTTCGCAGAGCTGGATAACGCCTAACCAATCTTGGTCGGTAAATTCAGTACCAGGGAGATATGTATGAAATTTCGCTTCCCTATTGTCATCATCGATGAAGACTTTCGTTCCGAAAACAACTCGGGTTTGGGTATTCGCGCTCTGGCCGATGCCATTGAAAAGGAACAGATGGAGGTCCTGGGCGTCACTAGCTACGGCGACCTGTCTCAATTTGCACAACAGCAATCCCGTGCATCGGCCTTTATATTGTCGATTGATGACGAAGAGTTTGGAACTGGCTCCGCGGAAGAGACCGACGGAGCCCTTGTGCAGCTGCGGGCCTTTGTGAAGGAGATCAGGCACAAAAACGCTAATATTCCCATTTATCTCTACGGTGAAACCCGTACTTCTCGGCACATTCCCAATGAAATCTTGCGTGAGCTGCATGGATTTATTCACATGTTTGAGGATACGCCAGAGTTTGTTGCCAAGCATATTATTCGCGAGGCCAAGTCTTACCTGGATGGCCTTTCACCCCCGTTTTTTCGCGCCTTGGTCCATTATGCGCAGGACGGCTCCTATTCTTGGCACTGCCCCGGCCATTCTGGCGGCGTCGCGTTTCTGAAGTCTCCCATTGGGCAGATGTTCCATCAGTTTTTCGGTGAAAACCTGTTGCGTGCGGATGTCTGTAATTCTGTCGAAGAGCTGGGTCAGCTTCTGGATCATACAGGCCCTGTGGCAGCATCAGAGCGGAACGCGGCACGCATCTACAGCGCCGATCACTGCTATTTTGTGACCAATGGCACCTCGACCTCCAACAAAATGGTTTGGCATTCCATCGTTGCCCAAGACGACATAGTCGTTGTCGATCGCAACTGTCATAAGTCCATATTGCACTCGATTATCATGTGTGGCGCTATTCCGGTCTTCCTCATGCCGACTCGAAACCACCTCGGCATCATTGGGCCTATCCCGCTTGCGGAGTTTACGGCCGAAAGCATTGCAGAAAAAATCGAGGCTAATCCGTTTGCGAAAGACGTGCAGGACAAGAAGCCGCGCATTCTCACCCTGACTCAATCGACCTACGATGGCATTATTTATAATGTGGAAACCATCAAGGAACTGCTCGACGGCAAAATCGACACGCTACACTTCGACGAAGCTTGGCTGCCGCATGCGACCTTCCATCACTTCTATAAAGATATGCATGCCATTGATAAGGATCAGCCGCGTGCCAAGGAATCTATTATTTTCTCGACTCAGTCGACCCACAAGTTGCTGGCTGGATTGTCGCAGGCTTCGCAAATTCTGGTACGAGAGTCGGAGACGGTCAAATTGGACAAGGATGCCTTTAATGAGGCTTACCTGATGCACACATCAACATCACCACAATACTCGATAATTGCCTCGATCGATGTCGCGGCTGCCATGATGGAAGCGCCAGGAGGTACTGCGTTGGTCGAGGAGTCGATCTTTGAGGCGCTTGATTTTCGACGAGCGATGAAAAAGGTCGATGCTGAATTTGGCCAGGATTGGTGGTTTCAGGTTTGGGGTCCCGATCAATTTGCCGAAGAGGGAGTGGGTGATCGAGAGGACTGGATTCTTCGTGCCGATGACGAGTGGCATGGGTTTGGCAAAGTGGCGCCCGGATTTAACATGCTTGACCCCATTAAGGCGACCATCGTTAACCCGGGCCTATCACTCAAGGGTGAATTCAGCGATACGGGGATTCCTGCGTCGATTGTCACCAAGTACCTGGCGGAAAATGGCGTCATCATTGAAAAATGTGGCCTCTACTCCTTCTTTATCATGTTCACCATCGGGATCACGAAAGGTCGGTGGAACACCCTGTTGACTGCACTGCAACAGTTCAAGGATGACTATGACAAAAACCAGCCCATGTGGCGCATCATGCCAGAGTTTGCGCAGGCGCATCCTCGATATGAAGGCATTGGTCTGCGAGATCTTTGCCAACAAATTCATGATTTTTATAAAGCCTATGATGTCGCTCGATTGACGACTGAGATGTATCTCTCTGATATGCAGCCGGCCATGAAGCCATCAGACGCCTACGCCAAGATGGCGCATCGGCAGGTTGAACATGTTCGGCTTGACGAGCTCGAAGGCCGGATCACCTCGATCCTGCTAACGCCTTACCCGCCTGGTATTCCATTGCTGATACCAGGTGAGCGCTTTAATAAGACGATTGTCGACTACCTGCGGTTTGCCAGAGATTTCAACGAGAAATTCCCTGGATTTGAGACGGATGTTCATGGCCTGGTGAAGCGAGAAGTGGACGGGCGCAAGGACTACTATGTCTATTGCGTCAAGCAGGACCATTAGGCGCTCAATCTGGAGACCAGATGCCCTATTTTAAGCGTGATCAGGTCAGCCTTTACTATGAAGTAATCGGCGTTAAGGGTGATTGGATTGTGCTTACTCCAGGCGGCCGAGGCAGCCTCGAGGATGTGCGTTATCTGGCGACTGCGCTGGCTCTGAAAGGTTATCGAGTCTTGCTTCATGATCGGCGTAATTGTGGTCGATCAGACGTCTTTATTGATGGCGAGCTGAGTGAGCAGGAGGTCTGGGTCGAGGATGTCCAGGCGCTGCTGGAGCAGCTTGAGGCGACGCCGGTGATTGCCGGTGGTGGTTCTGCAGGTTGTCGCTTGTCGCTGTTACTGGCCCTGAAGTACCCGACATCGGTGCGCGGGTTACTACTTTGGTGGGTCACAGGTGGACAACATGCGGCAGTTCACCTGGGACAGGAGTATTACGGTCAATTCATTGAATTGGCGGCCAGCCAGGGTATGGCCGCAGTCTGCGCAACAGATTTTTTCTCACAACGCATTGCCGCCAATCCGGCGAACCGCAACATTCTCATGTCACTCGCGCCCGATCACTTCATCTCGGTCATGTCTCGATGGCGAGAGTACTTCCTGCAAGGTGCGGAACTACCGGTCATTGGTCTGACCACCCACGAGCTGCGAAGTATCCGCATCCCGACCTTGATTGTCCCAGGCTCAGACACAGTTCACCCGCGAGCAACATCGGTATTGCTGGATCAGTTGTTGCCTGATAGTCAGTTGCAATACCCCTTTGAGAAAGCAGACTTGGCTGCGCTTAAACAGCAATCTCTTGAATTTATTCAAGATGCTTTCAGGTACCGCCTAGCGTTTCATATGACAGCCTTTCTAGAGCAACGGGGGCTTTAACGGCCCAAGCTCGTCCCAGATCAATCCTGCTCGGCGCGAACGGTTAGCAATCGTTGGCGAATTTGGTGCAGAATGAGCGCATTCTGTCGAGGAAAAGTATGCTCGAGCGTCGAAGCGCAGAAGAAAAATTGATTCTCATGGTCTGCTCGATTGCCGCAGTGACGCTGCTTCCCTTCGCGATCATGGGCTTTATTATCGATGATCATTTCCTGGGTTGGGCTAACAGCTTTGGCAGCCTGAGTGCCGCCAGCCTGGGAGCTTATGTCTACTGGCGGCGTGAGGTGATTATCGCCGGTGTATTGGTCAGTTTGCTGGCAATCGCGGGCATGGTGATGAATGTCTACATGAACGGCATGTCAGAGATTTATTTCATCTATCCCACTCTCGTCGCCGCCTATTTTATTACCAAACCCGAGTACGCTCTGGCCCTGAATGTGCTCGCGTTGGTCGCTCTGTTGCCGGAGACGCTGGTGCAACTGGATGGTCTGACTTTTGCGAAAATCAATTTGTCGTTGCTCGGTTGTGTGCTGTTTACTTACGGCTTTGCGAGTCAGCGAAATCTGCAACGAGATCAGCTGGTTCAGTATTCCACCAAAGATAGTCTGACCGGTGCCGGTAATCGGCGGGCGATGGACAAACAATTGGCTGAGGCTATCCAGCGCTTCGAACGTTCAGGCCATCCCATGTCACTGATCATTTTCGATCTGGACCAATTCAAAGAGATTAATGATTCTGCGGGTCATGCGGTAGGTGATCAGCTTTTGAAGCGAGTGACTAATATCGTTTTGTCTCGAATCAGAGTTACCGATCATTTGTTTCGCTATGGCGGCGATGAGTTTATTGTTCTGGCTGATGCCTCAGATCTGGCGACTGCTGCGCTGCTTGCGGAAGATCTGCGTGCCTTGGTTGAGGCTGACCTGAGAATATCTGGCTGGCAGTTATCAATCTCTCTGGGCGTGGCGGAATATGTACTGGGTGAGTCGCAGGAAAAATGGTTAAGCCGGGCTGATGAAGCACTCTTTGAGTCAAAACGCCTGGGTCGTAATCGCGTTGCTGTCAGCGAGTCACCGCCAGGGCTGGACACTGAGTCATTAATAAAATGAGTCATGTGCCTATCAAATGATGCCTAGGCAGTGTATTTTGCCTGCGGAATTCTACTGAAACCACTGGAGATTGATCCAATGACGACCTCAATACCCGATACTGCGCTGCAATTACGTTCCATGGTGACTAAAGCGGGAGAACTCCAACTCTCTCTCGAGTCTGTACCCGTCAAGGCACCTGGTGAGAACGAAGTACTCGTTCGAGTGGAAGCCTCGCCCATAAACCCCTCTGACCTGGGATTGCTTTTTGGTGGTGCGGACATGTCAACAGCGGTTGCTGGCGGTACTGCGGATCGTCCGGTGATTACCGCGAAGGTGCCAGAGGCCACGTTACGTGCCATGGGGGGCAGAATCGATGAGTCGATGCCGGTGGGCAATGAAGGCGGCGGCGTGGTTGTTCAAGCGGGATCATCAGCCGCTGCACAGGCCCTGCTTGGTAAGACCGTTGGCGTTCTAGGTGGCGCCATGTACTCACAGTATCGCACTCTTCATGTGAACCAGTGCCTGGCGCTGCCAGAAGGTACCACCCCGGCCGAGGGCGCCTCATGTTTTGTCAATCCGCTGACTGCATTAGGTATGGTAGAGACGATGCGATTAGAGGGACACACGGCATTAGTGCACACGGCGGCGGCTTCTAATTTGGGCCAGATGCTGCAAAAAATCTGTATCAATGAAGGCGTCAAGCTCGTCAATATCGTTCGTAACCAGTCTCAAGTCGATATTCTCAAGGCAATAGGTGCGGAGCATGTGTGTAACTCGAGTTTGCCCACGTTTGTGGATGACTTGACTGATGCGCTGGTAGCCACCGGCGCGACGATCGCTTTTGATGCGACGGGCGGTGGTAACCTTGCGAGCCAGATTCTGACCTGTATGGAAGTTGCAGCCAACAAGACAGCCAAGGAATTCAGCCGTTACGGATCTACCGTCTTTAAACAGGTTTATATCTATGGTGGCTTGGAACGATCTACCACAACCTTGAGCCGTAATTTCGGCATGTCCTGGGCGCTTGGAGGTTGGCTTCTGACGCCATTTCTGGCGAAGATAGGAGCCGAGGCTGCGGAAAGACTGCGCCAGAAAGTGGCCGCAGAAATCAAGACAACTTTCGCCAGCAGCTACACAAAGACAGTGTCTCTCCGCGAAGCTCTGAGCCTCGACGCAATCAAGGTTTATGGTAAGCAGGCGACGGGAGAAAAGTTCCTGATCAACCCAAATCAGTAACCGCTCAGTCGGCAGGGTTGTCCTGATGTGAAGTCAGGATGACCTTGCCGGCGACCTGACGGTCAACCAGTAATTGATAAGCCTCGACGATATCTTCCATCGGTAACTGATGAGAAATAAAAGGCCTGATTCGGCGGCTGGCGAGCCAGCCCAGCAAGGTCGCAGCATTTTTCTCGGCAAGCATCGGTCTGTGCCTTTGTAGTCCGCCGATGGTAAAGCCGATGACACTGGCATCTTTCACCAGCAGATGATTAGTCTTCGCCACGGCTGGCCGACCTGAGGTGAAACCCACGACCAGGATTCGGCCGAAGGGCGCGATACAACGCAAGGACTGATCGAATACCTCGCCCCCCACTGGATCAAAAATAACATCAGCGCCCAGCCCGGCGGTGAGATGTTTCACCTCATCTCTAAAGTCAGTGGTGCTGTCGATGACGTGATCTGCGCCTAAAGCTGTCACGACACCCCGTTTTGCATCTGTACTGGCAGCGCCGATCACGCGAGCACCGAAGAGTTTGCCCAGGTCGACAGCGGCGAGTCCAACGCCGCCGGCAGCACCATGCACCAGCAGCGTCTCACCAGGCTGTAAGTTGGCGAGCTGTAATCCGTAATAGGCGGTTGCATAGTTACTGCGAAAGGCGGCAGCGACCGCGAGATCGACATTCGGCGGCAACAGGGATACCCGTTGCGCGGCCACGTTGATTTGCTCGACACATCCGCCGGGGCTTAAGACTCGGTCGCCGACTCGGAGATCTATGACCGAGCTGCCGACCTCGATGATGGTGCCGGCAGCTTCGCCACCCACCGTAAACGGTAACGCTGCTGTGTCTTGATAGTCACCCTTAATGCGTACCAGATCGCTAAAGGAAATGCCTCTTGCCTGAAGATTAACCCGCACCTCGTTGGCTGCCAGAGGACCGGGTACTGGTACCTGCTTGATCACAAGATCGGTGTGGCTGCCCCATCTCTCACATTGGACGATTTGCATCGTTTGACCTTGAAGTTGCGTCATGTTGACCCCTCGAGCACTAAATGCTGAATATCAGGCACCGAACGTAGGTGCGATTCAGCCGTCGTCTAGGCTGAAGGCGCGCTCAAATCCGTTTGCGAGCCTGCCCAGGACTGATTCTATCTCACTCTGATCTTCAGAGTTGACCGCTACCAGGGCATTTTTTTCGGCATTCGCAAACGGTTCAAACACCGTCTGCTGGGCCAGAAATTGATTGAAAGTTGCTTCAGAGGCATCAGCTTGTCGATGCATGAGGCGATGGCGAGCTGATTCGGCTGATACTTGGCAATGGAGGATCTTAACGGGCAGTGAGAGTTTACTCGCCAACTGCAGAAACGGCTGACGCCAGCCTGCGCTTAGAAAGGTGGCGTCAATGATGACGCCATAGTCAGCACCGATGATCTCCTTGCAAAGGTCCAGAAGCCGTACCTTCGTTTGCTCGCTAGCTTGCTCAGTATAGATATCAATGAATTGAGCGTGGCTGTCGGCGTCCAGACTCAGCCCATATAAGCGTTTGCGCTCAACGTCAGAACGCAGATGAATAAAGCCGGTGAGCTTGGCCAATTGCCGGGCAATGGTGGTTTTGCCACTCCCAGAATAGCCGCACATAAGGACCAGGCCCAGTGACCTGGGCTGACAATAGGCTTGTGCATGGCTAATATATTTTTGGCATTGAACCACAGGCGCAGTAGCGCTTGGGCTCACAGACTGGTCGGCTCGAATACCTTCAACCTTAGCCCTGACGAGCGCACGATAGACGCAATAATAGTTGAAGACTCCAAGCATTCCGTAGTCCCCCGTGTGCGCCAGATAGGTGTTTAGAAGGTGCTGCGCATGGCCCGGTTGCGCGCGAACCTGCAGATCCATGCAGGTAAAGGCGAGATCGCTGGCCGTGTCGATCCAGTAGAGATCGGGATTAAATTCAATGCCATCAAAGACAGTGCATTGGCTGCCATCGAACAGGATATTATCGAGATGCAAGTCGCCGTGGCACTCACGAATATGACCCTGTTGATAGCGTAGTCGCAGGCGGTCCTCTATCCGCTGGTATTCTCTTTCGCTCCATAATTGCAGTGTCTCAAGGGCTTCCTGGGGTATCAGTCTGGCGAGAGACCGCAGTTGATGAAAGTTATCCAGCACAGGGCCATGGATGCGTTCTCGAAGCTGAAAACCTGGCGGTATGGTTTTTGCCAGGCTGGAATGGAAATTGGCAAGCGCCTTTGCCAGTGCGTTGACCACAGGTTCGTTGATTCGATCCTCCAGTGCCAGCCTGCCCAGCAGCTGGGATTGTGGAAACCGGCGCATTTTGACCGCGTATTCAAAGACAGCCTGTGGCGCAGGCTGGGCAGGGTCGACGGCTTGAACGACTGGCCTGGCTGCAGAGCCGCTGATCCCAACCACGCAGAGATACAGAGACGGCGCCGTACGGCGGTTCAGTCGTAGCTCCTCGGTGCAATAAAACTGGCGCAGGTTCAGGCTCGTATAGTCCAAGAAGCCCAGATTCAGGGGCTTTTTGATCTTGTAGGCATAGTCACCGAGTAAGATGATCCAGGAAATGTGGGTTTCAATGCACTGCGGATTGGCGCAGCTGTGGTCAATTCCGCGGCCGGCCAACAGGGCTTGCGTCAGTGCTTGAGTCACGGTGCTAGCCTCGGCTGTAGAGTGTCACTATTCCACTCGACCATCTGCCCCTAGGTCAAGTCACCGATTGATCCAAGCCAGTTTATTGATCAATCTTGTCTCGTTTTGGCGCTCCCAGCATCTCGAGGTTTTTAACCAAATCTGCTCCCGCGCTGCGTGGGCTGACAGCCTTATCGATTTTACGAACGATGCCCTGTGCATCCATGTAGAAGGTCCAGCGTCGAGCCAGACCATTGTCTGAGAGTACGCCATAAGCCTGGCTCAGCTGTTTGTCAGGATCTGACAAAATTGGAAAGCTTGCAGCATTTTTTTCGGCAAAGACCTTGTTGTCCTCGGGTCGATCCACACTCGCCATAAAATAGGCGACGTCAAAATGACGAATCTCTTGGTCGCTGTCACGCAGCGCCTTGCATTCCAGCGTTCAGCCGCCGGTAAAGGCCTTAGGGAAAAAGGCAATAACAACAAACTGCTTGTCCCGAAACTCCGCCAGCGAATATATCTGGCCATCACTGCCAGTCAGGCTAAAGTCGGGTGCCGAGTCGCCGACCTGTAATTCCGCCGCATTTGAGGCGCAGGCTGCGAGCAGCCAGGCAATGAGCAGCAGATGGTTAATTCGCATGTGGTCTCTCCAGGTTGATGTTAATGGGTCGGCTCGCGGGACTGCACCGAGTGCTTGCAGAAACGTAGCTGAGCTTCGGGTCGCGATCAAGAGGGGATTAAGACCTGTCTTGGCTCGGCGCTACAAGCAGAGATTGACAGTTCGCTGCGGACGTCGAGCCAGCTGGCTGGCGGCCACACAGGTAACCCAATCTTGCATTCAGGTTTTCCAGTAGCGGACCATCGATCTGTGTTGCATGCCAGGCGAGCAGGTTTTTGTGCAGACGCCGCAGCGCTCGAAAATTCCGGCCGGCAAAGGTGTCATCTATGCCGCCATCTTCAATGTGATCCCCGCTCAACTCATCCAGTAGGGTCAGCGCGGTCTGACTGATGGTTTCTGTTTGCTGAGGTGCCAGTCGAATCAGACTGTCAATATAGCTGACCCCCCACTGCAACCGAGTGGCCCGCCCTTCGCTCGCCTGGTATGCCTTATGTCGCCATGCCAGCGCCTCTTCAGTATGGCCTTGTGTTTCAGCTAATGCGCCCAGACTGCTCATAAAATAATAAGGCGCTGCAGACCTCTCCAGTTCCGCCAGCAACAGCTGTCGAGCCTCATCCTGTAGCCCGGCCGTCTCAAGCAAGTAGCTGATTTGATTGACGACACTTTGTCGCGCATAGGCATTGCGGGTCACTCGGTTGGCAGTTTCTGCATCCTGGCGAATGGCAGCCAGTTGATCTGCAGGGACTGCAGCGTTGGTTGACGCGTCCTCGAAGTAAAATGTCAGGTAAGGAAACCAGCCGCCCAGCTGCTCGGCCGTCGACAATGCGGCATGATGGCGCTGCTCCAGCATGACCTGCTGCCACCGATCCTTCAGGCTGTCCAGTGCGAGATCGTCTAGGTCCAACACGCTGGAGATCTCCTTGGCCTGATAGGCAAGATAATCCCAGGTACCTATGACCAGCGCGGGCGAATTCAATATATCAAGCAGTTGGTCAGGCTGGACTCTAATCGGGTTATCAGTTTGCGCTTTGGCTAACATCACCAAGTACTGCAGGTACAGCCGTGCACTGGATTCAGGATCCTGGTCCAGGATACGTTTGGCGAGCTGATTGAAGAGGATGGGATCTGTGCCGGCGGGCAGCGCCTCGAAATCCTGACCCCAGGAATAATAGGCAAGCTGTTGATAGTCTGTGCTTACTAACATGGTGGGCGTATTCAGGGCAAGCTGCACCAGGAGGCGCGTGGAACGTAGGCTGTCAAGACTGGCTGCCAGTATCGCGTTATACCGGGAAATATCGATGCCACCGGGAATGCGAGTCACCTCCTCTCCCTGCGGGCTAAAGACAATCATGGTCGGATAGCCCTTGACCCCGAATTTCTCGCCCAAAGTTTGAGCTTGGTCAGTATCACCATCTAAGTAGACCGGAATAAATAATTTTGATTGCGCGATAAATTGCGAACTCTGGAATACCGTATGTTTGATCTCCTGACAAGGCGGACACCAGACGGCGCCCCAGTACAGGAAAATGGGTTTGCCGCTGCCCGCAGCCAAGCTGAAAGCCTCTGCTACTGAGCCCTGAAACCAGTCAATGCCGTGCAGGTCCTCATCGGTTTCCTGTGGCGGCATCAATATGGCGCTTGATGTGGCAACCGAGGGGCTGTTGTTCTGTGTCGACGTCGGATTGCAGGCGGCCAAGCACAGCAGCAGGGTGCCCAGAAACAGACGAAGCGTATTTGTCAGCATGAGGCGCACTCGGTTGCGATTGGCGCGTTTAACTGCCGACTCTGGCTTCTGGCCAAAGGCGCAGGAAATTTTCGCTGAAAAACTTCTCCTTCACAGTTTCGGTCTCGCCAGCCAGCGAGTCCTCAAATTTTTTGATGGGATTCCGGCCACCCTCGACGTGGGGATAATCGCTGGAGAAGAGATAGAGATCAGCGTTCGATTGTTCCACCAGGTTAGCCACATCTTCGTGCGGAAAGGGGGTAAATCCCATTTGCTCGCTGAGTTGTTGGCTGGGCGGGCGGTCAAATCTTACCGAGGTATCGACTCGGCTATAGATTTTTGTGACCCAGTCCAGGCGCTTGACCAGCTCGGGCACCCAGCCAGCGCCAAGTTCCACGGCTGCCCCACGAAGTTTTGGATGGCGATCAAAAACGCCGTCAAGCAATAGCATGCTGATAAAGGTCTCTGGTGGTTGGTGCATGACCGCGGCATCTTTGGTGCGAACATTTTCGCCGCCACCCATCCAGTCCTTGACCGCCCCGCGGCCGTTGTTGCTCCAGGACTTCAGTGCCTGTAGGGGTGAGCCGCCAACATGCAGGACAAACGGAGTCCCGGATTCTGCTAACAGTGCCCAGAAAGGTTCCAGGTCTACATGTCCAGGTGACATATCAATCGGCGCTCGATGAGGAACCCAGATGGCCTTCAAGCCAGAATCTATGGCGAACTTTAACTCAGCAATGGCGTGTTCAGGGCTGTCCAGCGGAACAATACCGACACCCAATAAACGATCGTCAGCTTGGCAGAAGTCAATCATATGGCGATTGTGAGCGCGGGTTGCACCGTAACGTAGATGGGGCGGCTTCTTTGAACTGGGGTGAAACGGAAAGGCAACGCTGTGAGTGGCAAACACCAGCTGCTTCTTGAACCCTAACAGGTCCATCGCAACGCTGCGATCGGCGCCGTTAAAAGCGCCCAAAGCTTGAATTTCCTTGGAGCTCTCGATCAGCTTGTCGCCCAGCGCCACCATGCTGGCCTTGTGTTCAGCTGTGTGTTGTCCGCCTTGGGCCATGATGACCGCAACTTCTTCGTCTGTAACGAGTGAAGCGCTATAGCTGACTTGCGGAATCTCATCACGAATAGCCGGGTCGGCATAGTCCTTGAGAAAGTTGGGAAGCTCCATGATGTGGCTGTCAGCGTCATAAAAGGCCCGATTGTCAGGTGCGTAGGCCATGGTCAGGCTCCAGGTGATTAATGTATAACTGACTCTACCTTTTAACACCAAAGCCTGTCCAGCGCGTCACCAACCTGCGTCAGCAAGATGTTACTCCGTCCTGCTTGTTGTTATGTTGAAAGGCGATTAGTCTACGGGCCACGGACATGGAGTGACAGATATGGGTGCGTCGAAGTCGGCAATGGGTGAAGAGCGGGTGAATTCGCGATTCCCTCTGCCTGAGATCAATGACCTGCCGGAGGATATCAAACTTCGAATACTCGAGGTTCAGGAGAAGTCAGGTTTCATCCCCAACGTGTTTTTGGTCTACGCTCGTCGTCCTGCCGAGTTTCGTGCCTTCTTCGCCTATCATGATGCCCTGATGGACAAACAAGGCGGCTTGAGCAAGGCTGAGCGTGAGATGATTGTTGTCGCAACCTCCGCTGCCAATCAATGCCTCTACTGTGTGGTTGCCCACGGTGCTATTCTGCGAATTCGTGCCAAGGATGCCATCATTGCCGATCAGCTGGCCATCAATTACCGTAAAGCCAATTTATCTTCACGACAAAAAGCCATGTTGGATCTGGCGATGAAAGTCAGCCTGGATGCTGCGGCCGTCACAGAGGACGACTTTCAGCAGCTACAGGCCCTGGGCTTCAATGATGAGGATATTTGGGATATCTGCGCCATTACCGCATTTTTTGGCCTGAGCAATCGTATGGCAAGCGTCACTTCAATGCTGCCGAATCGAGAATTTTACGGGTTGGGTCGTGACATCGCGGCACCAGCAGAATGAATATTGACGGCGAATCAGGAGCATCATCATCAACGAACCATCAGACAAGACCCATCGCAACGATATTTACGGTGATCTGAAGCCCGTCAGCGAAGAGAACGTAGCTGCGCCAATTCCGGCGGCAACCGTAGTGCTTCTCAAAGACTTCGGCGACGCCGCGGGTGTAGAGGTCTTGATGTTACGAAAGAACTCAAAGATTGCTTTTGGTGGTATGTGGGTTTTTCCGGGTGGACGCATAGATCCAGAGGATTATCCTGAAGATGGCAATGTCGATGTCGCTGCCCGAAACGCTGCAGCCCGAGAAACGATGGAAGAGGCAGGTTTGGCCTCGGCTGCCGACGACTTTGTGCTGTTTGCCCACTGGACGCCGCCGGCGACTACCCCGAAGCGTTTTGCTACCTGGTTCTTCGCGACCCGAACCCTTGTTGATGAACCCATAAGAATTGATGGCGGCGAGATACTGGATCACTTATGGATTAATCCTGCCGATGCGCTGGCGCGACATAAGGCGGGTGAAATAGATCTTGCGCCACCGACCTGGATCACCCTTCATCATCTGGCGCTACATGGTTCTGGTCAGGAGATTATGGCACATTTTGCGAGTCAGCCGCACAAGGTCTATGAGACTCGAGTGGTCAAAAACGCACAAGGCGTCAGAGTCGCCCTTTGGCAGGGTGATGCCGGTTATGAGCGCGCCGATGCAGATATTGATGGAGAGCGGCATCGCCTGGTTCTGGCCGAAAGTGGGTTCGTCTTTGAAAATACCGTCGAAATCTACTGACAAAGAAGGGCGCGAACAGCTCATGTTGATTCCGCAATCGGATCTAAGTAGGAAGGTAGAGCCTACGCTAAGGTCTATGCGAAGGTCTATGCGAAGGTCTACGCTAACTTAAAAACCCAAGTCCGGCTGTCATGGAAATCGATGGTAGATTCTTCGAGTCTGTCGAGTGACTCTCGGTCACTCCAGTTCAATGACGAAGGCCTTGTTCGGTTCAGCACCAGCGAGGACCTCGGCATAGGTGGTAAGAAGCCCGGTTTCACCGTGACGAACCTCGATCGTGATCCAGTCGTCAACCCTTGTTAGAAAGAGATCCCAGGCCGTGGCCAGCTTCCTCTGAAAATTCTCAGGCCCCCATTCCTTGTGGCGCTTCTGAATCTGGCTCGGTGCAAAGAACATGACTGGCTTGGGTCCGGGCAGTGTCGCGAGGACTGCGGCATCTCTAGACTCCCAATGGGTGATACCCACGCCGCAGCTGTATTTGAGCTGGTCCTGAAAATGCCCATGAATGCGCGACAGGACTCCGCGGTTGCCGGCCATGTCCACAAAGACACTCGGCTGGCGGTTGTTCAGGGTTTCAATTTCTTCGTAGGTGACAAGGGTGTCATACAGACCCAACCGGTTGACAAAGTTCAGGTTACTGCTTGAGGTCAAGCCGGTGATGGATAGGTTTCGGTGCGCTTTTAGCAGCGAGGCGAGACCCAAAGAAGTCTTACTGGAAGCGCTGGAGAGGATGATGTTGTCTGCGCCAAAATGCCCGTTGTCGACAATGAAATCATCCAGGACAAAAGAAGTTGTAAATAATGGTCGGTAAACCATCTGGTGGCGGTCAAACTTTGGCAGGTAGCCATTCTGCGGGTTAACTCGAGAATATTGGTTATAGGTCGGCGGCAGTGCTGCACGATGCGCGATGGCATCAACAAAGCCTCGCTCACTTACTCGAGCGGCTTGTACCACAAGATAGCTGGACATCGGGAAATAGCCGTAGAATCGCTGACCCGGCTCAATGCCTTGCGCCTCACTGCGCATGACCGTCGCCATGCCCCAGACCGGAATGCGGCCCCAGCCAGTTTCGGCCGGAAAAAATTGCCAATAGCCGATCATGTCTCCGGCGACGCCATAAGTGATGTTGTTTGCTGTCAGAGCAAACTGATCAACCTGTAGCAAAACCGACTGGCTATCCAGAACCACCTGCGCAGGGTCGGCCATGGGTGTGACGCGAGTGGTGGCAAGATTGGACCTGAGTATCTCGATACTGTAGGCAGACATAGACGATATCCTCGTGGCGTTGAGCGAAGCAGGTTAACGACGCGGACCGGGCAAATCAAGCGGTGAACAAGTCGTGAAAAGTCGTGGATAGGCTGCCAGCAAGCGGGTAACAAACAGCGAATAGACTTCTGTGTTGAGTCTAGGTTGCCGTTCAAGGTATGTTAGTGCCAGTGACAGACCTATCGCTCGGCGCATATTGTAAATGGGTCGTCGCAAGGCAAATGGCGATCGACAGCTCGCATCTCTTATGGCAATGAACGAGGCAGACGATTCATGCATGCTGAACCTACTCCTGGTATCCAGACGCTGTACGGCACGCCTTTGTCTTTGTACACGGGTAAAGCCCGGGCTTACCTTATCAAGCAGCGAATTCCCTATCGAGAAATCACGCCGACCACTGCGCACTTTCGAGACCAAGTCAGACCCCATGCAGGTGGTCAATCAATTCCGATACTAGAGACGGCCGAGGGCCGAGTGATCCGTGATAGCACGGCCATCATCGACTATTTTGAAAACCTTCGCGGTGGCCAGTCGCTCCCCAAGACGCCTTGGCAGCGCTTTCTGGCTCGCCTGTTTGATGTCATCGGGTCAGAAGGTCTGTTGCGTCCGGCCATGCACTATCGCTGGAATTATCCGGCAGAGAATTTGAATTTCCTCGCCTTCCATTTTCAATCGATGATTCCTCGAGATCGAGACAGGGTCGCCCTGGCGGAGCAGACCATGGCACGAATGCGCAACGCTGGTGAAGCATTTGGTGCGGTGAGTTCGACTTTTTCATTGGTTGAAAGCCTTTATGCCGAGTTTCTGAGACTGCTCAATGACCACTTGCGCGACGTACCCTACCTGTTAGGGGCGGCGCCGACTATCGCTGACTATGGCATGATGGCGCCCATGTACGCGCATCTTGGTCGTGATCCAAAGCCGCTGGCGCTGATGCAGGCGAACGCGATTCATGTCTTTCGCTGGGTAGAGCGAATGAATCGGCCCGAGCCGGATATCGGTGAATATGCGCTCGCTGAAAGTGATGCAAGTTCGGTCCAAAGCGCCCAGGAAGCCGACGATCAGCTCTCTGGTACCATGACCGCGTTATTGCAGCATGTTGCCCGCGATCTGGTGCCGGAAACCTTGGCTGCCGCGAACTTGATCAATGAGTGGCTCGACGAACAACAACCGATAGCCATGACCCCGATCCAACGGGGTGTAGGAATGTGTCATTTCGAGATCGACCAGATTGGTGTCAAAGCTCTGGCGCAACCTTACCGCTTCTACCTGCTGGCAAGATTACAGGCAGACTACTCGGCGCTATCAACCGCTGACCAAGCCCGTGTGATGGCGATGGCCAATCAGTGCCACCTGGCACCCTTGTTAGCTGCGAAATTGACCCGCGAGATAGGCCGCGCGCACAATCGGGAAGTCTGGATGTAGCGTGCTTGAAACATCATCGACGAATGCTGGATATTGAGGCCGAGTGGCGGCAGAAACAAATGAGAAACATGGCATAAGAGGTGGATTCGATGAAAATAGATCTACTTAACCCGGCATCATTTCGGGGTGGACATCCTCAGGATCAGTACCGTTGGTTGCGCGAGCAGGCGCCTTGCTATTGGCACCCTGAGCCAGATGGCCGAGGCTTCTGGGCGATAACCCGGCACCAGGATGTCTACAATATCGGCCGTGATGCGAAAACCTTTTCGTCCGAGCCAACCATCATGATCCAGGATCCGGATCCGAGTCAGGCGAATTTCTCTGGCCCGGACAAGATGATGCTGATGATGGATCCGCCCGAGCACACAACCTATCGAAAATTGATCAGTCGAGAATTTACCCAGGGCCCAGCGAAAAGCTATAACGCTCGAATTGAGCAACTGGCGACCCAAATCGTCGATGCCGTTATCGAAGATGGCGAATGTGACTTTGTCAGTGCCATTGCCGGTGAGATGCCCTCGTTTGTTATTGCCGATTTGATGGGGCTGCCATTAAGCGATGGTCGTGAGTTATATAAGTTGACGGAGGTCATTCATTCCGCGCCCGAGTCTCTACCAGAAAATGCCATCAATAAGGCGGTGCTAAAGATGTTTGAGTACGGCCAGGGTGTCATCCGAAATAAGCGTGCCAGGCCAGCGGATGACCTTGCCAGCAAACTGCTGCATGCAGAACTTGATGGTCGCAAACTGACTGACGGCGAGTTTCTGTTGTTTTTCATGCTGTTGATTGATGCCGGCGGCGACACGACCCGTAACCTGGTCGCAACAGGCATGTATGAGCTGCTCAATCATCCAGATCAGCTGGCGCTTTTGCAGTCGAATGTCAGTGAGCATCTGGAGACCGCGCGTGATGAGTTGCTCCGCTGGACATCGCCGGTGATCTATATGCGACGCACGGCAACGATGGATACCCGCATTCAGGACCAGGATATCAAGGCCGGTGACAAGGTCGTTCTTTATTACGGCGCGGCCAATCGAGATGCCGCGGCGTTTGCCGAGGCTGAGCAGTTGAATATTCTGCGCACGCCCAACAGGCATCTCGCATTCGGTGGCGGGCATCATGTCTGCCTGGGTCAATGGTTCGCTCGGCTAGAGATTGATGCGATTCTGCGTGAGGTTTTGTCCCGTATGCAAAACCTGCGGGTCGCCGGCGAGCTCAGCTGGATGCCGTCGAACTTTATCTCTGGTTTAACTCGAATGCCCGTCACTTTTGATCCGGCGCCGCGAGTCGGTCCCGCCGTCTGAAAGCGCGAGTTTGCTAACCCTGGGCGTTACGGAGAACTTCAAGAAATGCAGGGCCATATTTATCCCGCTTACGCTCACCAACGCCGGAAAGCTGGCTGAAGGCTTCGATGGTTTGGGGCCTTTGCTCTGCCATCGCTTGCAGCGTGTTGTTGGAAAAAATGACATAGGGTGGGACTCGTTGCGTTTCTGCCAGACCACGGCGACATTCTCTTAAGGCTTCCCAGAGTTCGACGTCGATATCATTGCTGATGGGGGTTCGAGTCTGCTGCTTCGCCGCGGTCGTTTTCAAATCCCGACGCAGCTCCAGGGTGATCTCACCCCGCAGTAAAGGCCTGGACTTTTCTTCGAGCTGCAGCGCGCCAAAGGCATCCACGTTGACGCTGAGAAATCCTCTGGCCACCAGCTGACGGAAAACCGAGCGCCACTGTTCTGCGACGAGTTCCTTACCCAGACCAAAGACGGGTAACAGCTGGTGATCGAATTGACTGACCTTAGGCGTAGCGGTACCCCTTAAGACATCAATGACGTGATTCACACCAAAGCGCTGGCCGGTTCGAAAGACCACGCTGAGTGCGCGGCGGCAGGCGTCGGTGGCATCCCAGGTCGAGACGGGACTCAGGCAGGTATCGCAGTTCTCGCATCGCTCTGAAGAGACCTCATCAAAATAGGCCAGCAAAGCGTGTCGCCGACAGGAGGTGATCTCACAGAGACCCAGCATCGCATTGAGTCGATGTTGCTCTAACCGCTTGAACTCTGGGCTGCCGTCAGAGCCGTCCATCATCTGCCGCAGTTTGATGACGTCTTGCAACCCATAGATCATCCAAGCGTCGGCGGGCAGACCGTCCCGCCCGGCTCTGCCAGTTTCCTGGTAATAGGATTCGATGGTCTTGGGCAGATCCAGGTGCGCAACGAAGCGCACATCCGGCTTGTCGATTCCCATCCCAAAGGCGATAGTGGCGACAATGATGACGCTCTCTTCACGGAGAAAGCGCATTTGGTTTAGGGCGCGCTGCTCCGCAGACAGGCCGGCATGGTAGGGTAGCGCGCTAAATCCCTGGTCCTGAAGCCAGGCCGCTGTTTCTTCCGTTTTCTTGCGAGACAGGCAGTAAATGATACCGGCATCATTGCGGTGAGCGTCGTTCAAAAAACGCAGCAGCTGGACCCTTGGATTCTGTTTCAAGGTGATGGTATAGCGAATATTGGGTCTATCAAAGCCGGCGAAGAAATGGCCGGCAGCACCAAGGTTCAGGCGCTGAATGATTTCCTCGCGAGTCCGGCTATCTGCGGTGGCCGTCAACGCTATTCGTGGTATGTCGGGAAATTCGCGATGCAGCAGACTCAGTTGTAGATAATCGACTCGAAAGTCATGACCCCATTGAGAGACGCAGTGCGCCTCGTCAATCGCAAACAAGCTAATCTGGGCGCGCTTCAGTAGGGCCAGCATCTGCGGCTGCACCAAGCGTTCAGGCGCGATGTAAAGCAGGTCAAGTTCCCCTTCAAGCAGGGCCTGTTCGATGGCCAGTGACTCGTCTCGGTCCAGGGTTGAATTAAGGAAGTTGGCGCGAACTCCGAGTTCGTGCAGCGCATCGACCTGATTCTGCATCAGGGCGATGAGTGGTGAAATGACCACGCCACAGCCAGGTCTGACGATGGCCGGTATTTGGTAGCACAAAGACTTACCGCCGCCGGTAGGCATGATCACCATGGCGTCACCGCCACTGATCAAGCGGCTGATGATCTCGTCTTGGGGTGGCCTGAATTCGAGGAAGCCAAAAGTCTGCTTCAGGACAGTCAGCGCATTATTCATAAGCGCGCATTATTCATAAGCACGCACTATTCATAAGTAGAATCCAGAAGTAGAGTCGCAAGCGCGCTAGTGAACGGCATCATAAAAATCGACGAGGCCGGTCTCCAGAGAATACTCAGCGCCAACGACCAGCAGCCCCTCTTCTTGAATGAGCTGCTCCAGTATTTGAGAACCGTGTCGCAGGTGGTTGGTCGACGCCTGGATATTAGCTCTTACAGCGGTTCGACGAAGCAATTCCGGGTTGTTCTTCATCTCGGTTAGCAGCAGAGGTTGAATCGATGGCCGAATACGATCAACGATAGAGTGCAGGTTCGGTGACTGATCCGCAGAGGGCCGACCCAGCTCGCTAATTGTCGCATCGATTGCTCCACAGTTTGTATGGCCCAGCACTACCACCAGAGGGGTGCCAAACTGGGCGGCAGCAAATTCAACACTGCCCACCTGAGAGGGCGCGACAATATTCCCTGCGACTCGAATCACGAACAGATCGCCGAGACCTTGGTCGAAGACGATCTCAGCAGGTACACGCGCGTCAGAGCAACCCAGTATGATGGCGAAGGGCGATTGTGCGGCAGATAAATCACTAAATTGGGCTTGGGTCGGTGGTACCCGTGTATTGAGGTTGTTAACAAAACGTCGATTGCCGGCTCGCAGACGCTCCAGTGCTTCCAAAGCAGTGATCATATGATTATCTAACCTCCCGTTTTTAGTAAGGATACAGGAGTTGAGCATGTCGGGGAATCGAGCAATCAAGCAATAACAACCCGAGCCTGGTGAGCACTGCTAGAGCCATTGTTTTCGTTTGAAGTAAACCAGCAAGCCGCCGGGAATGCTGACAAATAGTATCCAAAGGGTTGGATACGCCCAGGGCCACTGAAGCTCAGGCATATTGTCAAAGTTCATGCCGTAGATGCCCGTGATAAAGGTGAGTGGAATAAATATTGAGGCGAAGACGGTCAGGACCTTCATGATCTCGTTCATTCGATTGCTGATACTGGAGATGTAGATATCCAACAGTCCAGTGGTCATGTCGCGATAGGAGTCCAGGGTCTCGGTGATGCGCAAGCAGTGATCAAAGACGTCCCTTAGGTAGATCTGAGTGCCTGAATGGATCAGATTAGAATCAGAGCGCAGAAGGCCGTTGAGTAGCTCTCGCAGGGGCGAGACGACTCGCCGAATCTTGATCAGCTCGCGCTTCAGGCGCTGGATTCGAATCAGAGTTTCGCGGGTCGGGTTAAGGAGTAATTCCTCCTCGACCGCCTCGATCTGCTCCGCCATGTATTCCTCATATTCGAAATACTGATCAACAATAGTGTCGAGTAACTCGTAAGCCAGATAGTCACTGCCCATAGCACGAAGTCGACCTCGACTCGTCTGCAACCGCTGTTTGATGGGGTCGAAGGTTTGCCCAGATGTTTCCTCAAAGGTGATGACGAATTTGTCGAGCAGCAGGATACTGATTTGTTGGTATTGAATACCGGATTTGAGTCCCTGATGATCAGCAACCTCAGTGCCGGGCTTTGGAACAACCAGACCTTTCAGCACCAGGTAGATGAAGTTCTCGTGATGCTCGCACTTTGGTCGTTGATGGGTGTTGAGAATATCCTCGAGCACCAATCGGTGAATACCGAACTGAGCGCCGATAGCCTCAACAGCTTCGATATCAGCCAGCCCCGCGATATTGATCCAGGTGACAGTATCTGCCCCTGGGATGTCTCCTAAATCAGCAATCGATGCGAGCATCCGCGACTCGATGCCCTTTGGACCGTAGCTGACCAAAGAGATGCGCGATTCGGTCTTGTGGTCCTCGCCTATGTGGATCAGCGAGCCAGGCGGCAAACCGCCTTTCTTCGAGACGTGGCGTACAGGACTCGCGACTTTGCCTTCTGAAGTTGCAGTCATAGCGATGCTTCCATTATGAATAGTGAATCGGCCCCACAGCGGAACTGTATCGGCAGATCTGCTCCAAAATCATCCCATTAAGCCTTAAACGTGCGAGTTAACACAATTCCTGCGACATCTTAACGCCGCCTTAATCTCCTTTATTTGACCTTCACGCAGTCGCCTTAATGTGCGCGCCTAACAATAAGCAGAACAAGTAGTTCAATTTTAGTCAAATAAGTAGAGGTAGGCGATGACATCAATCCGTAACAAGCTAATGTTTACCACCCTGGTTTCGATTCTGACAGCCTGTGGTGGTGGAGACATCAATGTGAGCCCGGTGACTCAGGACTCCTCCGTAGATAACTCGGTGACAAACAGCAACAACGTCTCTGCGCCGGTGACAACGGTTAATTGTGCGTTTTACATTAACGAAGCAGGCCAGACGATCGAAGGTGACTTTGACGGTCTAGACTGCATCTATGCACCTGCGTTTGTCGATGCGGGCAACAATCTCACCTTCGACCTGACGATCCCCAGTCTTGATAATGGCGGCGTGCATGTCTTTCAGGGCAGTTTGTTTGTCGGCGAGACCTACGACTCGGATGCTAAACTGGCAGCCGCAGGTATCAGTAAAGGCGGAGACGGTCCGACATTGACCATCGAAGCAGGTGTTACTCTGGCATTCACCTCCTCTAAGCAGTTTCTGATAGTCAATCGTGGATCCCAGATCTTTGCCGTCGGTACTCAGCTTGAGCCGATCATCCTGACTTCATTCTCTGACGTTGAGAGTGCTCGCGCCGCGACGCCGACGCTTGCGTATGATGCCGTCCAGGAATGGGGGGGTGTGGTCATCAACGGATTTGGTATTACCAACAAGTGTGCTTATACGGGAACAGCCGCCGCCGGTAATCTGGCGACGACCGACTGTCACGTAGATGCAGAAGGCGCAGCGGGTCTTGATGAATCACAGTATGGTGGTGATAACAATGCTGACAGCTCAGGACGACTGGAATATGTGATCGTCAAACATCCCGGTGCCGAGGTGGCCAATGGCGATGAGCTCAATGGCATTTCCTTTGGCGCAGTTGGCAGCAATACGATCATCAACAATCTTGAAATCTATTCCAGCTACGACGACGGTATCGAGATGTTTGGTGGCGCGGTTAATATCTCAAATTACGTGGCGATGTATGTCCGTGACGATTCTATCGACATTGATGAAGGTTATGTCGGAACAATCACCAATGCACTGGTGATTCAGGCGGAAACCGACGGCGATCACTGCATAGAGTCCGACGGCGTTGGCAGCTGGACTGCGCCTGTGGGACTGGCTGCGGTAGCGCAGGGTATCATGAGCTCGCCCACTATCAGCAATCTGACGTGTATCACATCTGCCAATGCTGCGGATACGGCGACTCACTCGCCGGGCCATGGCTTTTTGTTTCGCGAGGATATCCAGCCGACAATCAATAACGCCCTGATGATATCTGCGTTCAGTGCGGAAGCTCCGGCTGCTGGTAATTATTGCCTGAAGCTGGACAAGGGCACGCCCCAAGCTGCACAAGACGGCAAGGTATTACTGAACTCAGTGATCTTCGCCTGTGTCGAGCCGACTTCGGGTGGCACCCTGCCCGATCTAACGACTCAGCAAGCGTGGGCCGAAAGCGCCGGTGCTCAGTTTGCGACTGTCGTGTCAAACGACGATGTGACAGCGACCAGTAATACTGCGCTGGTTCTGCTTGAAGGCACGCCTTCTATCTACTCTGTGGCGTTTGCCAATATGGTTGTTGACGGCGCGGCACCGACGGCTTCATCGCCGGTCGGTGGCGCAAGCTATATCGGTGCACTGAGCACCAGCGCTGCAGACTGGACTGCGGGCTGGACCTACGGGATTCACTCGGGCAAACGTGCTGTCGATGCCACAGGAGCCGACATCGCCCTTTGGTTCGAGTAAATAATCGCTTGGCACTCCGGGCGCGGCCGCTCCCCTGCGACCAAGCCCATTTGATATAGCTGACCAGTAAGAGGCGAGCAATGAAGTCGTTGAATGTAATCAGAATCAGACCACAGCAGTACGTCACGATCATGCTTCTGACGTGGCAGATGACCGCAGTGGCTCAAGACAGCGAGGTGTCCGCAGAAATTGCACCAAAGCCTCGTTTGCAGATGGAGGAAATTGTAGTGGAGGGCCGGTTGAGAAGTGCGGCGGCGCAACTGGTTGACGAGCGCATGAGCGAAGATGCTGTCGCTGATTTTCTTGGCGCCGAAACGATCAGCAGAGTCGGTGATTCGACTGTCGCCGCGGCGTTGCGGCGCGTTTCCGGTCTGTCGCTGGTGGGCAATAAATTTGTCTATGTCCGGGGGCTTGGCGAACGCTATTCCAGCACCACTCTCAATGGTGCCGTGATTCCGTCACCAGATCTCAGCCGAAATGTCATTCCGCTGGATATTTTTCCGACTTCCGTGGTGCAGTCCCTTGCTGTTCAGAAGTCCTATTCTCCGGACAAATCAGCGGCGTTTGGCGGTGGTGCCATTGACATCCGCACTCGCGGGATTCCTGATGACTTGACCTACTCTATCGAGATCGGCAGCGGCTTCAATACGCAATCCCGTGGCGAGATGCTGACCTACAAAGGCGGGAGTGACGACAAGTGGGGAACCGATGATGGCACGCGTGCCCTGGCGCCAGGTATTACTGAAGCTGTCCAGCGATTCTCCGGCGACCTGAATCCCCAGGCAATCCTTGCCGGCCTGAGGCGTGAGGGAGACCCGACAGCAACGCTGGCTGAGGCCGAGGTCATTAACCGTGAATTGGCCCTTGGGCTGAATCGGGACATCTCGATCTACACAGAAAGTGCAGACCCGGATGTTGACCTTAAAGGCAGTATTGGCAATAACTATATTCTCAGTGATGATTGGGAGATCGGCTTCCTCGCCAGTGCGGGCTATAAGTCACAATGGCGCCAGACCAAGACTATCGCGCGAACCCTGGCTGCGCCGTCAGAGGAATATGAATCAGAACAGGAGTCTACTAAATCGACTGATCTCAGTGGCACTGTCAATCTCGGTGCACGGTATACCGATGATCATTCCATCAAGGTGACGAGTCTCTATTTCCGAAACACCGATGATGAAGTCGCCAGAAATGACTTTTTCAACGAGAATGCCCAGCGTTCAAGCGGTCTGGGATTCCGTCAGGAAACCTTGAAGTTTGAAGAGCGGGAGCTCACCGTCAACCAGATATCGGGAGAGCATTATCTTGGCGCTGACACCAGATCCTTGTTGAGGGACCATGTACCTGATTGGCTGTCGGAAGAATTCAAGGTTGACTGGATGTACTCCAAGTCGAGGGCGCGAACTTCAATTCCCAACGAGGTGTCAGTGTCGTCTTCTACTATCACGGATCCGGAAACAGCCTTGGTACAATCCTCCAGAGTCAATTTGAGCAGCTCGTCCGCGGATTTTCGCTTTACTGAGCTGGATGATGACGTGACCAGCTATCGCTGGCAGGCAAGTCTGCCGATTCAGACTCGACGGTCAACGATCGAACTGCACGGTGGTGCTGAACATGGACAGAAGTCTCGAGTCTATCGGCAGTCGCAATTCGGACTCGGCCCGTTGAGTGTGGTTGACCCAATGATCCTGGCCGGACCTGTTGGCACAGTCTTTTCTGATGCCAATATTACTGATCCTGCGAATGGGTATGTGTTTGACCTGATCGGAACCAACAATCAAAGCTACCTGGCGGCGACGATGACAGATGCGGTATTCGGCAATGTCGACTGGACCCTTGATGACACTTGGCGAGCTTCAGTTGGTGCGCGCTGGGAGGATTATCGCCAGGTAGCACTCGACTGGAATATCTATGGCAATTCCATCGATAACCCGCAGATCTCCAATGACCCGGCAGTATTGGCCCGTGGCACTTATCGTAATGACAAGTTTTACCCGGCTGTGTCGCTGACCTATATGACACAGTGGTGGGCGGAAGTGTTCCAGTTGCGGTTTGGCTGGAGTGAGACAGTCGTGCGACCGGACTTGCGGGAGATCACTGATGCCAGTTATATCGACGCCAGAACCGGTTACCTGACCGACGGGAACCCTGACGTTCGCCCGGCGGACTTCGTTAACTTTGATATTCGCGCAGAGTGGTTCTTTTCGAATGACGATACGCTGACGATAACTCTGTATCGCAAGGACATCACTAATCCCATCGAGTTCTTTGAATCTGCAGCCAGTGACACCAATCGCGCCAGGGAAATCATTAATGCAGAGTCAGGAATGATAAACGGAGTAGAATTCGAGGGAGTGAAATCTCTGGGTTTTCTTGGCGACACGTTTGAGCCGTTCTTCCTGCAGGGTAATTTGACCCTTCAGGATACTGAAATTGTTGCCGGGATTGAGGCTGATGCGCCAACCAACAATGTTCGACAATTGAGCGGTGCATCGGACTATGTGGCAAACCTGATGTTGGGGTTTGATTCGATGAACGGTCAGCACTCGGCAACACTGGTCTATAATGTGTATGGCAAGCGACTTTACCTGGCCGGTCGAAATGGTGCGCCCGATGGTTTCGAGCTACCTTTTCATTCGCTGGATATGACCTATAGCTGGTATCCGACGGACCTCATCACCGTCAATGCAAAGTTGCAGAATCTCCTGGATGAAACTGTGATCATCGAGCGAGACGGAGTCAATACATTCGAAGAGAAGCCGGGAATGACGGCCGCGCTGAGCTTTAAGCTGTCTATTTGAATCGTGGGTCGCGGTGCCGCCAGATGCTGCTGATGTCCTCACGAGTCCGGGCTTCAGGGCTGTAACGCGGGGAGATTTCCTGGTGAGAAGTGGTCTGTCACGAGTCCGCGAGCTGCACGTGGTGTAGCTCGCGGTGCTTCAGCCGGGTTTGTCGGCTTTTTCCTGAGCTTTCCTGAGCGCCTGGGCAAAGGCATTATTAAGAGGTGCAGCTGCCGGCTTGGCAGGTCGCGCTGAAGTGCCTGACCTGGCATTCTGAGGAGCAGGCTCCTGATTGGGCTTTGACCGTTTTGGCGATGAGTTCGGCGACCTTTTTGCGGCAGGCTCGTCGGACAGGCGCATCGTCAGCGCGATGCGCTTGCGATCGAGATCTACCTCAAGCACCCTGACCTTGACGATCTCACCGGCCTTGACCACATCATGGGGATCCTTGACGAAATTGTTGGCCAGCGCAGAGATGTGTACGAGACCATCCTGGTGAACGCCGATATCGACAAAGGCACCGAAATTCGTCACATTGGTCACGGTCCCCTCAAGGATCATGCCAGGCTCCAGATCCTTCAGAGTTTCGACGCCGTCCTGCAATCTCGCTGCCTTGAATTCCGGTCGTGGATCGCGGCCAGGTTTTTCCAGTTCGGCAATGATGTCCCTGACGGTAAACAGACCGAAGTGCTCGCTGGTAAAGTCTCGAGCGTCGATGTCCTTCAGGGCTCTATTGCCAATCAGCTCCTTGACTTGATGCCCCGTCTTTTTTGCAATCAACTCGACCACGGAGTAGGCCTCTGGATGAACGGCTGATCTATCCAGGGGGTTGCTGCCGTTGTGTACGCGCAGAAATCCTGCGGCTTGCTCAAAGGTCTTATCGCCTAGCCGAGGCACAGATTTGAGCTGCTCGCGACTGCTGAACTGGCCGTGGGTATTGCGGTAATCGACAATATTGTCAGCGATGCTCTGGCTGAGGCCGGCGACTCGCCGCAACAGGGCCGCAGACGCGGTATTGACTTCAACGCCGACGGCGTTCACACAATCTTCAACAACAGCGTCGAGATGGCGCGCTAATTGTACCTGGCTGACGTCATGCTGGTATTGTCCAACGCCGATGGATTTAGGTTCGATCTTTACCAGCTCAGCCAGGGGATCCTGCAGGCGTCGGGCGATGGAAACTGCGCCACGAATGGTCACATCCAGGTCGGGAAACTCTTTTGCGGCCAGTTCTGAGGCCGAATAGATAGAGGCACCCGCCTCGCTGACCAGAATTTTTTGCAGGCGTAGTTCAGGATGTCGTTTGATCAATTCACCACAAAGCCTGTCAGTCTCTCGAGAAGCAGTCCCGTTGCCGATGGCCAGTAGCTCTATCTCATATTGCTTTGCCAACTTGGCCAGTACAGCGATAGATTCGTCCCACTGGTTACGCGGGGCGTGGGGATAGATAGCTGTGCTATCGAGGAACTGCCCTGTGTTACTGATGACAGCGATCTTGACGCCGGTGCGTAAACCCGGGTCCAGTCCGATAGTCGCTTTCTGGCCTGCAGGCGCCGCCAGTAATAGTTCTTTGATATTTCGAGCAAAGACCTCTATCGCAGTTTCTTCAGCCCGCGCTCGCAGCTCGGACATGAACTCAGTTTCGAGGTGCAGGTGCAGCTTGACGCGCCAGGTGAAGCGCACAACTTCAGCCAGCCAGGCGTCCGCTGGTCGGCCGCTGTCGATGATATTGAAATGCGTGGCGATCATGCTCATGCAAGGGTGCATGAGGGTCTCGTCATGCTCCACATCAATTTTCAGCTGCAGGAAATTTTCCTTGCGGCCGCGAAACATCGCCAGCGCCCTATGTGATGGTACGCGACTGACAATATCCTTGTGCTCGAAGTAGTCACGAAATTTGGCAGCTTCCTGTTCTTTGCCATCTATCAGGCTAGCTGTCAGCTGGGCCCTGTCGACGAGATAGGATCGCAGCTGCGCGAGCAGTTCGGCATTTTCGGCAAAGCGTTCCATCAATATCTGACGAGCGCCGTCCAGGACCCCCTTGGTATCGATGAAGGCATCCTTGAACTCGGGATCGGCATTAATAAAGGCAGCCGCTTCCAACTGAGGGTTCAGCATGGGATTGTTCAACAGCGAATCAGCCAGGGGTTCTATGCCTGCCTCTATGGCTATTTGAGCTCGAGTGCGGCGCTTTTGCTTGTAGGGCAGATACAGATCTTCCAGGCGAGTCTTGGTGTCCGCCTGATTGATCAGGACGCGAAGTTCAGCGGTTAACTTGCCTTGCTCTTCAATGCTGGTGAGTATGACGAGGCGCCGGTCTTCGAGCTCTCTCAGGTAGCCAAGACGATCTGCAAGGATGCGCATCTGGGTATCGTCCAACGCGCCGGTGGCCTCCTTTCGATACCGTGAGATAAAGGGTACCGTCGCACCCTCATCCAGCAAGCCAATGGCGGCCACCACTTGTTTGGGCGCAACGCCCAGTTCTTCTGCGATCCGTTGCGGAATATCTATCATCGAGGCGTTTTTATCCTTGTAGTAACTGGCTAGCGAGGTATTCCTCGTAGGTACCACGAAAATCGATCAGTTTGTGATCCTTGATCTCGATAATTCGAGTCGCCAGCGATGAGACAAACTCTCGATCGTGACTGACAAACAGCAGGGTGCCCTCGTAGTGTTCCAAGGCCAGGTTCAAGGATTCAATGGCTTCCATGTCAAGATGGTTAGTGGGCTCATCAAGGAGCAGCACGTTGTGGTCCTGCATCATCATCTTGCCAAATAGCAGTCGATTTTTTTCACCACCGGAGCAGACATTCACCTGCTTCTTGAAGTCTTCCGTCGAAAACAGCAAGCGACCGAGGGTCGCTCTAACAATGTGATCGTCATGCTCGGGTCTGCGCCACTGACTCATCCAGTCGAACAGGCTCAGCGTGCTGTTGAATTCAGCGGTACTATCCTGAGGACAATAGCCGAGGCTGACATTTTCTGACCACTGGATGGAACCGCTCGTGGGCTCGAGCTCATTCATCAGACAGCGCAGCAGGGTCGATTTACCCACACCGTTTTCACCAATGATTGCGAGGCGCGTTCCAGCTTCCAAGAGCATATTGCCGCCCTTGAAAAGATCTTCACCGGCGAATCCCATGCTCAGATCTTCAAGCGTCAGGGCCAGGCGATGCAGTTTCTTTTCTTGGTGAAAGCGGATGTAGGGGCTAACTCGGCTCGAGGGTTTGATGGTTTCCAGTTCTATCTTGTCCAGCTGACGGGCTCGAGAGGTGGCTTGCTTGGCCTTTGACGCGTTGGCTGAGAAGCGGCTGACAAACTGTTGAAGTTCAACAATCTGTGCTTTCTTCTTGGCGTTTTGGGACTGCACACGTTCTCGTGCAGCCGTTGAGGCAATCATGAAATCGTCATAATTTCCGGGATAGACTCGAAGCTCACCATAGTCGATGTCGGCCATATGGGTGCAGACCGCGTTAAGAAAGTGGCGATCGTGGGAAATAATCACCATGGTGCTATTACGCGCATTCAGTACATCTTCAAGCCAGTGGATGGTGTGAATATCCAGGTTGTTGGTGGGCTCGTCCAGCAACAGTATGTCCGGATCTGAGAACAACGCCTGAGCAAGAAGAACCCGCAGTTTCCAGCCGGGCGCCACTTCACTCATCAGACCATAATGCAGCTCGAGACCGATGCCGGCGCCGAGCAGAATTTCACCGGCTCGACTTTCTGCCGTGTAACCATCCATCTCGGCGAACTCGCTTTCAAGATCTGCGACCTTCATGCCGTCCTCTTCTGACATTTCAGGCAAACTGTAGATTCGGTCTCGCTCTTGCTTGACCTTCCAAAGCCCCCTGTGGCCCATGATCACAGTGTCGATCACGGTGTATTGCTCAAAGGCGAATTGGTCTTGGCTCAAGACACCCACTCGCTCATTAGGGCTTATCGAGACATTGCCAGCAGTCGGCGCCAGAGATCCGTTCAGAATCTTCATGAAAGTCGACTTTCCGCACCCGTTAGCGCCGATTAAACCATAGCGGTTACCGTCACTGAATTTGACTGAAATGTTTTCAAACAGCGGCTTTGAGCCGAACTGCATGGTGATGTTTGCGCTAGTAATCAATGGCTGCGTCCTGATTCAAAATAAAGCGAGTAATGAAGTGATTAGCTTGTGAAGTTGAGTCATTGCGAGGTAGCGGACTATAAGGAGTTATCACCCAAAAATCGAGTGTTCTGACGTCTGTTCGGCACAAGGCACAAACCTGGAGACACCCCTTGCGACCTCGTTGAGCGCTTTAACGCCCCAATTTAGCCGCTGTCATGGGGCCATGCAGCATAAATGCGTCAATAGCCTGGCTCACGCCGTCTGGTTCGTGCATGGCAACGTCGTGTCCTGCTCTTGAGAACACATGAAGGCTGGCATCTGGCAGGCGCATATAGTCGAGCAGATTGGCCCTCAGCAGACCGTCTACTGCGCCAGCCAACATGAGGGTCGGAACCTTCAACTGGGGTAAACGCGCTTCGACATCCAGCTCAAACATGGTTTGTAGTCCGCCAAGGTAGTGGCCCTCCGAGACTCTCAACAGATGGTCGACTCGGGATTCAAACCAGGCATCAGATTGGACTTCGGGCCGAAACCGACCGGCGAGCTGTTCGCGAAGAAAATAGTCGCGATCCTGGCGTTGCCGAGCGGCCAGCCGCTCTTGGATGAGAGCCGCGTCAGGCAATGCGCTGATGCCACCGCTCGGAATCGGTGCCATCAGTATCAGACGCTCCAGCCGATGTGCATAATCAAGGCCCAGTAAAAAGCCGATACCGCCGCCCATGCTGTGTCCCGCATAGCTGAACTTCTCCAGTTTCAGGTGATCGGCCATACCTATGACATCTGCGGCGTACTGCGCCAGGGTGTAGCCATCGGCTGTGTCCTCACTCTCGCCGGTACCGCGGCACTCCATCAAGACAATGCGATATCTGTTCTGCAGCCGTTCGGCAACCGGCATCCAGTTAGCTCTTGATGCCGTGTAACCGTGATGCAGCAGCAGCGTGGCCGCCTGATCCGATGGATTGCCGAGTGTGTCGTACCAGAGTCTGGCACCGTTAATCGTGGCATGTGGCATAAGGTGAGTCACCCAATGTGAGCTATAGGTTAGACATTTCCAGAGCGAATGGTTCGCGGTCGCTGTGGCCGTTGCGGGTTGCTATTGGTCCTTGCCGGCGCGCGGTTCGCGCCTGAACTTGACTCCCTAGCCTGGCTGGTGCCTCGAGTCTGATTACCGCCTCGACCGGTTTGGCCACCCTGCCGACGATTGCCAGTGCGGTTTCCGCTTTGGCGTGGTCGGTACTCGGGTTCCGGCGGTGGCGCGATACCACTGGCTTCAAAGCCTTTTGCGATTATTCGAGGCAGCTTGGTGCCCAGCAGCCGCTCAATATCGCGCATGAGTTTTTCTTCATCCGGGCTGACCAGTGAGATGGCCTGACCCGCTCTGCCAGCGCGGCCTGTGCGTCCTATGCGGTGTACATAATCTTCGGGCACATTGGGAAGCTCATAGTTCACCACGTGCGGCAATTGATCTATGTCCAGGCCTCGCGCGGCGATATCGGTAGCAATAAGAATGCTGACTTCGCCGTTCTTGAAGCCCGCCAGGGCTTTGGTGCGCGCGCCCTGGCTCTTGTTGCCGTGAATTGCCGCAGTGTTCAGGCCATCCTGCTCGAGCTGCTGTGCCAGTCGATTCGCACCGTGTTTGGTTCGAGTAAATACCAGTACCTGATCCCACTGGTTGCTGCTGATCAGCAGGCTCAAGAGCTCGCGTTTGCGCACCTTGTCGACAGGCAGAATGGTTTGTTGGATTTTGTCTGCCGTTGCATTTTGACTGGCGACTTCCACCATTTTTGGAGAGTTCAGCAAGCCACTGGCGAGCCGACGAATGTCGCTGGAGAAGGTTGCTGAGAATAACAGGTTCTGGCGCTGACTCTTTTCTGGCAGCAGTGCCATGACCTTGCGAATATCATGGATAAAGCCCATGTCCAGCATTCTGTCAGCTTCGTCCAGTACCAGGATTTCGACCATCGACAGATCCAGGGTCTTCTGCCCGGCATGATCCAGCAGTCGACCCGGTGTGGCGATGAGGATATCGACACCGCGACGTAGCTGGCTGATCTGCGGATTAATATTAACGCCGCCAAACACAACCGCGGTCGTCATCGGCAGGTGCCTGGCGTAGCTTGTCACGCTTTCCGCAACCTGAGCTGCCAACTCTCGAGTCGGTGTCAGAATCAGTGCGCGGATGGGACGAATGCCTCGAGCATTAGGTGGGTTGGGTGTAGGCTTTTGCATCAGACGCTGAATCAATGGCAGTGCGAAGGCAGCAGTTTTACCTGTGCCGGTCTGAGCGCCAGCGAGGACATCTTCGCCAGCCAGGACTATGGGTATGGCTTTGGCTTGAATGGGCGTTGCTTCGGTATAACCCTGCTCGCGCACAGCACGTAGCAATTCAGCCGACAGGCCGAGTGTTTCTAAGGACATCTGAGATGACTCCAGTGGTGCCCTCCAGTCAATCAATGACTGCTGGAAGCCGGTCTGGGCTTGTGTATGAGAATTCTTGGAAGAATATCGATAAGGCTAACGTGCTGAG
>JAYODE010000017.1:24096-28735 GCA_038106185.1 Gammaproteobacteria bacterium | reverse complement strand
GTGTCTAGATGGTTTAACAGCACAAAAGCCTGGATCGGTGTTTCACCACCGATCCAGGCTTAGCAGGTTGACTGACCTTAAAAGCTATAACCAATCTCAAACTCAAACTGATGCATTTCGATCTCCAATTGCTGGGTAGGATCGAATGTATTAGTGCCTGAAATCGATTTGCTCGGTGCATACATCAAGGAGAAACTCAGTTCATTGGCATTTGCCAGCGTGCGGGTCGCGCCAATCGTGATGTGCTGCTCGACGACGGCAGGGGCCAGGATATTGAACAACACTTGGTCAGTGCCAATAGGCTGCTCGTTGATGCTGTAACCGGCACGAACCGTCAGCTCGCTAGAGACCAGATACTCGACGCCGAACTTATAAGTATCCACATCATCCCAGCCGAACCCGGGACCGTTGCTACCGCCTAAGCAGCTTTCCAGGTCACTCGCTAAAGGGTTTGCCGTTGGGCAGGAGAATATATTGGCTATGCTATTACCTACCGAGTCTATGTCGCTGAACATAATCCGCTCATAGTCAAAATGCAGACTCAACTGCGGTGATGCAGTCATGCTGGCGCTTAATCGCATGCTGGCCGGAATATCGAATTCACCGCCGTTGGTAAACAGGTCGGCGTATTCATCGAACTCTCCCATGATCGTTTTTGACTGATAGGCGGCACCAATATTGAGCTGGTCGTTAACGGCATAAATAGCGCCGAGTTTCACGCCCCATCCATAGGAGTAGTCAGTGCCGTTGTTAGTGAGATTAGCGGGAAATGCCGTCCCGCCGCTGGCAGCGAAGCTCTTGGTGTAGCCGGCAAAGTTGCCTATGCCCTTCAGCTTGAAGGCTTGCATCGCCAGAACGCCGGTGATGCCGACACTCAGCGGGCCATTTTGAATGGCGTAGGTAACATCAAGAAAAGCCTGCGACAGGTTGACGCCGGCACTACCCGCACCATAGGTACCTGGTAAAGTCGAGACTGGTGTTGGACCTGGTCCATCTGGATCTAGGCTCGCGGTACCGCCGTTCCAGTCTGTGTTCATGCCACCGCGACCATAGAAGTTGACTGCCAGGGCAGAGTTGCCGTCGAGTTTCCAAGCCTTGCCGACGTAAGGGATGGGAAAATATTCTCGGCCGCTGTCGACATCGTTGGGACCAATCGTGAAGGCGCCGCCGTTGCCGTTAGCCTGGCTTGCGCTAGACTTGTAACTGCGGCGAGGTGAAAACAGACTCAGGCCAACTTCCCATTTTTCCTCGACCAGCACGGCTGCAGCTGGATTGCTGGCAGCAGAAATGGTTTCTGCTGGCGCAGCTGTGCCAGCGCCGGCCATGCCCTTGTTTTTGACACCCAAACCATGGGTGAAGTAACCATTGGTCGCCAATGCCGTTGGTACCGCTAGGCAGGCAGAGAGCGCCATGGCCATGGATAATTTAGTTTTAAACTTCATGGTATCCCCTTTTAAAACCCCGATGTGTCTTTAAATTAGCTTATTCTTATATAAAAAGATACTAAGGGGAGGATAATAGCCTGAATCGGATTTTCCTGACCCTTTTGCCGTGGGTACCTGGTTGCAGATCTGCGCCTGATAGGAACCCTGTGCCCGTTTCTAACTGTCTTTACAGAAGATGTCATACATAGTATCAATCAATATTGCAGCAGGCCCCTCTTTCAAGGAATAAAAGACAACCTGGGCCTCACGTCGAGTCGCCACGACATCCTCATAGCGCATTCTTGCCAGATGTTGGGATACCAGGGATTGGCTGATGCCAATTTTTTCGGTGAGTTGTCCGACAGATTGCTCTCCCGTCTTCAGCTCACAGAGGATCATGAGACGATCAGCATGTCCCAACAATTTCATGATTTCACTGGCTTTTTTAGCTGCATCCTGCATCTTGGTTAAATCCATCGCCTGCATCTTGTTGCGGTGCCTCAACTGTTATGTAAGTATTTTATAATATGCTAACGTATAGGCTTGAGGTAGCATAAGCCGAAACAGGGGGTGGCTACGTGAAGGATAATAAGCAAAAACCGAGGGAATTGCTCAACTCTGAGGCGACCGTGACACCCATGGCCCGACGCCAGGTACTGCTGGGTGGGCTAGGTCTGATGGGTGGCGCTGCCGCTGGTGCGCTCGGCTTAACGCCGGCGTTGAGCCGAGCGAGCAATTTGCCGCCTAACATTCCTGAATGGACAAGAGTACTAGGTCCGGGGGTACTAACCAACCCCTATGGACAACCTTCGCCGTTTGAAGCCAATGTTCAGCGTCGAACCGTCGACTGGCTAACGCCAGACCGAATCGCATCCATCAGCTTCACGCCCTTGGCAGATTTAAAGGGCATCATCACGCCCAGTGGCCTGGTGTTTGAGCGCTATCATGCGGGTATTCCAGCGGTGGATCCGCATCAGCACCGGTTGATGATCCATGGCATGGTGGATCGACCTATTTCGCTGACAATGAGCGATCTAATGCGGTTTCCTTCAACCAGCAGAATTGCCTTTTTGGAATGCCCTGCGAATGGTGGCATGGAGTGGCGCGGTGCGCAGATGGATGGCGTTCAGTTCACCCATGGCATGCTGGCGTGCTGCGAGTGGACTGGCGTGCTTCTGTCAACGCTGCTGGCAGAGGTCGGTGTGAACAAAAAAGCCAGTTGGATTCTCGCCGAAGGAGCGGATGGCGCGCATATGAGCCGCAGCATTCCCATGTCCAAAGCGATGGATGATGCATTAATTGTCTATGCCCAAAATGGCGAGGCGTTGCGCCCTGAACAGGGCTATCCGGTTAGACTGATCAATCCGGGCTGGGAAGGTAATACCTGTGTTAAATGGCTTCGACGTCTGGAGGTCGGGGATCAACCCTGGTATCAGCGTGAAGAAACGTCCAAGTACACGGATTTAATGCCTGATGGCAAGTCGCGAGAGTTTACCTTCGTGCAGGAGTGTAACTCGGTAATCACCTCGCCATCCCCAGAGAAGCCCTTGAATCAGGGTAAAGGTAAGTACTGGGTAGAGGGACTGGCGTGGTCGGGACGCGGAAAGATAAAGCACGTAGATGTCTCCTACGACGGCGGAGTGAGCTTTCGCGAAGCTAAAATCACCAGCATTGTCCTGCCAAGCGCGCTCACCCGATTTGGTATCGAACTCGACTGGGATGGGTCACCTTTGTTGTTGCAAAGTCGAGCGGTGGATGAAACCGGCTATGTTCAACCTACCTATCAACAGCTTCGAGATGTCCGTGGTACCAATTCGATCTACCATAAAAATGCGATTCACACGTGGAAAGTCTTTGCAACCGGGGAGGTGGCGAATGTTCAACTCTCGTAAGCTGTTCGCTGCACTGCTTTTGGTGCTTTATAGCGCGGGGGTCCTGGCGGATACCAGTAGCGGTTATTACGGCTATGGTAAGCTGGCGACCGAAGTCGAAATCGCCGGATGGGATATCGATATACGCGCCGATGGTCAGGGCTTGCCTGCGGGCGGCGGCTCAGTGGCTGACGGTGAAGTCATCTATGAAGAAAAATGCGCGGAATGCCACGGCTCCTTTGGTGAGGGAGTCGGTCAGTTTCCGGTGCTGGCAGGTGGTGAGGGTTCTCTAACATCCCAGCGCCCACTGAAAACCGTGGGTAGCTACTGGGCGCATACCAGCACCTTGTGGGATTATATTCGGCGTGCTATGCCGTTTATGCAGCCTGAGTCACTCAAGACTGACGAGGTGTATGCGCTGGTCGCCTACGTTTTATATTTAAATGATCTGGTGGACGATGAGTTTGTTCTGACGCGAGACAACTTCACCGACATTCAGCTATCGAATCAACAGAACTTTGGGCCTGACCCCAGGCCAGATGTCCACAATAGCCGTTGTATGGAAAATTGTAAGAACGCTGCGGACATCCAGATCGTCTCGATCGTCAGACGAGAAGCGCCGGCTTCTGATCTACTTGCCACAATCAATGAAGCGCCGAAGCCGCCGGCTGCGGGCGAACAAATATATAATCAGTATTGTGTTATTTGCCACAAAGCTGGCGTGGCCGGCGCACCCAAAAAAGGCGATACCAATGAGTGGGCGACTCGTCGACTGGCTGGCATTGACCAGTTGAATGAACATGCGATCAAGGGCTACGTCGGGAAAAATGGCGTCATGCCTGCAAAGGGAGGATTTTCTCAGCTTTCCGATGAGGAAGTTCGTCAAGCCGTGCAGTTTTTGGTGGAGCCAAGCGAATGAAAAACAGCCAATTAATGTCTCGATTGCTGCTGCTGGTCGCCTTGATACCCGGGGCGCTGCTGGCAGAGTCACTGGATGAGCGTATCGCGGCAGGCAAGGCGCTGGCCTTTGACCGAAACGCTGGTAACTGCTTGTCGTGTCACATGATTCCGGGGGGTGAGCTGCCCGGTAATGTCGGGCCGCCGCTCATCCAAATGAAATTGAGGTTCCCAGACCGGGCGGTTTTGCGCGCGCAGATCTGGGATGCCGCAATTCGCAATCCGAATACAGTGATGCCGCCCTACGGCCGGCATAGTATTCTAACCGAAGCGGAAATTGATCGCGTGGTTGATTTCGTTCTCACTATTTAAGTTATTTTCAGGAGAAATGCATGCAGATTCGACCGTCTCGATCAGCGTCTCGACCAGTATCTCGGCCAGTATCTC
>JAYODE010000017.1:10811-23996 GCA_038106185.1 Gammaproteobacteria bacterium | reverse complement strand
TATCTCAACATCCCACTCGACGCCGGTTCCTTCAAGGGCTGATGTCGGTGATTGCTCTTGGCGCCATACCCTTGCAAGTATTCGCGCGAGCCACTAAGGCCTTCGAGGCAACCAAACTCGACAGTGTTTATCGCGAATTGTTCGGTGACCTGCCCATTGTCGAGAGTAGTGACATTAAGCTGGATATTCCCGATATTGCCGAGAATGGTGCGGTTGTCCCCGTTACTGTTGCCACGACGATAGCCGGAGCAGAGGCGATTTATGTGGTCATCGACATGAATCCCAATCCACTATCTGCAAGTTTCAAATTGACTCAGTTTTCTGCCGCAGACGTTTCACTGCGAGTGAAGATGGGTAAAAGCTCAATGGTACGAGCCTTGGTCAAGACTCCCAGTACTATCTATATGACCGGACGAGAAGTGAAAGTCACCATCGGCGGATGTGGCGGCTAAAGGAGAAGAGCAATGGAATCAAGACCAGTAAAAATGCGTGGCAAGGTCGTTAACGGTGTCGCAGAAATTAAAGTGCTGATGGAGCACCCGATGGAAACAGGCACCCGCCGAGATGAGGCGGGCGCAGTGATACCTGCACATTTCATCGAGCAGGTGACCTGTGAACATAACGGTAATGTTGTATTGACTGCTGAATGGGGTACCTCTGTTTCAAAAAATCCTTATTTCGCCTTTAAGGTTAATCAGGCGAAAGCGGGCGATACCATTAAAGTTAGCTGGACTGACAACTTAGGTGAATCGTCAGAAGGCAGCCTGGCACTTAAATAGCGGGTGACATGGGGGCCTTTAAATGCTTGGCATTCAAGCCCCTCATTGCCTCAGGGCGTTCAACTAGCCCAATACCGTGATTGCTAAAGTGAAACGCGCTATTTAGAGGCTGTAAAGCAAATCAATGAAAGGACTGGCTATGAAAATTTTACTTGGCGTCATGATTATCCTGGTAGGCGTCGGTCACGCTTATGCTGATCCTGAATCCGATCGTAGTGCCTTTGTAAAGTTTTATACAGACCGTTTTCCAATGATTGATATTCAGGCACACAAGGACGGTGCTTATGCTCTGGATGCGGCCAAACGCGCTCAGTGGCAGGAGATGGAGGAGTTTCCGCCGTACGAGTTGGCCGTCGACGAGGGGCGAGCCTTGTTTGAGGCTCCCTTCAGCAATGGGGAAACCTACGGCGGGTGTTTTGCCAACCAGGGTCTCGGTATCAAGCAACAGTTTCCCTATTTCGATGAAGTCTCCAACAGTGTTATTACCCTCGAGCTTGCGCTTAATCAGTGTCGAGCGGCCAATAATGCGCCAGCCCTTGACTACCTGGGAGACGAGATGGCCTATATCACGGCATACATGGCATTTACCTCCCGCGGTGAGCACTTTGACATCAAGGTCCCGGAGGCAGGGCTGGCTGCGTATGAGCAGGGCAAGCAATTCTACTATGAGCGTCGCGGTCAGCTGGACTTCGCCTGTAGCAGTTGTCACATGAATACCGTGGGCAATATGCTCAGAGCCGAGATTTTGAGTGCTTCAGTAGGCCATGCCACCCACTGGCCGGCCTACCGATTTAAGTGGGAGCAAGTCGGTAGTCTGCACAAACGCTTCATAGAGTGTAATGAACAGGTAGGTGCAGTAGGTCTGGCGCCGCAAAGTGAAGCCTATCGAAACCTCGAATACTTTCTCACTTACATGAACAATGGCATGGAGCTCAACGGTCCAGCGAGCAGGAAGTAAATGATGATGACTATGAAGACATTACTCATGGCAAGTCTGGTAATCCTTATTTTCGGTTGCTCTGAGCCGAAAGACGTTAAGTCTGCTGTGCAGCAGCAAGACGTTCAGTCCATTCTCGATGCAGCACGGGCGGCAAATGAGCTCGCTCACCAGCGCCAACATGCCTGGACCATCACCGGTAAATTACTGGCTGACGCGACAGCAGCTCTCAATGCTAACGATGAGGTTACGGCGCTGGTGGCTGCCGAAAGAGCGTTATTCACAGCCAATGCCGCGATCGCTCAGGCTGATAAAGAGCAGAAAGTCTGGCGCGACCGAGTGCCGCATTAGGCAATCAGAGCATTGAGCGGTTAGTCGGAAGAAAAGTGCCTCCTAATTCGGCTTCAGCAACAGACTTCAGCAACAGACTTCAGCAATAATCCTCAGGAAGCGATGTCATCATGGATCGACGGGAATTTTTAGGCATACTGGCGAAAACCTGGATTGCAGCGACTGTCTCGGGATGTACGACGTTGCGACCCGCGAGAGAAGCCGATATTTATCAGCTTTCGCCGTTTGGTCAGAGCCGAATATTACATATCACCGATACCCATGCGCAGTTGAATCCAGTTTATTTTCGCGAGCCCAATGTCAATCTCGGGATCGGCTCGGCTTTCGGCCAGATACCCCACCGGGTGGGCAAAAACCTGCTAGATCTAGTCCCTGGCATGACCTCTCGAGACCTTCATGCATTAACCTATCTGGATTTCAGCGAAGCTGCCGCACGTTACGGGCGAGTGGGCGGCTTTGCCCATCTGTCGACTCTGATTCAGCAACTGAGAAGTGAAGCCCAGGGATCGTTACTGCTGGATGGTGGTGATACCTGGCAAGGCTCGGGGACCGCATTGTGGACTCGAGGCCAAGATATGGTAGGCGCCTGTAATCTGTTAGGCGTGGATGTGATGACTGGTCACTGGGAGTTCACTTACGAGGAAGCGGAAGTTCTGAAAAATGCGAGCCTGTTTCGAGGTGATTTTGTCGCTCAGAATGTAAAGGCGTCGGATGACGCCTTGTTTGAAGGTATACCCATGTTCAGTGAAGACAGTGGTCATATCTTTCCCCCTTATGTTGTCAAGGTTGTCAATGGTCGACGAATTGCGGTCATTGGTCAGGCGTTTCCTTATACCCCGATCGCGAATCCGCAGCGGTTTATCCCTCATTGGACCTTTGGCATTCGAGAAGAGGATCTGCAGCAAGTCGTCGACCAAGTGCGTGGCGCCGAACAACCTGACGCAGTGATTCTGTTGTCTCACAATGGTATGGATGTTGACCTCAAGCTCGCGAGTCGAGTTCGAGGCATCGATTTTATTCTCGGTGGTCATACGCATGACGGTGTACCCATTCCTGTTAGTGTTAAAAATGCAGGCGGCATCACGGTCGTGACAAATGCCGGGTCTAACGGCAAGTTTGTGGGTGTTCTGGATCTTGCCTTTGGTCCGGCCGGGGTCAGCGGTTACCGATATCAGCTATTGCCGGTTTTTTCGAACCTGCTGACCGCCGATACAAAGATGCAGGATTACATCAATCGAGTCAGGGCACCCTACTTGAAGACGCTTGATGAAGAGCTGGGCGTCGCCGATACCCTGTTGTATCGGCGAGGGAATTTTAACGGAACATTTGATCAAGTCATTTGTTCGGCGTTAACAGAGCAACTGGATGCAGAAATCAGTTTATCGCCAGGGTTTCGCTGGGGTACATCGGTCCTGCCGGGTGAACCCATCACCATGGAGAGGGTGCTGGACCAGACCTGTATGACCTATCCGGAAACCTATGTTCGTGAGATGTCGGGTGCTGAACTTAAAGAAGTTTTGGAAAGTGTCGCTGACAATCTATTCAATGCCGATCCCTATTATCAACAGGGTGGCGATATGGTTCGTACCGGTGGCATGAGCTATACCTGCGAGCCAGGTGCTAGCATGGGTAAGCGGATAACTGACATGATGCTGACGAATGGCGCGCCTATTCAAGAGAGCAAGAAATATAAGGTGGCTGGCTGGGCGACGGTTGGCTCTCAGTCGACAGGCCCTGATGTCTGGAATGTCGTCGCTGATCATCTACGGGATAGAAAGACAATTCATCTGGAGAAAATCGACACGCCCAGGCTCAAGGGCGTGCGCGGCAACCCAGGGATCGCCGACTATGCTGGTGAAATCGTGTAATACTGACGATGCAGTCGTCGCAACTAAGCAACATTGGTCTGCGATCGAAGATCGAAAACTTTAAAGTCTGACTTAGAGAAAGTGCCCATGTTAAATCCTCACCCAAGGATAAGGCTTCTGCTTATTTTACTGTCCTTTTTTGTCGTAAACGCAAAAGCCTCGGAGCAAAAACCTTTCGCTGAACAGCAGGTGATTCTGCAGGTCAGTGATGCCGATCCGGCAAAGTATACGGCAGTGCTGGATATTGCTAACAACCTTATTAAGTACTACAAGGGACCTGATTATATCGACATTGAAGTCATTGCATTTGGGGCCGGGGTGCATATGCTGACGGGTGAACCCAATCTCGACACACTTCGAATAGACAGTTTGATGGCCAACGGCGTCAGGTTCTACGTCTGCAAGAACACTCTCGATTCGATCCAGCGCAAAACCGGGGTGCGGCCGGTTCCACTACCAGGTGTAATAGGCGTCCAAACAGGCGTCGCGTTCATGCTGGAACAAATCCAGGCGGGCTATACTCAGATCCACCCTTAGGCTGGTGGTTCGAGAATATCGACGACGGCCGGGTGAAGACGAGCCAACGAAAGACGTGGCAGGTGTGCGACGCAGGTCAACGAGTCGATACGAGTCAAACAAGTAACCAGAGCAAACAGATGCTACTGCCTGCTCTGGCCCTTAGATGAGCCGAGTGGATGAGCCGAGTGGATGAGCCCAGTGGATGAGCCCAGTGGGTCAGCCGCGCGGATGAGTCGCAGCATCGCAACATCGGGTTATTCGTAGCGATCCTTCAGTAAGAAAAATGCGGAATATAGCATCGCAAGGCTCATGGGAATCGCGAGATACAGACCGTTGATACCAAGCAGGCTTTGAACTGTAATCTTACCAAAATTGGCATTTTGCAATAGCCAAGCATCCATGACGGGAAAGGCCCAGGCAAAAATCAGTGCGCCGACCAAGCCGCCGAGTAGCGTCGCAATAGCATCAAACTTACCCTCTGCAGACCCCACCAGACAGGTCCCGGGACAGTAGCCAGAAACTGCCCAGCCAGTACCAAAAATCGCGCCCCCAGCGACAATGCCCCAGATATAGGCGGGTTTAATGCTCATGTGTGCAAGGCCGCCCTGATCCAACAGGTAAATGCCCAGCGTTCCAACACCAATAGCTGTCATCATTAACTTGATAATGGTCATATCTTTGAGGAGCAAGGTGCCAAGGATTTTGCGGTAGCTAGACGCGCCACCGAGAAAAAGAATTGCGCCAAAGGCGCAGCCGATGAGAAATCCAATTACTAACGTCATTACTATATCCTCACCTGGTTGTTATAGATTAGCTTAGCCACCAAGATGGCAACCGCAAAAGTGACCACGCCAAATATCATCGAACTTACCGCCAGTTGCGAGATACCGCTGATCATATGGCCGCTGGTGCAGCCGCCAGCCAAGCGTGCGCCAAATAACAGTAGCAGGCCGCCGAGAAAGGAAGCCGCGTAACGTTTGGTCTCGGACGGGCCAAACTTGGCTTGCCACATGGCCGGCATCGAGCCCTTATCGCCCTCGGGCTGCTTGTCGCGAAACAGCAAAGCCGTAACGCCACCACCAACCATCATGCCGAGAATGAGCATCCAGCCGTAGCCAATCCCCCAATCTCCTTCCTCGCCATATTTAGACAAGTAGGCGTTGCCCTCGGCGACAGTAGGTGCGACCTTATGCAAAACGATCGCGTCGGTCACAACAAACTGTGTCGATACGCCGAGTGGTGAAACCAAGTAGGTCGCTAGCGTCAGCAGCAGTCCTAGTGCGACACCAGCGACTTTCCAGGAAATAATCGGTTTATCATTCATATATGTGCACCTCCAATAGAAGAGCGATTAATTTAGCATCTTATTATATTAAGGTATACTGATATGCCATCGGGTCAGTGCGCCGAATTTATTCTCCAAGAGACAGTGAATACCCATGTATAGAGCCATGTATCACATGCGTCGAACAAAACGGTTGTTGTTGCCATTCCGACAAGCGATGCGGCTGCTTCTGCTTGGTTGGGGACTGCATTACTGCGCGACAGTGGGTGCGCAGGGCGAGAGCAGGGCCTATCTCGTCTCGGCACCGCTGACATTGACTCAGGTTTCTGCGAGTTTGTTTGTGGCCATTGGCGATACGGGTCCACCGACCTACGCCAATGGCGGCCATAACAATAATTTGAGCGTCATCTTGTCGAACGCCGGAGTCGTTGTTGTCAACGGTGGTGACAGTTACCAGCTGGCAGCGAGGCTGCATCAAGCCATTAAGCAGATCACCGATCTGCCCGTTGTCTGGTTGATTAATGAAAATGGTCAGGGCCACGCGTTTCTGGGCAACAGCTATTGGCGCGATCAAGGCGTGAAAATTATCGCGCACCGACTCGCAGCCGACGCGATTCGGCAGCAGGGCGCGAGGGTGCTGCAGAGCATGGCAGACAGAAATCGGGACAAGGCAGCGGGCACCTATGTGGCGATTCCCGATCTTGAGTTTGAGCAACAACTGCAGTTGAACCTGGGAGATAGCTTGATTCAAGTGATCAGCTTTGGCGAAGCCCATTCTCCGGGAGACATTTCAGTCTGGTTGCCCAACGAGAAAACCCTGATCACGGGAGACATTGCTTTTCATCAGCGGTTATTGGCGATCTTTCCTGACACCCATGTCGCAGCCTGGATTGAGTCATTTGAGCGCATGGCGGCCTTGCAACCCGTTACCCTTATTCCGGGCCATGGTGCACCCACGGATCTTGATACTGTGAGAAGAACCACCCAAGGCTATTTACAGTTTCTGACAGATCGAGTGCAAGCCATCCTCGATGATGGCGGCGATCTTCCGCAGGCGTATGCCATCGACCAGTCAGACTATGCGCACCTGGACACCTTTGAAGAGCTCGCAGCAAAGAATGCGGGTCGACTGTTTCAAACACTGGAGATGGAGTCTTTTTGATGCGCTTGAATCGATTGAACCTGCTGCTCTGTCTTCTTATCCTGTTCCAGGTAAACAAGGTATCTGCGACCCCCGTGCAGATTGAATACCAGGGTGTACTGCTGAATGCCAATCTGCAAGAGCCTCATCAATCGGCTGAGGGACCGCTGTTTCTGCTGGTCCATGGAACCTGGGCACATGGCGGAATGGAAATAATGGCTCAGCTTCAGAATGGGCTAGCCGATGCTGGATATTCGAGCCTGGCGATAACCCTGAGTCTCGGCGTAAACGATCGCCAGGGTTTCATGAGCTGTGACGCTGTGATCAAGGCCAATCACGCCGACGCTGCAGCAGAGATTAATCAATGGGTAGAATTTTCCAGGACGCTCAACGACCACATAGTCCTGATGGGCCATTCTCGAGGTGGTAATCAGGTGATGCTGTATCAGCAGCAATATTCGGCGCTCGGAGTCGACGGGCTGGTGCTGATTGCGCCCATGACCTGGCGTGCGGACGAGAGTGCGGTCGCTTATGAAGCCGCGTTTGGTCAGTCGTTGGGACAGGTCATGGCACAGGCTGAAGCGTCCTCGAGCGCGGTGATCAAGGCGGGGATCTTGAGCTGTCCTCAGGCCGAGGTTTTGGCGAGCAGCTTTCTGTCATACTACGGCGCGGAACCGAACCGAAACACGCCGGCACTATTGAGCAGCGTCAAGCGCCCGGTACTGGTGTTCGAAGGCACCGAAGATCCGTTGGCCGCCGGATTCATCTCGCAAGTCACCCTGTTTGAAAGTAATCCCAATGTCACGGTTCAATGGGTTGATGGCGCCGATCATTTCTTTCGCGACCTCTTCATCGATGACATTGTCGATGGCATTCTAGAATGGTTGCCGCAATGAGGTTATCGTGCGGGCTTATCCTTTGCCTGTTAGCAACTTTTGCTGGCGCTCAGTCGATTGACGCAGCGCTGGATCTGAAGCGTCAGGGAGAGCTGGCGAAACAACAACACCAAATATTCCTGCTCTATGTCTCGAGACCCGACTGCCCCTACTGTGCGGAGCTTGAGCAGGCTGTTCTGCTGCCGATGCTCAAGGACCCTGTTCTGATGGAAAAAATCTATCTTGCAGAGCTCTCCTGGACGGCCGCTATCGTGACTGACTTCAATGGTCAGCGACTTTCAGCCGATGAGATCGTCAGGCGATTTCATGTTATTGGTACGCCAACATTGCTGTTTCTGGACAGTAACGGTCAGGAAATTGCCGAAAGGCTGGTGGGCTATCCGTCGGCGGATTTCTACTGGTTCTACTTCGAGCGAACCATCGAGACTGCCTGGTCGGTCTTGTCGAGCCGATTAGGCTGAAAATTAAATAGTGTAAAAATTTGCTGAAAAATTCTTATAAATGCATTAAAAGGCCGGGGGCTAATACTCGACCGCGGCTCGATGCTGTTTCATTATTCTCAATCTTAATCTTTTAAAGAGTCACCAACATGCCAGAATTTGACCTCCTGTTTCCCCTGGGGATAACGCACTACCTCATCGGTGGATTGTTCATCGGCTTTGCCGTGAGCTTTCTGTTTGCCACCACTGGTCTGGTGGGTGGCATGAGCACCTTTTTTACCAGTACCTGGTCTTTCGTCTCCAACTGGAAATATTTCAACCGAGAAGCCTTCGTGTCTTCCAGAAATTGGCGAATCGTCTATGCAAGTGGCTTGGTGCTGGGCGCTCTGATCTGGATGCTGACAGTGGGCGAAGTCTTTGTTACCACGATCAGCTGGTGGCAGTTGACCTTGGGCGGTTTTATTGCCGGCTTCGGTGCAAGATTATCCAACGGTTGTACTTCGGGACACGGGATCTGTGGAATAGCCTCATTTCAGCTGCCCTCTTTTCTGGCAGTACTCATCTTTCTGACTACCGCGATCATTACTGCGCAATTAATGCAGAAACTGGGGGGCTTGTCATGAGCGTCCCGTTCTTTGCCAGTGTCTTGATATCCGGCGCCTTGTTTGGATTTGGTTTGTCCTATGCCACCATGATTCAACCCGAGGTGGTGCTGTCGTTCCTGAGATTTGACGACTTCGGTCTGCTCTGGGTCCTGGGTTCGGCTTCTCTGACCACCATGGTCACCTATCAATTGTTGCCTCGTTTGATACGTAAGCCTCTGTTTGACAAAAGCTTTCGCGAACATGCCGCGTCTCTTGACCGTAACACGCTGGTTGGCGCTGCTATATTTGGTATTGGCTGGGGTATTTCTGGTGTTTGCCCGGGTCCGGCGCTTGCGGGATTGGGTGTCGGCAACTGGCCAATGCTGTTTACCCTGGCGGGCATTTTCGCCGGTGCCTATGTTCAGGGTCGCATGATGAAATCCTGAGATGCTTTGTGAGGCTGATTTGATCTTTAGTTAGATTTGATCTTTAACTAAATGATGCCTGACGGGCTCTGGAAGTCTTCTTTATAGCGCACCGCACAGGCCGGGCAGACAAAGTCCTCAGGCAGGTCTTTGAACAGAAAGCCGGGCGGATAACCCTCATGGTCATCGCCCAGGCTCTCATCATAGATGTAACCACATCCGGGACATTGATATTGGTTGTGGCTATCAGACGTCATGACCATACCTTGCTCGGATTGCGCTCAGGCTATCGGGATGGATGTTGACCTTGCCCAAGTCGCCATTGATATGTGGCAACCTCATGAGGCGCGCATCCATCATTTTGAACCACAGGGCAGGCAGGTAGGCGATGATATACATGCCGTAGTAGCCGCTCGGCAGGCTCGGCAAATCGGGAAAGTGCCTCAGGCTCTGATAGCGCCGAGTCGGATTGGCGTGGTGGTCAGAGTGTCTCTGCAAATGAAATAGCAACAGGTTCGAGTATTTATGGTTGGCGTTCCAGCTGTGATGGGGTTGGCAGCGTTCGTACTTGCCATCGGCCTGCCTGGCCCTGAGCAGGCCGTAATGCTCGATATAGTTGGCGCTGGTCAGTACCCACCATGAGAAAAAATTGTGGATGATCAGAAACGGCAGCATGATCCAGCCGAAGGTCGCGATCAGGCCCACTTGCAGAACGATGCTGATCAGATAGCTTTGTAATACCTCATTGTGAATGCTCCATACGGGGAGCCCTTTTCTGCAGAGTCGCTCATCTTCCAGCATCCAGGCGCGGCGAAAAGCGCCGGGTATTTCGCGCCGAGCGAACTGGTAGATACTTTCGCCCATACGGGCACTGGCAGGGTCTTCAGGGGTGGCAACATCCCGGTGATGGCCGCGATTATGCTCGATCCAGAAGTGCCCATAAGCCGGTACAGCCAGCACGATTTTGGCGAGCCAGGTTTCCATTCGAGTACGTTTATGACCCAGCTCGTGTCCCGTATTGATGGCGAAACCGTCGGCAAACCCGATGGCGATGGTCAGTGCGATAAAACCCCACCAGCTCAGGCTGTGAGTGCCGACCCAGATGGCGACCGTCAGAAAAGTGAAGTAGTGCACAGGGACCGTCAGGTAGGTTAATACTCGGTAATAGGTGTCCTGCTCAAGTTGGGGCACCAGGATTTCAGGCGGATTGTTTTCATCCTCGCCGAAGAGTCCGTCAAATGCTGGCCCCATGATAAACATCATACCTAGCGGCACCAGCAGCCAAAGTTCGCTGCCGGTCAGCCAGTGACCCAGAACCCCTGCGAGTGGAATCAGTGGATTGACCAGAGACAGGAGCCACCACCAGCGTTTGTGGTCGGTATAGGTGGCGGTGCCCTCAGAGGTTTCGATGGCGTGAGTCTTCATGGCAGAATCCGTGTGTTCATTCCTCGAAGATCCTTCGCAGCAACAGCCGGCTGATCTCGGCGCCATGGGTGTTCTGCAGAAAATGACTGGCTTCGCTGATCGGGTCGAAACTTGCGTTCATGCGTGCTGCCCAGGTTCGGCCCCAGGCCTCGGTAAACACGTCATCCTTGCAGCCCCAGATAAAGTGGACCGGTTTGGTCCATTTCAGCAGCGTTTCATAATGCAGGTTCTGGGCGGCTGCATTGCCCTGATCCGGATTATCCAGCGGAATTGACAATGGAAAGCGCCGCAGGCCGTTATAGGCTGCATCGTCGAGGTGTCTAAAAGGCGCGATAAAACCCCGGTAGATGGTTGCTGCCAAGTCGGTGAGCGCAGGTTCCGTGCCCTGTACAATGGCCCCGATCATGTCGTTGGGTGTTGCCAGGCCAGCAGAGAGTACCATCAGGGCGCCGATATTCGGCGTCGGTCTCGCGAAAATGCCACCCTCATGCCAGTTTCTATTCCAGTTTTTGATGGCGTTCGAATACTCGTAACCTGGATGGTCGAGCCAAGTATTCATGATGATCAACCGATCGAAGCGAGCCGGCGTCATGGCTGCCTGGGCCAGTCCGATAGGTCCGCCCCAGTCCTGGCAGACCAGGGTAATATGTTGCAGGTCAAGCGCATGGAGCAGGCTTGTCATCACCTCCGTGTGTCGTGCAATGGTGTACCAGTGAATATCAGTGGGTTTGTCAGACTTGCCGAATCCCAGATGGTCAGGCGCGATGCAGCGGTATCCCGCCTTGACCAGCGGCGGAATCATGTCTCGATACAAATAGCTCCAGGTCGGCATGCCGTGCATGAGTAGCATGACAGGGCCGTCTTTCGGTCCCTCGTCCAGATAGTGCATGCGCAGGTCCTGCCACCAGTGATAGTTTGCCTCGAAAGGAAAATCATCAAGGTCAGCAAAGTTGCTGTCGGGTGTCCGTACGAAGTCCGTCATAAGGCATAATTTCCGGCACTGGGCTCGGCAATGATCATCCCAGCTCGCCGTGAAGGAAGCAAGGCAGGCGAAGCGCTCTGCCTCGGCGCCGAAACCGTGATCCATTGCCATGATATGACGGATGGAGTAGTTTGGACTCAGGATGAACCCATCGAAGGCGCGATGCCCATGCCAGTGAATACCCGTATGTTCGGTGAACAAACGCCGTCTGTCAGACACCAAGTCGATGCCCGCTGGCTGATGGCCTATGCTGCAGGCATCGATGACCTGAACCCTCGCTATATGGATACCACCCAAGGCCCTGTGATCGGCCACCCTCTATTCCCTGTATGTCTTGAATGGCCCGCTATACTGGACAGCCGAGCGCTGCCGGGTTCGGAAAACCTGACGGCTGCCGAGCGCGCCCGTGGTGTTCACGCGGCTCACGATCTGCATATCTTTCAGCCGATCTTGGCAGATGAATGTTATGAGACCACAGCCACAATCATTGGCCTCAAGGCTATCAAGCCCGGCGCAGCCCAGACTCTGAGACTGGATACCCGCAACAGCGCGGGCGAGCTGGTGTGCCAAACTTGGCAGTTGAGTATCAGCCGCGGAGTTGAGGTTGAAGGGTCGGCAATAGAAGACGCTCAGGTGCCAGCGCTGCCACGTGCCGGCGAAGGAGTCTCGATCAATCAGCAGATACCCATCGTTGTTAACGCGGGTGCTGCCAATATCTACACAGAATGTGCCCGAATCTGGAACCCGATTCACAGCGATAAGGCGTTTGCCCTGGCGGCTGGCTTGCCGAATATTATTCTTCATGGCACTGCGACTCTGGCGCTGGCAGTGACTCGCATCGTCAATGCCTTCCTGGATGAAGACCCCACGCGAGTTACCAGAATCGGTGGCAGATTTACGGGCATGGTACTCATGCCGGAGGTGTTGAGCCTGGAGATACGCTGGCGATCCAGTACGCATCTGGGTTTCGTGATCACCAACCGCGCAGGGGAAGAAGTATTCAGTCAAGGATTTATCGGCTATCGTCCTGCTTGATCTGGCGCAGCGCATGGCCAGATGCCGGCTCGCTGTCGTGAGCTTGCTGAAATAAGCGCAGCCCGGTTTTATCAGAGGCGAGTCTTAGACGGCATCGGTTGTTGCGCTGACGCGTAGGTCAAGAGATTCGGTATTAATATAATGATATTCATTATAGTATTTCGAGATAGTATCTCGAGGCAGTATCTTGAGACAGTATCTCGAGACAGTATCTGGAAGCTTGGAACCGGGGAAGGTTTATGTCGCAAGCCAAGGCCTTACCCACCCGGCTGACCGGTAAAAAAGGTGGAAGCCATCCTCAAGGGCACCGGCTGCGAAGCGGGTCGGGGGAGAGCCGATTGCTCGCATCATGACCGATCTCCTTGATTATCATGCAGATGCCACTGCGCTGGAGGCGCGCGCAGCCGCGGCGAATATACAGCAGCGGGTGTTCTATCATATGGTGCCGACATCGGCGAATCTGTTGATGGCGAATACTTTGATGGCGAATACTTTGATGGCGAATACTTTGATGGCGA
>JAYODE010000017.1:6440-10711 GCA_038106185.1 Gammaproteobacteria bacterium | reverse complement strand
TTGATGGCGAATACTTTGATGGCGAATACTTTGATGGCGAATACTTTGATGGCGAGAATGTTTGAACGCGACTTGAGCGATAAGACCATCATGGCGAAAGATTTCATGACGTTTATCTTGCCGGTCGAATCCACTGATATCATCAGTAAGTAAACCTCGAGACGGATATTGGCTTATGCAATGGAATTCAAAATGACGAAGCAAATGCTCGGCGGTGTTGTATTGTTTGTCCTGATGAATCTGAGTGCTGCCCTGCAGGCAGCGGAAACCCGGCGTCCCAATATCGTCCTGATCCTGGCGGACGACCTGGGGTTTTCGGATCTGCCCAGCTATGGCAGTGAGGTGGAGACGCCGAATATTGATCAGCTGGCCAACAATGGCGTGCGGTTTTCCAATTATCATACGGCAGCCAGTTGCGCGCCGACCCGTGCCATGCTGATGTCCGGCGTTGATAGCCACCTTGCGGGTGTGGCCAACATGCCTGAGTCCCTGAGCAGCGAGCAAGCGGGCCAACCAGGGTACCAGGGGGTGTTGGGAGACAATGTTGTGACCATCGCTAACCTGCTGCAGGATGCTGGTTATCACACCTACATGGCTGGCAAGTGGCACTTGGGTAAGACGAAAGATCGATTGCCCAGTGCGCGCGGTTTTGAGCGTGCTGTGTCTCTGGCCGATTCGGGCGCTGATAATTGGGAACAAAAACCCTACATTCCCGTCTATTCCGAAGCGCACTGGTATGAAGATGGCGAGCCTACCACCTTGCCGAATGATTTTTATTCCTCTGAATTCCTGATCGATAAGACCATCGACTATATCGACAGCCATCCAGCTGATGAACCCTTTTTTGCCTATGTGGCTTTTCAGGCAGTACATATTCCGGTGCAGGCGCCACGCGCATTCACGCAGAAGTATATTGAGACCTATACGCAGGGCTGGAGCGAACTGCGGAAGCAGCGTTATGCCGGCGCCGTCGCTCAAGGCGTGATGCCAGCGGGCCTTAACATAGCTGATATGCCGACGACGACAGACTGGAACAGTCTGACTGATCAAGAGCAGCGGTATGAAGCTAAGCGCATGGCCGTCTATGCGGGTATGATTGATGCTATGGACTATCATCTGGGTCGTCTTATGGACCACCTGCGAAAAAGTGGGCAGTATGACAATACCGTGTTTATCTTCGCCTCAGATAATGGCGCCGAGCCCTCTGACATTCTTACGCAGTTGCGCGGCCGACCGGTTGAGAAGGTGTTCAGGTGGTGGATGGACGCCAATGGCTACAATGACGAATATGAAACCCTGGGCGAGAAGGGCAGCTATAATATGATCGGCGCGTCTTTTGCCAGTGCCGCCGCTTCGCCCCTGGCCTATTACAAATTTTTTACCAGCGAAGGTGGCATGCGTGTGCCTATGATCATCTCCGGCTTGTCGACCCCGCTGAAGGGTCAAGTGACTGATGCCTTTGCCTATGTGACAGATCTGCTGCCGACAATTCTCGATATCACCGGAACCCCGAGTCCGGGCGCAACCTATGCAGGCCGCCCGATCGAATCACCGTCGGGCACAAGTCTGCGAAAACTTGTCCTGGGCGAGGAACCGATCGCACATCCTATGGATGAAGCCATAGGATTCGAGTTAGGGGGTAATGTCGCGCTGTTTCAGGGCGACTTCAAGCTCGTCAGAAATCGAGGCCCCGTTGGTGATGACAGCTGGCACCTATATGACATAAAACGGGATCCAGGTGAAACGCAGGATCTGGCGGTTGAGCAACCTGCACGCCTGACGGCGATGATCGAGGCCTATGATGACTATGCCGCGCAGCATCAGGTGCTAACAGTGGCGGATGATTACGATCAGCGGCAGCAGGTCTCGGTGAACACGTTTCGTCAGCGACTTGGCTGGCTCGTGCCGACTGTCTCAATAGTTGTGATATCGCTGTTTCTCGTGATCCTGTTGTTCTGGCGTCGACGCAGAGTAAAAGCTTAATGGCGAAAGCAAGCCTGGTAGATAAAAACGTGCAAATATCGAGTCAGCCAGGGAATGATGATGTGCGCCAGACTCGTAGTGAAGCAACCAGAATGCGGCTGATTCATGCGGCTGAGAAATTGTTTGCTGAAGATGGTCTGGAGCATGTTTCAATCCGGGCCATCATCTTGGCAGCAGAACAGAAGAATGAGTCAGTCTTGCAATATCATTTCGGTAGCAAAGCAGGATTGATTGAAGCCATCCACCGCTATCGTGGGCGTCAGATTGACGACCAAAGGGCCATGATGCTGGCAGAACTGCAACAAGCAAAGCCTGTAATTTCACTTCGTGAAGTCGCAGCCCTGATGATCGGACCAGTCGTTAAACTGGCGGCTCAAGACCAGGGTTTTAGACAATACCTGCAAGTCTTTGGTCCGTTGATGGCCTTGTCTAACGAGAATATTAAGCAGCGGTTGGGGCGTAAGCGACGATTGCATGTTGAACAACTGAAGACCCTGCTGCGGATAAATAGAAGGGATCTAGATGACGAGATGCTTGAAATTCAGTTGGATCACGCCGCGCGTTTTGCCAGTCTGGCGATGTCCAACCAGGCAAGACTGGGAAAAGTGTTTAGCGGGAAAAAAGCCAATTTCTTCTACCAGAACCTGCTGGATAATCTGGTCGCCATCCTCTCTGTTGAAGTTTCTACCGAGGCAAGGCAGGCGAAATGAGCATCCTTGAATTGCTTCCAACTCAGTGGCAACTCAAAGCTATGATGGCCCTGCTGTTGCAGTCGATGGTTTTAGTCACTAACTCAGCAGCGTATGAGCCAGCGACCACGGCACGGGTGCAGATACCTGGCGGTGAATTCATGATGGGGTCGAACGCGGGTATGGCGCATGAAATGCCCGTCCATCAAGTGGCGGTCGAGTCATTTTATTTGTCTACCTCACCTGTGTCTGTGGCTCAGTTTGCCGAGTTTGTCAGCGCGACAGGCTATACGACGACCGCCGAAGGTTATGGCAATTCTGCCGTATTCGATATGCGCAGGGGTCGATGGGGACTGATCGAAGGAGCGACTTGGCATCACCCATTAGGACCTTACAGCGGCCCGGCCCCATTGAACCATCCAGTGACCCAGGTCAGCTGGTACGATGCGATAGCCTATTGCCAGGCTGATGGCGGCAGACTGCCAACCGAAGCTGAGTTTGAGTACGCAGCCAAGGGTGCGGGTCAATATGGTAATCCCGTGTATGCCTTTGGTGATGCGGTGAAAAAAGATGGTGAGTTCCTCATCAATATATTTATCGGCGAGTTTCCGCTGAACAACGTCGCAACTGATGGCTACCTTTATACAGCGCCTATCGGCAAGACGGGTATCACTCCGCTTGGATTGACCGACATGGCGGGCAATGTCTGGGAGTGGTCAGCAGACTGGTATGGTCGCTACTCGACGGAATCCACCCAGGCGCAATTAGCCGCAGCAAAGGCGCCAGAAAAATCACAGCGCGGCGGCTCATTTCTGTGTGATGAAGATGTCTGTAGTGGCTATCGAACAGCGGGGCGTGCCCATTCGACGCCGGACACTAGCCTTATGCATGTGGGATTTCGGTGTGCCTATGATGAACAGGAGATGCTGCCGCAGGGGTAAATTCGAGCGGGACCTGAAGCGCAACCGCAATCCTCACGGGTTGTGCTCCGCTGGGTTAGACTGCGGACATATAAGATGAAAATAAGCCTACTAGGATTGCTAATCGGAGGCATGATCATGATAGACCAAGCAAGCGGGCTGGAAATTCCGGCACCAGATCTCGCTGAGATTATCAACTTTCGCCAGTATACGCCCACCTATGCCAGTGCGGGTCAACCCAAGCGAGAACAACTACAGTCACTGTGGGCCGAGGACTTTGAGCGCATTATTTATATCGCTTTTTCGACAAATCCTGGAGCAATTCCGGAAGAGGACAAACTGGTCAAGGATCTAGGCATGGACTATCTGCACATTCCGGTAGATTTCTCCCGCCCAAAACCCGAAGAGTTTCAGGTCTTTGCCGATTACATGCAGCAGGCGCCAAACAAGAAAACCCTGCTCCATTGCCAGGTCAATTACCGCGCCACGGCCTTCAGCTTCTTGTACCGCGTTATCTATCGGGCTGTGCCGATAACACAAGCCAAGGCAGACATGAATACCGTCTGGCAGCCCGATGTGGTTTGGCGTGATTTTATTTTTGCTGTACTAGCTTCACATAATATCGATCCCCACTGCGAGGGCTGTGATTGGACGCCCGCCAGCCTGAGATAGAACGCCT
>JAYODE010000017.1:4077-6340 GCA_038106185.1 Gammaproteobacteria bacterium | reverse complement strand
GAGATAGAAAGCCTGCTAAGCCTATTTTCCCGGCAGCATTCGTTGTGTGTAGTCCCAGGCAGTGATGCGCTTTATGTCAATGCGCAGCGCATATTCGTCCTCAACCCGACTGAGTAGCCACTTGGCCAAAGAGGAATTCTGGTCGATGTGGTAACGCTCCAGCATGGAGGTCAATATCTCAGCCGCGGGTTCCCGTTCCAAAGTCACCTCGCCCTGCCCCCTAACACCACGATAAGGGGGTTCATTGACACCGATTTCAAAACCGATTTTGTTGTTTTCCTGAATCCGCTCAACGATATGTGAGTTTTCGTGGCTGGCACACCACAAGTGATTATCTCGAAAACAGAACCATAAAGAACAGGCAAGGGGATAGCCGGCCTTGCCGTGGCAAGCCAAACGCATGGGTACCGCTGTGTCCTGCAAAAATCGGCTGATTCGTTCTTCAGTCCATTGGCTGGATTTAGCGACAGGCAGAGGGCGCATAGTGGGTTGCTCTTAGTCAGAGGTTGTTGCTGCGAGATACCAGTCCGGGTATCTCACAAAACTGGTCGGCTTCAATCTTGACGCTGCTGGCGCTGTTACGATGTGCGCCGGCGCACCAGGAAGGCATCACCATAGAATAGATACCACTACCGCCAGCCATCAGAATCAGAATATTGTCGGCAGAGTGAAAGCAATGGCGACGCTCGTCGGTATTTTTGGGGCGCGCAAATCCGGGTACCAGACGCGCCATTTCCGCCGTCGAGTGAACGCACAAAGCAAATAACTGTTCTGCAACTGCGCGGCGATCGAGCCCGGCGTTGGCGAGAATCGCAGCATGCTCGGGATTTAAGACCACGGTGGCTGAGCCGTTACCCAGGATGGCGTTATTGGTCGCCATGTTAGTCAAGCCAATAGCGAGCATTTCGAGCAGATGTGTGTGATTGTCAGGGTCATCTGCATTGCCACTGAAAATAACCGAGTGGGGTGCTTCAGCGCCAATGACCGTCACGACACTGTCCTCAGGCGCAAAGCCCAGCGCCACGTGCAGCGGTGTAAACGGGCTGTTCTCTTCATCCTCTGCCAAGCAATAGGTAAACTTTCCAGGGTGACCCAAGAGGGCCATATCTGATTCGCCGGGTCTTGCACCACCGATATTGATCATGCACAAACGCAAGGCGCGACCAATAGAGGCATTAGCCCGAAAACCTGGGCCGAGCGCGCCAAAACCTGAATGAATAGGCCCGCAGTTGTGTCGCGCCGGACCGTTGACGATGATCAATGGCGCGGTACAGTGGGTCGTGGCCTGCATTTCTGTCAGGTCAAAGACAGGATCAATCACCGCCTTCACGGCCGCGACCACGACTGGCATATAGTCAGGCAGGCAACCTGCCATGACGGCGGCAACAGCGACCATCTCGACCGTTGCAACGCCACCGGCAGGGCCCATGGTGCCAAGGACCATGTCGGCGTCCATGCCGGATGCCAGGACCATGCGGCTGACCCTGGCGAAGGTCGGAACGACAACCGGCAGGCCGTCTGTACAGCCCCGCTTGTGTAGAGCCTCCAGTGCCGTCGCTTCGTCAGCAGCCTCAAGCATCCTGGTCATCGCGCAGGCTCCTTTGCAATACCCAACTGGTCAGGTGCCGTGGCAGGCTGACCCTTGAGTGCTGCCAGGATCACTGGCGCCATCTGTTCGGCGATACTGCGCTGGTTGGCGACGCCGGTACCCGCCACCGGGTGGGGTAATTTAACCCTCGGTATATCCGGCATGCCTAATGATGTAGCGACGAAGTCGCCCTGTGGCCAGTAGTCTTGTGTTACCAAGGCGACGGCGGGTATGCCCAGCCTTGCGATTTCAATGCCGTCACGCACGGTGCCGGTAGTGCAGCTGCCTCAATGTCCGTAGGCGGTGATAACAGCTTGGCATTGCGTCTTGATACTGTGCAGTATCTCGGCACTGGCGGGAATCGACGCATTGCCTTTGTTGTAATACTCAAAACGAAGATTGGTGTCCTGCGTTTGTAAAACTGTGGCTATCTGCTGTAGGAAATTCTCCGAATCGGGAAAGCCATTGGCCAGCAGGCCGACAGTTATTTTATGCTCGGCCGGGTCGAGAATAGCCAAGTCGTAAGGTGTCGTCTTGATGCTGGTAGCTGCCTGGGGGTCGTGGTACTGAATCATGGTGGGCTCCAAGGTTTGCAACGCACTTGAGTTTGATCACCTGGATAAAACAGATTGAGACTCCAGGTGAGAGTAAAGTCGAGAGTAAAGTCGAGAGTAA
>JAYODE010000017.1:0-3977 GCA_038106185.1 Gammaproteobacteria bacterium | reverse complement strand
GAGAGTAAAGTCGAGAGTAAAGTCGAGAGTAATTTCATCAGTAATGTGGAGACTATAGTAGCAGAAAGACAGCCGCTTGCGATCTGTCAGATGCAGACAAGTGGGCTAGCCCTTTGTGCTCGTGATCAATGTCCGGTACTGTAGCGTCAATTTAGCCATGTTTTTCGGTAGCTGCCCATGACGCGAAAAGTCACCAACCCGTCCCTTTTGGATGCGCTGATTCCCGTATTGTTTTTGGTCGGCATGCTGGCCCTGTCGGTCTATCTCTATGGCGATAATTCATCCTATGGTGCGAACCAGATCGCACTGATTCTGGCGGCGGGTCTGGCAGCCGTGATTGGAATCAAAAACGGCCATGGTTGGAAGGTGATTGAAGCGGGTATCGTCACAGGCATCTCTCAAGCGCTGGGTGCAATATTGATACTTCTGGCAGTAGGCTCGCTGATAGGTACCTGGATTCTCTCCGGTACAGTGCCCACTATGATTTATTATGGTTTGCAAATCATGCATCCCGCCATCTTCTATTTTGCCGCCTGCCTGATTTGCATCATGGTCTCCGTCAGCATCGGCAGTTCCTGGACGACAGCAGGTACCATCGGTGTTGCCCTGATTGGTATCTCTCAGGGACTGGGTTTGTCGCTTGAAATGACCGCAGGGGCGATCATCTCTGGCGCCTATTTTGGTGACAAGATGTCGCCGCTGTCGGATACAACAAACTTGGCACCGGCGGTGGCCGGCACCGAATTATTCGCACACATTCAACATATGGTCTGGACGACAGCGCCCAGTATCCTGATTGCGCTCGCTTTGTTTCTGATCATAGGGCTGACGCAGTCCGAGAGTGAAACATCCATGGCACTTGATCAAACCCTCAGCCTGCTTGATGCCCATTTCGTGATTTCCTTCTGGGCATTGGTGCCGTTGGTGCTAGTGCTGGGAATGGCCGCGAAAGGCTTGCCAGCTTTTCCGACCATCATGGTGGGCGCTCTTATAGGAGGCGTGTTCGCCGCAATACTCCAGCCTGATGCGATTGAGCGGTTTGTTGCACCTGACGAGGGGGCCGGTACTGCCATCGTGATGATCAATGGCGTCTGGCAGGCATTATTCAATGGCTTCAGCATCGATACCGGTAATCAACCCGTTAATGATCTCCTGAGCCGCGGTGGTATGAGCAGCATGCTGAACACTGTGTGGCTGATTCTGTGTGCTCTGACTTTCGGTGCTGTGCTTGAACATACGGGTTTGCTGGAACGTCTGGTTGTGGCAGCGTTGCGGATGGTCACCAGCACTGGCTCGTTGGTAGCAACTGTCATTGGCACCTGTATTGGCGCGAACATCGTCGCGGCCGACCAATACATCGCCATTGTTCTGGCAGGCCGTATGTACAAGGCTGAGTTTCGACGAAGGAATCTGGATCCCGTTAACCTGTCGAGAACCTTAGAAGATTCGGCAACCATTACCTCACCCCTGATCCCGTGGAATACCTGTGGCGCTTATATGGCAGGAACATTGGGGGTGGCTACTTTTGCCTATCTGCCCTTCTGCTTTTTCAATTTGGTTAACCCCGTGATTGCCATCATCTACGGGATTTATAATATAAAAATTATTCCTTTGAATGCGGAGACCGCAGAGATCGCCAAGGCCAGAATCCAGGCTTAAATTGAAACCTTAAAAAAGAGGAAAAGCGATGAAACTTGAATTCCATTTTGATTTTGGTAGCCCGAATGCCTATCTGAGTCATCGCGTCATACCGGCGATCGAAGCACGCACTGGCGTGACCTTTGACTATGTGCCGGTATTGCTGGGCGGCGTCTTCAAGGCGACAAATAATGTTTCTCCGGCAGTATCCATGCAGGGTATCAAGAATAAGTCTGAGTACAGTGCAATTGAGACCCAACGCTTTTTGGCCCGGCATCATATTACCGATTATCATTTCAACCCATTCTTCCCGGTCAACACCCTACAAATCATGCGCGGCGCTATCTATGCGCAACAGGCGGGTTTATTTTCGGCGTATGTTGACGCTGTGTATCACCATATGTGGCAGGAGCCAAAGAAAATGGATGAGCTTGACATTATTCAAGCGGCGCTGAGTGCATCTGGTTTACCAGCCAACGAGATTTTGCAGGGGATGCAGAACGCCGAGGTGAAGAGACAGCTGATCGAAAATACCGATAGGTCTGTCGAGATGGGTAGCTTTGGCTCGCCGACCTTCTATCTGGAGGGTGAAATCTATTTTGGCAAGGACAAGCTCGACGAGCTTGAGGCAGCCATTCGCGCCAGGTCAGGTACTCTCTGAATGCGTATCAGCGAAATTCATATCTATCCTGTTAAGGGCTGCCGAGGTTATCGCCTTGACAGCGTTGAAGTCACAACCATGGGTTTGCAGGGAGATCGTGAGTTTACACTCATGCAGGGCGACACCTGGATGAATCAAAAACTGCTGCCTGATTTATATCAACTGGGTGCTATTTGGGAGGGTAGTGAGCTGCGACTGACTCATCCCGATCAGCCTGACTTCCTTCTGAAGACAGACTCGAGCGACGCCGAAGCGCCGCTGAAGATCTATGGCCAAGCAGTGGCAGTATTAGATATGGGCGCTGCCGTAGCCGACTGGTTAGCGGCAGCGTTTGGCCAGCCTTTACGCTTGGTACGAGCCAAGGCACCCGTTGATTGGTATTTGCCGCTGGCCGATTTCGCGAAGGTACACGGTCAAAAACAGAATAAATTTGTCGATACTTCGCCCGTATTGCTCACTAATCAGGCCTCGTTGGATGATTTGAACCGGCGTCTTGCAACTGCTGTTCCTATGGACCGGTTCCGTGCCAATCTGGTGGTGACTGATTTGCCGGCTTATGCGGAAGACGACCAAATGGAGTTTCAGTTTCCGCATCTCAATCTTGGTCAGGTTGCGCCCTGCGAACGGTGTACGGTAGTGACCGTGGACCAGGTCAGTGGCGAGCGTGCGAAGGAACCACTGTTAACGCTGAGTGGCTATCGCCGTCGAGCAAAAGGCTATGCGGGTGGTATTGTGTTCGGTGCCTATCTGCTACCTGCCTTGGCGGGACGTATCTCAGTGGGTGACGAGAGCAGCTGACCCCTTGAAGCGGCGAGTCGGCCGGGTTTAAAGTCGCCGAGGACTTCAGGTCGACTGAGTATAGTCCACCGTATACCAGGTCTCGGGTGTGACTGAGACCAGCATACTGTCGCCGTGATCGGTGCTATTGGCATAGGCGCGACCTCCAGACTCGCCCAAATAACGAATCGCCATCCGTAGCAGCTCGTCTTTTGTGGCGTCTCTCAAGGTAAAGGCGCCTTCAACAGAGACATACTGGTAGGGCACTGTTTCTGTCTGCACACAAAGGCTGATCCGCTTGGCACGGGCCAACAGCTTACCCTTGATGGAGCTTCGGTCAGTGATCATCCAGAGCGGCCCATTGGGCGTGTAGTCGTACCAGATAGGCACTGTCAGGGGGCCCCTAGATTCGCGAGGAATGCTGACGATGCCGACATGCATATCGGCAAGGAAGGTCTGACGCTGTGCTATGGTCATTTTGAGTGACATGGAGGACTCTCTTGATTACGCCAGTAGTGTTTCCAGACGGCGCAAGGCACCTTCCATACTTTGCCGAATAAAAGGCTCAAATTTTTCGGGCTGGACCTGAGTCTTCCAGATCAGCTGGCAGCCAGTCTGTGTCTCTATGACTTGCATGCTCGCCAGATGGGCTTCAAAAGGCGTCGGACTTTCGATGCATGAGTACTCAATGCGTCTGAGCTCATGATCCAGTTGCAATATTTCTTCTTTGAGGGCACCTGCGCCCGGTAGTGTGAAGGCGCGTATTTTACCATCGAACTGACAGGATTCTATTCCGGGCACCCAATCGACCCGCTCGGGTTGACCGAGAATCAGCCAGAGCGCCTCAGCAGGCTTGTTGAAGTGATGTTCTAATTGAATGGCCAAAAGCAGTCTCCTGTGA
>JAYODE010000016.1:63908-69520 GCA_038106185.1 Gammaproteobacteria bacterium | reverse complement strand
ACAAGCAGTCCCAAAACAAGCAGTCCCAAAACAAGCAGACCCAAACAAGCGTTGCAACGAGCCTCGGGCCGGTCATGTTGAAGCCCAGCGGCTGGGCGAGAAGGATCTGATCAAATAGCGTCAAATGATGAATAAGCGTGAGAGACAGGCATGAACCAAATACCAGTCATTGAGCAATTGGCTGATGCGTTGCGTTGCTTGCCCGGCGTGGGTCCCAAAACGGCCCAACGTATGGTGCTGCATCTGCTGGAGCATGATCGTGCAGGTGGCCGACGATTGTCCGGTCGCTTGTTAGAGGCGATGGACAAGGTTGTTCATTGCGAACTCTGTCGAAATTTTACTGAGTCGCCGCTTTGTGCAATTTGCAGCAATGCAGGGCGAGATCATTCGATGATCTGTATCGTCGAAAATCCCGCTGATGTGATTGCTATCGAGCACACGGCCGGGTACCGGGGCGGTTATTTCGTGCTGATGGGCACGCTTTCGCCGCTGGATGGTATTGGTCCCGAGGAAATTGGCGTAGCGCAATTGTTACGACGCTGTGAGGCTGGTGTGACTGAAGTCATACTGGCAATTGGATCAACCGTGGAAGGCGAGGCCACGGCGCATTATATCGCGGAAAGCCTCAAGCTACTGAAGGTCAAAGTATCAAGAATTGCCCATGGGATCCCGCTTGGCGGTGAACTGGAGTTTGTTGATGGTGGAACCTTGTCTCATGCGCTAGCAGGAAGAAAACAGATTTAATGACTGTCGAATTTGAAATTGTGGACTCCCCCCGACGACTGGAAGAGGTGATTGACCTGGTTCGTCGCGCAGACGCTGTCGCGATAGATACAGAGTTCGCCCGCTTCAACACCTACTATCCTATTGTTGGTTTGATTCAAATCTATGATGGCATTCAGTGTTATCTGATCGATCCCCTGGAGGTCGCTGAGTTGGGCCCTATCGCAGACCTGCTTGAGGATAAGTCTGTGGTCAAGGTATTCCATGCTTGCTCGGAAGATCTGGAAGTCTTTCAGCATATCCTGGAGGCTTTGCCGGCCCCTTTGTTTGATTCTCAGGTAGCGGCTGCTGCGCTTGGCATCAGCTTTTCTATCGGTTATCAGAAGCTGGTTGAACATTTTCTGGACCTCTCGATCAGCAAAGAGGAGACGCGGTCTGATTGGTTGCAGCGACCCTTAACGCCGGCGCAACTGGAATATGCGGCGTTGGATGTTATTCATCTGCTGGACATTTATCGCAAGCAAGTCGATGAGCTGGAATTGCGGGGTAAGCTCTCCTGGGTGCAGGAAGAATGCGCTGGCATGACCGTCAGCATAGCGACGGAGCTGGATCCACAAGTCGCATACCAGCGTCTGAAAGGCACGGCAAAACTGAGCCAGGAAAGTCTGTACCTGGTTGCAACCCTCTGCGCCTGGCGTGAGACCAAGGCCCGTGCGCTGGATGTGCCGAGAAATCGAGTGATCGACGAGAAGTCTGTCCTCAGTCTTGCCCAGCTGGATTTTCTGGACGTCGGCGGGCTGCACAAACATACAACCCTGACTTCGCGTCAAGTTCGCCAGTTTGGTGACGAAATAATTTTACTGCTGGAGTCAGCACGCGCCATGCCTGTAGCACAACGCCCGGTCATCGTTGACCCGGAAAGTATGCCGGTCAGTAACAGTCTGATGAAACAACTCAAGTTGAAGGTGTCAGAGACAGCCGAGTCGGTCCAGATTGCCCCTGAAATGCTGGCTCGCCGCCGTCATCTGGAGCAGATTCTGCGTTCTGGTATGGACACGGGGCATTATCAATTGCCAAAAGCCATGTGTGGCTGGCGCAAGACTGTCATAGGCGATGATTTAATTGCACTGCTGACCCGTCAGGGAGGAGCACTGAGTGCTGTGTGACGTCTACAAGAGTTCAAAAAAAGCCGGCCTGTTCCTCTACGTGGATCGAGCTGAGGGACTCACCCGAGTACCACAAGCCTTGTTGGTACAATTTGGTGAGCCCTCAGTCGCGCTGAGCTTTGATCTGCATGCGAACCGCCGACTGGCCCAACAGGACCCGGCAGTGGTGCTGGCCAATCTCGAAACCCATGGCTATCATTTGCAGCTGCCGCCCTTATCGACCCAATGGGGTTCTAGCCGATGAACCGGCCCTTCTGGCAAACAAAGACGTTGGCGGAGATGAGTGATCTCGAATGGGAATCACTGTGCGATGGTTGTGCGCGTTGTTGCATGCACAAACTGGAAGACGAAGACACAGGTGAGGTGCATTATACGTCCATAGTCTGTCGCTACCTGGATCAGGACAGCTGTCAGTGCTCTGACTATTCTCGGCGCAATACGAATGTACCCGAGTGCGTGCTGCTGACCCCTGAGCGGGTCGATGAGTTTGGCTGGCTGCCCACGACGTGCGCCTATCGTCTGATTGCCGAAGGTAAAGATCTGTTTGACTGGCATCCGCTGGTGTCTGGCGACAAGGCCTCTGTGCAAGCAGCCGGTATTGCCGTGACCGGCAAGGTGATTGATGAACGCAGCGTGCATCCTGACAGCCATCAGGAATACATCATCCGCTGGGTGGAGCAGTAAACAGGATTTGCGGCATATCCTCGGCGCACGAGGAAGGAGCGGGGCTAACCGCACATGACGGAACTTATACATCAATTTCAATATCTGATTGCCTGGATTGTCTATCTGTTGGCGGGTCTGGGTTGTACCTTTATCGGGTGGAAACTTAGTGGGTTCATACGCCACAGTGGCTGGCGTGACCTGGCGCGAGGCATCATGGTGGTGTTGATATTCACGCCCTGGTATACCGATGCTTCTCACCTGTTCCTGGCACCCGCAAGTTTTATTCTGCTGATGGACCTGCTGCTTGAAGGGGCAAAAGGTGGTCTACAAGGCGGGCTGGCGCTGCTGTTCAGCATGTTTGCCATGCTGGCTGGGCTCACTCTACGGTTGCTGTTCTGGCAGGGGCGAAAGAGGCCGTGAAAGCTGCCCGCTAAAGGCCTCGACTGAAGTCGAAAAGCTATCATCCTGGGGGTATTCCTGGGGTATTAATGTCGTGAATGGTGGTCAACAGACTTGTTGACTGGTCTCGTGAGTCCCTGGGTAATGGATGGTTTTCCTGAGGCTTGGCCTGCATGCAGGGGTAAAGCCGGCGTCTTCGGCTTTAGCAGCGTGCGGCCTTTAGCAGGGCGCGCGCTTTAGCAGGGTACGGCAGGGGTCGCCAGAGAAAGTCATCACTTAATCAGAGGTCCCCTTGATAAGTGCCGCCGAGCAAATTACAGTAGGAGGCTGTTCAGTTAATATAAATTGCTTCATGGATTCACATGAGGCGGAAATTTAATCTCCCTATGCATCACTTCCTTGGTTACTAACATATGAAATTTTCCAGCACTACAACCTATATCGCGACCGACGAACTCCAGATGGCAGTTAACGCAGCGGTCATACTTGAACGGCCCTTGTTGATCAAGGGTGAGCCAGGCACGGGTAAAACCATGCTGGCAGAAGAGATTGCCGCTTCTCTGGGAATGGAGCTGATTTCCTGGCATGTGAAGTCCACCACCAAAGCGCAACAAGGGCTTTACGAGTACGATGCGGTGTCACGCTTGCGAGACTCTCAGTTGGGCGATGAGCGAGTGCATGATATCAACAACTATATTGCCAAGGGTAAGCTCTGGGAGGCATTTGCCAGTGATAAAAAATGCGTTCTCCTGATTGACGAAATTGACAAGGCTGACATTGAGTTTCCGAACGACCTGCTGCTCGAAATCGACAAAATGCAGTTCCACGTCTATGAAACCGGTGAAACGGTTGTAGCCAAGCACCGGCCTGTGATTGTTATCACCAGTAACAACGAAAAAGAATTACCCGATGCGTTTCTGCGTCGTTGCTTCTTCCATTACATTCAGTTTCCTGATCGAGCCACGATGCAGGAAATTGTTGATGTCCATTATCCCAAGATCAAACAGGATCTGGTCAAGGAAGCCATGGAAATCTTCTTCGATGTTCGCAAGGTACCTGGCTTGAAAAAGAAGCCCTCGACTTCCGAGCTGATCGACTGGTTGAAGCTGCTGATGGCCGATGATATTCCTGAGGAAATCCTGCGCAACCGTGACACCTCGAAGGCGATCCCGCCACTGTATGGCGCCCTGGTTAAAAACGAACAGGATGTGCAGTTACTTGAGCGGTTAGCGTTTATGAACCGTCGCCAGCAAAATACTGGCGGCAGCGGCCCACAAAAAGGTTAAGCAACCATGTTGATCAACTTTTTCCTGGCATTGAAAAATGCGCGAGTGCCAGTCTCCATTACGGAGCTGTTGCATTTGCTGGATATTCTCAAAGCGCGGCTGGTCTATGCGGACATTGATGAGTTTTATTACTTGAGCAGAATGGCGCTGGTCAAAGACGAGCGCCACTACGACAAGTTCGATCGAGCATTTGGTGCCTACTTCAAAGGCCTGGAGGATCTGTCCGGCATGCTGGCGGCAATGATCCCGGACGAATACCTGCGTCGCGAATTTGAAAAATCTCTGACCGCGGAAGAGCTGGAGAAGATCAAATCCTTAGGCGGATTGGAAAAACTGATCGACGAATTCAAGCGTCAGGTTGAAGATGCGGCCCGTGGTGAAGGTAAAGACAAGAACAAGGAAGGCAAGGGTCGAGACGGCAAGGGCGATGACGGCGAAGACCGCAACGGCAAGAAGCGCCGAGGCAAGCGTAACTGGGATAAACGCGACTATAAGACCTACGATGACAACGTCGAACTGGGTACGCGTGGCATGAAGATCTCCCTGCGTCGGTTGCGTAAACTCGCTCGAACCGGGGCTGATGATGAATTCGATATCAGCGGTACCATCGACAAGACTGCCAAGAACGGCGGCATGCTCGATATCCTCATGCGCCCTGAACGACGGAATACGGTCAAGGTGTTGTTGTTTCTGGATAACGGCGGCTCAATGGATGCCCACGTCAAGGTGTGTGAAGAGTTGTTCTCGGCCGCGCGATCAGAGTTCAAGCACCTGGAGACCTTCTACTTCCATAACTTCATTTACGATGGTGTCTGGAAGCAGCACAATCGGCGAATGAACGAACGACTCGATACCTTCGATATCATGCACAAGTACAGTCACGACTATAAGGTGATATTTGTTGGGGATGCCACCATGGCACCCTACGAGATCACCCATGCCGGTGGCAGTGTTGAGCACTGGAATGAGGAGGCTGGTGCCATCTGGATGCAGCGTATGCTCGACACCTATGACAAGGTTATCTGGATCAACCCCACGCCGGCAGATACTTGGGAATACTCAAACTCTGTGGCTCTAACCAAAAAGTTGGTAGATGACCAGATGTACCCTTTGACGATTCGTGGCATCGAAGAGGGTATGAACTACCTGTCGAAATAAGAACCAGGCAACTGATGCTGATCAGTGAGTTCAAACAATACCCGGGCTAGTCCCGGGTTTTTTTTGCCCGCAATCTGGGTTGAACCGAAAGGCGCCCTAGATGGGTTCGATCTCGAGACCTTAACCATCACAGCCTGTCACTGACCAGGCAAGCCTGTTCACCCTTAGAGATACTGAGTCGAGCCCCAAGACAGAACCATGAAAAGACAGAACC
>JAYODE010000016.1:54013-63808 GCA_038106185.1 Gammaproteobacteria bacterium | reverse complement strand
AAGACAGAACCATGAAAAGACAGAACCCTGAAAACGCTTCAACAGCACTGATATCTGGCGCCCATAAAAAAACCCGGGACAAGCCCGGGTTTTTAGTCTTACTGGGTTCTTCGTACGAGTACTAGTCTAAGTCAACTCGAAAACGCACGTAGTAAAAACCACCGTCGAAACCCCAAGGATTGCCAGTCTCGTAGGTGTTACCGCTGCCCACTGAACCATCATCGTTAGCTGGGTCTCTAGGGCCGAACTCATCAAAGATATTGTTGGCGCCAATGGCAACCATGTAACGCTGGTTAAAGGTGTAAGCGGCTTCAAGATCGAAAATCCACTGACTGTCGTAACAATGGTCTTCGTTAATCTGGCAACGAATAGAGTACGCAGTGCCATCTGAGACATAAACGGTGTCGCTTGGACCGCCGCTGCTGCCAGCGCCGTTATCAGCATTGACCCAGCTGTCGTAGAAGCTGGCTCGACCCAGCAGACGCAGATCACCGATGGTGTGCGTCGCAGTGAAGATGCCACGATTCTCTGGATTATAATTCTCCAGCTCAACTAAGCGCTCACGAGAGACCTCGTCACCCGCATCGTCGACCTCTGTCTGAGTGTTGTTCCAGGCAGCAGTGAAGACCGTTGAGCCAGCTGAGTTCCAATCCACCGCGTAAGTCGCGACCAGGTCAAAACCTTGCGTGGTCGTCTTGAAGTCGTTGGTGTAGAAAGCAACGCTCTTCAGGTCGGACGCGCCAGGGATGCCCAGCTCTTCCAGACACTGAGAAAGGTTGGTAGACGCAGCAGTACAACCAATGCCGGCTGGTACAGCCTGCTTGGTGATGTCGATCGTACCGGTTGCGGCAATTCGATCTTCCAGCTTGATCTGGAACCAATCAGCGGTAACTGTCAGGTCGTCGGTGATGTCCCAGGCAAAGCCGATGGTGATGTTCTTCGCATCTTCAGGCTTCAACGCTTCTCCACCCAGGTACTGAGCGATCGGGTTGGTGGGAGGAATCTGACCCTGCTGCTGAAGGTTACCTTCAACTGTAATGGTCGATACCTTAGTCACGTTCGACTGGCCTGGAGTCGGTGCCCGGAAACCAGTGCTGTAGGAGGCACGAGCGTTAACGGCATCAGTGATGCTGTATCGCGTAGCCAGTTTGAAGTTGGTAGTGGTGCCGAAGTCATCAAAGTCTTCAAATCGCAGGGCGCCCTGGACCAGCCAGTCTTCAGTGACGTCAGCTTCAAGATCCACATAAAAAGCGTAGTTGGCTCGATCCCAGGTACCGACCTGGCTAGGGCCAAAACCAGCAAACCCGTGGGCACCAATGCTCATTGGCACGAGCGGTGTAGTGCCATCTGAGTGGAAGTTAGCATTTTGGAAGGCATAAGGACCAGCTTCCCAAGAGGCTTCGTCACCTAACCGAATCTCGAATTTCTCAACCCGGTACTCAGCACCAAATGCGATGTTCAAGTCAGAAGCCAGGCCAACCGCGATGGGGTAGCTGAAATCAGCATTGAAGTTATTTTCACTCTGAACGTACTTGCCCAGATTGAAGGACTGAGGACTTGTGATACCCAGTGAAGGGTTCCAGCTGTTACTGATCTGGAAAGTTGACTCGTTGCTGCCCAGAGAGTAGCTGAAGTCATAAGTCAAACCACTCTGCATATCGCCACGCAAGCCGATAACCAGGCCCTGGTCCTGAACCTTACCACCAAACGCAGGGGTGTAACCGCCTGGAAAGATGGAGTTGGCGACTTGGCAGTTAGCTGGCAGCGTGCTGGTATCCAGAAATCCGGTTGCCGGCGTTACTGGGCAATTAGAGGTCTGGCCAGACTGACCAACCAGGTTGCTATCCATAATCGCACGAATGCCGCCGTCGCCGGTGAAAACGCCGCCACGGTTGTTCGGATTACGGAAGAAGAAGCCACCAAGGACTTTACGCTCGGCATAGTTAGCCCAGCCGTAGAGTTCCTGACGATCTGTCAGCTGAATGCCAGAATTGACAAACAGTGCATAATCATCACTCACTTCCGGTGCGCCCCAAACCTGTGCAGGGTTGAGGATGAACTTGTTACCGCCAGCGATCAAGGCAAGGGCATCGGTACGCTGAGTGCTGCGACTGGTGGCATCAGACTGCTTATAAGTGAGTGAAACGTTCGCAAAGCCATTAGGTCCCAATGGCAGACCGGCATTCGCCGAAACCTGAACCAAGGCGCCATCACCCTCGAAGTATTCACCGGTTTTAACTTCAACTGACATGCCCTCGGCACTATCTTTCAATTTAAAGTTTAATACACCGGCGATAGCATCAGAACCGTACTGTGCCGCAGCACCGTCACGGAGCACTTCAACCTGCTTCAGCGCGATACCTGGAATTACAGAGACGTCTGGTCCCTGTGAGCCTGCGGCCAGAGAACCACCCAGTTCAGCGATGACAGAAGCGCGATGACGACGCTTGCCATTAACAAGTATCAAGGTGTTATCTGGCGGCAAGCCGCGCATGTTGGCTGGTCGTGTCAGCGTTGCTGCGTCGCTGATTGGCAAACGCTGGACATTGTACGACGGCAGCAGGTTACGCAGCATATCGTCCATGTCTGAAGTGCCCATATTTTCAAACTCGTCACCGGCAACGACATCAACAGGCACCGCCGAATCGGTCGCAGTACGGCCAGGTACGCGCGAGCCGGTGACAACAACCTCTTCGATAGCTTCAGCGCCAAAGGCGGAAGGAGCGGTAAACGGTGTCAGCACCGCAAGTAGAGAAAGCGGAGCCAACAACTTAATGTTTGGCAGTTTTCGCATTATTAAATCCCCAAAATAATTAGTGATGTTATAGGCAGTAGATTTTCCCGAGCAAAGGGGTGAATCTCAAAGTTCGCCCATAGCTGGGCGCAGAATACCTGAACGTACAGGGAAAGGGAAATAATGGAGAAATATTTGAGGTGTTTTTCAACAAGAATTGCGACATATTTTTTACTGGACTTAGATTAAACTGTGAATGTCGATCGGAAAACACGGTGATAGGAAAACGAGATAAATTAGGTGTTCACGTAAAGTCGAGCAAGTAAAGTCGAGTAAGTAAAGGTGAGGAGCGGTTATGCAACAGAGAACGGGTTGCCAGGCGAATATAGGCAGATACAACCACTATATAAAAAGCACCGTCATAAAAAGTACCGTCGCTCCCAGCCGCCGTGCAGGCCGGCTTGGGTTGCTGGGCGGTTTACTGCTCACGGCCTGTTGTGCGCAGGCGGCAGCGCCCGGTACTGCCGCGGGTCAATGGCATTATTTGGGTGGTGATGCCGCCCATACTCGGTTTTCGCCGGCCGACCAGATCAATGCCGAGAATTTCCAAAAACTGGAGGAGGCCTGGGTTTGGGATGGTGCCAGTTTCAATGCTCAGAGTGGCCGTGCTACACCATCTTATATCAACGGTATCCTTTACACGGTTGCCGGTCCACGCCGGCATGTTGTGGCGATGGATCCAGCCACAGGCGAGACCCTCTGGTCCTATCGAGAGCCGGATACCCCACGCTACCAGTATTCCATGCGCAAGGACTATGGCAAAGGGGTGACTTACGCCGAGATTGATGGTCGGGGAGTGATTTACATTACCTCACCGGCATTTTTTCTCACGGCGCTTGATGCGATTACGGGATTGCCTCTGGAGGGCTTCGGTCAACCCGTGCCCATCAAGGGGTTTCCGTCGACCGGCGTCGTCGACCTCCTCGCCGACCTGGGTCACGACTATGACGCCTATCAAGGGATAGACCTTGAAACGGGTTATATTACCTCCTCGTCGCCACCCATTGTGGTTAATGGGGTGATCGTTGTGGGTAACTCTCATGAACAAGGCTACAATCAATCTCGGGCTGAAAATATTCCTGGCGACATTCTCGGATATGATGCCAAAACGGGCAAGTTCCTCTGGAAATTCAATGTCTTGCCAGGACCCGGTGAGTTTGGTCATGAAACCTGGGAAAACGATGCCTGGAAATGGACTGGCGATATCTCATCCTGGGCGCCTCTGGCAGCGGATCAGGAAAGGGGCATCGTTTATGTGCCGACTAATGGTGCCACCATGGATTTCTATGGCGGCTTTCGACCTGGTGACAACCTGTTCAGTACTAGCCTGATTGCGCTGGATGTGAAAACCGGCAAGCGGTTATGGCACTACCAAATGGTGCACCACGATATCTGGAATTATGACACACCCACCGCGCCTATTCTGTTGGATGTAAAACGCAACGGCGTCACAGTCCCGATTGTCGCGCAGACAACCAAGCAATCCTTTGTTTACGCCTTCAATCGTATTACCGGCGAGCCCCTGTGGCCGATCATTGAAAAACCTGTGCCCGCATCGAAGATTCCGGGTGAGCGCTTGTCGCCAACGCAGCCATTTCCGACTCGACCAGCGCCCTATGACATGCAGGGATTGACCACGGACGATCTGATTGACTTTACGCCGGCCCTGCGTGCCCAGGCGATCAAGAATCTCGAACCCTTTGAGATAGGTCCGCTGTTTCATCCGCCCCTGCACCGCGACAATGATCTGGGTAAGGAAGCTGCGCTCTGGTGCCCTGGCGACATGGGAGGGACAAACATTGACGGCCCCTCAGCCGCTGACCCCACAACCGGGATTCTCTATGTGACCTCTCGTAAGGGTTGTACTTCCAGGATCATAGCCCCCGGCAGCGAGCGCGATGCAATTATCGACGAGCCAACGGGTAAAACCGTCACCGATTATGCGGTATTACGCTACTCGCGGGTGCAAGGCCCAGATGACTTGCCGATCTTCAAGCCACCCTACAGTCGAATCACTGCGATTGATATGAACAGTGGTGAGACTTTGTGGTACATCCCGGTAGGAGAAACGCCGGCGGCAGTTCTCAATCATCCGCAATTAAAGGACAAGCAGATTCCGAATACCGGTTCTGGCAGTATAGCCAAGATGGTCGTGACGGGTACCCTGTTGATCTATGCGGATGTCGCCAGCGATGGTACGCCCCATCTATTTGCCGTCGACAAGGCGACTGGCGAGCAGGTCGGTAAGGTCGAGATACCGGACAAGACCAATTACGGGATCATGACCTATATGCATCAGGGTAAACAATATTTGCTGCTGCAGACGGGCCCGCGCCTGACGACGCTGGCAGTACTCGAATAACCGGCTCCGTCGATACGCTTTGCCGGTCGATGGCTCGGGGGGTAAATAGCTCGGGGTAAATAGCTCGGGGTAAATACAAAGAAGGAAGGTCTGTGGTTCGGTTAAGATCAGTGGTGTTCTGCGTCGTCTGCTTGTTCGCCGTCAAGGCCTATAGTCTTGATCAGAACAGCAAGCCAGCTATGTTACCCGGCTATTCTGCCGAGCAGGCGAGCGCGGGTAAAAAGCTGTATAAGCAGCATTGCCTGAGCTGTCATCCAAAGGGCTACTTTGAACAGGTTTTTCGTGCCTGGCGTGGGCAGCCATTGCAGGACCTGTTGGGCGTGATGCGGACGGACATGCCGCAAAGTAATCCCGGGGGGCTGTCGCCAGCTGTGTACGTCAATATCCTGGCGTATATCCTTGCCGAGAACCACTATCCCGCCGGACCTGTCCCTCTGGACCCGGCGACTAATGCCTTCCGTGATATTCGCATTGCACCGGCACCTATTGACTAAGGTAGATTTCCGCTCGGCGGATCAACGTAAGCTTGATTCTTGACTTCTGTGTGACGGTGTTTCACATTGCCCGAAATGATCACTTAGGTGCAGAAAATGAGCAATGTTGACAGCACACCATTAGACCGCCTCGACGTGTCCCGTCCTGAACTCTTTCGGGACGAGCAATGGCAAGCCTATTTTGCACGTCTGCGTAGAGAGGAGCCAGTCCACTATCTGAAAGACAGTGTCAATGGCTCCTTCTGGTCTGTGACGACGCACGATCTGATCAAACAAGTAGATACCAATCATTCGGTTTTTTCTTCAGAGGTCGGCGGCATCACTATTCAGGACCTGAAAGAAGACGACGAGAATCAGGTCCCTATCGAAAATTTCATCGCCATGGATCCGCCACGCCACGATGATCAACGCCGCACAGTGTCACCGTCAGTCGCGCCTAGCAATCTGGCTAATTTTGAACCGCTGATTCGTGAGCGGGTTATCGATATTCTTGAGCATCTGCCCGTTGGTGAACCAGTTAACTGGGTTAAAGAGGTGTCTGTTGAGCTCACCGCACGGATGCTTGCGACGCTGTTCGACTTTCCCTACGAGGACCGTCATAAACTCATATACTGGTCAGATATCACCACAGATGTTCCGGAGCTGACAGGCAATGACGGAGTAGACATGGAGGCTCGAACTGCTGGCCTAATGGATTGTGCTCAGACATTCATGCAACTATGGCACGAGCGGGCTGCGGCACCGCCGAAATTTGATCTGATTTCGATGCTGGCGCATGGTGAGAAAACGCGAGATATGACGGAAAACCCCATGCTCTTTCTCGGCAATGTATTGCTTCTCATTGTTGGCGGTAACGATACGACGCGCAACAGTATCAGCGGTGGAGTGCTTGCGTTGAACCAGTTTCCGGATCAGTTTCAGAAACTACGAGAGAACCCGGGATTAATCCCCAACATGGTAGCTGAGATGGTCCGTTGGCAGACTCCGGTCATTCATATGCGTCGTACCGCTATGCAAGACTTCGATTTGGGTGGCAAACGAATCAAAGAAGGGGACAAGGTTGTGATGTGGTACCTTTCCGGCAACCGCGATGAGTCGGTGTTCAGTGACGCGGATAAGTTGATCATTGATCGACCTAATGCTCGAGCTCATGTAGCCTTTGGTTTTGGTATACATCGCTGTATGGGTAATCGTCTGGCGGAGATGCAGCTGCGGGTACTCTGGGAAGAAATTATGAATCGCTTCAGTCATGTCCAGCTGGCCGGCGACGTGGTGCGGCTGCCTAATAACTTCATACGTGGTATCAGCGAAGTGCCGGTCATCCTGCGACGTAAGTAACTCGTTGCTGGATCATGTCATTGGGCTAGTTGGATTATTCAGGATCAGCTGTAGAAGACCAGCTTCAATTCGGCTGCTGGGTCTCGAGAGGGCAATTCGTGACAGGTCAATTTGTGACAGGATAGGAGCAATGCTGTATTCGAGCAATACTTTCGTACTTAATAAGGAATACACAATATGTTGATCGAGCCTGCGCTGGATCCTGATTACTTTGATCATTTTGATACGATACCGTTTCACCAATATCTGGGCTTGACGCTGGTCGAACGCAGAGACGGCTATGCGCGTCTGCGTTTACGAAAAACGGTGACGACGCCCACAGGTATTGGCGGTAGCGTCAATGGCGGAGTGATAGCCACTATGATAGATATGGCGACGATCCCGGCTGTTTTTACTGGCCTGTTACCAGGATCGTTACCGGCCGGCACGGCTGACTTGCAAGTCACTTACCTGCGCCAGGCCCATGGAGAATATATCGACGCTGAGGCATTGGTTATTAAGCGGGGTCGTCAGCTTTGTAGTATTGAAGTCAGTGTTACTGATGATGAGGGTCGATTGTGCGCCAGAGGGCGGGTTTTGTATGCGTTGCGTAGCGCTCCGGTCTAGTGAAGTTGTTAGTAATGATAAACTTCGATTAGCTTTCGGCAGAAGCCCGATCAGGCGATGAATCATCCAAGGAGAAATTCGCTGACTACTGCGTGTAACTCGTTTCGGCGATTCTCCAACAGCAGCGAATGCGTGCCTCGGCCTATAATAGTCAGGCGCTTGCTTGGAGCCCTGTCTAGCTGAGAGAAGACGATTTGGCATTGCTCTGGCGTTGTCTCTCGGTCTCTGTCTCCCACCACGATCAGCGTCGGCGCCTGGATTTTTTGAGGTGAGTACCAAGGGCTGGCTGTGGCTGAAAAGTGCATGAAATCCTTGATCACGCCAGTGGGCGCGCGCAGAGCCTGCGACTGCTTCGTCACCACCCATGGATCACTGGCCAACACTGTTTGACACCAGTGCTCGACTCGAGCGGGTGGAACTATAGCGTCCATTTCCGCCTGGCTGAGGCCTTGCGCCCAACGCTTGCTGGCTGCTTGGGTGTCGACAAGGCGATAAGCACCTAGCGTGGTTGGCGCAAGACCTGAAGTGGCGCCAGCTTTGACCCACAGGGCGCCGTACAAAACCAGCTTACTCACCGTTTCAGGTTGTTCTCCTGCAAACGTGCCGGCGATGGCGGTTCCCCAGGAGTAGCCTATAAGATTCAGTGCCGGCAGTTGCCGTAAGTCGCGAATAAAGGCCATTGCACGGCCAACATCGTCGACGGCCGTGCGGGTGTCGCAGATGGGCGGGTGGTTTTCGGCTGGCTCATCCATTGCATTGGGGCGGTCCGCCTTACCGTAGCCCAAAAGATCAATGCACCAGGTGTCAAACCCCTGTTGTGCCAGTTGATCCATCCAGGAAACACCCTCGATCGCATAGTCAAAGGTCAGACTCGATGCGTAGGTTGCACCGTGAACAAACAAGATAGTACCTGCTGCATTGGCTTGCGAAAGGTCAGACCTGCGCTTGTTTCTCAGGTAGAAACGGTAGCCTGGTTCGACACTGGCGATTCGATGTTCAGTCTGAATGATAGTAGCCATGGGTTCGCCTTTCGACTGTCAGTGTCTTGCTTTACCCCAGGGTGGTCCCTGATCCACCGAGTCGATCGTTCGCAGGCCTCGATAGCTGAATTTTTGCACTCGCTTACCCTCGTAGGTCTCGGTCGTAAAGATGTTGCCTTGCGAATCAGTCGCGATGCTGTGAACGGCAAAAAACTGTCCTGGCTGGCGGCCGCCATCACCGAAGCTGGTGAGTATGGCCAGGGACTTGCGGTCCAAAATGTAGACCTTCATGTTTTTGCCATCCGCCAGATAAAGAAACTGCTGAGCGGAATCTCTCGAGAACGCAATATCCCATACTGAGCCGTCACCCAACGTCATAGGGGCGATCAATTTTTCAGTCACAAAGGTACCATCTGATTTGAACACCTGAATTCGATCATTAGCGCGATCACAGACATAAACCAGGCCGTCCATAGTGGGTTCGGCGCAATGGACCGGATTGCGAAACTGCTGCGCTAAAGGCTCGGCGGGATTGTAACGGCCCAAGTTAGTATCGTCTGGCGTATTGCCATAGGCCCCCCAAAATCGCTTAAAAGCGCCACTGTCAGCGTCAAGGACTGCTACTCGCTTATTCGTATAACCGTCGGAGACGTACGCCTCATTCGCTTTGGCATCAAAGGAAATCTTTGCCACTCGCCCAAAATGCTCAGTACTGAGGCTGTCACCGGGCTGGCCCGGAATACCAATCTGCTGCAGGAAATTGCCATCGCGACTGAACTTAAGAATATGCGAGTCAAGCTCGCCATTGCCCCCGATCCAGATATTGTCTTTTGGGTCAAGTGTCAGCCCATGGTTGCTGTCCGGCCAGGCGTAGCCCTCGCCAGGCCCGCCCCAGGCATTAACGAGATTGCCCTCTGGGTCAAACTCCAGAATATTTGGTGCGGGAATGCAACATTCTCCAGTTTTTGGATCAGTCGCAGCGCCGATTTCGGTACGCTCATTGAAGCTGTTGCGGCGATGAATGACGAACACGTGATCTCTTGAATCCACGCCAACGCCGATGGCCGAGCCAAGGACCCAATGATTGGGCAGTGGTTGCGGCCAGAAGGGGTCAACTTCAAATGCCGGTGCCATAACCGCTGTTGACTCAGTGTTAGCGTCTGCCCTAACGCTGCTGACAGAGATGCTGAGTATTAAAATGAGTCCCAGCTTGCCAAGTCC
>JAYODE010000016.1:52412-53913 GCA_038106185.1 Gammaproteobacteria bacterium | reverse complement strand
GTGCGCCCCAGGCTAGTGCGCCCCAGGCTGGAGCGCCGTAAACTGACGGCAAGTCGCCCTAGCGGGCCGATTGGCAAAGCGACCTGTGCCATCGGCTGAAAATTCGAGAGTAAGACTGACATACCTGTTCCTCTTGGCGATTGAGTCGAAGCGATGATTTGGTCTGGTCGTAAAAGTATACGCAGGCTAAGCAGCTCAGTATACTCGAGGCTTCAAAAACCGGAACCGCATCTCAAGCGTCCGTCGTTAACCTATGTTCCTAAAGCCTTTTGCAGTAATGGATTATTACCCTCGCTGGTGCGTCTGTTTGTTGCCGGTACTGTTAATGCTACTGGTCCTGCTGCAACCACTCACCGGGTTCGGTCATGAGGTGCCTGAGCGTGTCCAACTGCGACTGTTTATCAAGGTTGAAGGCAACGCGCTGGTAGTTTTGCTACGAGTACCGCTGGAGGCCCTGCGAGATGTTGATTTCCCCCAACAGGGTCCTGGTTATCTGGATATAGCCAAGGTTGACGCTGCGCTTGAAGAGGCAGTCAACCTCTGGCTGATCGATGAAATTCGCCTGTATCAAGAGGGTATTCAATTGCCTCGAGGCCAGTTGCGCCGAGCCCGTATCTCCTTGCCGGCAGACAGATCTTTTCGGTCCTATGACTCGGCTCTGCAGCACCTTTTAGCACCGCCATTGGCCGATGACACACGGCTCTATTGGCGGCAAGCACTGGTTGATGTGCAGCTGGAGTATGCGCTCAATGAAGCCGCGAAAGAATTTTCATGGGCGCCCAATCTCGCCCATCTGGGACAAAGAACTCGGTCGTTATTGACTTTTATTACCGCGACTAACGAGGAGTATCTGTTTGAGTACGAGGGTAACCCCGGCCTGGTGCGACTGGACCCTCAATGGTATCAGGTCATACTCGAATTTCTGCGAAGTGGCATCAGTCACCTGCTTACCGGCATTGACCATAGTCTGTTCCTGCTAGGCCTGGCGTTGCCTATGGCGAGGTTCTGGCCCTTGATCGGTGTCATCACAGCGTTTACCGTCGGCCACACCGTCACATTGGTGAGTGCCGCGCTGGGTTATGTGCCGGCATGGATTTGGTTTTCGGCGCTGGTGGAGACCTTGATTGCGCTTAGTATTCTGTTTGTGGCGATTCAGAACATCCTTGCCAAACGGATCAAGGTTCGGTGGGTGATCGCCCTCCTGTTCGGGCTGGTCCATGGCTACGGTTTCGCCTTTCAGTTTCAGGAAAGCTTGCAATTAGCCGGCTCGCATCTGCTGTTGGCTTTGTTAGCCTTTAATATTGGGGTAGAAGTCGGCCAGGTGATTCTGCTGGTTGCGATAATGGTCAGCTTTCGATTCGCCTTGCGAGTCGTATCCAGGCCCCAATGGTTAGTGATTCTGGTTTCAGCCCTGGTGATCCATATTGCCTGGCACTGGCTGCTAGAGCGCGGCGCCATACTGGCGGCCTACTTTCCTGGCTGGCTGTGACCTGGCGGTGTG
>JAYODE010000016.1:50072-52312 GCA_038106185.1 Gammaproteobacteria bacterium | reverse complement strand
CTGGCGGTGTGACAGCCTGCGCCTACTGGTTCAAACGACGCTGTATTTGCGCCAGCGTTTGCTCGTAGGCCCGCAGATTACTCTGATCTCTCGAGGTCATCTCGATGTCGTTGGCTTTGGCATCCATGTCGGCTTTAAGTTGCGGCCAGTGCGACGCCTGCCAGTTGAACAGGTTTCGGCAGTCGGCGGGCTGACGAGAGCTTCCAGTCTCAAGGGCGTAAAGACAGTTGTCTGCCATCGCCAATCCCTCGATCAATAGCTGACCGAATTTCTTGTCGGCACTTGCTGACTCACTGGTTACCATCAATAGACTGCTGATGAGCAGCGTCAGTGGCCCACAGGCCGCCAGCCTCATAGTCGGGTAGCCTTGTTGTCATGGCGTAGGCGGGCTATCACCGATCCCGACTCGAGGATCACCAGCACGCTGGTCACCAGAACTACGATGTCGATAGTCACCAGCAGGTAATTGTCCTGTTGCCAGTACTCGATCAGTTTGATCACACCCGCATAGAAGGAAGTGAACAGGACAAATATCATGGGTATCAGGGTATACCGAGCCGGTCGTCCCAACCGAATCAACATTACCGAGATGACCAATAACGTCATGGCAGCGAGAATTTGATTGGTTGAGCCAAATAGCGGCCAGATGATCATACCCCCTGAGCCGCTGCTGCCGCCGGCACCAAAGGCCAGCAGCAGACAGGCAGTCACCGCCAGCAGGGTGGCAACTATGCCATTGTCGAGTAGTGGTATGCGATAGATGGCACCCCATTCCTGAATGATATAGCGCTGCAGCCGAACGCCGGAATCCATAGTGGTGCCAGCAAACAAGACCACCATGACCGCCAGCAGGGTTGTCGCGAGACCCGTTGGCAATCCCCAACCCTCATGAACCAGGTTCGCGCCGCCCTGAATAAAGGCGCCGGCGCTACCACTGCCGAAGTGCGAGTAGAGAGCATGCCACTGTTCCGGTGTCGCGGCATAGGCGACACCACTGACTGCGACGATAGTAATCAGGGCCAGCGTACCTTCACCGACAGCGCCAAGGTAACCCACGAAGCGAATATCCGGCTCCCTGTCGACCTGCTTGGAACTGGTGCCTGAGGCAACAATGCCGTGAAAACCGGAGACTGCTCCGCAGGCAATGGTGACGAACAGCAGAGGCAGCATGGAAGGGGTGTCCTGGTTGATCTGCGTATTGAATGCCGGTGCGGATATGTCCGGCATAAACAGGAACACAGCGCCATAGAGTAGAAACAGGCCAACAAACAATTGCAGGCCATTAATAAAGTCTCGCGGTTGCAACAATGCCCAGACCGGCAACATGGAGGCGATGGCCGCGTAAGCAAACAGGATCAGTATCCACCAGGCATTGGCCGACAAACCTGCCATTTCTGCAGGCAGAGATAAAGGCACGGCGTCCCCAAGGTAGATTGAAAAGTACAGGGCGGCGACACCGGCGATGGATAGCAGAGCAAGATTGATTTTGCGGCGGCTCAGCTGACCGATAAGCAGCGCAACTAAAATAGCCGACCAGGCAGGCAGTACGGCGCCAGGATTATTAATAAATGCATTAGCAATCACCACGCCAAATACCGCATTGACCATTAGTAGCACCAGAAAGACCACAATCATGAACAAAGCGCGAGTGCGACTGCCGATAACGGTCTCTGACAGGGCGCCCATGGACACCCCCTTATGACGGTTACTGGCCCACATGGCGCCGGCATCATGTACGCCGGCGAAGAAGATAGTCCCGAGTGTTACCCAGGCTACAGCTGGCACCCAGCCCCAATAGACGGCAATTGCCGGGCCAACAATCGGCGCAGCCCCTGCGACAGAGGTAAAATGATGCCCCCACAGAACAAATTTGTTGGTCGGAACAAAATCAACACCATCAGAAAGCTCATGGGCCGGCGTGATAAAATCAGGGTCCAGTTTGAAGATTTTCTCAGCGATAAACTTTGAATAGACGAACCAGCCGAAGAGCATGCCACTCAGGCCAAGCAGAACGATCATTATAGATTGCATAGTCAATACATCGGTCAATCAGGTTGATTCCAAGAATAGCCTGATGCCCAGCAGAGAGCCAGTAACTGTTGCGAGCGCTGATTGCTTTGCGGGCCTCAATAGTGAGAAAGTAGGGAGAGTAAAAAGCAGTGATTTCGATTGAGTCGCCTGCGGGTCATGTGACGATAAGTTCATGTGACGAGGCGATAAGCTCAGGCGATAAGCTCAGG
>JAYODE010000016.1:46979-49972 GCA_038106185.1 Gammaproteobacteria bacterium | reverse complement strand
AATGAAGGAAAGAACGATATGTTGAGGGTGATAAACCTTTCAGCTCGACTCACCCTGCAAAGATGCTGGGTGATTCTGCTTTTGGCCGGTCTCGCCGGCTGTGGTGACAGCAACCTGAGCGACGAGGGAAAGTCTGGTCAGGCGACGGAGGACTTGAGTCTCGAGGCTGTGATGTCGAACGATGTTGCGCCTGTCTCGGTGAAGGCTGATCTCGTGCTGCGAGGTGGCAAGATTGTAACCCTTGACGACACCTTGCCTGAGGCGACGGCGATCGCCATCAACGGATATTTGATCTCCGCGATTGGTGACGATCAGGAAATAGACGCCTATGTGGGTCCCGACACGAAGGTCATTGAGCTGAATGGCCGCCTGGTCACGCCCGGCTTCATCGAAGGTCACGGCCATTATATGAGTCTGGGTAGAGCCCGCCAGATTCTTGACCTGAGTAGCGCGAAAAACTGGCAGGAAATCGTTAACAAGGTGGCTACAGCGGTGGATAAGGCCGAGCCAGGTGAATGGATATTCGGGCGTGGCTGGCACCAGGAGAAGTGGGACAGTCTGCCGGCAAAGCAGGTAGACGGCGTGCCGCTTAATGATGCGCTAAACGAGGTGGCGCCGAAAAATCCAGTCTACCTGGGGCATGCCAGCGGCCATGCTGCATTTGCCAATGACGCAGCGCTGAGGGCAGGCGGCATTGATGACAAGACACCGGATCCTGCCGGCGGTACGATCGTCAGAACGGCAGAAGGCTTGGCCACCGGACTGCTGCGGGAAAATGCGCAGGACATCGTCGAGGCGGCGGTTGATGCATACCAGGCTCGACTCAGTCCTGAGGAGAACGACCAGTTACTGCGAGAACGGGTAGCCCTTGCGGCTCAGGAAGCCTTGTTTTTTGGTGTGACCTCCTTTCATGACGCCGGCGCATCATTTGCGACGATCGATTTTTTGCAGAAACTTGAAGCCAGCGGTGAACTGCCTGTGCGGCTTTATGTCATGGTCAGAGGAGAATCAAATGAGAGAATGGCTGAGATGCTGCCAGCCTATCTGCAGATCGCTGAAGGCAATGATTTTCTGACTGTACGTTCCATCAAGCGCCAGATAGATGGAGCACTTGGTGCCCACGGTGCCTGGCTACTGGAGCCTTATGACGATATGCCGACCACTTCAGGTCTCGTCTTGGAGCCCGTCAGTGAGATTGAAAGGACAGCTGAGATAGCGGCGGCCAATGGTTTTCAGGTCAATACCCACGCCATCGGAACGCGTGCAAACCGTGAGACGCTGGATATTTATGAGCGTACCTGGAAAAAGCTGGGCATCAGTGGCAAAGACCTGCGTTGGCGAGTGGAACATGCGCAGCATATTCATCCGGAGGACGTGCCAAGATTCGGTCAACTCGGCGTCATCGCCGCCATGCAGGGCATTCACTGTACCTCTGATGGCCCTTGGATTCCCACTCGACTGGGTGCTGATCGGACTCGAATAACCTCTTATCCCTGGCGCGATCTCATCAACACGGGTGCTGTGATCGCCAACGGCACGGATGTCCCTGTTGAGCCGATCAGCGTGATGGCCTCCTTTTACGCCTCTGTGTCGCGCATGACCAATCAGGGCGAGCGCTTTTTTCCGGAACAGACCATGACGCGGATGGAAGCCTTGAAGAGCTATACCCTTAACAATGCCTATGCGGCGTTTGAAGAAAATTTGAAGGGCAGTCTGACAGTCGGTAAATATGCAGATATCGTCGTGTTGTCACAGGATATACTGACAATACCGGAGCCGCAGATACCCTTGACCGAGGTAGACTATACCATCGTCGGTGGGCAGGTGAAGTTTGATCGACAGGTAAAACAGGTGGCAGCAGGAGAATAAGTGCTAATGGTCAGAGATATAGGGTTTAAATCTGTCTTTGTAAGCGTCGTTGCTGGCCTGCGCGGCCTGGCTTTGCTGGGACCTTTGCTACTGGCGCCAGCCAGTTATGCAGAGCAAGCACTGCTAACGCCCTATACCACAATTGAAAATTGGGCAAAGTTACCTGCCGGCCGTCAGTGGGGCGCCAGCAGTGCTATCTATCCGGCGCGAGATGGCCAGCATATCTGGATTGCCGAGCGCTGCGGCGCCAACTCCTGTGTCAACAGCGACCTGGACCCGGTGATGTTGTTTGACGCTGATGGCAATCTGGTCACCAGCTTCGGCGCCGGTCTGTTTGCCTGGCCCCATGGTATGTATGTGGATGCGGATGACAATATTTGGGTGGCAGATGCCGTGGGTTATGCCGCGGTGCCAGCGGGTATCGGCCACGTGATCTACAAGTTCAGTCCCACCGGCAAGTTGCTGCTGACCCTTGGCAAACTCGGCGAGGCTGGATCTTCAAACGAAACATTTCGAAAACCGTCGGATATGTTAGTCGCGCCTAATGGCGACATTTTTGTCGTCGATGGCCACGGTTCGGCTGCTGGCGAAGCCGTCAACAATCGCGTGTTGAAGTTCTCCGCGACCGGCCAATTTATTACCGCCTGGGGATCCGCCGGTTCAGGCCCGGGCCAGTTCAACGATCCACATGCCTTGGCTATGGATTCGACGGGACGTTTGTTCGTCGGTGATCGTGGTAATAGCCGAATCCAGATTTTCGATCAAGCCGGTCAGCATCTGGCCACCTGGACCCAGTTTGGTCGTCCCAGCGGTCTGTTCATAGATGCAGAAGACCAGCTTTACAGCGCAGATTCAGAGTCGAACTCGACGCGCAATCCGGGTATGAAGCGAGGAATTCGTATTGGTAACGCGCTCACAGGCGTCGTCTCAGCATTTATTCCGGACCCCGAGACGGACCAGGATGGAACGGGCACCAGCGGCGCTGAAGGTGTCGCGGTGGATGCGAGAGGTAATGTGTATGGTGCTGAGGTGGGACCCCGAGCAATCAAGAAGTATATTAAATCGACGCCCCTCAAACTGGTGCCGGCAAACGCCCGTGGCCAATAGAACGCCCGTGGCCGATA
>JAYODE010000016.1:43742-46879 GCA_038106185.1 Gammaproteobacteria bacterium | reverse complement strand
CGCCCGCGGCTAATAGAGCGCCTGTAACGAAGTAAAAAAGGTAATTTCATGACGCTGGCATTGGGCATTAATTTAATCGTTATCACAGCACTCTTGTTCTTGCTGATAAGACTGCAAAAAATCGGCGTTTCTCTTTCCCATCGAGTCCTGCTGGGCCTGGTTATTGGGGCTTTGCTGGGCGTTGCGCTGCAGGCAATTTATGTCGACTCTCCGACGCTGATCGAGTCGACGCTGGCGTGGAGTAATGTTATTGGCAGTGGTTATGTAAGTCTGCTGAAAATGATCATTATGCCACTGATTCTGGTGACTATGGTGGCTGCGGTAGTCCGCATGGAAGCGGTGGTAGCCTTGGGCAAAATCGGCAGTCTGGTGATTGGCCTGCTATTAGGCACGACTGTCATTGCTGCACTTGTCGGTATTGCCGTGACGAATCTCTTTGGACTGACCGCTGAAGGTTTGACCGAAGGCGCCCGTGAGTTGGCGAGGGCGGAGGTGCTGGTGGCGCGACAGTCCAGCGTGGCAGATTTGGCGCTCGGGGAAATCCTTCTCAGTTTTATTCCGCAGAATATCTTTAGTGACCTCGCCGGCGCTCGACCAACCTCGATTATTGCGGTCGTGATTTTCGGTATGCTGGTGGGACTCGCGGGACTGCATCTCACCAGTGACAGCCCGGCGCAGGGTGCAGCCTTTCGATCAGGGGTTGAGACCCTGCAGGCCCTTGTGCTGCGTCTCGTCAGAATAGTGATCAGCCTGACACCTTATGGGGTCATGGCTCTGATGCTAAAGGTCACAGCGACCTCAAACGGTGCAGATATTCTGAGTTTGCTGGGGTTCATTGTTGCGTCATACCTGGCTATCGCCATCATGTTTGTTGTCCATGGCGCATTAATCGCGCTCACTGGTGGCCATCCCGTAGATTATTTTAAAAAGGTCTGGCCGGTACTGACTTTTGCCTTCACCTCGCGCAGTTCGGCGGCGACAATTCCATTGAATGTCGAGACTCAGATCAAAGATCTGAACATTGCCAGTCCTATCGCGAATCTCTCCGCTTCCTTCGGCGCATCCATCGGCCAGAACGGTTGTGCAGGGATTTATCCTGCCATGTTGGCCGTCATGATAGCGCCGACTATGGGTGTCGACCCACTTGATCCCATTTTCATTCTCACGCTTCTGGGTGTCGTTGCCATCAGCTCATTCGGTGTCGCGGGTGTCGGTGGCGGTGCAACTTTTGCAGCCCTGATTGTCCTGCCGGCGATGGGCTTTCCAGTGGCACTGGCCGCCCTGCTGATCTCCATTGAACCCTTGATAGACATGGGACGTACTGCCTTGAATGTCAGCGGTTCCATGACCGCCGGGCTCATTACCAGTCGTGTCCTCAACATGCGAGAGAGCGACCAGGTGGCAGTCACAACTGGTGGAGAAACGAGGGAGACGTGAGCATGCCGAGTACCCTATCTCGTCGACAATTTCTCGCGCTGGTGGGCGCGGCGGGAGGCTCTGCCGCGGTCTTTTCCATGTCGACAGCGTTAGGCTTGACGCCGGATATTGAACACAGCGTTACCCCGCAGCTGTTGCATCTGGTTGGTCGGCAGCGTCGAGTGGTAATCCTGGGCGCGGGCGTTGCTGGTTTGACCAGTGCCTATGAGCTCCAGCGCGCCGGTTATGAGGTCGTTATTCTGGAAGCGTCGCATCGAGTTGGTGGGCGCAACCTGACTTTGCGCAGTGGTGATCTGATCGATGAGGTGGGCAATCCGCAACGTTGCGAGTTCGACGATGAGCCCCACCTGTATATGAATGCTGGACCTGCTCGCATACCTCATAACCATCATAAGCTGCTGGCCTACTGCAAGGCACTGGGTGTTGAGCTCGAGTTTTACATGAACGATAACCGTAATGCCTGGATGCACGACACGCAGTTTAATGGTGGTAAACCCATGCGTATCAAGGAATACCGGGCTGATGCGCGAGGCTTTCTGGCCGAGCTGACTGCCAAGTCGGTCACGCCGGCGGCACTCGCCGAGCGCTTTACGCCTGAGGACGCCGAGCGCGTCATGGTCTTTCTGCGCCAGTATGGTGATTTAGATCCGAATAATTTGTACCGAGGTACAGACAGGGCTGGCCTTGCCTCTGGCGGTATGCTGACGCCCGGCCAGCTCAAGCCTGTGATGAATATTGAAGCGCTTTTAAAAGCCGACTTTTGGCGATACAACATGCACTGGGGTGAGGGCGTTGATCAGTCCGGTCCACTGATGCAGGCTGTAGGTGGTAACGACCAGATTATTCAGGGGTTCATGCGTAAGGTGGGCCATCTGGTGACGACCCATGCGCAGGTTCGAGCGATCATGAATCAGGAAAACGGCGTCAGCGTTGAATATGAACACGAAGGCAGAATCAAACAGATTACCGCTGACTATTGCCTGAACAGCATACCGACACATTTGGTAGCCGGCCTCAAGCATAATTTTCCCGCAAATTATCAGCGAGGTCTGGTCGCCCTGGCGCGCGGCAAGTTGTTAAAGATTGGCTTTCAGGCAAATGAGCGATTCTGGGAGAAGGAAGATATTTATGGGGGTATCAGCTGGACGAACCAGGATATCAAGCAGATCTGGTATCCCTCCCAGGGTATTCATGAACGCAAGGGTATTATTCTTGGCGCCTATTCCTTTGACGATAAGGTCAACCAGCGCTGGGCGGAGCTCAAGCCCGCCGAACGCCTGGAAAGAGCGCTGCAGCAGGGCGAGCAAATCCATCCCAATTATCGCCAGTATTTGACGGCCGGTGTCAGTGTGCCCTGGCATCGCATGAATCATATGTTGGGCTGTGACTCACGCTGGACACCTGAGGTGCGGGCCGAATTTTTCGACGTGTTGCAACGACCCGTAGGTAGGCATTATCTGATGGGCGACCAGATCAGTTACCATCCGGCCTGGCAAGAAGGCGCTATCAGTTCGGCCCATTATGCGATTAATGAAATTGATCGCCGTGAGCGAGCGCAGGAGCTCGGCTGATGGGAAATGCCAAATTATTCGACTCTCAATTATTCGATCAGCAATCAGTCGATCAGCGATCATGTGAACTTTCATCACAGAAGCTTTCCATATTTAAGCTCTCGATATTTAAGCTCTCGATATTTAAGC
>JAYODE010000016.1:33506-43642 GCA_038106185.1 Gammaproteobacteria bacterium | reverse complement strand
ATATTTAAGCGGGGGTACTGGCCGGTCTTGACACTAATGTGCTTGCTCGGTGCTTTGTCCGCGATACCCGCGCAAGCCGACGATGTTCAGATTACACCCCCGGAGCATCTGCGTTTCTGCGTGACCTGTCATGGTGTCGATGGCAGCGGTAATGAAGCCATTCGAGCGCCTCGTCTTGCTGGCCAGCCCCGCTGGTATCTTCGCCGTCAGCTGCTGGGATTTCAGGCCGGCTTTCGAGGATTTCATAGGGATGATCTGGATGGTAAGGAAATGCGGCCAATGGCAGAAGTTCTGTCAGCGACCGATATTGAAGTGGTACTGGACTGGATTGAAAGCTGGCCCATCCTGCCGGCGGCGCCAATGCCGACGGGTGATGGCGATAGCCAGCAGGGTAAGCTGCTTTATCAGGGCTGCAGTGCCTGCCACGGTCAGCAAGGGCAGGGAGACGAATCCTTCGGTGGTCCAGCACTGGCAGGCCTGAGTCGCTGGTACCTGACTGCCCAGTTGCAGAAGTTCAAGACCGGTTTGCGTGGAACCCGGCCAGAGGACCACTTGGGTCAACAGATGCGGGCCATGATCGGGCTCCTGGCCGATGATCAAGCGGTGAAGGATGTCGTCAGTTATATCGAGACTCTGTCGTCACCACCTGGCCCGCTCTCCGTGTTAAAGTAATGGCCGATGTGGGCCCATGGGCGGCAACTGCTCGGCGAAACGAGAATTTTGGAGGAAACACTATGAAAATAAGATTTTTGCTGGTGATGCTCACCCTGATGGTCACCTCTGTGGCCCGGGCTGAGGTCATTCGATATCCATTGCCGAATAACTCGACATTTCCTATCGCCTCAGCGGTAGAGGTGACTGCTGGCAGTACGCTGAGCTTTCAGAGCGGTACGACGCCAGGGGTGGCTAATCCTGATGCTCAACGGGGTACGCCTGAATATTATGGCAATACCGAGACTCAGGCGATCAGTGTATTTGAGCGCATGAAGTCCAGCTTACAAGCCCAGGGTCTGGGTTTTGGTGACGTTATCAAGATGACAGTGTTTCTGGTTGGCGATCCTGCCCTGAATAATGAAATGGACTTTAAGGGTTTTATGGCGGCCTATACGCGCTATTTTGGTACGCCAGAGCAGCCCAATTTACCGGCTCGGTCAGCAGTGCAAGTTGCCGGTTTAGTCGCCCCCTTGATGTTTGTCGAGGTCGAAGTCATCGCGGTACGGCCTCAGTAAAGATTAAAGCGTTAACTTCAACTGTTGGCTTCAACTGCTGGCTTCAACTGCGGGGGGCGATTGACCTGCGACTATTGAGGTCAGTCTTTTCAGTGGGGTCTGGAAGCGACCCAGCGAAGGCCATCAGCGTAGAAGAGGGTGCGTGCAAGCGCTCTCGATGCGACGACAAACCAAAGGTAAAATTCAACCTAAATTCTCCAAGCACCCAAGAGGTAATTGTGAAGCAAAATCCATTGAGATCGGCGTTACTGATCGTCGCGCTCCTGCTAATGAATGGCACCTTTGCTGCCAATGCCCCCTTCGTTGCCAGCCAGGGTATGGTGGTGTCGGCGAGTTCGACAGCCTCCGAAGTCGGCAAACAGGTGCTTCAGGAGGGCGGCAGTGCCGTTGATGCAGCCGTGGCGACGGCTTTTGCCTTAGCCGTCACGCATCCGACGGCTGGTAACATTGGTGGTGGCGGTTTTCTGGTTTCGCGGCCAGCAAAAGGTGAGCCTGTAGCGTATGACTTTCGAGAAGTCGCGCCCGATGCGGCCTATCCTGAAATGTGGCTGGTGGACGGCGAATACAGCTTTCAAAAACATCACATGAGTTATGCGTCAGTGGGCGTGCCGGGCACAGTAGCTGGGCTGCACTTAGCCTGGCAAGCGGAAGGTCGACTACCCTGGAAAAGGCTGGTCAATCCGGCCATCGCCTTGGCAAAAAATGGCATAGTCATGACTCATGGTCTCGCCAGTTCTATCAAACGCAACCTGCCGCGAATGGAGAAGTATCCGGCGTCCATCGCGCATTTTACCCAGCAGGGCAAACCCTATGAGGCGGGCGATCTATGGGTTCAGGCGGATTTGGCCGAGAGTCTGCAACGCATTGCCGACCAAGGGCCGGCGGGGTTTTATCAGGGCAAAACGGCAGAACTGCTGGTCGCAGAAATGCAAGCCAACGGCGGGCTCATTACTCTCGCAGACCTGGCGGCCTATACAGCCAAGGTGAGACAGCCGGTCACAGGTCAGTATCGAGGTTATGAGGTCATCTCCATGCCGCCGCCCAGTTCCGGTGGTACTACGCTGGTGGAAATGCTCAATATACTCGAAGGTTATGATCTGAGCGCCATGGGATTCGGCTCGGCGAAGAGTTTGCATGTTATGACCGAAGCCATGCGACGAGCCTATAACGATCGCGCAAGGTTTCTGGGTGATCCGGATTACAACAGCAGCATTCCTTTGGAGCGATTGTTGTCAAAAGACTATGCGACTGAACTCCGTAACACCATTGATCTGAATAAGGCCTCGGTCTCGACGCCTGAAGCCTTAAACCTGCTGAAAGAAAGTCCAGAGACGACCCATTTCTCAGTGGTCGACAAGGATCGTAATGCGGTGTCTCTCACCTACACGCTCGAGTGGGGTTATGGTTCGGGCATTGTTGTACCTGGTGCCGGCTTTCTGCTTAACAATGAAATGGGTGACTTCAATGCGGGCCCTGGCTTGACCAACGACCAGGGGCTGATCGGTACTCCGGCCAATCTGGCGCAACCGGGTAAGCGCATGTTAAGCAGCATGACTCCGACGATTCTGGCAAAAGACGGTGAACTGTTCATGGTTACCGGCACACCGGGAGGACGGACCATCATTAACACGGTGCTGCAAACGATCATCAATGTGGTTGACCATGGCATGAACGCGCAAGCGGCGGTGGATGCCGGACGGATCCATCACCAGTGGATGCCTGATGTGTTGAATTATGAACATCACGGATTTTCACCAGATACTTTACAGGCATTGGAGGCTCTGGGTCATACGCTTAAGCAGCGGGACAACCAAGGTTCTGCCGAAGTGATTATCAATAACCGTGAGGCCGGTGTATTGGAGGGTGGCGTTGATCTTCGAGTGCCCGATGGCGGCGTTGCTGCCTGGTAAGGGGCATGAACGAATTACCGCCGACATGGGAAGTCTGCGAGTCGGCCCAGTTGGTTTACTCAAAAGTTGGTTTAGTCAAAAGTTGGGTTAGTCAAAAGTTGGTTTGCTCAAATCGGCTGCGTTGGATTATCCAAGCCAGCCGCGGCGCTTTATCCCGAACAGCAGCGGCGCTTTACCCCATCCAGTCAAGGCGCATCCTGTGTGCCTTGGCGTTAACTTGCAACTGAATGCCTGACTAAACGTGAGTACGATAAACACAAGCCTTCAAGCCCTGGCTGCGCGCCTTGATCAATGCATGATCAAAGATCAAGGGCGCCTGCGCCAGGCGCTTCGTGACAAGCGCCAGGTCGAAAATAATGCGACTAAATTGGCAGCGCAGATAGAGCGCTCGATGAAGCTGGTCGAGCAGCGACGGGCAGTGCTGCCGAAGCCAACCTTTCCTGAATCCTTGCCGGTCAGTCTGCGAGTCGATGACATCAAAGCCGCGTTAGCCAGCCATCAGGTGGTGATCATTGCCGGCGAAACAGGCTCTGGCAAGACTACCCAGATTCCCAAGATATGCCTGGCGTTGGGCCGAGGCGTGCGAGGCATGATCGGTCACACTCAGCCACGTCGAGTCGCTGCGCGTACCGTGGGTAACAGAATCGCCGAAGAGCTGAAGGTCAAGTTTGGCGAACAGGTCGGCTACCAGGTGCGTTTTACTGATCAAACGTCACCCAACACGCTTATTAAGGTCATGACAGATGGCATTCTCCTTGCGGAAACAGCCCGTGACCGCTTACTGGAGGCGTATGACACCCTGATCATTGATGAGGCACACGAGCGCAGTCTTAACATAGACTTTATTCTGGGCTATCTGAAACGCATATTACCCCGTCGTCCTGATCTCAAGGTCATAGTCACATCGGCGACCATCGATGTCGATCGTTTCTCCAAGCACTTCAATCATGCGCCTGTGATCGAGGTCTCTGGCCGTACTTATCCTGTAGTGGTGCACTATCGTCCTCTTCTTGCTGAAAATAAAAGCCAGGACTCGGATGAGCTCATGTATCAGGGCGTCATAGAGACGCTGCGTGAGATAGAGCAACTCGAACGGCAGCGGCAAACGTCGGGCGATGTGCTGATCTTTCTATCGGGTGAGCGCGAAATTCGAGAGCTGGGCCACCTGATCCGTAAGTCTGACTTGCGTCTTTGGGAGGTGCTGGCGTTGTACTCGCGACTTAGTGTAGCGGAACAAAATCGAGTATTTCAGGCACATACAGGTCGCCGTATTGTACTGGCCACCAATGTCGCTGAAACCTCCCTGACGGTACCCGGTATTCGCTACGTTATTGACACTGGCCTTGCGCGCATATCGCGCTACAGTGTGCGTTCCAAGGTTCAACAACTGCCCATTGAGCCCATTTCTCGAGCAAGCGCCGATCAACGCAAGGGCCGTTGTGGGCGAGTGAGCGATGGTGTCTGTTTTCGGCTATACGCCGAAGACGATTTTTTGTCGCGTTCGGAGTTTACTGCGCCAGAAATTTTGCGAACAAATCTGGCGGCCGTTATTCTGCAGATGTTGCTATTAAAGCTTGGCGACATAAGCCAGTTTCCATTCGTTGAAAAGCCTGATCAGCGTCAGATTAATGATGGCTTTCATCTGTTGCATGAGCTTCAGGCGGTTGATGAGCAGCGCCGAATTAATCAAATGGGTCGAGAGATGGCCCGGTTCCCCGTTGATCTGCGTCTGGCCAGAATGCTGCTGCAAGCCAGTCGCACAGGTTGCCTGGCAGAGGTGTTGACGATCGTCAGTGCCCTTGCCATGCAAGATCCTCGAGATAGGCCCCACGATCAGCAGCAAGCAGCGGATGAACGGCACCGACAATTTCGTCATGCCCAATCAGACTTCATGACGCTGGTGAATATCTGGAACTTCTACGAGTCCCATCGTCAGGCCTTGACCCAAAATCAGCTGCGAAAATTTTGCCGAGAGCATTTTCTGTCCTATGTTCGCATGCGTGAATGGCAAGAAAACCATCGTCAACTGCATCTGTTGGCGCGCGAGCTAAAGCTGGTGAAAAACGAAGGGGCCGCGGAATATGCGGCGATCCATCAGGCATTACTGGCAGGTTTGCTGGGAAATATTGGTGAGAAAACCGAGGATAACGATTATCTCGGGGCGCACAATCGACGCCATGTCATCTTTCCTGGTTCAGGCTTGTTCAGCGCCAAGCCGCGCTGGATCATGTCTGCCGAATTGGTCGAGACGAGTCGACTGTTTGCTCGAACCGTCGCGCAGATAGACAGCCGCTGGATAGAGCCGCTCGCTCGCCATTTGGTAAAGCGCAATTATCAGGAAGCTTATTTTGACGCCCAGCGATCTCAGGTGCTGGCGTACGAAGAAGTGATACTGTACGGCATTACTGTCGTCAAAAAGCGCCTGGTTGACTATGGTCGGGTTGACCCAGTCAGGGCTCGACATATCTTTATTCAGGAAGCCCTGGTCGAACAGCAGCTGCAAAGTAAGGCGGGCTTCTATCGGCATAACACGCAACTGGTGGCTGAAGTCGAGAAGCTCGAGTCCATGGCTCGCAAGCGCGACATTTTGGTGGATGGTTACACCATATTTCGGTTTTACGCTGAAAAATTGCCAGAAAATGTCAGCTCCTTGGCGGATCTTGAGGTTTGGCGTCGGCGCATTGAAGTTGATACGCCTCGAGCCCTGTATCTCGAAAAGCATCAGTTGATGAAACAGGAGTCAGGCTTGTCCGAGGCGCTTTACCCGAGCCAGCTTGAGGTCGCAGAGACCAAGCTCAAACTGGATTATCACTTTGATCCTCAACACGAAGAGGATGGTGTCAGTGTTCAGGTGCCGGTAGCCTTGTTGCGTCAGGTTTCCAAAGCGCAGCTTGATTGGGTGATACCCGGCCTGCTGCGGGAAAAGTGTTTGGCGTTGATCAAGAGTCTGCCAAAGTCGTTGCGAAAAAAATTCGTGCCGGCGCCTGAGTACGTCGAAAGACTGATGCCGCTGTTAGTCTATGACGGGCGGGAACTGGTCGAGGTGCTGGCAGAAAAATTGTTTCGTTTGAATGGGACTCGGATCAAGGTCGAAGACTTTGATTTGAGTAGTCTGGAGCAGCACCTGAAAATGAATATCAAGGTGTTGGACGATCAAAGCAAGGTCATTGGCAGTGCGCGGGACTTGGGTCATTTGCAGCAGCAGTTTGCGGCTCAAGCAGACCAGGGATTTAACCAGCGGTCTCGGCTCAAGATTGAAGTGGAGGGCGCGGTCGATTGGACGTTTGGTGAGCTGCCGGAATTGGTGTTGATAGATCAGGGGGGCATAACCCTCAAGGGTTATCCCACCGTCATTGACCAGATTGAGACAGTTGCGGTTCGAGTCCTGGATAACCTCGCCGAGGCTGAGCGGGTTTCGCGACAGGGTGTGTTGCGTCTGTTTATGTTGCGCTTGCCAGATCAGAGTAAGTACCTGCGCCGCAATATGCCGGGGTTTAAGCAATTCTCGATCTATTACGCGACGCGAGGCTCCAGCGAAGAGTTACTCACCGACCTGGTCGAGGCGGTGTTTCGGTTTACGTTTATCGAAGACAGGGCGCGAGTCATGAGCGCTGCGGCCTTTGAGCAGCGGCTGCGCGATAAAGTTGAGCTGGTAAGCATGATGAATCAGACAGGGCGATTAGTCGCTGAGGTGCTGAAAACAGCAAATGAAATTGAGCGCCAACTGTTAGTCGGCGAAAATCCTCTGAACCGCGCATCAAGGGCAGATGTGCGTGAGCAGCTGGCGCAGTTGCTCGCACCCGGATTTATTCGAGTCGCTTCGCTGAAGTGGCTCAAGCAATACCCGCGATACCTGCAGGCGATGCTTTATCGGTTAGATAAAATGCAACATAACATCGCGAAGGATCAGCAGGCGATGCGCGAGGTGCGAAGTCATTTAGAGAGGTTTACAATGGCCGCCGTGGCCGATGATGAGGACCTTCAGGTTTATCGCTGGATGATTGAAGAGTTTCGAGTTTCACTGTTTGCTCAGGGCCTGGGTACCAGCATTCCTGTGTCTGCAAAACGCTTGGACAAGGCCTGGGACAGGGTAGCGCAGCGAAGGCGAGGATAACGGTTCTGACCGAAGACTTGGCCTCGAAGTGGGATACCGTGATGCAAGATGTTGATTCGTTAAACTTTTGAGTCAAGACCGATAGACGCCAATGCAGCCAGGGAAAAGGCAAGTCATCTCAATCTGATAAGATCGACCAGATGATATCGAACGAGTTGTCTCAACCTGTCATCTAAACTTGTTATCTAAACTTGATATATAAACTGGTTATCTAAGCCCTAGCATCTAAAGCTTATCATCTAAAACTAGCTATCTCAGTAATGAAAGAGGAGCATCTCTTGAAAGTCGTCTGGCTTCTGTTGATTACGTTGCAATTGGGGCTGGTGCAGTCGGTTTTCGCCGCTGAAGACAATCCTGATCCGTGGGAGGGCATCAATCGAGCTACTCACAGTTTCAACGAGGGTATTGACCGTTTGTTGTTAAAGCCCGTCGCCAAGGGCTATAAGCAGGGCGTGCCGGGCGTTCTGCAACAGGGTGTCGGCCATTTTTTTGGCAATCTTGAGGAGATAGACAATACGGCAAACAACCTGCTTCAGGCCAAGATCAAACAGGCCCTGGTCAGTCTCGGTCGGCTTCTGATTAATTCAACCGTTGGGCTTGGAGGCCTGCTGGATCCCGCGACCGACATAGGACTGCGCGCTTATCCGGAAGATTTTGGTCAGACGTTTCGATTTTGGGGGATACCGCCAGGACCCTACCTGGTGATGCCTTTTCTAGGACCATCAACGGTCACGGATGCCTTGGGTCGACCCCTTGACAGTCGCCTGGATCCATTACGGTATTATAAGCCGATTGCTCATCGCAACACTCTATTGGGAGTTGAGCTGCTTGATCTTCGAGCAGAACTTCTCAGCGCCGAGGGGGTGGTGTTTGGGGACCGTTATGTGTTTTACCGAGATGCTTACTTGCAACGGCGTCATTATCTGACGAACGACGGTCGCGTCACAGATGAATTCGATGACTTCTAGTATCGATCAGGCTGTCAGTCGTCGAGTAGCCTCAAAGGATGCCCCCCACCAAATACAGAAGCAGCGCGAAATATCAGCGCTAACTACTGGTAAACATTGAAATTTGAGAGTAGAGTCTTGTCCAGATATTTGGCCTACGTGTGAGCGTTGCTAATGAAAGTCAAAAGCGGTGAGCTGCTACTGCTGAGTCAGGCGGCAGGCACCGAGGACAACATCAGTGCTTTACTCGACGATACCGGATTTGAAGTCATTCATGCCGTTACCGAAGAGGATTGCCTCTCCCATCTTCAGGGCAGTCGCCCTGAAATTCTAGTGGTTTCCCTGGCGAGCTCCGCCGTTAATTGTGAATCTACTCTGGCGAATCTGCGCAAACAGTCTCCGCGACTGCCGATTGTCTTGCTGGCAAACGCCTCAACGGTGCACCGAGTGGTCCCATGTCTCAAGCAGGGCGCGGATGGATTCCTGACGCTACCCCTGGGTGATCCAGCGATTATGAGTTATGTGCTGCGGGACACCATCAAACGTAAACGCGAGCTAAAACGCCGACTCAATAACGAAAAAGCGCTGGCGAAAACCAATAAGATCTTACTGGAGAGCCTGCAGGTTCTCGAGCAGGACCAGCAGGCCGGATTTCGTGTTCAGCGGGGTTTGATGCCAGAAACTCCGCTGGTATTTGATGATCTAACCTTTGCCCATCTGATTCATCCCTCGCTGATCCTGAGCGGAGATTCCATCGATTACTTCGAGTTGCCGGATCAACGTCTGTTGTTTTATATCGCTGATGTGTCTGGCCATGGTGCAGCAGGTGCGATAGTCACTGTGATTCTCAAAGGTCTGTTCCAGCAGTTAGTGAGTGAGTATGAGATGCTCGAAATCACTACGGCGAATGAAATTTTGAACTGGCTTAACCAGGAACTCCTGAGGGATCGTCTGGAGCAGCACGTTACCTTGTTTCTCGGCTTGATCAGTGAAGACCGTAAAATGCTGAGTTACAGCAATGCTGCTCACTTTCCCGGGACCATCTTTTCTGACACTGAGGGGGCTGAGTATCTCGAATTGGGGGGGTTGCCCTTAGGCATCATGACTTCACCAGATTATGTAGAACACAAGCAGGCCCTGCCTAAAGCCTTTACCTTGGCCATGTTTTCCGACGGAGTGTTTGAAATCATGCCGCAAGACAGCCTGCAAGCCAAAGAAAAACAACTGGTATCACTGGTAAACTCTACCGGTGGAGAGTTAGACTGCCTCGCGGAAAAGTTAGGCTTAAGTGATGTCGCCGACATACCCGATGACATTGCGATTTTTACAGTGACAAAGACTGGGTAGTGCGTATGAGCAAAATACTTTTTGCTGATCAGGATGGTGTCCAAGTCCTGAAGTTTGTGGGTGATGTTCGAGTCTGTCTTGGCCCGACGATTGCGACGTTCCTCGCCAGTATCGATAAACATCGAGGCGTCAGTGCCATCATTATCGATCTTCGAGAGACCACCGGCATCGACAGCACCAGCCTCGGATTACTCGCCAAGATTTCCCTTCGTAGTCAAGACCAGTTCAACACCTTTCCCACCATCGTATCGACCAATGAAGATATCACCCGCATACTGCTCAGTATGGGCTTTGACAAGATTTTTGTCGTCGATAATGACACTCAGCACGGCTGCGAACAGCTGGGTGAATTGCCGGCAAAGATCGTTCCCGACAACGTTCTTCGAGAGCAAGTTCTGGATGCCCACAAAACGCTAATGGCGCTGAACGAAAATAACCTGTTGGCGTTTAAGGATCTGGTTGCCGCGCTTGAACAGGAGCAGGCTCAGGAGTGCAACCTGCGACACAGGCAGGCCAGAGTCGCGGGCTGAGACCAACTGAAGGTTGCGGTCTCACTGCGACTGACGCGCATCGCGACAAGCTTTTTGTG
>JAYODE010000016.1:18759-33406 GCA_038106185.1 Gammaproteobacteria bacterium | reverse complement strand
GCTCTCTATAACCTGCTCTCTGTAAAGTACGCACTGAAAAACAGCAGTCGGCCACCAACCCAGGTCTTGTCTAGTCCGCATCTGCTCGGGCTCTGAGTTTGGCCTTGATAAAATCTGAGTGAGCGACATGGAGCAAACCTGACAGTTTGCGAATAAATTGCTCTTCATACTTATCCAGTCGACCATCAGCAAAGGCGACTCGCCAGAGTTGCTCAATGAGTTTTATCTTTTCATCGTGACTGAAGTGCTGATTCACCAGCTGGGTAAACTGAAACACATCATTGGCCTCATCGGAGGCAGCGCCTGCCAGGGCCAGTAGCTCCTGCAATTCTGGTTCTTCGAGATTAAAGCTGTCTCGTAGCAGCGTCATTATCAGGTCTCGCTCCTGGTCATGCGAGTCAAAGTCGGCGCGCGCCAGTTCCAAAAGCAGAGCCGCCATTGCGAACTGCAGCGCTCGGCTTGGGCCTTCATCGAAGTTGTCCCGGCTTATGGGTAAAATTTTTTCGTCAAAAAAACGCTTAATCTTCTCGAACATATCGCAGCCCTTTTATTAGAAGCCCAGTATTAGAAGCCCAGTATTAGAAGCCCTGTGTTAGAAGCTCGTTATCAGAACCCTTGTCTTGTTAGCAACGCTGCAGCCTGGCTTGTTGCTCGGCAAAGGATTCTGCTGCCTCTGCGTTCTGGTCTAATCCGGCTTGCTGCAGCGCCTGCTGCACTACTTCTGTGCCACTACCGGCTTCAAACATATGCGTGCTGAGATGGCGCCGAAAACTGCGAGCTCCGCGAATCCCGGTAAACCAGCCCAGCAGGTGGCGGACCATGTGTTTCAAAGGCTCCCCAGCCTCGATATTTCGCACCATATAATCCGTGTAGTCGGCCAGTGCCGTCAGCCTGTCCACAGACTGATGTTGGTACAGTGCGGCTTCGAGTTCAGCGAGCAAATAGGGGTTAGCATAAGGTGCTCGCCCCAGCATCAGGCCGTCGACCTTTGGCAAGACGGCCAGAGCCGTCGCCGTGTCATTGATACCGCCATTGAGAATAAACTGGCAGTCGGGAAAATCCGCCTTGATGCGGTAAACATAATCATATTTCAGCGGTGGGATCTCGCGATTGTCCTTGGGAGAGAGGCCGCCAAGAATCGCTTTACGGGCATGAATAATAAAGATTCGACAGCCGGCTTCCCGGACAGTCGCAATAAAATGGTGAAAGTGTTCATAGCTGTCCTGCTGATTGATGCCGATGCGAGTCTTGACCGTGACGGGTATCTGGACCTCGGCCTGCATGGCCGCGACACACTCGGCGATCAGCTCGGGTCTTGCGATCAAGCAGGCACCAATGCCGCCAGACTGAACCCGGTCGCTTGGGCAGCCAACATTCAGGTTGACCTCCTGATAACCGGCATCCTCGACCATGCGGGCACAAGCCCTTAGCGCTGCGGGATCATTGCCACCCAATTGCAGCGCACAGGGTTCGTCACCGGCGTGGCGCAGAAAATGCGCCGCATTGCCATGCAGCAGCGCGCCAGTGACTAACATTTCCGAGTACATCAGAGTGTTGGGCGAGAGCAGCCGAAACAGATAGCGGCAGTGCCTGTCAGTGCATCCCATCATTGGCGCAAGGCTGAGGGTGCGATCCAGAGGCGCAGCCGCAATCGGCGACCCAAGGGCTTCGCTCAGCAAATGAGAACCCGCGGGCTGCGGGTCAAGAAGAGATCTATCAAGCATGTCAGAATCACAATTAATCTTCGTCAGCGAATAGTGTAACATCTGTGGCCTTTTGCATGTATTCACCCATTCGCCGGTATGCCTATCGGCAGGGAAGTCAGTCAGGAAAGTTTTTATGGAAGCCAGAAAAGTCAGAACTCGAGTCGCACCGTCACCTACCGGTGATCCTCACGTCGGAACCGCCTACATGGCCCTGTTCAGTTTGTGCTTTGCGCGCCAGCACGGCGGCGAATTTGTGCTGCGCATTGAAGACACAGATGTTGCGCGTAGTACTGCCGAGTCTGAAACCAAGATTCTTGATTCTCTGCGCTGGCTGGGCCTGGATTGGGACGAGGGCCCCGATAAAGGCGGACCCTATGGGCCCTATCGTCAGAGCGAGCGTAAATCGATCTATGGCGGCTATGTCCAGACGCTGGTCGATGGAGGGCACGCATTCCCCTGCTTTTGCACCACTGAGCGGCTGGATGACATGCGGCGAGAACAGATGCAACGGGGAGAAACCGCCCGCTACGATGGCCATTGCATGCACTTGCCGGCGGCGGAAGTCACTGCTCGGCTGGCCAAGGAAGCCCATGTTGTTCGTATGAAAGTGCCAAGTTCTGGTACCTGCGTCGTCAAGGACCGCCTACGTGGCGATATCGAGATCGAGTGGTCGCAGATTGATATGCAGGTTTTGCTCAAGACAGACGGTAATCCGACTTATCACTTAGCCGTCGTCGTCGATGATCATCTGATGGAGATCACGCATATTATTCGTGGCGAGGAGTGGATCAACTCTGCGCCCAAGCATGTTCTGCTGTATCAGTATTTTGGCTGGGAGATGCCGGAAATTATTCATATGCCCTTGTTGCGGAATCCTGACAAGAGCAAGTTGAGCAAGCGCAAAAACCCCACCAGTATTGGTTTCTATGCGCGTATGGGGTTTCTGCCCGAGGCTGTGCTCAACTATCTGGGTATGCTGGGTTGGAGCATGCCCAATGGCGAAGAAAAGTTTTCTCTGGATGAGATGATCAAGCAATTTGACCTAAGCCGTATATCACTGGGCGCGCCTGTTTTTGATATTGCCAAGCTCAAGTGGCTGAACGGCCGCTGGCTCCGAGAGGACTTGAGTGATGAGGCCTTTGCCGACAAAATCATTGAGTGGGCCTACAATCGTGAGAATCTGATGAAGATGATTCCACTGATTAAAGAGCGGGTCGATGTGTTTTCCGACGTCGGGCCCATGGCGGCCTTTCTGGTGGATGGACTGCCGAGTTATGACGAGTCGGCATTTAATACCAAGCAACAGTCTGTTGAAGACATCAAACGGCTGCTTCAGTTTGTTGTCTGGCGTGCCGAGGAGTTGAGCGACTGGCACCACGACAGTTTGAATCGTTTGTTTGTCGCGCTGGCGGAGGCGCTAGGCATCAAAATCAGAGATCTGCTTGGGCCGGTATTCGTGGCTATTTCTGGCAAACCGGTTGCGCCACCCCTGTTCGATTCGATGGCGTTGATCGGGCCAGATATGAGTCGTGCGCGACTACGCCATGCCATTGAAGTGCTGGGCGGCGTGTCAAAGAAACAGTTGAAGAAGCTAGAAAAGGACTACGCTGATCTGAATTGATGCCATCAGTTGGCGTACCCCCTGTGTTTTATTGCGGGTTCATTCGGCGTGCCCATTCAAATGTGTCTCAATAACGCTTCTTTAAAAGGCGTCTTAAAAATGCGACCAACAGAAATTAGGTCAGTTTAATGGGATGTTTTGTGGCGGTCTCTGAAGGGTGTCTCGTCGTAAAAACTCTGCCGCTGTGCACTGAAGGCGATACTGGACACCAAAGGTTGTGACCAAAAGGAATGCCCGTCGGGCTTTGTTGGCCTGTCACCTGGAATATCTTGCAAGTCAACATTCGGTGCCTTCTGCCGTTGGGTCCTCGACTCATCTGCCAAGGATTGATACTGAGCATAGATAGCCTCTATCAAATTTGAGTTGTCAATCGCGGGCCGATCTAACACGAGTTGAGGAAGCAGATCCTGAGCGGTTTTCGAGGAGCAGCTCAAGGCCGTTGGCCGAGGCATTGCAGCCTGCTGAAGTTGTTTAGTTGGCGCTACTGACGCAGTGCACAGCGAGTATCTGTGATGGCCAAGGGTTGCGAAGAGCGCGCACATGCCCAGCAAGGTGCTGATTTTTAAAATGTCATAACTTGTCTGACGTCCTGTCATGGTTCAATTCCTTCCCTGTTTCGAAGCTGAACTTGATGGCCGCATATTCACACAGCTCACCGCCAGATTGCGGCGAGCAGTTCACATTTTCAGGATTAAAGTCGAACAGAGAGGCAAAGGGTGTTAACGCCCACTATTTCAGCGCGCTGTTAAGCACGTTGCTAATTGCACTGTTAACTAAGAGCCGCCATCCGCGACTTGGCCTGAGCGTATTCCTCACTCAAGCGGTCGACCAAATCAGCCGCAGAAACAATGGCGGTGACAGCACCAATGCCCTGGCCACAGCCCCAGATATCTTTCCAGGCCTTGGCTTCGGCGTTGCCACCTGAGCCGAAATTCATCTGTGATGCATCACTGGTAGGAAGATTATTGGGATCGAGGCCATTGGCTGCGATCGATGGTGCCAGATAGTTACCGTGGACGCCTGTGAATAAATTCGTATAGACAATATCACTTGCGGCATAGTCCACCAGTGCCTGCTTGTAGGCCAGGTCAGCGTTCGCCTCTTGAGTCGCGATAAAGGCGGAACCTATGTAGGCGAGGTCCGCCCCCATGGCCTGCGCAGCGAGCACAGCATTGCCATTGGCGATAGCGCCGGACAGCAGCAAGGGTCCATCGAACCAGGCTCGAATCTCTTGAATCAGGGCGAAGGGCGACAGGGCGCCAGCGTGACCGCCGGCACCGGCAGCGACAGCGATCAGGCCATCGGCGCCTTTCTCGATCGCCTTTTTAGCAAATCGATTGTTGATAATATCGTGGAGAACAATGCCGCCCCAGGCATGAACCCGCTCATTAATTTCGACCTGGGCACCTAATGAAGTAATGACGATCGGGACTCGGTATTTCTCGCAGAGTGCCATATCCTGCTCTAGCCGATCATTTGAGCGATGCACGATCTGATTGACCGCAAATGGGGCCGATGGTGCTTCTGGGTGCGCCTCATCATAGGCTTTGAGTTCAGTAGTGATACGTTCCAGCCAGGCATCAAGAACCTCTATGGGACGCGCGTTCAATGAGGGAAAGGAGCCGACAATGCCGGCCTTACACTGGGCGATCACCAGGTCCGGGTTAGAAATAATAAATAGTGGCGACGCCACCACGGGAATGCGCAGTCTGCCGGCCATGATATTTGGAATAGCCATACTCAAAGGTCTCAAGGTGAAGGAATGATATGCATATTGTTGCATAAGAAAATTAATATGCAACTTATTGCATAAAATTTTGGGATTTAGGTCCCTACATGGTTACACTGCGAGATAAGTTGACTCGTCAATCTGCGGTTTTCTATGTCTTTATCTCACGCAATCTTAACGGCACTGTTGGATGAGGATTTGACCGGCTATGCCTTGGCGAAGCAGTTCGATGTGTCCCTCGGATTTTTCTGGCAGGCGTCTCACCAGCAGATTTATCGTGAACTGAAGGCATTGCACCTGACGGGCAAGGTCGATGTGCGAGAAGTGCCGCAGCTGGGTAAGCCCGACAAGCGCGTCTATTCCTTAACACGGCAGGGTCGGCAAATGCTGGCGTCCTGGATCGAGGAATCGACTCGCCCCCGCAGTACCAAGGATGAACTTTTCATCAAGCTCTATAACGTCGGCGCCGTGCCGGTGGAACTGATTGTCGCAGCGGTTAAACAACGCCGCGCAGAACACCTGGGCAAGCTTGAGCTCTATCGAAAAATTGAGGCTCGACATTATGCGCGTCCGGCGCAGCTTTCCGATCGCAAAAAAGGCATTTACTTGTCTCTACTCGCTGGCATTCGACAAGAGCAAACGGCGCTAGCCTGGTGCGATGACGCGTTGGAGCTGTTGTCTACCGTGAAGGACTAACGCTGTTTCCGTGAGGCCATCTCAGACTCGCAGCAAATCACCCTGGTTGGCGTACCGCGCATTGCATTAACTATCAGCCTTTAATGCTCTTGATAAAAAGCTCTTCATACAGTGCTCTTCATAAAATGCTATTCATAAAAAGTTTTCCATAAAAAGCTCAGTCACCCAGGCTCGGCTTGCCGTGACCGACATCCTGATGGCACTGAATGCAGGTTGAGCCGGTGTTCAGGGTATTACTGTGTACGCTGCGCGCGAGACCCGACTGTTGAGACAAGTCCATGTTTTGATGGCAGCTTCGACAAACTGCCGAGTCTGAGTTCAACAGCCAGGTTCGAACCCTTTGTGCCATCAGCGGTTGGCGTTGAGCGTATTTTTCCGGCGAGTCGATAGTACCCAGCAATGTATGGTAGACCTCTCGCGCAGCCTCAATCTTTCGCGCAATGCGTGCCGTAAAACCTCGAGGTTCGTGGCAGTCGGCGCAAGTGACATGGATGCCGGTGCGGTTGCTGAAATGCGTTGTAGATTGACTTAACACAAAGGCGTTGTCCCGCATTTCGTGGCAGGAAATACAAAACGACTCGGTGCTGGTGACTTCCAGGCTCCAGTGAAAACCGATCGTCAGAATGGCACCTAAAAACAGCCCGATGGACAGCACGCCGGCATGGCGCCAGATCAAGCGAACACGCTTCGCAAGCCATGACATACAGGAGGACCCCGGTTAGCTGCTGACAGGCCTACTCTAAGGGGCTCTTGTTGGCTTGAGAGTGATATATATCAACTTCAAGCGTCCGGTGGCCGTCAGGGCTAATCCTCGTAAGCCTGGCTGGATCGGCTCGCTATTTTTGTTGTGAGCCCATGAACCCTGGCGACATCACTGATGCGGCCTGGCCCATGGCAGATCAAACAGGACTCGCGATTAGCCGACGCTTGGCTTGCGAAGTAGTCAGCCCCATTTTGCCCCATATGCAAGCCTGCCAGATCGCTGTCATGACAGCTGCTGCAAACGGAGGTCGTCGCCGAGATCATCAGATCATCAGCATAGTTATTGATCTCAGTGCCGCTGTCATAGGTTGATGCGAGGACGCCGGACGCCAGTGGCAGAGCATAAGAGTCATTAATGTGACAGGCGTCACAAGCCGCCAGATTACCGGGATACTGGACGTTCGCCTGACTGTAGAGGTGTGTATCCAATAACAAGGGTTGTTGGCGAAAGCCAGCGGCGTGAATGCCGTGGATCATGCGCTTGAAATCCAGGGACTCCTTGTTGTCGGTGGCGAGCCTGGGGTTGTGACAACCCTGGCAGCCTGCTTGAGGATCGGCTCGATTTTCTCCATGGGCTGTGGTGAGGCCATGGCAGGCGTTGCATTTCTCGGTACTGACCAGTTGCCGACGAGGCTTGGGGATCGAGTCTGTGATCGCGAACCAGGTGGGGGTCGTGACCAAAGGAATCAGTGCTTCGCTGCCGTTGAATCGACCTTCGAAGATCAACATGCCGCTGCCCGTGATTGCGGTGGGTATCGCTGTGGTGGCGGTCAGCGAGTAGCGCCCATCACCCAGTGGCACTGCCAGGCTCGGCGCATCTGTTCGGCTGTAGTTGGGGCTCGCTGCGCCGTCGTTGCTAAAGTCGGTGGTAGGCCAGGCAAGGGCAGCTCTCAGTCGATTGATCCTGGTGCTGGTCATCTCGATGGCTTCATTGTCGTTTTGCGGGTTCGTCAGTGAGAAAGTGATCAGCGGATTTTGGCCGGGCGCGGTTTGAGTGACTGAATGCACTCGAAGGGCAAATCGAGCGGTGCCTTCGACCCGTTCATTGTAATGATCACTGGCGACAGTGCCGGCAATGCCGGTCAAGCTATGGCAACTCTGACATCCACTGTTATCTACTTGGTCGCCAAAATGCGTCGAAAAATCCAGGTTGTCGTGGCAGGCGCCGCAGGCTTGTTGTGAAGGTACTTCGGCCCAGTTATCGCCGTCGCGGGTCAGGCTTGCCGTATGTATCTTGGCGTCCTGCGTTGCGGTGCCAGCGTGACAGGTGCCGCAGTTGCGGTTGTCCTGGGGAAAGACAATGTTGCTGAAGTCGATCAGACGATCGCCAAATCCATAAAGCTGGTACTTTCCGCCGTTGATCACGCTTGGCAGCTGATGCCCCTGATGAATTTTGTGAATCATCACTTTGAAGTCCAGACTGGCACGCGAATTAGGTTCAGTCGACACAGGGTTATGACAGAGCACACACAATTGCATGTCGGTGTAACCGCCCCCGTGCGCCGTCAGTGTTCCATGACAACTATTGCAGCTGTCATTGGCGACGATATCCCGATGGGCCAGACCCGTGTTTGATTGGGTTGCAGGCATCCAGTCAAAGCTGGTGTTACTGACAGGGCCGCCGGTTAGTCGAATGCCGACTCTGTGAGTCAGCAGTGGCTCGTAGCTCACCGCCAGCGGAGTCGTGACCTGGGTGATGTCCGTTTTGAACAAGTAGGTATAGGTGCCATCGCCATGATCGGTCAGGCTACCATCCCGTTCGGCGGTAGCCTGAATCGCGACCGGATTGCCGGGATGGACACGAGGGACTGCCGAGCGATTCAGATAGCTTTGCCAGTAACTGCTGTCGCCTCCAGCGCCTGGGACCAGTTTGGCAATATGGAACCTGACATTGGCTAAGGTCAGGCCAGTCAGTCCAATACCAAGCCCATCGACCAGAGTGAAGTCGACAGCCGGCGAAGAATTGATGTGTACCGCAGTAATCGTTGCGCTCACCTGCTGCGCCCTGACATATTCGTTTGGCCTGTCTGGTGCGGGGAATGGCTCAGCTGGCGTTACGGGGCCATTGGGCGCAATGGGACCGGGACTCGCCTGGGGTGCAGCGACACCGCCACCGCCACCGCCGCACCCGGAGAGTATCAGGCACAACAGCGTCCCGGTTGCCAGTGAGCGAACTCGTCCCAGAAAACAGGACTGATCAAAGGGGTGATGGTCGACTGTGCATTTGATCTTCACGTTATCGGTCTCCTAGAAGCGATATTGCAAACCCAGTGTCAGTTGATGGACTATGTCATTTGGATTGCGCTGACCGGTGCCGAGCACTCGGCTCAGCGTGTCCAGGCTGACGTTCTGCCATTGCCAGTTGTTATCCGCCAATCGCAGATACTGATGTTCCAGGGTTAACTGCAGCGCCTGGCGCGGCTCGAATCGCAGCAGGCTCTTGATACTGTGTAGTCGATTAACAATAGTCGGCAAGTCGCTGCCGTCGAGATCACGCGCGCCAGCAGTCTCTAGTTCAAATGTCTCTTCGCCATGCAGCCAGCTGTAGTCGAAGCTCAGTGAGAGACGCTCATTAAACTGCCACTCGACACTCGCCCCCACGCCGATCGTGGCGTTGCTCTGGTCGGTCTCATAATTGCGTGTCGGGTCGCTGCCTTGCGGGTAGGGTGGTATGCGGATGTTAGCGGGCTTGTTGATACCGCCGAGAAAGTCGCGACCCGTCTGACGCCGTTGCTGAATGCGATAATCTACCCAGCCAGTGCTATTGAGGCGCACCGAATGCTGATAATTGGTGCTGAGATTGAAGTGGGTATCCTGCACGTCGGTCAAGCCGAGTTCGCTCTTGTCAAAGTTTACGAATTGAGTCTCGCCTTTGAAATGCAGAGTCCAGGCCGGGGTTGGCTGATAGCTAGTAAGCCAATCAATACCGGTCTTCTCCTGATTTGCAAGGCTGTACTGACGCAGTAGCGGATGGTTAGCGAATCGTTGGTTGTTCGGCAGCTGGTTGATGAGATGAATATTCAGCGTCTGAAAAAAAGCCCTGGACCACTCGTAGGTGGAACCCGCCAGATCGACTCGGGTCAGGCTCAGGCGATGTTTAACACGGGCAGAGGCGGGCAGCTGCACAGTCAGTGCATACCTATCCTCGCGTGTGATATTGACCGACGCATAATTTCGTGCGGTGCGAAGATAGTCATAACGCAGTTGAATTCGGCTGCGGTTTTTCGCGCGCCAGTTAACATCGATTCGATAGCTGTCTTGCTCAAGATTCAGTGGCCGATTATAAATCGTCGGATCTGTATCCGTTGAATCGCTGCCATCTCCGCGAAGCAGGGGCCAGGCAAGCCGGTCCAGCGTGTTCTCGCGCTGCCGAAATCCGTAGCGAAAATTTACCGCGACTCGCTGCAATGGTTGGGTTTGCAGCGCCAGGCTCAGGGTATTATTGGCGAGTCCACCATTTAATCGAGTCAGCGGCAGCCTCGCCTCCGGTGGCGAGAAACCGGCTTCTGCTGCCTGTACCAGGTCATCGTTTTGCCGTGTTTTGGTTGCGCTGCCATCCAGGCTAATACGGATATTATGGGTTAGCTGCCGGCCCGCGCTGAGCAGCCATTGGTGGCTGTCAGTGTCGGGGGCGCTGGCGTAGGAGCCTGTGCCGTCTGGATAGTCAAACCCGGGGCCGAGGCCACTGAGAAAAGGATTCTGCCAGGTTAGCCGATGATAATGGTTGTCAAACCGGTTGAAGTTGTAACCCAGGCTGAAAACGCTGCCAGTACCAGTGTACTCAACCTTCAGGCCATAGATCAGAGATGCTTGATCAACGGGCATGGGTAGCAGCGCCCCATGGGGATTGGCGGCATTGGTGTAGATGGCCATACCTGTCAGGCGAGTGCCGGTCTTTCTTTCTAGCTCGACCTGCGCGTTGACCTGCCAGCCAGCCATGATGGGCTGGCTCAGATCCAGGCGCAGGTTGCGCCGCATGAGCGCCGGGTTCAGGTGCTGAGTAAACAGCTCAGGATTGAAGTCGTCGGATCGGCTGCTCGACCGCCAGCGTGCCGGCAGCACCAGATGATCAGTGCCAGTAAAGGGCGTCAAGCCAGAGTTATTGTGTTGCTGAGTGATCTCGCGGTAGCTGATGTTCAATGCCAGCGAGTCGAGCGTGTCGAGGGAGAATCTTGCCGCCAGCGCTGGCAACCCCAGGTTCTGTAATTCTACTGTCCAGTTCGGGTTTGTGGTTAAACCCTGCCTCGACCCTTGAGAGTGAAGCTGCAAGTCAATCCCCAGGTGGTTGCCGTGACCGCCCACTCGCTGGTATTGGTTCAGGGTGTAGTTGTCTCGGCTGAGCCAGGTCCAGCGTAGCGCCAGACTCCCTTCGTTTGAATCGACAGATTCTGCGGATACGGCGACTGCTGTCGCCAATAAGCAGGCAGTTAGCAGAGCCGATCCGTTGAAGGGAATCGGCATCATCTATCTCGTCAGGCGCGCGCCAGCAGGATGGTTCGAACCATGAACCTGGCTGTGACAATTACTGCAACCGCGGGCAAGCAAATTACTGCTAGTTGCCGCCAGAGCCGTGCCATCGTTCAGTCGGCTGGAATGACCGCTGGCCATATGACACTGCTGACAGAGAAATGGGCTGCGGGCGACTAACAGGGATTCGATAGTTGAACCGTGTGGTTGATGACACAGACCACAATCCTCGGTGACTGGATCATGCTCAAACAGAAAGGGTCCGCGGGTCTCTGGATGACAGGCGATACAGGTGTCGGTGGGGTTGGTGGTTTTAAGGCCATGAGCCGCGGCATTATCGTGCGCAGCATGACAGTCACTGCAGGCAACCTGACCTTCCAGGACCGGATGGCGGTGCGGGTAGTTTAGCTGGGCCTTGATATCCTGATGGCAACCGGCGCAGATTTTGGTCTGGGTCTGGGGCTGCATAACCTCATCGGCTGGTTGGTGCAGCTGATGGCAGTCAGTGCACTGCACGTCCGCCAAAGCGTGAGCGCTGAAGGACCAGCCGAGTCGAGCGCTATCGGTATGACAGTTAAGGCAGATCTGATTTTGTTGATCCCCTTGAAAGCGATCGGCTGAAAAAGGCAGGGAAGGCGCTTGTCGAGGGTCTTTCAGGTGTTCGATGCTGTCGCCATGGCATTGCTGGCAGCTGAGCTGCTTGGCTGCGTGTTTGAAGCCAAGATTGTTCTTCTGTGCTGGATGACAAGCGTCGCAGGTCAGTGCCTCAGCTGTGCTGCCGGCGGCCAACATCAACCCAACAAGGCCGGGGCCCAGCCGGCGCAGTATTCTGAACAATGCGCCCACTAAGATGTCGCCGATGGATCTGGAGATGTACCTGGAGATGTAGCTGGAGATGTCGCTGGAGATGCAGCCGCTGTTGAGATGTAAGTACAGGCAGGGCTGAGTGGAACAGGGCTGAGTGGAACAGGGCTGAGCTGATCGTGATAGCGATAAGACGTTCGGCAGGAAAATATTCGACGAGTCAGACACTGTGAGGATGTGAAGTACCTTGGTTAGTGGTGAAAAGCTTGTTGGTGAATAGCCTGTTGTTGAATAGCTTGTTGGTGAATAGCCTGTTGTTGAATAGCCTGTTGTTGAATAGCCTGTTGTTGAACAGCTTGTTGTTGAACAGCTTGTTGTTGAATAGCTTGTTGTTGAACAGCTTGGTGGTGAACGAAAGACCTGCCTATTATTGGAAACTGCAGTGGTGAATGCCTTGATATGTATCACTTAAGGCACTGGGGGTTATGGCGCTGGCATATTAAGGTGCTGGAATATAAGGTGCTGGAATATAAGGTGCTGGAATATCAGGTGCCGGGAATTGGCCGCTGGAATATGCTCGAGCCGCGCCTTAAATCCCAGCAATCCAAAGCCCAACGATCGATAGCCCAACAATCGATAGCCCAGTAATCGAAAGCCCAGCAATTCAAAGCCCAGCAATCGAAAGCCCAGCAATCGATAGCCCAGCAATCGAAACATCAGTAATAAAAACTCGGCTCGGGCGAATAAAAAGATGCAGTCAGCGAGTGAGTCCAGGCTCGTCAGGCCTGAGTCGCGTTATTGCTTGAGTTCGTCCAGATCCTGAAAGTACTTAAGCGTCTGCGGATTGGCGAGAGCATCCGTATTTGTGACAGGCAGTCCATGAATCACATTACGCACAGCCAATTCAACGATCTTGCCAGATATGGTTCTGGGTATATCTGCCACCTGAAGGATTTTTGCTGGCACATGTCGAGGGGTCGCATGGGTGCGAATGACCGACGCTATGTGTTGCTTTAGGGTTGAGTCAAGGCTCACGCCGGGTCTCAGTACAACAAAGAGAATAATCCTGATATCGCCTTGCCATTGTTGGCCAACACACAGGGCGTCCAGGACCTGTGGAACCCTTTCTACCTGACGATAAATTTCGGCAGTACCAATCCTGACCCCGCCAGGGTTCAGCACAGCATCAGACCGGCCGTGAATGATAAAGCCCTGGTGGAAAGTCTTCTCGGCATAATCGCCTTGAGCCCAGAGTCCGGGAAATCGCTCGAAGTAAGCCGCGTGATATTTTTCCCCTTGAGGGTCCTGCCAGAATCCGGTCGGCATGGCGAGAAAGGGCAGCCGGCAGACCAATTCACCTTTTTCGCCACGAATGGGTTCGGCCTTTTCGTTCACGACATCAACGTCCATGCCCAGGCCAGCGCATTGCAGTTCCCCCGCATAGACGGGCAGGCAAACGTTACCCAAAGCAAAACAGGAGATAATGTCGGTACCTCCCGAGATAGACGCCAGACAGACGTCGGCTTTGATATTCCTATAAACGTAACGAAAGCTTTCAGCCGACAAGGGTGATCCGGTAGATAAGATCGTCTGCAGTTTTGGCAGTGCGTAATGATCGGCTGGTTTGAAGTTAAGCTTCTCCAAGCTGGCTAAGTAGCGAGCGCTGGTGCCAAATACCGAGATCTCCTCTTCTTCAGCCAGATCCCAGAGACTCGTCACACTGGGTGCGGTGGGTGAACCGTCGTAGAGCACTAGGGTCGCACCACTCGCCAGGCCGCTGATCAGCCAGTTCCACATCATCCAGCCACAAGTGGTGTAATAAAACAGCCGATCACCTGATCGCAGATCGACATGCAGTTTATGTTCCTTCATATGCTGCAGAAGGGTACCGCCAACACCGTGAACTATGCATTTTGGTGTACCAGTGGTGCCGGAGGAATACAGGATGTATAACGGATCATTAAAGCCGACCCGATTGAAAGTTAAATTCTTCGTAGCGAATTCTTGAAGTACAGCTTCGTAGTCCTGACAGTTGTCAGGCAATGGAAAGTCAACCGAGTCCTGGCCGATCACCTTGATCATGATGACCTGTTGAATGGCGTCGATACGCTCGCCCAACGCCACCGCGATGGCGCGACTGTCGATGGTTCTGCCGTTGTAGAAGTATCCGTCTGCGGCAAACAGAATCTTTGGCGTAGTCTGGCTGAAGCGGTCAAACACACCGTTCTCGCCAAAGTCAGGAGAGCAGGAGGTAAAGACAGCCCCTAAGCTCGTCGTCGCCAACATGATCACCACAGTTTCTATGATATTGGGTAGCAAAGCGGCGACTCGATCGCCAGGCTCGATGCCCAGGGTGCGCAGCGCATTGGCCAGGCTGGCGACTTGTTGGCGCAGCTCAGCATGGCTGATTTGCCGACGCCGGCCAGTTTCAAGGCGGCTGATCAAGGCAATGCCATCTGCCTGGTCGCGCAGCAAATTTTCGGCGAAGTTTAAACGTGCGTCGGGAAAAAATTGTGCGCCTGGCATCTTTGTCGAGTGGATCAGCACACGAGGTGAACTCGAGTCATCAACGCCTTTGCTGCCGATGATGCCGGCATAGTCCCAAACGGCGTTCCAGAACAACCCTGGCTGCAGTACTGACCACTCATGAAATGCCGAATAACTCAGATCAGGCATGCCAAGCCCTTGCTGGAACTGCATCAGCTGTGATGCTTTGATTCGGCTCGCCGAAGGCTGCCAGAGCGGCGCATCAATGGGTGGCGTGTTGTCGGTAGGCGTCAGCATAAAGTCGAACCAGACTGCTAATGTCAGTGAAGATTCGGTATTATCGGTCTTTCCCGGCCGCAATGCGAACAGCAAACG
>JAYODE010000016.1:0-18659 GCA_038106185.1 Gammaproteobacteria bacterium | reverse complement strand
CATCGACGCTACAATCCGCTCACGGGCGACTGGTTGCTGGTGTCTCCTCACAGGGCGCAAAGGCCCTGGCTGGGTCAGCAGGAAGAGACCCGCTTCGTCAGTGCACCGGCCTATGACCCGGCGTGTTTTCTGTGCCCCGGTAATACCCGTGTCACAGGGGCTCAGAATCCGCATTTTGACCAGATATTTGTCTTTGATAATGATTTCCCCGCACTGCTTGCAGACTCGCCGGTGATCGAGTCTGCCGACCCCTTGTTTCGAATGGCGGCTGCCAGCGGTGTCAGTCGAGTGATTTGCTTTTCAAAGGATCACAGTAAATCCTTGCCGGAGCTAAGTCAGGAAAACCTGGAACGAGTGGTCGATGCCTGGTGTGAGCAGACTCAAGTCCTGGGTCAGGATTACCCGTGGGTTCAGGTATTTGAAAACAAAGGTGCGGTGATGGGTTGTTCGAATCCACACCCACATGGGCAGGTCTGGGCGAACAGCTTTATTCCCACTGAGGTTGAAAAAGAACAGACTCAACAACTTAAGTACGCGCGAGAACAGGGGGGATCCCTGTTGTTGGACTATGCGCGACGTGAGGTCGATCTGGCGGAGCGGGTTGTCGTGCAATCGGCATATTGGCTGGCTGTCGTGCCGTTTTGGGCGGCCTGGCCATTCGAAACCCTGCTGCTCCCCCTGTTTTCGGTGCAGCAGCTGCCGCAGCTGAATCAGGCCCAACGGCAAGATCTGGCGACGGTCATCAAACAACTAACCACTCGGTATGACAATTTGTTTCAGTGCGCTTTTCCCTATTCTATGGGCTGGCATGGCGCGCCCTTTACGCAGGAAGATCATTCGGCGTGGCAACTTCATGGACATTTCTTTCCGCCATTGCTGCGTTCGGCGTCGGTGAAGAAATTTATGGTTGGCTATGAAATGTTGGCAGAGGCGCAGCGTGACCTGACGCCAGAACAAGCGGCGGCCCGACTCAGGGATCAGAGTGATCAACATTACAGCCAAAAAAGGTAACCCATGAAAACCCTGGTCACGATTGCTGAACAGCGCTTTGCCAACCATTTCGGATACCCGTCAAGCCTGACGGTGCAGGCTCCAGGTCGAGTCAATCTGATCGGAGAGCATACAGATTATAATGGCGGATTTGTGCTGCCTTGTGCGATCGATTACTACACGGTAGTCAGCGCGGCGCCTCGAACAGACAATCGGCTGCGAGTCGTTGCGGTGGATTATGATCAGGTCGATGAGTTTGATGTTCAGGCACCACAGGTCAGAGATGAGGAACGAGACTGGGTCAATTATGTCCGAGGCCTGATCCACTGTGCCAAGGCCCGTGGTTATCCCTTGGCGGGTGTGGATATTGTTGTTACCGGTAATGTGCCCCAGGGCGCCGGCTTGAGTTCCTCTGCGTCATTGGAGATGGCGCTGGCGCTGGCATTCAAGACCTTGTTTGCATGGCCGGCATCAATGCTTGATCTGGCGCTGTTGGGTCAAGCCGCCGAGAATGAATTTGTTGGCTGCCAGTGTGGCATTATGGATCAATATATTTCCGCTATGGCGCTGAATGAATGCGCGCTGCTCATAGACTGTCAGACGCTGGACGCCAGACCTGTTGCATTGCCAGCGGACACGCAGGTCTTGATCGTCAATTCTAATGTTCGTCGTGGGCTGGTAGACAGCGAATACAATAGCCGTCGACAGCAGTGTGAAGCGGCCGCAGAACAACTGGGTGTCGACCAGTTACGTGCCGTCAGTGTTGCTGCCTTTGCGGCGCAGGACTCGAAGCTGGCGCCGCTGGTTCGGCGCCGAGCTCGACATGTTGTGACCGAGAATGCTCGCGTACTGCTGGCCGAAGCAGCGATGAATGGCGGTGATCTGCAGACCATGGCGAAACTGATGGCAGACTCCCATGCATCTATGCGAGATGACTTTGAAATCACGGTAGCGCCCATCGATCAGCTGGTGGCGCTCATTAAAAGCGCGGTGGGCGAGGCGGGTGGCGTGCGCATGACCGGCGGGGGCTTTGGCGGTTGTGTCGTCGCGCTGGTACCAAAGCACCTGGTGCAAGCTGTGGTTACACAGGTCACTCAAGGCTATTTCGCGGCGACTGGTCTGCAGGCAGATATTCATATTTGCCGCGCGGTCGCAGGCGCCGGTCTGGTAATCAACCAGACCTGAGAAGATCGGTAGCTGGCGGTAACAAAGCGCGTTCCACAGAGGGTGGGGTCTGTCGAAGACGGGCTTTTGCGCTTTCGAAGCGCCGCGATCGAAGCGCCTAGACCGAAGCGCCTAGACCGAAGCTTCTAGATCGAAGACCCTAGACACTGTATTGCCGAGTAAATCGCTGAAGTCGGTTTGTGCGAATCATGGACTGAATTTCGTTCACATACATCAAACCACGCTCGGAATAGCGCAATAATCCAGGGGCCAGCTGCTCGCCGCCAAAGGGCTGGTTGTTATTGCGTGCAGCCGCACGAATCTGCCGAAGCTGAACATAGGCGGCGTGGCTGTTAATGGTTCTAAGGTAGTAACGCACACTTTCCTCCACGGTATCGAACATCGCGACTTCGTGGCGACGGCCGGCATCACGGCGTTCAGGCGTCATGCCACAGCCTGGGGAAAAGCACCAGATGCCAAAAAAGTTGTTGCCTTCTCGAGCAAAACGCGAGGATCCCCAACCAGATTCTTTTGCCGCCTGGGCGAGCACCAGAGACGCGGGCACCACATCAACCCGCAGCAGCAGTTGCTGAAGCTGGGCGTCTAGCCCGTCAAAATGATGCGTATCGACTGCCAGGTTATACCGTTTGCCCAAGCGCGCCAGCGCTGTCAGCTCTTCAGTGTCAAAGCTGACATCGACGCGTTGAGAGGCTGCATGAGTCGCCCCTGCAGTTGAGTCTGGCCTCTGTGGTTTTTCCGACTGCAGCCTGCGGCTACGTTCGATGCGGTTTTTAAAGTTCAATAACCATTGCCGCTCTCGCGTAATTTCTCGATTCGCCTGGTCTATTTTTGGTATCAAATAGGCATAAAATGCCTGTTTCTTTTCGAGTATATCTCGATCCTGAGCAAAGTCGGGTGGCCTGTAATCGCTCCCGCGGCCCAATAGAACGGGTCTCGGGTGGTAGGGCGTGACCACAGGTAGCGTGTCGAGCGTTGAGCGGGCGGCAGAATTTTCAATCGAGTGTCGAGAGGCAGACTCAGGAATGGCGGTTGGCGTTTGAGTGGCCGGCAAAATACCGAAGATAAGAGTGGCTAAACAAATGGCGGAACACACGAGCAGTGGTTTGGGCGACATAGGCTTTTCCCCTGAGCCAGTTTGCAGTGAGCTCGAGGCAGCTTAACTGAAAAGTGAAGATTTCTCCATTATTCCGACGAGCGGTCAGGTCGACGCGCGAATTAACGGGATTAAGGTCAATAAATACAATGGGATAGCCTGGCGAATAAGTCGCGAGCGGCGAGAGACATCACCGCCACTGAAGGCTTGGTCTGGCTCACGCTGATGGGTGCTCAGTGCGACAACCGGTGCGCTGGCCTGCTGTCTGGGTTATTCTGGCGAGCGGTTGCAACGGCGAAAAGAAGGAGCAAGGTATGGGCAAGCTGGTGGGTAGAACGGCATTGATCACAGGCGGCAGTCGCGGCATAGGCAGGGCTATAGCGCTCAGGTTTGCGGCTGAAGGCGCAAACGTCGCCATCAATTATGCGGCCAGCCAGGCTGCGGCTGAAGAGGTGGCAAATCTGGTCCGCGAGGCCGGCGGTAAAGCGGCGATTTATCAGGCAGATGTTGCCGATCAAAGCGCTTGCGAGGCGATGTGTGCCGCGGCGATTGAGGAGTTTGGCCAAATCGATATTTTGGTGAACAACGCCGGCATCGGCTCGTCAGCCGTGAATCGACCGACAGTGGTGGATGCCAGCATTGCCCAATGGCAACTGTTACTCGGCGCCAATCTGTGGGGGCCTGTTTATATGTCTCGGGCCCTGATTCCGCATATGCGCTTAGCGGAACGGGGTGATGTCATCATGATTTCTTCCATTGCCGCACAGAGTATGGGCGCCAATATGGGTCTCTACAGTGTGGGTAAGGCGGGTATGGAAGCGCTGGCCCATACCTTGGCGAAAGAAGAAAAGGCACACGGCATCAGGGTCAATATTGTTGCCCCCGGACTGGTGGATACCGACATGGGTCGTAAGCTGGTAAGCCTGTTGCCAGGACCTGACGACATGCGCCAGCTGGATGCTAACATGCCGTTCGGTTTTGTCTGCACCCCTGAAGATATCGCGGCGACGGTCGCGCATTTGTGCTCAGCGGATGGGCGCTATATCACTGACCAGAGAATTACCGTCAGTGGTGGAGCCTAAAACCCCAGCGACAGGATTCTTAACTTAAAATACCAAATTAGATTCTCGTAGGAGATTCTCAAGCAAAAGTCAGGTGTGAAACCATGAAGCTATATCATTGTAAAGACGCACGATCGTTACGTGCCCTGTGGGCTCTGGAGGAGATGGGGCTGGATTACGAGCTGGTGAATATGCAATTCCCGCCACGTTTAACCTATCCCGGCTATCTGGATATCAATCCGATGGGAACCGTGCCGACGCTGGTAGACGGCGACGTCACCCTGACTGAGTCGTCAGCCATGTGCCAATACTTGGCAGAAAAATATGGCCCGACTGAGCTGGCCCTTGATGTCTCTCATCCGCAATATGGTGAGTATCTGAACTGGTTATATCGAAGTGACGCCACCTTAACCTTTCCTCAAACGCTGGTATTGCGCTATACCCGCCTGGAACCCCAAGAACGGCGAATACCACAGGTTGTTGCGGATTATACCCAGTGGTATTACTCGCGCCTGCGGTCCGTAGAAATGGCCCTGGAAGGACGCGATTATCTGCTTGGCGAGCGCTTTACTGTGGCAGATATTGCGGTGGGCTATGCGGTATTTCTCGGTATTTCGTTGGGTCTGGATGAAAAGTATAAACCCAACACGCAAGCCTATCTGGCCCGTCTGATGGCGCGCCCGGCATTTCAACGCGCGCAAAGCCTATAAAGCCGATAAGGAGACACGCCATGTCCTACTCGACCCTGCAATATGTCGTCGAAGACCATATTTTAACGCTCACATTGAATCGCCCGACAGTACTGAACGCGTTCAGTGTGACGATGGCTGAAGAACTGGTGCAGGCGTTCAACGCCGCCAGTGACGATGATGAGGTCCGGGCGATTGTGGTCACAGGTGCCGGCAGGGCCTTTTGTGCAGGCATGGATTTGCATCCCGGCGGTAATGTCTTTGGGCTGGATGAGTCGCAGCGGCCCGATCTGGATGGCGCGGGTGTGGTGCGGGACACGGGTGGCGTGGTGACCCTGGCCATGTTCAACTGCAAGAAGCCCATCATTGGCGCGATTAATGGTGTGGGAGTCGGCATTGGTGCCACCATGACGCTCGCGATGGATGTGCGGCTGGCATCAGAAAAAGCCCGTTTTGGCTTTGTCTTTGCCAAGCTGGGCGTCGTCAATGAAGCCTGTTCCAGCTGGTTTTTGCCCAAAATAGTCGGCATGTCCCAGGCGTTGGATTGGCTCTATTCCGCCGAGATTTTTGATGCCGCCGAAGCCTTGCGCGGCGGGCTTGTGCGCGCCGTCTATCCCCCGGAGGAATTGCTCAACGAAGCCCGTAAATTGGCCCATAAATACGTCGACTCGACGTCAGCTGTCTCCATCGCGCTGATTCGTCAGACCCTGTATCGAGAGTCGACCCAGCCTCATCCGATGGCGGCTCATCGTCAGGAAAGTCTGAATATGTTTTACACCAGCATGGGCGATGGACGTGAGGGCGTGAACGCTTTCCTGCAAAAACGCCCGCCGGTGCTCAATGCTAAAGTCTCCACCGATATGCCGCCGACCTTTCCCTGGTGGCAAGAGCCCGAGCTCTGAGACTGTTTCCTTTTTAGACGAGCGGTTAGGCGAGCGGTTAGACGAGCGGTTAGGCGAGCGTTTCCTCATGAGGCGAGGCTCGGCGCCCCTATCCATTCGCCCTATACTCGAAGCATCAGCGCTTGAATCATTCTGGGGTCGAGTGAGTGTCTGACGTAAAATCTTCACCCATTCTCAAGAGGACATGCCGTTGACTAATGCAGAAAAGGTACCCGCCTGGTTCTCAAAAAGCCTGGCGGTAGTCCCGGAACACAAAACGATTGATGTGGACGGAGTTGCCATTCATTCGCTGCGCTGGGGGACCGACGCAACTAAGCCTGGCGTGATCTTTGTTCACGGAAACGGCGCTCATGCGCATTGGTGGTCGTTTATTGCGCCGTTTTTCCTTGACCATTACCGCGCCATCGCGATTGATCTGGCCGGGGCCGGTGATAGCGGTTCGAGCGAAGGCTACAGCCCGGAGGCGTTTGCGGCGCAGATCAATGCCGTGGCTGATGATGCGGGATTTGGCGCCGATACCATCATTGTGGGTCATAGCTTCGGTGGCTACATCACCTTGAAAACCGGCCTGCTATTCAGTCATCGGCTGGGTGGTATTGTGCTGGTCGACTCAGCCGTGCGCCCGCCAGACTTTCAATGGGAGCGTGATCCGAAGAGCTCGCCACTGAAACGTAAACGCATCTATGAAGATTTTGACTCAGCGCTGGCGAGATTTCGTCTCATGCCGCCTCAGGGTTGCGAGAACGAATACATTCTGGATTACATTGGCCGCCATTCGATCAAGCAAGTGGCGGACGGCTGGACCTGGAAGTTCGATGATTCCATGTTTAATAAGTTTGAATTTGGCACCGACCTGCATAAAGATCTGGCGCGTCTCCAGTGCCGAGTCGGCGTGATCTATGGTGAAGACAGTTACCTGTTTACCCAGGATATTGCTGACTTTATGTTTAAGGTGCTTGATGAGTCAGTGCCGTTCGTGGCCATTCCTTCGGCCCAGCATCACCTGTTTCTGGATCAGCCCTTGGCATTTGTCAGTGCGCTCAGAACCCTGCTCGCAGAATGGCGCCACTCAAAGCCGAACCGGCATATCGGTGCCATCGTCTAATGGATGCCGTTGAGCTGAGATGGTCTGGTGGATCCATGCTGGCTAAGCCAGCACGTGAGCCATCAAGTGCTGCTATTTGGCGCCATCAAGAAAAGCGCTGAAACCGCCCGGTTCATAGGGGCCGATACAGACCTGCTCGAGAACCCCTATGCCCTGACGAGTACCATCTGTGGCGCGTACTACTTGCTGAACATGCAGGTTTTCGCGGGCCAGTGGATCAAGACTGGCAGGGTCGAAACTCTCGCCGCCAACTTCCAACTCACCTTTCCACATGCCCTGACCCCAGGTCGGGTGAGAGTAACCGAGGCCCTTCATCTGAAACTTCAGAATAGGTTCCAGGCGAATAGTTCGAGTGGCACCCTTAAGGTTCTCAAAGTCCAGCTCGGCGGCTGCTGCCAGGCGAGTGCCTGGATGATAAGCCACACGATGGCGCACATAGGCCATACGCTCCACTCTGCCGTCCTCTACTGCCGGCACATCAGCGAGGGTTGCGTATAAGGGGGCGATCAAAGCCTCACGGTGAAGCGGCTGGCCCTGCATGCCATCAAAGAAAATCGCGTGGGAAATATGGTCCTCCCAAAACAACGGCGCCCAGAGAAAAAATGCGCCACCTGGCGTCTGAGGTGCACCGCCGGTTTCAGGCTCACCCACGCCGCGGTGGCCCCAGGACCTGTCTTTGGTGCCGTGACAGACACTAGACTCAACCTTGATGCCACCATCGGGATGGGTGATCTGTCCTTGCCACTCACCAAACTGGTCAAAACGTGTTGAGTCAAGGACTCGTCGAGCGCCTGCCCAGAGCGTCTGGCGACCTTCCTGGATCGCCGCGGTTCGCGCCGAAAAGGTCAGGTCACAGGTAATACCGCTGGGATTGCTATCAAGGGTGACTCGCGTTTTGCGCATGGGCTCAAGAATCTCTATCTTGAAGGGCCCCACCTGCATCTCAGAACGCTCAACGGGTGCCCGTCTTGATCCATAAAAACAATGCTGGCGGCCGCCACGCTCCACCACACTGAAGGCACAATCGAGAATCCCTCGGTGCGGATAGATCGCCATGCCAATACCAAAATAGTAGGCGCCGTCGGCAGAATAACCATTGAACCAGGTACGATCATACTGGTTGCGTTCGCTGCTGGCAGGCTGCGCCAGGGGTTCTGGCGTCTGATGAATGGGATAGTCGTCAAATTTGTTCAGCATTAGCCATTCCTCGATTTGCGGCGCTGCGGGTGATGTCTCATGGTGAGAAAGCTGCTTGGCACCCATTGCTCAAGCCCGATAATGGGATTGATAAGGCCTGAATGTCAAATCCTGGATTAAATTGCGCTGGTCTCGGTGTCAGACCAGTGTTAGCGTCATGTCATCACGGAAAGCCTAAACGGAGTGCGCATGTCTGGAAAACAAATGATTGAAAAACAAATGACAAATAAGGTCGCGGTGATCACAGGCGGCACCAGCGGCATTGGGTTTGCCTGTGCTTGCCGCTTCGCTGAAGAAGGCGCCAAGTTGGTGCTGGCGGATTTGTTTGAGGATAAGGGTGCCGAGTCTGTTGCTCGCTTGCAGGCAGACTATGGTGCAGAGGTCATCTTTGTGCAGACTGACGTGACCTCAGAAGCGGCCGTGGAGGCCCTGGGTGCAGCCACCCTGGCCAAGTTCGGTCGAGTGGATTCGGTGGTGGCGGCGGCAGGTATCGCCAGTGGCAGTGTCACCCCAGGTGCTGTTGCGGACCCGAATGCTGATCCTGAAGCGGGACATGTCATCAACAAGCCGCTGAGTAATTGGCTGAAGGTGCTGGAGGTCAACCTGACCGGCGTGATGCTCACCAATAAGGTGATGGCCAGACTCATGATCGAGGGCGGCGTCAAAGGCACGATTGTCAATATTGCCTCGGTTGCCGCTCGCCGACCCTTGGTGGGTGCTGCTGACTATTGCGTCTCAAAAGCCGGCGTTGAGATGCTGACCAAGGTGCTGAGCCTTGAGCTGATGCCACACGAGATTCGAGTCAACTCTATAGGACCAGGTTTTGTCGAGACGCCGATGACGGCCAATCTTCGCAGTGATAACGAGGGCAATATGATGGCCATGAGCATGACCCCCATGGCGCGCTACGGCAAACCCGCCGAAATTGCCAATACGGCCTTGTTTCTGTCCACCGATGCGTCCAGTTATTATGCCGGCCAGATTCTGTTTCCTGCCGGCGGTATGTTCACCAGCTAGCGGCTGGTTGGCTGGTTCATGGGTGCTGAGTTCGACAAAAGTGCAGCAGAAACCCATGGCCGGCACTTAGGCTTACTGGACGTAAACTATCGAGGTTTCGGCGCTCGTTTCATGGGAGAATATGCAGCACTGACAGGATGAGTGGCCTATGCGAGACAGCGACGAGATTCTGGTGCTGACCACCGGTGGCACCTTCGATAAAATCTATTTTGACGCCATGAGCCGCTTTGAAGTGGGGCACTCGGTGGTCAGCGACCTGCTTGAGCAAGCGGTTGTTAAGAAGGCCTACCGAGTGGTCGAGGTGTTGCGTAAAGACAGTCTTGAATTGACTGATGCAGATCGACTGGCGATTCGCGCTGCCGTGCTGGCGGCGCCGAATCAGCAGATTGTCATCACCCACGGCACCGATACCATGACCGAAACAGGTCGAGTGCTCGCGGATATAGCTCACAAGACGATTGTTTTGACGGGTGCCTTGTCGCCAGCCCGATTTGCAGAGACAGACGCCATGTTCAATCTGGGGATGGCATTTGCGGCGGTGCAAACTTGTACCTTCGGCGTCTATATCACGATGAATGGCACGGTTTTCGATGCGACTCGAGTGCATAAGGACCGCAGCCGAAACGCCTTTATTGCTGACTGAGGGTGTCATCAGTTAGTCTGGCCGACAGGATGCATTAACGTCTGGGTCCATTGAGGAGATTTGATCATGGCGGAAAACTGGCGCGGCTTGGCCTTCAACCAGGTGCCACACTCTGAGAACGAAATTCACGGTGACAAGGTCGCGCGAGACTATGGTTTTGCGGGCGGACTGGTGCCGGGTGTTACCGTCTCGGCGTACCTGTGTCATCCCGCCGTCGTGCAATGGGGTGCTGACTGGTTGAAGGGCGGTGCTGCCGACGTCAAGGTGGTCGCACCCCTGTATGACGGTGAGGCCTTTGAGATAGATATCCTGGACGCCATGGCTGACGGCTACTCAGCTCGCTTACTCAAACCCGATGGCACCGTGAGCGCTACAGCGACGGTCAGCTTGCCGCAGGTGGCGCCGTTAGCGCCGCGACGTCGAGGGGATCCTGTGGCCAGTCGCGAGACTCGAGCGCCGCAAGCAACCCGTGAAAATATGCAGCGCCTGATGCAGAACGGCTGTCATGCCGTGCGTTTTCGCTGGACGGCTGAACATGAGATGCACACCTATTTGCAGAATGAGGCACAACTGCCTGAACTACACCAGATGCAGGCCGGTGGTTGGGCGAACATGTCCTTCGTGTTGGGTTGTTCTAACTGGATACTGGCGCGCAACGCCTATATGAATCCCTGGGTCCACATGGCGACCCGATCGCAGAACTATGCCCCTATCGCACTGAATACGGAGCTGGTGGCGGAGATGGCGATTACTGACCTGTTTAACAAGAAGGGTCATGAATTCGTCGATGCCCAAGTGGCATTGTATGATCGGGATAAAGACACCTGTTATGCGACGATTGATCTGCGGGCCATTTATCGACTGCGAGGGCTCTAGGCCGTCACGACAGATTCATGACCCAGGCTCGTCCTGACGGAACGGCTATTGAGGGATTGAGACTATGACAATTGGCTTAAAAGTGGGCTTGTTGGGTGGCGGTAGCTGGGGAACCACGGTGGCTGCCTTGATCGCCCGGAATGCTGCCATTCACCTCTGGGCCCGTGATCCGGCGACAGTGCTTGAAATTAACGAGCAGCACACGAATGAACGCTATCTGCCCGGCGCCAAAATCCCTGCCAAGGTCATAGCCACCAATGACATAGAAGCTGCGGTGGCGCCCATGGACGTCATCGTCATGGGTATTCCCTCGCAGAATTTTCGACCAGTGCTCGAAGAGGTCAAGCAGCATATTCGCCCTTGGGTGCCGGTGATCAGCCTGACCAAGGGACTTGAGCTAAGTACTGGCATGCGGATGACGGAAATCATTAATGAAGTCTTGCCTGGCCATCCGGCGGGGGTGCTCACCGGGCCGAACCTGGCCCGTGAAATCATGTCGGGCTATGCAGCCGCCAGCGTCATTGCCATGACAGATCGAGTCATTATGCGAGAAGTGCAGAAAATTTTTCACTGCGGTCTGTTTCGAGTCTATACCAACCATGATGTGATCGGCTGTGAAGTAGGCGGCGTGCTTAAAAATATCATCGCCATCGCCGCGGGGATGGGCGATGGCCAGGGTGCCGGTGAGAACACTCGGTCGGCCGTGATCACGCGTGGCTTGGCCGAGATCACTCGGTTGGGCGTCGCGATGGGCGGCGAGGCGCAAACCTTCGCTGGCCTGACCGGTATGGGGGACCTGGTCGCGACCTGTACCAGTCCACAAAGTCGAAATCGTTCCGTAGGCTACGAGTTGGGGCAGGGCAGAAGCATAGACGAGATCACCAATAAGATGTTCATGGTTGCCGAGGGCGTCAAGAGCGCGCCTGCTGTTATAGATCTGGCCGACCAATATGGCATCGAGATGCCCATCGCTCGAGAGGTCTATGAGGTTCTTCGCGGCGAGAGTAACGCCCGTACCGCCTTTCGTGGTCTGTTGCGGGCTGAAATTGGTGCCGAGTCAGAACCCGGCTAGTTTCGCTCTGATCTGTCTGCACGCAAGGCGCTTTTTTAAGATCAGCTTGTAATAACAGCTTGTAATAACAGCTTGTAATAACAGCTTTTAGCCCTTCTGACTCATAAGTCACGCCCACGCAAGCCATAAAGGTTTGCAGCCGCTCTGTCGCCCATGGCGTCCAACCAGCCACTGAGTTAACCTGAGGAAAATTTCAATCGAACCCGTCTCTATGTTGTTCCGTCCTGTGTTGATCTGCTGTCTTCTGCGTCGTCTTTCTTACTCTCAAAGGTACCGGTTTCATCTGCTAGCGATCCTCGCGGTGTTTGCCGCGCCTGCGCAGGCCAGTGAAGTGCAGTTACCGCGCGTCCTGGCTTGGTCAGCCTATAATCTGGGGACAACGGGTTATAACCAGGCCGTGGCCATCGGCAAGGTCTTGAAGGATGAACATGGTGTGACACTGCGGGTCATTCCCGGCAAAAACGATATTTCTCGGCTGCTGCCGCTTAAAACCGGACGAGTTCAGTTTTCTGCCAATGGCGTGGCCACCTATCTGGCGCAAGAGGGCGTATTCCAATTCGCCGATGCTGACTGGGGACCTCAGCCAGTGCGCGTGCTGATGATGTCAAATGGTCTGAGTAATCAGTCCGTCGCTGTCTCGGCGGCGTCAGGGATCACCGATTGGTCTCAGCTCAAGGGTAAACGAATTCCCTGGGTGCGAGGCGCGCCGGCGCTGAATATCTCTATTGAAGCTATCATGGCCTGTGGCGGTGTCGGCTGGGAGGATGTGATTCGAGTCGACTACCCGGGCTATGACGCTATGTGGAATGGCATCGTAGACGGTCAAATTGACGCCGCCTATGCGACCACCGTGTCTGGCCCGACACGTAAACTGGAGGCCTCGCCCCAGGGGATCTATTGGCCAGTGATTCCTCACAAGGATGCAGCTTGCTGGCAGCGCTTGCTGGCAAAGGCGCCTTACTTTTCCAAGCATATCGCAACCCGAGGAACAGGGATTACTGTGGCTAATCCCCATGAGGGCGCGACCTATCCTTACCCTATCCTCATCTCCATGGCGAATCAGGATGAGGACCTCGCCTACAATCTGGTTAAGGCGATTGATCAGGGTTATCCCGCCTTCAAGGATGCCGACCCGGGTGCCATCGGCTGGGCGCTGGCCTCTCAGCAATTTGATTGGGTGGTCCCCTGGCATGCCGGCGCGGTACGTTACTACCAGTCCCTGGGCGTCTGGACTGAAGCGATGAGTCAACATAATGCTCAATTGATTCGCCGCCAGGAAGTCCTGCAAGCCGCGTGGGGAGAGGCCTTAAGTCTCGACGTCAAAGACGAGGCGGGCTTTCAGCAGGCGTGGTTAAATCTGCGCACTCAGCGGCTGAAGGCGGCCGGGCTTGATCCGGTCTGGCACGACCAGGCAGGTCGCGAATGAGCAAGCTGCGCCCGTTGACGGGCAATTTGGGACTGCTGGTCGCGCTAGCCTGTATCCTTGCAGCCATCCTCGCCCTGGATAATGTCAGGGCCTTTGGCGCACCCTTGTTAAGTGGTCTCATCGCTGTTGAAACCCATTACTATTACGCGCTGATGGCGCTGCTGTTGCCACCTGCTTTTTTGCTTTACAGATCCAATCCTCGGTTTGACCTGTTTGCACTTGATCTGTTGCTGGCGCTACTGGCGTTTTTAATCTGCAGCTGGTTGTACTTCAGTGCCGAGACCATGCTGGACGAAGGCTGGGAGTTTGGTGCACCTCAGCTGGGTAGTTTGCTCAGTATTACTCTCTGGGTGCTGGTTCTGGAGGCCGTGCGCCGAATCGCCGGTACTTCCCTGTTCGTATTGGTGCTGCTGTTTTCTCTGTACCCGCTGATTGCAGACCTGATGCCCACCGCCCTGCAGGGTATGGCAACTTCGCTGACAGATACCGCCGTTTATCATGTGATGAGCAGCGAAAGTCTGATTGGCTTACCGTTTCGAGCCTTTGCCAGCCTGGTCATTGGTTTTCTGGTCTTTGGGGTCGCCCTGCAGCATACCGGTGGTGGTGACTTCTTTATCAAGCTGGCCTTTGCCATGTTGGGCCGAGTCAGGGGTGGGCCGGCCAAAGTCGCCATAGTCGCCAGTGGTTTGATGGGCTCACTGAGTGGCAGTGTCATAACCAATGTGCTGACGACGGGACAGTTGACGATACCGGCCATGAAGAAGAGTGGCATCGACAATGAGACTGCCGGTGCCATTGAGGCTTGCGCGTCAACGGGGGGCGTCCTGTTGCCACCCATCATGGGATCTACGGCCTTCGTGATGGCCACGTTTCTGGAAATGCCCTATTACCAAGTAGCGCTGGCAGCAGCGATACCTGCATTGCTGTATTTTATTGCACTGTTTCTGCAGATCGATGCGTATGCCGCCAAGCATCAACTAAAAGGTGCTGTTGATCTCGAGATACCGCGGGTGGCGGCCACCTTGAAAGCGGGATGGTACTATCTGGGCGCATTTATCGTGCTGATTTTTCTGCTCCTGGTCATGCAGCGTGAAGCCCTGGCACCCTGGCTCGCGACCGCCTGCCTGATAGTTTTAAATCAATTCTCCAAACAGCATCGCTGGCGACTTCCAGAGGCGCTGGCTTTTTTGCGTGCCAGTGGCGTTTTGTTAATCGAGCTGCTGGTGATCCTGAGCGGCGTTGGTTTGATCGTTGGTGCTCTGTCTATGACTGGTCTGTCTGGCACCCTGGTCAATGAATTGTTGTTTCTGGCCGGGGGTTCCTTGGCGGTTTTGCTCCTTATGGGTGCGGCGACCAGCTTCGTGCTGGGTATTGGCATGACAGTGACGGCTGCTTACATTTTTCTGGCCATCATTCTCGCACCGGCCTTGATTAAGGGGGGCTTGAACCCCTTGGCAGTCCATTTGTTCATCCTCTATTGGGGCATGTTGTCTTTTATCACGCCGCCAGTCGCGCTGGGCGCCTTTGCAGCCGCATCGATCGCCGGCGCCAAACCCATGTTAACCGGCCTGCGTGCCATGGGATTGGCGGCCAGTACCTATTGTATTCCGTTTTTCTTTGTCCTTGAGCCGGCACTGATTCTCGCCGGACCCTGGCAGGCCACCCTGATTCACGTCTGTCAGGTATTGTTTGGCATTACCCTGATAGCAGGGGCCATGCAGGGTCATCTGTTAGCAATAGGGCCGCTAACCTCCAGTCGAGTGCTGCGGCTGATGCTGGGTCTGGGTGGTCTGATGATTGCCTTGCCAGATCTGGGCGCGTTACAGATCAACCTTGACGATGGGACCCTGGCGCTTATGGGATGTTTGCTGGCTGGATTGAGTTTGCTCATTCACCATGGTCAGACCCGTTTGAATCAGTGATCTTCTCCTTAACTGCTGCTCTCGTGTCTGATGACGAACGCACAGTTTTCAGGCACAGTGAGCACTGGCGCCGTAAGCCTGAATCAGAATCTGAATCTGAATCTGAACCTGAAAGCATGAACCTGGAATCTGGCTATGTTTCCTGACCCGCTACGATTTTTAATCGGAACCCTGGTTCTGTTTGCGGTGTTTTCGCTGTTGAATCAACTGCGTTCAAAAGACCAGCGATTACCGCTGCTTCGGCGTGGTTTCTGGACCGATCTCGCCTATTGGATCTTCACGCCCTTCATCGCCAAAGCCATGACGAAAGTTGCTGTCGCACTGGCTATTCTGCCAATCGCTCTGTTGGTGTATGGGGCTTTTGATATAGAAGCCGTGAAACACGGCTTTGGCCCTCTGTCTCGATTACCCTACTGGCAGCAGGCGATAGGGATACTCGTGCTGGGAGACTTTATTGGTTACTGGATGCATCGCGGGTTTCATGGTGCGCGCCTGTGGGATTTTCATGCGGTACACCATAGCTCAACAGATTTGGACTGGCTGTCATCGGTCAGATTACATCCGGTAAATGACGTTATTATGCGCCTCACTGTCACCCTGCCGGTCGTGGCCCTCGGCTTTGCGCCCCTGGCCGTCGCCGCGATCACACCGGTCTTGACCCTGATGGCAATTCTGGTTCACGCCAATCTGGATTGGGACTGGGGACCTTTGCGAAAAGTGCTTGTCTCTCCACGATTTCACCGCTGGCATCATACGAACGAGGACGAGGCTAGAGACAAGAACTTTGCCGGCTTATTGCCCCTCTGGGATATTCTGTTCGGCACCTATGCTATGCCCTCGCATCGAACTCCAAAGGGCTTTGGCACGCAAAGTCCAGTGCCAGCGACGCTAGTGGGTCAGCTTTTATATCCGTTTCAGCGGCGTTGATCTGGGCGCTGAAACACACTGTGGCGTGGCCATCATAGCCAGAATAAAAGCGGTGACAGGTTTTTGCCGAAATTGGCGTCGATGTATCGGGATTTGTTTTACCAGCGCACGAATCGTGTTGTAATCAGGGCTCTGAAAATTGGTTGTAAAGGGATCCTATGTTTGAACGAGTCAAGGCGATGGGTGTGCTGCGGAATCTATTGCATCTGCTGGCCCTCATTTTTATTTTGATATTGCCCTTTGCTGAACCCCAGTGGCATCCTGAAGGGGGTTGGGAGCTGTTGATGGGTGCGATGGTGCCAGCGACGGCTCCGATCGTATTTATCATCATGATGTTTGATCTGCTCATGCTCAAGGTCATGCGCTCTGGCGCCAATGCGGATCAACTGGAGATAGAGGGTTTGATATCCCGTACGCACCTGGGAATAGGGGGGCTACTCATGTTCATGTGGATTCTGTCCTTCAGCGGCGTTCTGTTGGGATAGTCGCATCTTGAGTGTCACGACAAAGCCGAGTGCTGACTGATGTGCACGGCTTTCAACACGGCTTTCAACACGGTTTTCAACACGGGTTTCAAAACTGCTATCAAAACTGCGATCAAAACTGAAAGTAACACAGGTATCAGCGCTGAAGTCACCGAAGATTCCACTCGTCAGTCGGCGCCTGATATGAGGTACAACCAGCATGACTGAATCCAAGGGTGCTCTGCAGGGTTTCCGCATCCTGGATCTGTCGCGGGTAGTCTCGGGACCCATGGCCGCCGTCGTGCTGGCGGATCAGGGGGCGGATGTTATTAAAGTTGAGGCGCCCGGCTGGGGCGATGGCATTCGCTATCTGGGCGCGCAGCGCAACGGACTCAGTGCTATCTTTTCGATGATCAATCGCAATAAGCGCTCGCTGGCGATCAATCTCAAGCATCCAGAAGGTGCCGCTTTAATTCGAATCCTGGTGCAGACCGCGGACGTGGTCCTGCAAAACTATCGGCCGGGCAAGATCGAAAAATTGGGTCTCGGTTATGAGGATCTGAAGATCATTAATCCCGATCTCATCTATTGTTCTATCAATGGCATGGGCGAATCCGGGCCCTATGCCGACCAGAAGGTTTATGATTATGTGATTCAGGGTATGACCGGCGCCACCGATGCGCAGGCCGAACGTGGCGCTGCGCCAGCGATGGTGCGCAGTATTATCTACGACAAGGTGACCGCCCTGACCGCGGCTCAGAGTATCACGGCGGCACTGTTGGCCCGTGAGCGCGGAGCCGGCGGTCAACACATTCGAGTTTCCATGCTGGATGCCGGTCTCTACTTTAACTGGCCAGATTTGATGTGGAACTATAGCTTTATCGGCGAGAACATCGAATACGCGGGCGACCTGGCAGACAATTATGAAGTGAATCGAACCGCTGACGGCGCCGTCGTGTCCCATCATCTTGGGGCCGACACGTCACCCTATACTACCGATCAGCTGATCGATATTCTTGCTCAAAATGACATTCCTGTCGGCCGAGCCAACAAGCGAAGCCAGGTCTGTACTGACCCACAGGTCGTGGCCAGTGGCCTGATAGAGGTTAGCGAGCACCCTCGTGGTGGCACCATGCAGCAACCCAAAGCGCCGGCTCGTTTCAGCAAGACACCCTATGCGCTGCGCCGTCATTCGCCAGAAGTCGGCCAGCACACAGTGGAGATTCTGTCCGAGCTGGGCCTGTCTATCGAGGATATGCAGGCCCTGGCACGGGCTGGAGTGATCGCCTGAATCAATTCCGGGGTCTTGGTTCAGCGCGGTCCCTGGCCGTCGTCTACCTTGATAACGGTGCCGGTGACACATTCAGAGGAAGGTGACACCAGATACAGCAGCGTGCTGTCCATTTGCGCCGGTTGACCAATGCGCTTGCGAGGAAAGTTCTCGCTGATGTCGCCGATCCGTGCCAGCATGCCATCCAGCATCTCCGAAGAAAAAGCGCCGGGTGCTATGCAGTTCACGTTAATGTGATACCTTGCCCACTCCACCGCCAGGGCCTCGGTCATGCGAGCAATGCCTGCCTTGGTGATGGAATACAATGCCGCACCGCCACCACTGTAATGAAACGCCGCAACAGATGAGATATTGACCATTCGACCGGGTTTGCCGCTGGCAATCAAACGTCGAGCAACCTCGCAGCTCATCACATAAGGCCCTCGCAGATTGGTGTCAAACACGTCATCGATCAGCTGGTTTGACATCTTGTGGGCCCGCTGGGCATCGGGAATACCCGCATTATTGACGAGAATCGTAATGGTCCCCAACGCGGCTTCAGCAGCTTCTACCGCCGCGACAATGCTGGCGGAATCTGTCATATCGAGGCGCACGGGAAAGGCCTTGCCGCCTTGGGCGTTAATTTCGTCCGCCAGCTCGATCAGACGCTCTTCACGCCTGCCGGTAACGGCGACGCTGGCGCCGCAGGCGGCTAACACCTGAGCAAAGCGCTTGCCAAGCCCAGAGGTAGTGCCCGTGACCAGCGCTACCTGGCCCGTCAGGTCAGTCGTGAAGTTGGGTAGGTTAAAATCAGTCATGG
>JAYODE010000015.1:61519-70104 GCA_038106185.1 Gammaproteobacteria bacterium | reverse complement strand
GATCGGCGTAATGAAAATCAGTAATTCCGTTTTTGTCGTCGTGCGGTTGGTACTTCTGAACAAGCTCCCCAGATAAGGCAGATCACCGAGAAACGGCGTTTTATTGATAGTATTGGTTTCCGAGGTTTTGAATACACCACCGAGGACAATGGTATCTCCGTTATCTACCAGTACCTTGGTGGTGAGATTACTGGTATTGATCGGAGGCGCTCCACCACCTACCGGCGCAGCACCGACCTCATCCTGCGTCACGTTCAGATCAAGAATGATGCGATCGTCTGGTGTGATCTGGGGCGTCACATCGAGCTTCAGTTCGGCCGCAATAAATGCCACTGTGGCGCCGCCAGCCGCACCCGTGTCGCCACCGGCTCGCTCCAGATAGGGTACCTGTTGGCCCTGCGAAATGGTCGCGGCTTGCTTGTCGGCAGTGATGACCTTGGGCCTGGCGACCACCTCACCTTCTCCGCTGACTTCGGCGGCAGACAGCTCCAGGTCCAATAGATATTTGCTACTTAGAATACCCAGGGCGATGGAATTACCCGCTCCGCCTGGCAGATCAACAACGAGAGAATCTGCACTGCTCAAGGCCAGATCGGCGCCCGTCAGAGACGATCCTCTGATCGTCTCCAGAGAGTCCAGATTTGCGCCAGCCTGAATCGCCGAGGTACCCACAGAGCCATAGCCACCAGCCCCCCATCTGACGCCAAGATTTTTTGTGAAATTCGAACTGGCAGTCACTATGCGCGCCTCAATTAGAACTTGCCTGACCGGCACATCTAACTTGTCGAGGACAAGTCGAAACTCGCTAATTTTGTTAGCAGTTTCCGTCAAAATGATTGAGTTGGTGCGCTCATCAACGATGACGCTGCCACGACTCGACACTACGCCAGCTGCAACGCCTTCCTCGCCACTTTTAAACAGCGCATAGATTTCGCTGGCTTTAGCGTATTTCACTTCAATAAATTCAGTCCGCAAAGGCGCCAACTCAGAAATCTGCTGAAGACTTTCCAGCTCCAACTTTTCTCGAGCCGCGAGCTCAGCGGCTGGCGCCACCATGAGTACGTTACCCAATTGACGTTTATCAAGGCCTTTGGTTTTCATGATGATGTCGAGGGCCTGATCCCAGGGCACATTCTTCAGCCGCAGAGTGATTCGACCAGAGACGGTATCGCTGGCGACAAGGTTAAGGTCTGTGAAGTCTGCGATGAGTTGCAGTACTGATCGAATTTCGATGTCCTGAAAGTTCAGGGACAGCTTTTCGCCGCGATAGCGAAAGGCCTGATCCATGGAGGACGCCATATCAGAGGCTGTGAGCGGTTTGACTTCTAATGTGAAGAGGTTATCCGCCTGGTAAGCAAGGTAGTCGTAGTCACCGGTCGGCTCGATCATCAGGATCGTATTATTGGACTCTGGCAAGGCATCTACGACCAGCACCGGCGTCGCGAAATCAGTCACGTCGAGGCGGCGCTGCAGCTCCGCAGGAATCTGAGTCGCGGTAAATTCGACTCTTATCTTGCCCCCTTCACTGGTGACATCCACACCGATACCCGGATTCGATAGATTAACAATCACGCGACCCTCTCCATCTGCTCCTCGCCTGAAGTCAATGGCCTCAATACGTGATCCCGTCGCCAATGAATCAACTGGCCGCTGTAATCCAGGCCGCGACGATTGTTCCCGCGGCATTCTACTTGCCGGTTCATCGGCTGCCATCTGACCGACCAGTAGTACCAAAGTGTCGCCATCTACGCGAGTTGCATAAGGCGAAAGCTCAGTCATGCCAACGATGACTCGAGTCCGCTCACCCGCTTCAATAACAGTGACGCTGCGTGCATTGCCGCTACCCAATTGATGATATTTGGAATCCAGACCATTTTTAACCCCGACTAAATCCAGGGCGATTCTCGCTGGCTGTTCAATGGTATAGCCAGTGGGGATCGGGGGCACACCATCAAAATGCATACGGATCTCAATCTTGTCTCCGGGCAGAGTCGAAAACTCAATACCATCTAAAGTGACGGCAGCTGCAACCGCAGTTGGCAGGCACATCAACATCAATAATAAGAGTCTGGTCAGCATGTTGGTTCCCGTCCGTCCGTTAATGGTCGCAATTAATCCTCGCAATTGCTGGTCACAAAAAGGCTCGCTTGTCGTGTACTCGCTCGTCGTATAGTCGTAATAAGGTCATGGCTCGATTCCAAATGTCATTATTCGACGAGACCTCTCAGCGCAATACTCCTGGGTCGGCGTAGCCACCCGCCAGCACCATCACTGACAATTTCTGTGATATCCATTCGATTGTCGTTGATACTTTCGACCTGTCCCCAGCTGCTACCCATGTAGTCCCCGACCTGCACTCGATGAACACTTCGATCACTATCTTCAATCAGCGCCCAGGTTTCTCCCTCCTGCTCGAGGGTTCCAACCATCGCCAGCGCTGACAGATTGAATCTTTCTAAATATTGCTTTACGTGGTCCTGAGGCGGCTTGAGGCCGACATTCCGTTTCTGCTCTTCGCTTTTCTGAACAACAATCACGGGGGGTTCAAATGGGCTACGACGGTTTGCTGCGCTGTAGCTGAAAGCTTGATAAGACTCAAACTCTGGCAGTGGTGGAATTCCTCCTACCGGCTGTGCTTTGACATTGTCAATAAAGGCCTTAATGTCGGCATATTCGTCACCAGCCGAGCAGGCAGAGACCAGCACCACTAACGAGACTAACATGCCGCAACGATAACCTTTGTTCAGCGCCGCACTAAGCGCTTCTTTACAACTAGTCTTTCGGTTTCGCCGTTTATTCATCGAGGGCCTCATCGACGCTCATCATTATAACGATACGTCTTCGCCAGGATGTTCATCCGCAAAATACCACTGCCACTTTCCGCCGAACCGCGAGCTCCGGCTCCTTCTGGCAAAATGGTAAAGTCATGCAGGGTCACAATGCGCGACAGGTCAGCAACGTCACTCACAAAGGCGCCCAGTTCGTGGTAAGTGCCAGAGACCACAATCTGAATGGGCTTTTCGATATAGAACTCATATTTCTGTTCGGGTCGCAAATCGATGCTGGTAAAGTTCAGACCGTTTTTCAGGCCCACCAGAGTAATATCCTCAATCAAGCCAGGTATTTCCGTGTCGCTTGGTAACTGTCGTAGGATTGTCTCAAAGGACATTTCCATCTCTTTCTGTTGCTGGCGATAGCTCTCCAGATGAGCCGATTCAAAATACTTTTTTTCAAAATCTGCTCGCAAACTGGTTTCCTTCCCCTGGGTTTTACTGAGCTCGTCCTGCAATGGCGTCACGAAAACAAAATAACCAAGTACCAGGGCGCCGATAAAGGCGACCACCCAGATAATCGCTTTCACAGCGACTGGCCATGTGCCAATGCTGTTAAGGTCGCTCAGATCATTGGGATCAAAGCTCTTCAGACTCTCGATCAGGTCCTGGACGGCCATGACTAGTCCACCTCCGTCGCGCTGGGTGTGCTCTGCTGTACCATCAACTTGAATCTGCTGGCTTGTGGTCCATTGGCAGGGTCAGCGACGATACCGGTGACATTTGGCTTCTCAAACCAATCCGATTCATCAAAATTGCGCAATTGACTCGATATGCGGTTATTAGACTCCGCCACGCCATCGATGGTGATCGATTTCCCCTGCACCGACAGGCTGGTAAAGTACACGCGATCAGCAAGGCGCCGCGCCATCTCATCAAACAGTCGAACAATAACCGGCCGATTACCCTGTAACTCCTGAATCACTTTCATTCTCGCCAATAACTCGTCGCGCTTTTGTTGCAACATTTTGATCTCATCGATTCGTTCCTCGAGAACCGTGATTTCTTTACTCAGATAATTGTTACGCGCTTGCTGGCTATCAATCTGGATATTGTAGAAACGATCAACGCCGAAAATCATGGCCGCTGCCAGCAGCAGCACGCCAACCAATATCTTCAGGAACTCCTGTTTACGTTCCTCGCGAAGCTCCTCGCGCCAGGGTAGTAGATTAATTTTTATATCAGCCATGGTTCTGTAGCCTCCGGCCCTGTGACGGCGCCATCAGTCGAAGCTCCGCATGGCCAAACCGCAGGCGATCATCATTGCCGGCGCATCATTGTTCAGGTTTATGGCATTGACCTTGGATGACAGGGTCATATTGACAAACGGGTTGGCAATTGAGGTAGGTGTTCCGAGCCTGGCGGCCACCATATCTGCTAACCCATGGATGGATGAGGTGCCACCGGCCAGAATGATATGATCGACATCGTCGTGGGTGCTTGATGAATAGAAGAATTGCAGGCTACGTGTCACCTGTTGAACGACCGCTTCCTTGAATGGCTGCAAGACTTCAGTCTCATAATCAGCGGGCAATCCCCCTTGCTTCTTGGCAAGCCCAGCCTCTTCCACCGATAAGCTATAGCGCCGCTGAATTTCTTCTGTCAGTTGCTTGCCGCCAAAGAGCTGTTCTCGCGTGTAGGGCGTCGCCGAATTGGTCAAGACGCTCAACGTGGTCATCGTCGCGCCAATATCGATAATCGCAATGACCTGATCTTCGCCGGCTTCGCCCGTAAACTGCTCGCGCACCAGATCGAAGGCTCGCTGCATGCAATGGGCTTCGATATCAACGACCTTGGCTTTCAGACCACCCATCTCTAGCGCTGCCTGGCGCATCTCGACGTTCTCCCGTCGACAGGCGGCCAGCAATACTTCCACTTGATCGTCGCTTCGTGGTGAGGGTCCTCTCACCTCAAAATCCAGAGCAACTTCCTCGAGGGGATAGGGAATGTACTGATCTGCCTCTGCGCGCAGGTTTTCCTCAAGCTCGTCCTCACTCAAGTTCGCTGGCATTTCGATAGTTCGAGTGATCACAGCAGAACCTGCAACTGCAACAGCGGCCAGCTTGACCTTGGTCTTGGCACGCTCGAGCAAACGTTGAATGGCTTCCCCGACACCCGCAACGTCACTGATGTTCTTCTCGACTACTGCATTTTCCGGCAAAGGTTCAACGCCATAACTCTCGACGCGATACTTACCTCCTGCTCGGCTCAACTCCAACAGCTTGACCGATGTGGAACTGATATCCAGCCCCAGCATAATGTTCGGCCCCTTGCGAAAAAAACTAAACACGATGATGAGTTCCCGTGAAAATTCAGTAAGATTTCTTTTTTAGCGCATAGGCTTAACATCGAGATTGACCGATAAAGATTAGATAACACCCTCAATACCGGCACAACGCCCATACGTCTGAAACACGATGGCTGCAAGTTGACCTCAACCAACCCTCGAGGCACGATTGCGCTCATTCATCGGCGCTCTCTGCAATTTCTGCAATTTCTGCAATCTCTGCAATCTCTGCAATCTCTGCAATCTTTGTTGATTACCTTTATAATGCAGCGTAGCGAACTTCCCACGCTCTACCGTGCATCATCAGACTAGAGGTTAGAAATTCAGGCTATGCGGCGTCTCGGTTCATTTCTTTTGTGGTCTTCCGCGGCCTGCGTCAGTGGCGCATTTTTGATTCTTGCGGCCGCCTTTCTGTACTTGAACCCGCAAGTTCCAGATGCAGAAAGCTTTCGTAACGTTAAACTCAGGGCACCCTTAAGCATCTACTCAGCCGATGGCAAGTTGATTCAGGAGTTTGGTGAAAGACTTATTCCTGTGACCTTCGACGAGATACCACCGCTGTTTATCAGCGCCCTGCTCGATACAGAAGACAAGCGCTTCTTTGAGCACAGTGGCATTGATCTGATTACCCTCGTCAACGCATCCTGGCAGCTGGTTCGCAACAAAGGCGCAATCCGTACCGGCGCCAGTACCATTACGATGCAGCTGGTCAAAAACATCTCCGGCGACACGGAAGTGCGTTTCATTCGTAAATTCAAGGAAATGCTGCTGGCGTTGAAGATTGAGCAGACGCTTTCCAAAGAAGAGATTCTCGCCTTGTACCTGAATATCATTCCATTCGGCAAGCATGCCTTTGGTATCCAGGCCGCGGCGAATACCTACTATGGCAAAACGATCGATCAGCTTGATCTGGCCCAACTGGCGATGCTTGCCGGTATTCCGCAGGCACCTGAGGCAGGCAATCCGATCAATGGTCCTGAGCGAGCCTTAGCCAGGCGCAACCTCGTCCTAGGAAGAATGCTGGAGCAAGGCTCAATTACCGTCGATGACTATACTTCAGCAACCAGGGCCCCCATCACCGCCCAGGTTTATGCCAGAACTATAGAACTGCCGGCACTGTACCTTGCGGAAATGGTCAGGAAGCAGTTACTTCAGCAACTAGGCAGAAATGCCTACAATGAGGGTTACATAGTTCGCACCACCCTGGATAGCCGCATGCAGCTCGCCGCCGAAAACGCGGTCACGCTGAAACTGAACGAATATGATCGCCGCCATGGCTATCGTGGCCCAGAGGCCAAACGTATTCAGGGTACTGACCAATATCTAGCAGCACCGGAATATGGGTATCCTGCTAACTGGCTTGCCACACTCGCCAAAACCAGGGTCAGTGGTGATCAGTCTCCAGGTATCGTTACCGAAGTAAGGGAAGAGGAAATTGACGTACTCAGGGCAGACACTCGACTGGTTACCATCCATCGGGATGGCTGGCGCTGGGCCCGCGCCTATATCAACGTCAATGCTAGAGGTCCAGTACCAGCGACTGCGAGGGAACTGGTCGCTGTCGGCGATTTAATTAGAATCGAACAGGCCGTCGATGGCACCTGGAAACTGGGTCAGGTACCGGACATTCAAGCTGCTTTGGTTTCTCTGGACCCCAAGGATGGCGCTATTCGAGCCTTAGTCGGTGGCTATGACTTCAACTCGAAACAATTTAACCACGCAACCCAGGCAAGACGGCAACCCGGCTCTAATTTCAAACCTTTTTTCTACGCGGGTGCACTCGAAAATGGCCTGACCGCTGCGTCGATATACAATGATGCGCCAGTCGTATTACCGGGAGGCGAACAGGAAGAAGTCTACCGTCCGACTAACTCTGGCGATGTGTTTCAGGGCAATATTCGTCTTCGCGAGGCCCTTTATCGTTCCATTAACCTGGTATCACTCAGGGTCATTCTCGATTTCGGCCCTCAAAATGCTATTGATTACGTCAAGCGCTTTGGGTTCGATACCAGTGACTTTCCTGTCAATGTGCAACTCGCCTTTGGTGGCGGCACTATTGCACTGACGCCGATGGAGGTTGCGACTGGCTATGCCGCCTTCGCTAATGGCGGCTACAAAGTCGAACCCTATTTCATCACTGAAATTGATTCGATCAATGCCGACCCGATATTTTTTGCGCGGCCTGAAACAGTCTGTACTATCGACTGTGGCGACCTGCCCCCTGCCAAACAAATCATTGAGCCACGAGTCGCCTACATCATGAATAGCATTCTTGGCGATGTGATGCGCCGAGGAACTGGCACCAAGGCAACCAAGGCGTTGAAAAGGCAAGATCTCAAAGGTAAGACAGGTACCACCAATGATGCCGACATCTGGTTTTCAGGATTTACTCATGATCTGGTTGCCACAACCTGGGCCGGATTTGACGATAACAGTTCTGTCGGGGCCAGAGAGTGGGGCTCAACCACACCCATTGAAACCTGGATTGCCTACATGGGTGAAGCCCTGCCGGCAGAGGCCGATTCAACCAATTTGGCATTACCCAATCGCATGGTCACCTTAATGATCAATCCGACCACCGGGCTGCGAGCAGAAGCGGGGGATCCGAACGGGATTTTTGAAATATTTCGTGAAGAGCTAGCGCCACCGCCGGCCCCTCCCCTTGCCGAAAAAACCGCCAAGGAGTCGCAACAACTGCTGCAGGTTTTCTAACCCATCACCGGCCTTTTTCTGCCTGAGCCGACACCCTTTACACCTGATGCTGCAGATATTTGATGAATGACGGATGTCCTGGCTGGGCCTTGGGCCTTTAGCCAGCAGTTTTTTTGCCAAAAAAAAGCGCCTGTTCAGGCGCCTAATCTAGACCGCAAGGCGAGTCTCGCCTTGTTTTGGCTTATTACTGGTTGAGAGCAATGTCAGCGCCACGAACACGCCTTTTCGATCTCTTCCTTACTTAGCACCACCTCGAGCACCAAAACGCTTGTTGAATCGGTCGATTCTGCCCGCTGTATCAAGAATCTTCTGCTTGCCGGTATAAAACGGATGGCATTGTGAACAGACATCCAAATGGAGGTCCTGACAGACAGTAGAGCTGGTTGTGATCACGTTGCCACAGCTGCATTCAGCTTTGATGGCTTTATAATCTGGATGAATATCTGCTTTCATTTTTTTTACCTGACTCTCGCAAGGGTGCGAATCATACCAGAGATATTTTTAATGGCAAGTGAGATTGCAATTCAGCCAGGCAACCGCAAGGATTTGTCTCACCTGACGATCGAGCCCATTCAGCATTAGACAGGCTTCAACAAAAGAAAACAGGCATAATAGCCAGATAGCCTCAGACCTCAGTCAATGACCAGACCTCTGTATATCGAAATAGCCGTACCTACGCCGCTGCGTCAGACTTTTATCTATGCGACAGCGGACGATTTTCGCGAGTTGGATTCTGCTGTGCCGGCCCTCGAGGC